>DASXVN010000073.1:0-4467 GCA_036504235.1 Armatimonadota bacterium | reverse complement strand
CACCCCTCCCTATTTAGGGAGGGGCGGCGACGCGAAGCGGCGCCGGGGGTGGGTCCCGGCGACCGCCGGGCCAACGGCCTTCCTCTCACCCCGCACTGAACAATTCTCGCCTCCTCTCGTCGGCAACACGTGCCGTTGAGTCTAATGCCATCAACCACCAAAGCCGGTTTCGAGGTTTTCGACAGGCATACTTGACAGCATTGCGCTAAAGCCTCTATAATCAAAGAGACTTAAGTACAGTACCGCCGAGTAGTTGCCTCTCAACTACCGGCAGGATTAGGTAAGAGGAGTGAGCCAAAGTGGCTAAAGCAGTGGGTATTGACCTGGGAACGACGAATTCTTGTGTGGCAATCATGGAGGCGGGCTCGCCGAAGGTGATCATCAACCCCGACGGCGAGCGGATTACGCCCTCCGTCGTGGCCTTCTCCAAGAGCGGGGAGCGCCTGGTGGGGCGGTCCGCTCGGCGGCAGGCCGTCCTCAACACGGAGCGCACCATCTCCTCTATCAAGCGGAAGATGGGCACGCGCGACCGGGTGACCATTGACGGTCAGGACTACTCGCCCGAGCAGATCTCGGCGATGATCCTGCAGAAACTGAAGGCCGACGCCGAGGCCTACCTGGGCGAGGACGTCACGCAGGCGGTCATCACCGTGCCTGCGTACTTCGACGACACCCAGCGCACCGCGACCAAGCAGGCCGGGGAGATCGCCGGCCTGGAGGTCCTGCGCATCATCAACGAGCCGACCGCGGCGGCGCTGGCCTACGGGTTCGGGCAGTCGAAGAAGGAAGCCACGGTCCTGGTCTACGACCTGGGCGGCGGCACCTTTGACGTGTCCATCCTGGACGTGGAGATCGGCGGCGCCGAGGAGCGCGACGCCTACCACGTGCTGGCCACCTCCGGCGACACCCACCTGGGCGGCGACGATTTCGACCAGCGGATTCTGGACTACCTCGCCGAGGAGTTCAAGAAGGAAGTCGGCGTGGACGTGCGGATGGATCGCCAGGCCCTGCAGCGCGTACGGGAAGCGGCCGAGAAGGCCAAGATGGAGCTTTCCACTACTATGCAGACCACTGTTTCGCTGCCCTTCCTGACCTCCGTGGAGGGCGAGGGGCCCAAGCACATGGAAATGGTGCTGACCCGCGCCAAGCTCGAGGAGCTGATCGGCGACCTCATCGCCAAGACCGAGGTTGCGGTCAAGGACGCCATGAAGGAAGCCAACATGAGCGCCGGGGACCTCGACGAGGTCATCCTGGTCGGCGGCTCCACGCGGATTCCGGCGGTGCAGGAACTGGTCAAGCGCCTCACCGGCAAGGAGCCGCGCAAGGACCTCAACCCCGACGAAGTGGTCGCCGTGGGCGCTTCCATTCAGGCCGCGGTCCTGGCCGGCGGCTCGCAGGATATCGTCCTGATGGACGTCACCCCGCTGAGCCTCGGCGTCGAGACCCTGGGCGACGTAATGGATGTCTGCATCCCGCGCAACACCAACATCCCCACCCGGGAGCAGCGCGTGTACTCGACCGCCTCGGACTTCCAGACCACCGTCGAGGTGCACGTAATGCAGGGAGAGCGCGCCCGCGCCTCGCAGAACAAGTCGCTGGGCCGCTTCCACCTGGCGGGCATCCCGCCCGCGCCGCGCGGCATTCCGCAGATTGAGGTCACCTTCGACATTGACGCCAACGGCATCCTGCACGTGACCGCCAAGGATCGGGCTACCGGCAAGGAGCAGGAGATCACCATCACCGGCTCCGGGCAACTGTCCGACAACGACGTGTCGCGCATGGTCCAGGACTCCAAGCAGTATGAGGAAGAGGACCGCAAGTTCAAGGAGCTGGCCGAGGCCCGCAACCAGGGCGACGCGCTGGCGTACCAGCTCGAAAAGACGCTCAACGAGCTAGGCGAAAAGGTCTCGCCTGAGGAGGCGCAGCCGCTCCGCGATCAGATCGAGGCGCTGCGGCAACTGACGCAGGGCGACGACGCGGCGGCCATTCGCGCGGCCATGGACCAGCTCCAGCAGGCCTTCTCGGCCATCTCGCAGCGCATGTACGAGCAGGCCGGCGCGGCGGCCGGCCCGGAGGCCGGCGGTCCCGAAGCGGGTCCGCAAGCCGGTCCCGCGGCCGGTGGCGACGACGTCATTGATGCCGAGTTCGAGTCGACGGATAAGTAAGGGACGCGGGGGAGGTGTCCCCCGCTGGCGGCCCAGCCTCACCCCTTACCCCCTCTCCTGGCAGGAGAGGGGGTAAGGGAAACGGCAACGGCTAACGACAATCGCCCAGTCTCCAAGTCGGAGGTTCACTATGCGAGGAATGACTCCGGAATCATCGCGGGCCGTGGAGTTGTTGCGGCGGCGCTTGTACCGCTTGCTGGAATCCGGCGGCGGGGAGGCGCATCCCGCGCCCGCCGAGAGCATGTGGTCGCCCTGCGCGGAGATTCGCGTGGAAGGGCCGGAGGTGGTCGTGGAGCTGGAGGCGCCCGGCGTGGCGCGCGAGGCCATGGACGTGCGCCTGAGCGGCTCCACGCTGACCATCGCTGGTGTGCGCTCGCGGGCTGCCGAGGAGCAGGGCCAACGCTTCCACCAGGCCGAGCGGCCGATGGGCGAGTTCAGCCGCTCCTTCACTATGCCCTGGCAACTGGAGGAAGACAGCGCGCAGGCGACGCTGACCGACGGGGTGCTGCAGGTTCGCGTGCGGCGCGCGCAGCCCCGGGAGGTGCCTCTGACATGAGAGCTATGCCCACCACTACCTGGCGCGAGCTGTGGGAGTTGCACGACCGCGTGGAGCAGGTTTTTCGCGAGATGACCGCCGCGCCGGAGGTCACGCCCCTGTGGACCCCGGCGACTGATGTTAGCGAGGAAGCCGAGGCCTACTGGGTGCGGTTTGACCTCCCCGGCGTGGCCGCGGAGCAGGTGAAGCTGGAGACGCGCGAGGGGAGCCTGTGGCTGAGCGGCGAGAAACCCGCGCCGGCGGACGACGCGAATGCGGCGGAGTCGCCGCGGGTCCTGCGGGGCGAGCGGCGCTATGGCCGGTTTGCCGCCTCGGTGCCGCTGCCGCGCGACGCTCAGCACGATCAGATCAGCGCCCGGCTGGCAGAGGGCGTGCTTACCGTTCGCGTGCCGCGCCGGGCCGGCGAGTTGTCCCGGACTATCCCCGTCGAGAAGGGCTAGGCCCCGCCGAAGCGGGCGCCGCTAGATAATCATGCCGCAGGTTGACTACTACCAAGTTATGGGCGTGCCCAAGACGGCCTCGGCGGCGGAAATCCGCAAGGCCTACCGTAAGCTGGCGCGCCAGCACCACCCGGACGTCAACCCGGGCGATGCGGCGGCCGAGGAGAAGTACAAGACGCTCTCCCAGGCCTACGAGGTGCTCTCCGACCCGGAGAAGCGCAAGAAGTATGACCAGTATGGCGACCAGTTCCAGCAGGCGCAGGCCGGCGGCCAGTGGCAGGGCGGCGATTTCGGCGACTTCGTCTACTCCACCGGCGGCGCGGGCAGCTTCGCCGACCTTTTCGGCGATCTGTTCGGCGACCGGGGTGGGGCGCGAGCCGGTCGCCAACGCGGGCGTAGCGCGCCGCGCAGTCCCCAGCGCGGGCAGGACATCCACTATCGCCTGACGGTCAGCTTCGCCGACGCCGTGCAGGGAGCCGGCCGGGAGCTGTCCTTCAGCCTGGCCGACCGCTGCACCGACTGCGAGGGGCTGGGCGGCAAGGCCCAGACCTGCAGCGCCTGCGGCGGCAGCGGCTCGTCCGGCCAGCGGGGCATGTTCGGCATGGCCTCGGCCTGCCCCGCCTGCCAGGGTTCGGGCGAGATCATCACCGAGCGCTGCCCGGCCTGTCAGGGCGGGGGCGAGGTCGTCCGCACCCGCAAGCTGGACCTCAAGATTCCCCCCGGCGTACATTCCGGGCAGAAACTGCGCCTCGCCGGCGAGGGCGGGCGCGGCTTCCGCAACGGCCCGCCCGGGGACCTGATCTTGGAGCTACAGGTGGAAGACCACCCGTACTTTAAGCGCGACGAGCAGGACAATATCACGGTGGACCTGCCGATCACCGTCGTGGAGGCCCTGCAAGGGGCCAAGGTGCCGGTGCCGACCGTGCGCGGGCAGGTGCAGTTCACCATCCCGCCGGGCACCTCCAGCGGCCAGCGTTTCCGCCTCCGGGGCCAGGGCGGCCCCCGTCGCGGCGGCAAGGCCCACGGCGACGAGTACGTGGTCGTCAACATCACCGTGCCCAAACATCTGACCCACGAGCAGAAGGAAGCCGTCACTAAGTTGGCGGAGGTTTTGACGGAGGACCCGCGGACGGGGATTCCGGCGGGGCTGTAGGGGAGCCTCACCCCCCAGCCCCCTCTCCGTGCACTTGAGTACAAGTGCCGCAGGAGAGGGGGAGTAGAGGCGGTAGGTCGGGCGTCTCGCCCGACGCCGTGGGACGTGGAAGGGGCCGTTGCTTACTGTAGGGCGGGGGCTCGTACCCCGCCG
>DASXVN010000072.1:0-23047 GCA_036504235.1 Armatimonadota bacterium | reverse complement strand
CTGGTTGATCATCACCAGATGGAACTGACGCAGCATCTCCTCCGAAATGGGCAACTGGAGGTCGCCGTAGGTGAAGTGGATGTTCTCCTTCTCCAGTTCAGCGGTGAGCCGTGCATCGATCTTCGTACCGTCAAAGACCAGCACATTGACCGGCTCCGCTGCGCGGAGCGCGCTCCCGCCGAGCGCGGCTGCCCCCGCCAGCAACCAGCACACCAACCAGATTCGTCCGCTCCTTCGTGTGAGTCTCATTTCGTTAACCTCACCGTCCTGGTTCCAGGGCAGGGCCAATCGTCCGGAAGCGCAGTTGGCTACCTAGATCTGGCCGCGCTCGTAGTAGCGCATTTCCAGCGTCTTGACCTCCGTGGCTTCGCCCATCCACTGACCAATCAACTCGATGGTATTGGGCTGGTTCCAGCGCAGGAAGGGGGTCAGATTCATGCGGAAATGCTGGCCGCCGATCTCCCGATTGATCTGCCGGCCATTGAGATACAGGCCGGTGATGTTGTTGGCGATAGCCTCCCCGTAGAGCACCGCCTGCTTGCCCTGCCCGGCCGGGTTGGGCACGAAGGTGTACTTCGCGGTCCCGGGGCGGATAGTCCCCTTGCCCGGAATCTGCAGGGAGCCCCAGTCGCCGGCCAGGGACTGGCGCAGCGGCGGGTCGGGGATGAACTCCAGCCACGCCTCGCCGCCGATCCCGCCCACCGGCAGGGTGCACTCCAGGTCCAGCGCCAGCAGGTGCGGACCCGGCGTCAACTGCGCGGTCAGGTCCGCGGTACACGTGGAGTACAGCCAGCCTTTGCTCTCCCAGATCGAGGTCCCGTCGAGGTAGCCCCGCACCTGGTAAGGCGGGAGCAGGCAGGCCCCCCCGGCGCTGCGAATCCACAGCCAAATGCGGCCCTTGCCGCCCCAGGCCGCCGGAACGGTGAAGCGCTTGCGGAAGACGCCGTGCTTCACGTCCGGGAACTTGGCGCTGTACCAGAGCCCCAGGTTCATCCGCGCCCAGGTGCGGTCCTCAGCGGTGGGCAGGACCAGCGGCGCCGCCGCGCCCCCCTCCGGCACCGGCGAGAAGGCCCAGTCGCGGCTGAGGTCCAGCGTGTTGTTGACCTTGGGCACCACGGGCGCCGGGGCCGGCGCTTTCGTGCCGCCCCACCAGTCGCGCTGGAGCCCCAGCCAGTCCGCGGGCGCGCTGGCCAAGTGGCGGCGCGGCGCGAGGAAGGCGTAAGTCTCCAGCGGCTCCACCGCCAGGCCCGAGAAGACCATCTGCTTCGGACCGGGAACGCCGGTCAGCTTGGCCCCGGTGCCCACGGCGGTCAGCTCCCCCGGCAGCTCGTCTCCCGTCAGCGTAAGCGTGACCTCACCGGCCTGACTCACCTGCTCGGCGAAGACGATGTACAGGTCCTGCAGGCCGTTGTTGGTCACGAAATGCTTCACCCGGCAGCCGGGGGCGGAGGCGGTATCCACCGGGATATTGCACCAGGCCAGCAGGTCCGCCCAGGAGTGTCCTGAATTCCAGGGCAGGCCCGAGCCCAGGGTGATGACCTTGCCCTGGCCCAGCGGCCGCCAGCCGATAGCGACCGCGCCGTCCTTGCCCCACCGCGCCAGGTCCTGGCAGGAGGGGTCTACCTTCTCCAGGAAGGACCCCGCCCCGCCCAGCACCGGCGTGCCGTCCGCTTCGGTCTGGGACCAAGCGGGATCGGTGAAGACGGTCTGCCCGGGGATCGCGCCCACGCGCCAGTTGTCGTTGCCACCGATGACTTTGTAGCCGGTCAGACGGGCGAGCTTCCAGGTATTCGGCGCCGTCGTGGAGTGCCGCCCGGTCATAGCCCCGGCCACGAAAATGCCCCCGGCCCGCACCCACTCCTCGAGGCGGTTGACCAAGTCGTCGTCCATGATAAAGGTGTTGTCGTCCACGATGATCCGGTAGCGGCTCGCGCCGCCCCGCATGATATCCAACTCGGTGAGCACATCCCGGGGATCGGGCAGGCCCATCTGCGCCCCCAGCGGGTGGTTGCGCGTCCACCAAAGCAGTTCACTCTGGAACCCGCTCCAGGGCCAGCCGGTCAGCCGCTCCGAGCGCGAGCCATGCAGCACCGCGATCGCCGCGGGCGGGAAGTGGAACTTGCCCATCAGATGAATCAGCGGCTGGCGGTCCTCAAACCACGCCTTCTGGTCCGGCCGCCACATCACGTCGGTGATATCCGCGAAGTAGTCGATGGCGTTGGCCGCCTCCGTGAACCAGTTGCCGACCCACCGCTTCAGCGTAGGCAGCTCGGCGGCGGCATTGCCAGGCTCAATGCTCATCTGCTTGCCCGAGGAGCGCATCATCGAGGGGAGCAGGTCGTCCCAGTTGCCGCTCATGCCGCCGGTGTCGTGCCAGTAGCAGCCGTAGTCCTCGGCCAACGCCTTCATGATGTCGGTGACGCCACCCGGCGCATACAGCTTGATCGGCTTGTCCGGGTCCTCCCGCCGGATGGTCTCAATCCCCCGGCGCAGGCAGTCCTCCCGCATCCAGCTAATGAAATCGCGGTAGTCCACCCACCGCGCGTCCAGGCCGGGACTCAGATCAGGAAAGCAGCGCGGGGCGTCCGGCGAGAGGTAGACGCGGTAGGACAGCTCGCCCCAGGGCAGGCGCAGGGCCAGAGTATTGCGCCCCACCTGCAGCGCCGAGGTCACTTCGAACGCGACCCACGAGGGCACAGTGC
Source organism: Armatimonadota bacterium (assembly GCA_036504235.1). Classification (GTDB taxonomy): domain Bacteria; phylum Armatimonadota; class Zipacnadia; order Zipacnadales; family Zipacnadaceae; genus Zipacnadum. The sequence continues at coordinate 20,345 of DASXVN010000072.1, read as the reverse complement.
CCACCGGCGCGTCGCCCGTAGACTTGCCGTTCAGGAAGCATTGCACCTTGTCGCCCCAGGCGCCGTCCAGCGTCCAAACGTACAGGTAGACCTTACCCTTGGCGACCAGACCGTCCCGTTGGGCCTGGGTCAGGTCGAAACCGCGGCGGTAGATCGTCGGCCGCCGGCGCAACTCCTGGTTGATCTGGTGGTCGTCGCCCGGCGCGGTCAGCGTCTGCCAGGCCGCGTCGTCCAGGTCCACCGCCCCCCACTTGTCCTTGAGTTCCTCCGGGAGGCGCTCCTGGTAGAATCGCTTCCATTGGCCCTTCAGGTCCAGGGCCTGCGGTCCCCAGCCGAGAAACTCCGCCGGCTCCGGCAGCCGCACGTCCTCCCAGGCCTTGATCCGCCCCGCCCCGGCCCCCCAGCGCTTGTCCAGCGCCGCGGGGGTCAGGTACTTGCCGCGCAGCCAGCGCCGATAGGCGGCGTCCACGGTGGGGCCATAGTCCATGAACATCGCGGTCGGCCCCTCCCCCACTTCGCCGTGCCACTCGCCATAGCCGGTGCAGTTGGGCAGCGCCGCGTATTCGCGGAAGAGGGGCGCCATGGTCGCCAGCCAGCTATCCAGTCCCTCCTGGGAGGCCCAGCTAATCTGGTTGTAGGGGCTGCCGCCCCAGCCGTTGAAGCCGTTCGGCCCGTACCAGTTGCCCACGTAGTCGGGCACTTTCCTCTGCATCTGCTCGGGGAAGCGATTGCCGACCCAACCCGGCATGTCGCTCATCGTCTGCACGAAGACGGGTAGCCCCCGCCTCGTAGCGTCCTCAGCGGCCCAGCGGCTCCCGGCCTCGGCGATCACGCCTTCGCCGGTGGCGGCGAGGGTCGGGTCCATGTAGAACTGCAGGCTGACCTGCATCTTCTGCGCCCAGTCGAGCTTCTGCCGCACGTCGTACCCCGGGTCGTTCTCGGGCGTGCGCAGCGGGTCCGCAAACCAGAAGCCAAAGCCCCAGCGGTCCCACTTGTTCAAGTACATGGGGACGGGCACGGTGGGGGCGAAACTGGCCGTCGCCAGCGACGAGACGCCCTGCGCGGCGATGCTCGCCACCGCGGTCGGCGTGGCGCCGGCGACGATGAAAACGTACACATTGGAGAAGCCCGCGAGAATCCAGCCCTGCCCCTGCACTTCCCACGCGGGGAGATCCTTGCCCCCCACCGGCAGCTTCCCGGCCGTCACGCCCGGGAGAATCTGCAGGTCGGAGACATACTTCGCGTGCAGCAGCGCGGCCTTCGCCGGGCTCTCGCAGGTGATTGTGGTGATAGACACGGTGCCGCCCTCGGCGGTCCAGTTGCGCACCTGCGCCGAGATCTTCCCATAGGCCCGCAGGTCCCCGCCGGGCAACACCCGCGCCGCCGGCAGGTCCGCCGGAGCGGCCAGCGCCAGCGCGGTCGCCAGCGCAGTAAGCAACACAACAAACGCCAGACATCTATTCATGGTCCATCTCTCCTTGAGTCGGGAATACCTCTTCAGCGAGCCTACTCTCCCGGAGCGTCCCGCTTCGCGATCAAGGGCGCCAGGTACTTGGCGATCTCGTCGCCGATGACATGATACCCTGCCAGATTCGGGTGCCCGTCGCCGAACCAACCGGGCACCTCGCGGAAGTGCACATCCAGCGAGTTGTCCTCTACGCAGATGTTCGTTCCGTAGATGATGCAGTTCTTCGGGATAAGCGCGCGCAGCTTCTCCGGAATCGGGTCGAGCGACGTAAGATAGCGCTGCGTCAGCGAGTGGGGGCCCAGCAGCTTCGTCTCCTCGACGCAGCGCGCGTTCGTGTCGAGCAAAGGCAGCTTCTCCTCCGCCGCCACCTGGCGAATCAGGTCATTGATCCGCTCATTGGTGGCCTCGTCATAGAAGGGAAAGATCGTCTCCACCGTGACGAGCGCCTGAGGATAGTCCTGGCGCAGCCGAGCGATCAGCTCATGGTAAGCCGCGGGAAACTCCGTAACGAAGTGCGGGTAGTGGCTGTAATCGTTGATCCCGTACCGGATAAGAATGTAGTCGGGCTTGGCGCCGGGCAGACCGAGCACTTCCCGCGCGTAGCGGTTCGTCAGCAGCCCGCGCACCGTGTCGCCATTCTGGCCCTTGTTGAGGACCTCCACCGGCGGCAGCGCCGGGTCCGCCGCCAGTAGCTTCTGAATGACCGTCTCCAGCGAATCGGCCTCGGGCGCGACCGCGCGCGGCGCACTGCCCTGCACCGTGCTGTCCCCCAGCAGCAGGACGCGAACCGGCGCCGGGTCTGCCCGCAGCGGTGCAGCGGAGGCGGTCGCTAGCGCGGCCAGTAGGGCCAGGAAACACAGTCGTGCCGACATGGGAGACACCTCACAGATTTCCGTCAGGCGGAGCCGCGTTTCAGTAGCTCTCCACCTCGATACACTTCTCCAGCGGAGTGACCTGCACGTCATCCACCCACATCGTGCCGGCTCCGCGGAGCGTCACCACCAGCATGAGACTCTTGGTCCCCGGCGGCGTGTCCACGATGCCGACCAGTTCGCGCCAGTCAAAGGTTCCCTGATTGGGCGAGGGCGCCTTGTCGGCCACGGCCAGACTGCCCGCCCACATGTTGTTGTCGCGCGGGTCGTTCTGGCTGGAGGACACCAGAGTGACGATCACGCCCTTGGGGTGGTAGGCGTCCACCTTCTCGCCCCGCAGCCACATGCGCACCACATAGCGCATCTCCGGCTCGACCGACAGGCGCTGCAGCAGCGACACGGCGCTCGTCGTGTCGGGGTTGGCCAGCCGCGCGGAACTCTCACCCCCGTGCTTGACCTCCGCGTCGCGGGCCAGCGAGAACTGCTTGCCGACCAGTCCCGGGTTCAGGTTCCAGCCCCCCGGCAACTGGGGACAGCTCACCGCTTGCTGCAGCGCCGCTGGCGCGTCCTGCCAGTCCTCCAACCCGCCGTTAACCACCACGGAGGCCGGGGCGTCCGCCCGCGCGCCCCCCGCCAGCAGCGCCCCACCCGTCAGGGCCAGCGCCACGGCAACCATCCATCTTGCGCTCATGGGACTCCTCCTCGCCCCCGGGGGCCACGTCTAGCTCGCCCCGCAGCCGATCTCGAGGTCGTTGATCACCAGGTTGTCTTCCTTCATAGACCCCTGCCAGGTGTTGCGGGTCCACAGTTCAATCCGGTTCGGCTGGCCGAACTTGAGGAAGGGCGTCAGGTTCACCATTTGGTCGAGCGGAATGTTGGGCCGCTGGTCCAGCAGCCGCGCCTGCCCGTTGACCATCACCATGCCCCCGGTCAGCCCCGTGGCGCCGGTCTCACTCCGCATCATCGGCGAGACCACATGCAGGTAGACCTGCTTGCCCCGCCAGGCGGCCGGGATGTCCACATCGCGCACCAGGTGGTTGGCCTTCACCGGCGTCACGCCCGGCTTCAGGGTGCCCCCATCGGTAAGCTGGCGGTCAATCGCCGCCACGGCCACGGTCTGGTAGGTAACCCAGTCCCCCTGCACGGCCCGCCAGGGGCCGAGCAGCGACACCGACGCCGTGATGATGCTCTCCGGCTGCAGCCAGAGCGTCGCGCCCAGCAAGCCGCTGAGCGGGTAGTCGCCGCCCGGCTGCTTGCCGGTTAGCTTCACGCAGATCACGTTGCCCTCGCTCTTGAGCTTGCCGGTGAGGTCCAGCTTCCGCACCGGATGCGCGAAGGTCGGCAGCTTCTCGCCATTGAGGTACAGGTCAAAAGACGTCCAGCAGTAGCCAAGCAGCCCGTCGATGTTGAGGGTGAGCGGCCGGTTCTTCCAGCCGGCGGGCACCCCGAAGGGCTGGCTGCGATACAGCCCCACCCCGCCGTAGTCCTTGAGGTCCTCGAACTGGAAGTTCCAGGGCTCGTTGTCCGCCGTCCGCCACGCCGCGTCGGCAAAGGCCGGCTGCGCCCAGTCGTCGCTCTTGCTGAGCGAGCCGTCGCGGTCCGCGGTGAAACGCCAGGTGTCGAAGGCCACCGCCGCGGGGTTGGCCGGGTCGACGGCGGGCGGCGGCACGACCGGCGTCAGCGGCGTGCGTCGCGTCCAGAACCGCGTCTTCTCCTGCCACCAGAAGTCCAGACCCGCGGCGAGGCTACCCCGCTGCACCCCCAGAATCCGCGTCTCATACGGGGTCATCGCCAGTTCCTTGATCTGCACCCAGCCGTCCGCGTAGGTGAAGGGCACCGGCGTCCGGTCGTTCAGGTCCCAGACCTGCGTTGGCGCGGAGGCCACCGCGAACCGCACGTCGGCCTTCATCTCCCGGCTGGTCGTATTCATGGCCAGGAGCCACTCCTGCAGGCCGTTCTTGGTGATCACCTTGCGGGTATACACCTCCGGAGTCGAGGCATCAGAGGTGCGCTTGACGCCCAGATCGGTGAACAGTCGCTCCAGGAAGACCGGCTCGACCTTGTCCGTCTTCCACATGCCCGTGCCGCCCAGATCGCGGCCGTAGCGCCAGAAGGTGGACCCCAGTACGAGGACTCGCCCCTTGCCGAGCGTGCGCATCCCCACCGCCACGGTCCCGTCCTCCCAGCGCGCCAGCGCCACCATGTCGGCGGCCTGTGGCGCCAGGGCTACGCTGACGTGCTTGGCGGATTGCGTATCCTTCCAGTCCAGCGCGCTGCCTTCGCCCTCGAACTGCTTGCCTTCCCAGCCCGCGAAGATCGGCAGCTTGCTCTCGAAGGTGATGGTCCCCTTCTTGCCGACGGTCAGGGTCTTGAAACCGGTCAGCTCGCTGATCGGCCACACGTCCGGCTCCAGCAGCGAGTGCCGGCCGCTATTCTGCACGGCGATGAAGGTCCCGCCCTGCTCCACGTAGCGGCGCAGCGCGGCGATCGTCTCCGGGCTCATGATCATGCTGTCCGTGTCCATCAGCACCGGGTATTCATTCGCCACGCCCGCGGCCAGCATGTCCTCCGTCACATACACGTGGTCATAGTGGCTGGCCTGCAACTCGCCCCGGCCCAGGTCCCAATCGCCCCCGGAATGGAACTCGTAGCCTAGCAGGGCGCTCTGCGAGGAATACAGCATCGCGATCTGCGGCTTCTCGGGCAGGTACTTGCCGAACAGTTGGTAGCGTCGCGCGTTCTTGGTGAACCAGCCGGTCTGCTCCTCGACCGGGAAGTAGCAGTAGGGGTCGCGCCACTCCTTGTACGAACCCTCAGCGTTAATCAGCATCCAACTCAGCCGCCGGTCCAGCGTGGGCGCGTAGGCCGCCGGGTGGGCGATGTTCTCGATGCCCGCCTGCTCGCACGAGCCGTAGAAGCCCGCCGCGTACCCCAGCCGCGAGTTGAGCGGGCGGTACGAGGACTCGTAGCCGGTGTCCTGCATGCTGCCCCCGTACTGCCGCAGGGCCATGCCCTGGCCGTTCTTGGCCTCGGAACTCGTCGCGCAGTTGACGAAGGGCCGGTCAGGATCCAGGCTTCGCGCGTACGCCATCGCGTCACTTACCTTGAAGTTCAGTTCGTACAGCCGCCATTCCGACGAGTCCAGGTACTGGGCGTTGCGCTGCTTGCCCAAGTAGGGATAGCCGACCGGCCGCGTCGTCGTCAGGAACACCGGCCCCAGCAGGCAGCCGGTCCCCCCGCTCACCTGAACCACCACCTGGTTCTGGCCGGACTTGACCAGACCGGTGAGCTTCAGGCCGAACGGCCCGGAGAACGGGTTCACCTTGGACTTGTGCTCGCCCAGATTCACGCCGTTCAGCCAGACGGTGGTCGTCCGCCAGCCGTTATTGTCCGGGTTGAGGACGAGGTAGACGTCCTTCCCCGCGTTCCGCTGCAGCCAGCCGCTGGGGTCAAAGCTGATCCGCCAAAAGGCCTGACCGGTGGGCAGGGCCAGCATTTGCTTAGAGGGCGGCATGGCCACGGGCACCCAGCCGGCCGCGTCGTCCGCCGGCCGCTCGAACTGCCCCGGCGTAGCCTTCTGCCAGAACCATCCCTCGGTGAGCCGCAGGCAGCCGGCGTTGAGGTTGCCGAAGAACTCGTCCGGGTCCGGCGGGGTGACGTCGTTCCAGGACGAGAAGTGCCCCGCGTCGCCGTACCAGCGCAGCCCCAGATCGCTCAGGCTGAACTTCCGCACCTCGCGCAGCCAGCGCCGGAAGGCGGTCAGGCCGACCGGCGAGTACCCCAGATGCCCCTGGTAATTCTTGCTGTAGTACGTCTCATAGATGTAGTCCCCGCAGTACAGCTCCCAGCCGCCCAGCATCGGGCTGCTCGCGTAGCGGGTGAAGAGGTCATACATATAGCGCAGGCTGCTCGCCCGCCGCTGCTCGGAGGTCATCCCCAGGGCCTCGGGCGGGTTGTCTAGCGAGTTGTGCTCCAGATGCACCGGGCTCTGCCGGTCCAGATAGTCGGGCCACTTGTCCTCCGCCCAGCCCGGCCAATTGCCGGTGCTCACCGACATCGTGTACATCGTCTTGTCCCGCTCCGCCATGTGGATATCCGTATCCATGGCCGAGAACTCCGGATCCACGCCCACCGCCGGGGTGCGCTGAAAGAAGGCGAAGCAACCATAGAACCCGCCCGGGAAGAACTTCTTCACGAAGGCCGAGCGCTCCTGATACCGGAACTTGTTCTCCGGGTGCAGGCCCAGCGTGCAGCATTTCACCGCCCCGAGGTCATAGAAGTCCAGGTACGGAGGATAGGCTTTCGCCGGGGCGAACACTGCCTTCTCCGAGGTCAGCAGGGCCTCGCCACTCGCCCGCGCCACTGCCTCCGCCGCGTCCTTCCCGCCGATCACCACTACGCGACTCCCGTTGCGCCCGGCGATCATCGCGCCGTACGGAGCCCACTGATGCACCAGCGCGTCGCGGCCGCCCAGCTTGACGGTGGTGGTCACGTGGTCCGCGCCCGCATCCCAGAACAGGTCCGCTAGCAGCTTGCCCAGCAGCAGGTCGGCCTTTTCCTCGCTCGCGCAGACAAACTCGCTGCGCTGGGGCGTGAGGGTGGCCGTGACCTGGCCGTACCCGCGCAGGTCCACGGTCTCCGCGGCCCGCGCGCCTCCGCCCAGGAGGACAGCAGCTATCCCGATTCCCACCCAGACCGCCCACCCTCGGTGCATTCCGCGCATGCTTCGTTGCATAGTGATCCATCCTCCCGATTTGGTGCGGGCGGGCCCCGCCGCTCAGTCTCTTGCCAGGTCTACGGGAAGCTTCGCCGGAGACAGGACTCTCCCCTCCCCGCGGCTGGGTGGCCTAGGGGCGCGTCCCCGGGCTGGCCAGCGCGGCCAGTTGCCGCGTTGTGTTGGCAAAATCGCCCGGTGATCGCGTCACGAAGGCATCGTGGCCTCAGGGCAGCAGCAAGGCATACTCGCGCCCTGCCTCTCGCCCTCGTATCTGGGAGCAAGCTGGACGCTGGCTCTGTACCGGCAGCGGGGACCGGCGAAATCCAGCTTGACTAACGGGGAGCCGGCCACTACAGTCTACATCACGCGGGGCTGATCGCAGCCCCCGCCGGTGCCGGGGTGGCGGAAGGGCAGACGCAGGGGACTTAAAATCCCCCGGGGGTAACCCCGTGCGGGTTCGAATCCCGCCCCCGGCACCAGCACGGACACAGCGCCATCGGGCCGTGGTAGGGGCGGAGGCTCCGGCCTCCGCCCGCGTATACCGTTAAGTTAGTAGCTCGCGCGGGCTACGCAGGACGCGACGGTTCTGAAACTGCTTCTAGGCCCGCAGCCTGCTTCCGCCGCCTCAGCCGGGCGGCGCCGGCGCCAGCTTCTGCAATTCCCGGGGCGGCAGGAACTGCTGCGCCATCTGCATCATCCCCTCAATCACCGGTGCCGGCACGCGGCCGCTGATCGCCTCCATCAGGGACCTCAGGTCCTGGTGGTTTGAGGCCCGGAGGATGAACTCGCCGCTCAGGACGGCGCTTTCGGGAGACTCGGCCGCGATGATCGCCGCGAGCATGTCGGCGATCTCCTCCTCGCTGCACACGTCCCACAGGTTGCGCAGGAAGACGCCCTCCTCGCGGAGGAGATGCGGCAAGTAGTCAGCGATGAAGCGGCTGAGCGCCCGGTATAGTTCCAGCCCCATCGCCACGCGCGCGTCGTCCGGCGGCATCTCGAGCAGGCGATCAAAGTGCCCGTCCAACTCCCGCAGGAATGCCTCCTGCTCCTCGTGATCGGCGTTGAGCGAGCGGGCAACCCCCGGTAGCTTGCGCTCGTATATCGGGTGGACGAAGTTGTGCTCGTTTTCCACATGGTCGCGGAGCAGCGCCGTCAGGTTGCGCCACGCGGCGACCGCCCCGGGGATAGCCTCCGCATCGGTCCAGTCGGTTGACCCCAGCCGCATCTCCGTCTCAAATAGAGCTTGCCGCACCGCCTTGTGAATCTCGGTGTACGGGTTGAGCCGTCCGGTCCTGCTCATGGCGATCACACTCCCCCAGCGATTGAGTCTCCGCCTAGAGACGGGAGTGCGGGGGTTGAGTTCAGTGACCGAGGCGGGCTAGCCGCGAGTCTGGTGTCGCGCCTCGCCCGGGGCCGCCCCCGCCGGCAGGGTGAAGAAGAAAGTGGTGCCGCTCCCCGGCTCGGACTCCACCCAGAGGCGCCCGCCGTGGCGCTCCACGATCTTCTTGCAGATCGCCAGGCCCACCCCCGTCCCTGTGTACTCCTCCCGCGTATGCAGCCGCTGGAAGATCACGAAGATGCGATCGATGAACGCCGCGGATATGCCGATCCCGTTGTCGCGCACCCGGAAGAGCCAGTCGTGGCCGCTCCGCTCCGCCTCGATGAAGATCTCCGGCGGCGCTTCCCCGTGGAACTTCAGCGCGTTGCTGAGCAGGTTCTGAAACAAGCGCGTCAGTTGCGCCAAGTCGGCCTGGACCTCGGGCAATTCCCCGTACTCCAGGTGCGCCCCCGTGGCCTCCATCACCTGGCGCAGATCGGCCGTCGCCTGCCGCACGGCCACCTCACTCGCCACCGGGCGTAGCGACTGCCGCACCGCGCTCGCTCGCGAATAGGCCAGCAGGTCCTGGATGAGGTGGTGCATCCGGCCGGTTGCCTCTATCACAAACTCCAGATACTCTTCTCCCTCTCCCCCGAGCTGGTCGGCATACTCCTGCTCCAGGAGCTGCACGTAGCTGGTCACCGTGCGCAGCGGCTCCTGCAGATCATGGGAGGCGACATAGGCGAACTGCTCCAGTTCCTCATTGGACCGGGCCAGTTCATCAATCGTTCTCTGCAGCCGCTCCTTGTTGCGCTGGCGGAGGATGGCGACGCCGAGGATGTCGGCGGCGGCGGCCAGGGTCTCCAGTTCCGCTTCCGACCAGCCGCGTTCCCCGCGGCAGTCGTCGAAGGCCAGCGTACCCCACCAGGCCCCCTCCAGGCGCACGGGGGCCAGGACCAGCGACCGCAGCCCGTGGGTCTCCAGCCAAACCCGCTCGGCGTCGGAGGTGGCACAGAGCACCCGCTCGCCCCGCGCCAATCGCTCGGCCCAGGACCGCAGCCCCGGCCCGGTCCAGACAAAATCTACGCTCTCCGCGGCCAAGCCGGCCGTGTGCGGATGATCCGGCTCCGCCCACTGGTGCACATGCCGGGCCCAGACCACCCCGGCCTCCTCCGTCCAGTTCTGGGTGAGGGCCACGCGACTGGCGCCGGTCGCCTCGCCCAGACGCTTCAGAACTTCGGGAATGTTCTTCGTCCAGTCAGCCTCGGCTAAGAACTTCTCCGCCGCCAGAGCGATCGCGGCCAGCACCTGATCGCGCCGCTGCAGCGCCTCCAGCGCCTGGTGCTTTTCCGTAACGTCCTGCCCCACCCCGAGCACTCCGGAGAACTCGCCCTGCTCATCGTAAAGCGGCGTGGCGTTCCACAGTATCCACAGGTCGGCTCCCGCCTTGGTGTGCCAGCGAATTTCGCGCTGGCGCTCGTCCCCCAATTGCTCTTGCAGCCGCCTCCACCCCTCCGCCGCGTCCCCCTGCAGGTCCGGGTCCAGCGGGAGGAGTAGACCGAAGGCCGATTGGCCCACGACCTCCTCTGCGCCGTATCCGGAGACGCGCTCCGCCCACTCGCTGAAGAAGACGATCCGCCCCTCCTGGTCTAGGCGCACGATGATGCTGGTGGCCTTGGTAACCAGTTCCCGGTACTTCGCCTCACTCTCCGCCAGCCGCGCCGTGCGCTCCGCCACCAACTGCTCGAGTTCATCGCGGTGCCGGCGCAGTTCTTCCCGAATTTCCCGCTGCTCGGTGACGTCCACCAGAATGCAGACTACGCCCTGCAAGTCCTGCGTCTGCGGGTCGAGCAGCGGTTCGCAGTTCATCAGCAACCACCGGTCGCGCGGGGCCAGGGCCGGCGGCACGCGGAAGACCCACCCGCGGACCGGTCGCTTCTCCCGCAAGACGACCATGACGGGACGCTCTTCGCGGGGGATCACGTTCCCGTCCTCATCGATCGGGTTCCAGTCGGGGTGCGCTACGGTCTCGCCCAGCAGCTCCTCCAGGGGAATCCCCAACAGTTCAGCGGCCGCCTCGTTGGCGTCCACCACCTCGGCGTTCAGGTCCAGGAGCACAATCCCGCCACTTACCGCCTGATAGAGACTGCGGTAGCGCTCATTCGTAGCGGCCAAGGCCGCCTCCGCGGCCCGGAGTTCCGTGATATCGGTAGAGAGGCCACAGACCGCGCGGACCTGGCCGGAGGCGTCAAAGAGCGGGAACTTCACCGAAATATAAATCCGGTTCCCCGCCGTCTCCCCGGACACTTCCTCGACGGTTATCGGCATGCCGCTCTCGATCACCGCGAGATCGTTGGCCCGGTGAACGTCGGCGACTTCCGCGGGAAAGAGCTCGTGGGTAGTCCGGCCCAGGAGCTCTTCCTGGGGCCGCCCCAGAAGCCTCGCCATCTCCTGATTCACCAACAGCCAGCGTCCCTCCAAGTCTTTGATGTAGACCAGGGAGGGTGTGCTGTCCAGGAGCCCCTGCAGCAGGCCTTGCGCCTCCCGGAGTTCCCGTTCGCGCGCCTGCAGCTCCGCGTCGGCCAGGCGGCTGGCCACAGCCGGCGCCAGGCTGTCACTAAGCCGCTCCAGAAGAGCGATGCGTTCCGGCGTGAACCGCCCCCGGTGGCGGTCATTGAACTGCAGCAGCCCGAGAGTTTCCGTTCCCGAGCGCAAGGGAATCAGGGCCACCGACTCATAGCCGGCGGTGTTGCAGCGATTGCGGGTGGGGCTCTGCCGCTCGCGCTCGGTGGTTCCCGCCAGCAGTTCGGTTGTGGAGTTGGTCCAGAAGCTGCCGCGGGCCGTGAAGAAGGGCAGCGCCGGATCGAATCGCCCCTGGAGGATATTGCCGCACATGCAGTCGAGCAAGACCGTCCCGTTCGCGTCCTGCGGCGCGTGCCCCTCCGCGTCCCGGGAGCACAGGGTACTCTCGGCGGTGAAAAACTCCTCGCCAAACCCGCGGGTCTCGAAATAGGGGAAATCGTCGCCCGCGCGCAGCCGGATCCCAATCGCCTCGCAACCCGACCAATACTGCAGGAAAGCGGTCATTTCCTCCATCAACTGGGGCAGCTCGTAGCCGAGGTTGACCAGCTCCAAGAGCTCCAGCGCCGCCTGTCGCTCGCGCTCCAACTGGCTGCTTTCGGTCACGTCGCGGAAGACCAGAACCACGCCTTCGACTCGCCCGTCGCTGGTCAGAATCGGGGCGCCGCTATCGGCGATCGCACGTAGAGAGCCGTCCCGGGCGGTGAGGACCGTGTGGTTGGCCAGCCCCTGTACCAGTCCGCTGCGCAGCACTAGCTCCACAGGGTTGGCGCAGACCGCCCCGGTCATCTCATTGTGGATCGGAAATACTTCTGCCAGCGCGCGGCCCCGAGCTTCGGCCTCCGACCAGCCCGTCAACTGCTCCGCCACGCCGTTCATCAGCGTGACCTGGCCTGCGCGGTCCGTGGCGATCACCGCGTCGCCGATGCTCATCAGGGTGGTACTCAGCCGCTCGTGCTCCAGGTGCCGGGCCTCCTCGGCAGCCTTGTGCGCGGTAATGTCGATCATGTACACCCGCATCCGCGCCTGCCCGGGCATCCGCACGCACGCGGCCAGGTACCAGCGTTCCCCCACCGGTATCTCCAGGCTCAGCGGGCCCGGCCCGGCGGGCCCGGCGACCACGGGCGCCTGGTCCCAACCGGCGCGCAACGGGGCCAGCAGCGCCTCCCGATCCTCGGCGAGCACTTTCCGCACCGCCGCATTGGCGTACAGAAGCTCACCCCGCGCGGAGATCTCCAGGACCAGATTGGGGTTCACCTCGGGGAAGGAAGCCAACCGCGCCAACTCGGCCCGGGTCTGCCGCTCGGCGGTCACGTCCCGGAACACCAGCACGACTCCTTGGACCTCCCCGTCGCTGCCCACCAGGGGGGCGCCGCTCTCGGAGATCGCTCGTTTCGTGCCGTCGCGGGCCGTCAGGAGGGTGTGATTAGTCAGCGCCTGCGCTTGGCCGGTCTGCAGCACCAGCCTCACCGGGCTGGTGCAGACCGCCCCGCTCACCTCATCGGCGATGCAGAAGACCTCCGGCAGCGGGCGGCCCAGGGCCTCCGCCTCCGTCCAGCCGGTAAGCGCCCCCGCCGCGCCATTCATCAGGGTGACTCGTCCCTCCCGGTCGGTGGCGATAATCGCGTCGCCGATGCTCTGGAGGATGGCGCCCAAGCGCCCTTCCTCCTGGCCAGCCGCACCGGGATCGGCCGCGGCGCCCTGGCGCCACTGCCGCAAGAGGTCCGCGACCCCGTCCAGCGCCTCGGTCAGGAGCGCGCTCGCGTCAGCCGGTCGGTTCTCGCCCCGAGCGCGCCATTCGGCCAGCCGGCGCTCGGCAGCCGCAATTTGGTCCTCGCCAGGCAAATCATGCATAGCTGTGTGTCTCCACCCGCGACCCAGGATAGGAAGGGCCAGTCTGCGATGGCCCTGATAATCACAGCCAATTGTACCCTATCATCCTCGCCCTGTATATATGGAAAGTGGGCAGGAGCGACGCGCCCCTGGGTCGCGACTCACGCCGGCAGAGCGCGGTTGCGAATCACCTGCGAGTACCAGCGGGCGCTGTCCTTAGGCAGGCGCCGCTGCGTCGGATAGTCCGTATACACGATGCCCATGCGGATGCTGAAACCGGAAGCCCACTCGAAATTATCCATCAGGCTCCACAAAAAGTACCCGTGAATCGGCAGCCCGTCGTCCAGCGCGCGCTCCACCTGGGCCAGGTGCTGCTCCAGATAGGCAATGCGCTGGGGATCGTGGACCTCGCCATCCGGCCCCACGGTGTCCAGGTAGAACGCGCCGTTCTCCGTCAAGTAGATCGAGGAAATGCCGTACTCCTTGACCATCCGGCTGAGCATGTCGTAGTACGAGGTCGGGTGAACCTCCCAGTTCATGTCCGTCCGCGTCCCGGGCCCTTCCTCGACGCGCGAGTTGAGGAAATATCCCGGATCGTGCGCCACCATCTGCCGCCGGTAGTAGTTGAGCCCGAAGAAGTCCAGCGGCTCGGCGATCAGCTCCAGGTCCCCGTCCCGGATATCCGGCATCTGCTCCGCGAGCCCCTCGACCAACTGCTGTGGATAGTGCCCGCGGCAGGTCGGCTCCAGCCACCAACCGTTGATCCACTGGTCGTACAGCGCAGTCGCCGCCGCGTCCTCGGGGCTGTCCGTCAGCGGCTCCATCGGCGTGAGGTTGCAGGTCAGGCCGATCTGCCCGGCCCGCCCGCTCGCCCGGAAGGCCTGCACCCCCAGCGCCGAGGCCAGATTCAGGTGATGAGCGCAGGCCAGACACGCCTCCACGCTCTGCATCCCGGGCGCGAAGATCCCCTGCAGGTGCCCCAGTTCCGCCACCACGTACGGCTCGTTCAGCGTGATCCAGTTCGGGCAGCGGTCGCCCAGGCGGTCGAACATCAGGGCCGCGTATTCGGCGAAATACTGCGCCGTATCGCGGTTCGGCCAGCCGCCCCGGTCCTGCAGCGCCTGCGGCAGGTCCCAGTGATAAAGCGTCGCAAAGGGCGCCACCCCCGCCTCCAGCAGGCCATCGACTAACCGGCTGTAGAAATCCACCCCCCGCTCGTTGACCTGCCCCCGCCCGTCGGGCAGCACGCGCGGCCAGGAGATCGAAAAGCGGTAGCCGTTGTGGCCCATCCCCGCGATCATCTTCACGTCCTCGGCCCAGCGGTGGTAATGGTCGCAGGCCACGTCACCGGTATCGCCGTTCCGAATCCTGCCCGGCTCATGGGCGAAGGTATCCCAGATGCTGGGCCCCTTGCCGTCCTCGAGGGGCGCCCCCTCAATCTGGTAAGCGGCGGTAGCGCAGCCCCACACGAAATCCTGCGGAAATCCGGACATGATGATGATCCTCCTGAATAGTGAAACGCCCCGCCGCCCGCTAGTTGAGCGCGGGCAACCGGGCGATATCTACAAACTGCGTCTTCTCCAGCCCCGCCGCCGCCGCGAGGCGGTGAACAAACTGCAGGTTCCCGACCGCGCCGGCCGCATGCGCGTCGCTGCCGACTACGAACTTGACCCCCTCGCGACTGAAAGCCATCAGCAGCCGCGCGTACTCCTCCAGGAAGTCCTCGGGGGGCAGTTCGGGGTACCACGACCAGATGCTATTGGCCAATTCGCAGGCGACTTCCTGCTCGCGCATCACGCCGCCCAACTCCTCCAGCAGCGAAAGCGGAATCTGGCCGGGCGTCAGGGCCGCGGAGAACCGGCCGAGGTTGAAGGGCAGCGCCAACACGTTGACGTGCGGCCGGCGGCACGCCGACACCAGCGCCCCGCGCAGGTTCTCCAGCAGCGCCTCCAGCCGCACCGGCGTGCTGCGCGCCACGCCTTCGGTCAGCGACGACAGTCGCGCCAGCACCAGCGCAAAGGGCCGCGCCGCGCTCTCCGCCAGCGTCAGCCGCCCCAGCGGATCGAGAATCGCGCACTCGGCGCCGGCCACCACCCGCACCGGCCTCTCGCCGGCCGCGCGCCGGTAGGCCTCCAGCCGCACCGGCACCTGGCTCTCCTCGACCTCATAGTAGTCGGTAAAGGCCACCGCCGCCAGACCCGCGGCTTGCGCGGCGCGCAGGCATTCCGCGGGCGGGTCGCTGCCCTGCCCCAGGCTGGTGTGCACATGGCCGTCGTAGGTGAACCCGTGGATCATCCCGAGCCGGACCGCAGCGGTCGCGGTCTCTTCCTCCCTGCCGGCGGTCTGCGGCGGGGGCCCCTCCGGACCCGGCGGCGCTTGCAGCCCTGGCCTCACCGGCGTACAATACTAGTATTGGCCGACCTAACCCGAGGAGGTGAGGGTGCTTGCAGAGCCGGAGATCCGATCCGTCGCGCTCCGCGTCGCGGTTCCTGGAACAGCAAACCGATCTCTTTTCCGCCCTGCTGCGCCTGGCCTTCCTGGTCGCCTTCCTCGGCTCCACCGTCCTCTCCCCGGTGCCGATGAAGCAGGAGTGGCCGGTCCGCGTCATCGTCGTCCTGGCCGGCGCTTTCACCTCGGTCGTCTTCCTCTACTACTTCCGCCGCAAGTCGCTGACCTGGCAGCGGTCCATCTCCCTGCCCCTGGACGTGGCCCTGGTCAGCGGCGCGCTCTTTGCCGCCGGCGAGAACTACTGGGGCGCCCTGTTCCAGGTGTATTATCTGATCGTCATAGAAGGAGCCATCTGGTTCCAGGTCCCCGGCGCCGTGCTCACCGCCCTGGGCGCGATCGGCGGCTACGCGCTGGTCCTGGTGGCCACGTTGCCCCCCGGGACCCCCGCGATGAGCTTTCTGGCGACTGACACCACGGGCCTGCCCTTCCTGGGCATCCCTTTCCTGATCACGGTCGCGGTCGTCTCCGGCTACCTGGTGCAGTCTCGGGATGAGGAGCAGGCCCAGGCCAGTCGCATTCGCAACGAGATGCTGCTGGCGCGGACCCTGCAGGACGTCATGCTCCCGCCCCAGCCGCCGGATATCCCCGGCTGGCGCGCCGCCCTGCGCCTGGAACCGGCGCTGGAGGTCGGCGGCGACCTGTACATTCTCGAGCGCCTGGAGAGCGGCGACTATCTGGTCTGCCTGGGCGACATCTCCGGCAAGAGCGTCTCGGGCCTCATCTACCTGTCGCTGATTCTCTCCCACACCCGCTCCGCGGCGCGCGAGGGCCTTGCGCCCCGCGAGATCGCCTATGAGGTCAACCGCCAGATTTACGACAGCCTCGCTCCGGAGACCTACGCGGCCCTGTTCATCGGCCTGCTCAACCCCCACACCGGCGCGCTAACTTTCGTCAACTGCGGCCATCCTCCTCCCTTGCTGCTCTCCCCGCACCGCGGCCAGCTCGACACGCTCACCAGCGGCGGCATCGTGGTCGGCGCCACCCGCTCGCCCCGCTACGACCAGAAAACGGTTACCGTACGCCCGGGCGAGATCGTGATCGCCTACACGGACGGCATCAGCGAATCGCGCAACCATCAGGGGGAGGAATTCCAGGAGACTCGCATCGCCAATGCCGCTCTCAAGTCGCTGGGCGAAGGGGCGCGACCGCAGGAGACCGCCAACCGCGTGGTGGAGGCGGCCCGCCGCTGGTCCGCGCGGCCGCGCAGTGACGACGCCACCTGTCTGGTGCTCCAGCGCTTGGAGAGCGGCAAAGAGGACCCGGACCCGCCCGCCGCGCCCGCGCCTAGCTGATCGCTCGCACGACGCCCACTACTTTGCCGAGCACCTGCACGTTTGTGGCCCGAATCGGCTCCATGGTGGGGTTCTCGGGCTGCAACTCGATGTAATCGGCGCGTCGCCACAGACGCTTCACGGTCGCCTCGTCTTCCAGCAACGCCACTACGATATCCCCGTCGTTGGCCGTTTCCTGCTGGTTGACGATCACGTAGTCCCCGTCGAGGATTCCCGCCTCGATCATGCTGTCGCCCTGCACCTGCAGCATGAATAGCTGCGGTCCCGAGAACAGCTCGGGCGGCAGAACCAGATACCCGTCCAGGTTCTCCGCGGCCAAAATCGGCGCACCCGCTGCCACCCGGCCCACCAGCGGCACCAGCCGCCCCGCCCCGGCGGCGGAATCCTGGCTCGCGGTCGGCCGCATGGCCCGGTTGCGTTCCGCCTCGCGCTCGATGAACCCCTGCTCCTCGAGGATGCGCAGGTGATGCAGGACCGTGGAGGGCGATTTGAAGCCGAGCGCCGCCGCGATCTCGCGCATGGTCGGCGGATAGCCTCGGTCCTTGATCGCCTTAACTACGTAGTCATATATTTCACGCCGCCGACCGGTGAGCTGGGCTTCGGTCATCGGTGACCTCCTACTAGCCGGAATGCGACGAAGATAGCACGTTTGTACTAAGCTGTCAAGACCTTTCGGGCGCGTTTTTCAGGTATTTTCGGCGCAGGAGGAGATTCCCGGCCTCGCGAGGAAGACGGTGCCATTAGTTTTGCTACCGGGAGTGACGACACCTGCCAGCGTCTCGTCCACGAACCGAGGGCAGCGTTCCTTCACACGGCTCCGCGCCGCCGCGCCATGGGGTGCTCATCGGCGGCGCCCTCCCGGCCCTGGAGCGCATCTCCCCCGCCTGGCTGGTGGACCAGGGACTGCAGTTTGCCGTGATCACCTGCCCCGAGGACGAGGCCCGCTGGGAGTCCGAGCGCCTGGCCGCCTTCACCCGCCAGCTCGCCCACAGCGGCTTGGAGGCCTACGTGGCGCCGGCCGGCTACGGTAAGGTCCTCGACGCCGACCCCGCCACCACCAGCCTGTACCTCCACACCCACCCCCAGACCCTGCAGATCGACAGCCGGGGCCGCCGCTGCGCCCGCGCCTGCCCGAACGATCCCCGCTACCTGGAGTGGTTCGCCAATTCCATGCGCACCCTGGCGTGGCTGCTGGAGGTCAAGGGCTTCGTCTGGGATGCGCCCGGGTTCTACCACTCGCGCGGGGCCTGGGCCTGCCACTGCAGCTATTGCCAGCGCCTCTTCAGCGCCGCGGCGGGCCAAGCACTTCCCCGCGAACTGACGCCCGAGGTCCTGAGCTTCCGCCGCCACAGCCTGAGTATGTTCATCCTCGCCGCCGCCGCCGCCGTGCAGTCCGTGGACCGGCGCCTGGTGTCCATCGTGGCCCCCCCGCCTCCCCTGGAGGCCGCGACCGCCCTGAGCGGCGCGGACGACTGGAAGGTCCTGGCCGCCAACTCCGGCGTGGCCAGTCTGGCGCTGGTAGTCACCCCGGAGGGCCGCGGCTTCCGCCTGCCGGGCCCGGAGGTCCTGCACGCGCCGGTCTCCGCCGCGCACGCCGAGGGCAAGCAGGTGTGGCTGTGGATCGTGGCCGAGCAACTTCATCCGGAGTTGCTCACCGAGGGGAAAATCCTGGCGGCGAATCTGGGCCTGGAGGCGGTCATCTGGGCGGACTATGAGGCCCTGCGCCGCTCCGCGACGCGCTAGCGGGCGCCGAGAGTTGCCTCCCACACCCAAAAGGAGCGGCGTCAACTGACGCCGCTCCTTCTTTTGTCTCTGAGGGTGCGCTCAGCGAGTGAGAGAAATGACCGTGGTCGCCATGTACATCAAGTCGCGCAGGATGCCCATCCCGGCCTCGCGCTCGCCCAGGTTCGGCACGAAAATGATGTCGCCGGGCTGGAGGCGGTAGTTCTCCGGGGCCTTCCCCTTGCGCAGATCGCCCAGCGGCACCTTGAAGATCTGGGTCTTGCCCTTGGCCACCGGCCGCACGAGGATGGTGCCGTTCTCGTTGGCTCGCGGCCCCAGGCCCCCGGCGTCGCTGATCGCGTCCAGTACGGTGAGCTTCGTGTCCCAGGGCAGCTTGCCCTGGTGGAGCACCGTACCGAGCACATAGATGACCGATTTCTCGGGGACCATCACGATATCGTCGGGCTGCAGCTGCATATTCGACTTCACGTCGCCGTTCATGACCGCGTTAACGTCGATCACGAACTGCTGCTCGTCGCGGTAGACCTGCACCTTGGTGAGGTCCGACTGCGGGGATACTCCGGCGTAGGTGACCATCCGCAGCAGGTCGCGCTGCTGGGTGTCCGCCAGATCAATCACCCCAGGCTTGACCACCGCGCCCACAATCAGCAGGTTGGTGGCTGCCATCTTGGGCAGCACCAGGACGTCGCCGGGCTGCAGCTTCACATTCTGCGACAGGTCGCCGCGGTCCCAGAGCGCCTTAATATCCAACACCCGCGTCACGCCCCGCGCCGAGACTAGTTGCGTGTGCGCGAGGTCCGCCTTAGCGGTGAACCCGCCCGCCTGCGCCAGCGCCTGCAGGACGGTAACCGGCTGGTTGCTCAGGAAGGAAACCGGCTGGACGACCTCGCCGACCACCGAGATATTCTCGGCCTGCTGCACGACCAGCGTGTCCCCCGCCTGCAGGACCACGTTCTGGGAAATGTCGCCGCGCTTCATCAAGGCGTCGAGGTTGATCGGAGTAGCGTCGCCGCTCACGTGGACCAGCAGCGCGTTCGACAAGGAGGCGTCCGCGGTGAGCCCCCCGCCGATGCGCGCCAGCGCGTCCAGCACCGTAATCGTCTGTCCCAGCGGCATGACCGCGCTGCCCGGCGTCTTCACCTGTCCGAGCACCGACACGCGATCCTCCAGCTTGGGCACGTAGATCACGTCGCCGAAGATGAGCCGATCGTTGACCCCCAGCAGCTTGCCGGTGCGCAGTCCACTCAGGTCCAGGGTCACGGGAGTCTGGCCGGGGTGGGTGAGTTGGATCTGGCGCAGGTCGGAGATGTCCGTAGGACCGGCCGCCGCCAGGGCGTCGAAGATGGTCGCCCCCAGGTGCAGTTCCAGCGGCCCCTGGGTGGTGACGTAGCCCAGAACGTAGACCTTGCGCACGGAACTGGCCTCATCAATGCCGACCACCAAGTGCGGCGAGCGCAGCACCGTTTTGAGCCGCTTGGTCAGCACCTGTTGCGCCTGGTCGAGCGTCAGATCGGCCACCGGCACCTGCCCGATCAGCGGCATGGTGATGGTTCCGGCCGGACCGACCGGGTAGTTCTTGGACAGGTCCTGCTCCCCGTAGACGTTGACATTGAGCATGTCCCCGGGGCTGATGACGTAGTCCGGGCCGACGAGTTGGGCTTGGAGAGGACCGGGGGTAAGCCAGACGCAAGCGGTCGCGACCGCGAGCAGTGCTGCGATACTCCGAAGAGTCATCATGGGCGGGTCTCCTGGTGTAGGTTGGCGCGAAAGGCCAGTGCGGCGACGGTACGCGAACTGCGACATTATACTCCATAAAGCAGCGGAGTCGAAAGCACCCCGGCAAGAAAGTTGCCCCCGGGCCGCCGTTTCTCCCTGTAGGGCGGGGGCTACGTCCCCCGCCGGCCGTTAGTTGTTGCCGTGGCCGTGGCCGTGGCCGTGGCCGTGGCCGTGGCCGTGGCCGTGGCCGTGGCCGTGGCCGTGGCCGTGGCCGTGGCCGTGGCCGGGGCCGTGGCCG
>DASXVN010000071.1:0-6112 GCA_036504235.1 Armatimonadota bacterium | reverse complement strand
ACGCTAACGTTGGCTTACCGACGGCGGGGTACGAGCCCCCGCCCTACAGTAACGGCAAACCCTCCCCCATGTAGGGGTGGGGTCCGCCGTCGCCGTTGCCTTCCCCCCCCTCTCCTGCCAGGAGAGGGGGCTGGGGGGTGAGGCCCGGCAACCGCCGTCTCAACTCATTCTCAAGACCAACCAAAAGGAGACCGCCACCATGACCCGCACGACTAGCCTGCTGTTGTTGTCCGTCCTCCTGGCCCTCGCCGGGCTCGCTACCGGAGCCAGCGCCGAGCAGCCGACCGCGATCAAGTATGTCGTCACCCTGAGTACCGAGACGATGGCGATGCCTTTTGCCATGCCTAATATCCCGGGCATGGCCAATATCCCCGGCCTCGCGGACATGTTCAAGCCCAAGCGCGTGATCACCGGGCTGGCGGAATACGCGGTGCCCGCCGTCGAGCCGATCTTCGTGGGCGTCCCCGGGGACCTCAAGCTGCCGCAGAACAAGCTGGTGCTCACCGTCGACAAACCTACGCCCCCCGGGCCGGACACGCCGGCGGAGCCGGGCACTACCGAGCCCGCTAAGCCCACTAAGATGACCATGACCATGAAGCTCTACTGGCACCCGGACGTGGCCGAGGGGCCGGTGACCAACACCCTGGACGTTGACAGCAGCCGTATGCCCACCGCGCCGCAAGGGCGGGGGCCGGCGACGATGGACTGGAGCCGCCTGGCCGAGGAGTTCGACAAGACCGCGGCCGGCTCCAACGATAAGCTGCCGGAGAAAGTCGTCGGCGCAGGCGATTACGTGCTGAACACCGGCGGCTTCACCGCGACTTTGGCCGGATTCTTGCCGCCGCTGAAGATCACCGCCCCCGAGACCCTCGCCGACGTGGACCCGGCCGCGGGTTTTGAGCTGACCTGGGAGCCGGTGGCGGGCGCGCGGGGTTTCATCATCCAGATCACGGGCATGGAGAACCATCCCGCCCAGGGGACCACGCCGCAGTCCATGACCATCTACCAGTGGGTCAGCAGCACGGTGGAGCCGCCGGAGCGCGTGCGCCACGACTACGAGCAGGCCACGACCATCGCCGACGACCTGGACAAGGGGATACTGCTGCCCGCCGAGACGCTGTCCTGCGTGGTGCCGCCGAACGTCTTCCCGACGGATGTACCGATGCTGACCGTCAACGTGGTCGCGGTCGGCGCGGATTTCTACAACCAGGCCGGCACGACCACGGTAGTAGGCAAGATCCGCTCGCGCTGGACGGGCATGAAGATGTCCATGGCCGGCATGCCGGGGATGCCGCCCGCGGAGGAGTAGGGCCGGGACGTCGCCGTTGTAGGGGCCGTGGGTCGTTGCCGTCTGTAGGGCGGGGGCTACGTCCCCCGCCGGACGAACGTTTGGCTGGCGACGGCGGGGGACGTAGCCCCCGCCCTACAGCACGGCCTCATGTCCGCCGTCACCTTAGGCGGAACCGCGCCGCGCTCCCCACTGTCTACTAGAAGGCCTTATTATTCTGCCGCGTCGGGGGTGCCAAGATGAGAAAAGGCTTCACTCTCATCGAGCTTCTGGTTGTCATGGCGATCATCAGTATCTTGGCCTCCATCCTTTTTCCGGTTTTCAACCGGGCGATTGAGAAGGCCAAAGCTACTTCCTGTCTGTCCAACGTCAAGCAGTTGCAGTTGGCGACGATGATGTATTGCCAGGACTATGACGGCGCGTATCCGCCCGCTCCGTATGTGGACGTCAACGGCAAGACGGTGGCCTGGTTCGACGACCTGCAGCCCTACACCGAGAACAAGCAGATCCTGGCCTGCCCGACCCTGTCCGGCCCCCCGGTCGGCTACGGCATGAACTGGTGGATGACCGGCTCCGGCGGCGCCAACGCGCACAAGTCCTCGGAGAAGATCACCTACGCGGACGCGACCAAGCAGCCGGACGTGGCGTGGTATATCTTCCCCAAGGACGGCACCGACCCGGGCCCCGGCGGGTCCAATCCCGACCCCCGGCACAGCGAGGGCGCTAACTTCGCCTTCGCCGACGGCCATGCGAAATGGCAGAAGATCACCGCCGCCTCGGTAGCGGATTTCGCCGCCGCCTGGGACCCGAACCAGTAGCCGCGCGCGGTTAACTGAGAACAACGAACGAGACGGCGTCGCAGGACGCTGTCTCGTTTTGTTTTGCGGGTTCGCCGTTTGTAGGGCGGGGGCTCGTACCCCGCCGACGCTGACCATACGCTCCTCGACGAGGCACCTCTTCGACAGGCCAAGGGCAAGCGCCAGGCCGGCCTCACCCCCGGCCCCTCTCCCCGCGCAGACTGGGGAGAGGGGGGAACGGCAATGGCGCGGAGGAGGCAGTACTAGGGCAGAACCACCTGCCGCTCCGCTACACCCGCCGCATGCCCAGCAGAAAGCCGCCCGCGAACCCCCCGGCGAACGGGAGGTTGTAGGTCAGGATGTGCCACAGCCGCTGCCCCGCGGCCTCGGCGGCGTGGCCGGCCGGCGCCGCCTGGTGGGCCAGGGAGCCCCAGTCCACCGTCACGATCTTGTAGTAGGCCAGAACCTGCAGCAGAATGAACAGCAACCCCAACATGCACCCCAGGGTGCGGGCCGCGCTCCGAAATGCGATCGCCACCCCATAGCCCAGAAGTCCGCCCAACCCCAACGCGCCCAGTCCCGGCGCCAGATGGTTCAGCAAAAGCCCTTCGCCTCCTCTACGCGGATACTCTCAGTATACCCAACTGGGACGCTACTCCCCCGTCTTCAGCAGCAACTCGTCAAACCACGCCTCGCCCCCGCCCCCGCGCGCCTGATCCCTAGTGCCCTAATCAGGGGAGTCTATGCCTCGACTGTCGTCCCGTATGCTGCTATGCTGTCCTCCATCAGCTACTGCCTCCGAGTTTGGGCGCCCGAACTACGCAAGCCGGCCCCCGTGCATCAGCTCAGCATACTCGGAGGAGGCCGGTTCCAGGCACGGAAGAACGTTGGCCCCTTCCTACCTAACCCAAAATCCGAAATCAGTGAGATGATCCTATGACTTCCCGCGAACGCGTGCTCTGCGCCCTCCGCAACCAGACCCCCGACCGTTGTCCCGTGGACTTCGGCGGCACCGCCATGAGCCTCTGCGAGGGCGATTTCCTCTCCGCCTTGCGCCAGGAACTCGGCTACGCGCTCCCCGCCGACCGCGACGCGGACGGTACGTGGGTGGACGAGGCGATCCAGCGCTACCTCGACGTAGACCTCCGCTGGGTGCCCTTCGGGCCGCCGCTAACGGTCCTGCGCGAGCTGGACCCGCCCGCCTACGAGCGCGAGCGCGCGGCCCGCGAGCAGCGCGCCGCCACCCGCGACCGCTCCATCAAGAACCCCGCCGTCCGCCACGAGTTCCCCCTGCGCGAGCAGTCCTACGCCGAGATTCGCCAGCTCCAGCCCCAGCCCCAGGAGCCGCCCGCGCACTTGGACTGGACCCACGGCGTCGCCCGCGCCTATCGCGCCGCCGACTACCCCACCACCTTCTGGGTCTCCGGCGGCTTCTTCGAGGCCGGCTGCGCCATGCGCGGCTTTGACCAGTTCCCCATGGATCTGGTGCTCAACCCCGATATCGTGCGCCATCTTTTCGACGTGTGGCTGGCCGAGAAGTTGGCCCGCGTGGAGCTGGTCGTGAAACCGTTGGCCGACGTGGTGGATATCTTCTGCTTCGGGGATGACTGGGGTCTGCAGACCGGCCCCTTCATGTCGCCGAGCGTTTTCCACGAGCTGATCGCGCCCTACGTGGCGGAGTACTACGCCGCGGTCCACGCCGCCGCGCCCGACTCCTTCCTCTTCCACCACTCCTGCGGCTCGGTCTATCGCCTCCTGGAGGACATCATCGCGGTCGGCGTCAACGTGCTCAACCCCACTCAGCCCGCCGCGGCGGAGATGCAACCCGAGGCGCTCAAGACGAAAGCCGCCGGCCGCCTCTGCTTCCACGGCGGCATTGACCTGCAGCACCTGCTCCCCTTCGGCACCCCCGAGGAGGTCTCCGCCGAGGCGACGCGAATCATGCGCGTGCTAGGCGCCGGGGGCGGCTACCTCTGCGCCGCGGCCCATTCGCTACCCGAGGACGTCCCGGTAGCGAACCTGATAGCGATGTGCCGCGCGGAGAGAGTGTAAGCCGCGCCCTGTCGGTGGCACCGGCTGCCCGCCCTGAGCTTGTCGAAGGGTCTCGCCGGTGCGGGGTGGCGCCGTCGCCGTTTCCGCGTAGGGGCGGAGCTTGCTCCGCCCGCGCCAACCGAGAACGTTAGTGCCCAGTCGCCGTTTCCGCGCGCGTTTGGCGGCGTCTGCGCCGACACACACGCCCGCCCGCTAGCTGTCATTCAACGCACGGGCGACGAACCGCCCCATACGACCCAAGACTTGACCGAACCACAAATACACTGGAGGACCCACCCATGACCAACGACTCGATTCTCCGCCGCACCCTGGCGGAACTGAACCTGACCGGCCGCTACGCCGGCTACACCCCCAACTTCCGCCTGGAGGAGTTCCAGCCCCGCACCTACTGGGTGCTCGATGGTGACACCCGCGTCGGGCTGGTGACCGGCGACGCTCATACCCTGGAGTTGACCAATTTCTACCCGGACGAGCCGCGCGCCGTGGAGTACCCCGAGGTCTACCATGCCCCCACCGCCCCCGGCGACCGGATCACCCTCGCCAACTGGGTGGAGTGGGAACAGGCCACGACCAGCGAGCGCCACGAGCTGACCTTCAGCGAGGGCGGCGCGACGCTCACCGTGAAGTTCGAGGAGTGGTTCGCCGACGGTATGCACGCCCTCAAGGTCTGCACCTTCGCCGTGGACCCCGATATGGGCTACGTGGTGCACACCGAGAGCCACGTCCAGTCGCCGGTCTCGCACCAGGTTGAGTTCGCTAACTTCCTCCCCGAGCGCGTCGTGGAGGACCGCGTCGGATTCGTGCGCTACCCCTTCATCCTCTGGCAGCATCCGGACGGCCGGATTCTGCGCTGGAACCAGAACAACCTCGGCGCCGACGCCTACGGCAACCGCGATCACTACGGCCTGCGCCAGATCGACCCCGAGGGCTTCCTCGGCTACTTCGGCGAGGAGGACCGCTGCCCGGTGGTCGAGTTCCACAGCTCCAATATTCCGGTCTCCGCCGCCACCTGCGCCAACATGCTCGACGAGCACCTGCACTGGGTAGTCGCGCGCCATCTGCAGCCGCCCCAAGACGAGGCGGGCAACTACCTCTACGAGGTATCCTTCACCCTGGGCGCGCTGCCCGGCGCGGCCGGCGCGCGCCTCGCCGAGCAGGCCGTCCCCAACGAACTGATTCTCGACCGCTACCCGACGGAAATGGCGGGCCTGTACCCCTGGACCCGCGGCGAGACCGGTCCGCGACGCCCGCTGGATTTCCGCGTCTTCCAGCAGGGCGTCGTCTGCGATTTCACCGAAATCCTCGACCCCGCCGCCTCCTGCCGCGGCCAGGCGATCACCTATCCCGTGGATGCCCCGGACGCGCCGGTCAGCGTGCTCTCCACCGGCGGCCGGCAGACCGCCCCCTGCCTGCGCCTGCAGGTGACGGGGTCGGAGGAGACCGTCCTCGCCAGCACCGGCGAGGGCTGCTCGCTCCACCTCACCCGTGACCGGACCTATCGCGTCTCCGCCTGGATAAAGACCGACCTGCGCAGTGGCTCCGCCCGCCTGCGCGCCAGCGAGTGGCTCTTCGCCCCGCGCCCTATCTACATCAATAGTGTGAATATCTCGGACCCGGTCGAGGGCGTCTCCGACTGGACCGAGGTCTCCGTGGAGTTCACCCCCACCGGCCCGCGCACGCACTGTGTCCTGATCGAGTTCCTGGCCGCGGGCGAGGGTACCGTGTGGATTGACGAAGTCCTCATGGAGACCGTAGCGTAAGTGCGGTTTCCGTGCTGTAGGGCGGGGGCTACGTCCCCCGCCGGCCGTTGTCGTTCGCCGTTGTAGGGGCGGCTTTTGCCCGTCCGCGGGCAATTGCCGCCCGTTCGCGAACTGAAATCAAACCGGCGCGGAAGGCTCTATCCCTGCCGAACGGGCGGCAATTCGGCGCAGCCCCTCCCGTAGGGGCGGAGGTTCTGACCTCCGCCCGGCCGTTT
>DASXVN010000070.1:0-13852 GCA_036504235.1 Armatimonadota bacterium | reverse complement strand
CAGTTAGCGAGCGGGCGTGTGTTGCTCCGCTTCGCTACGCAAAACGCGCCCCTACTTGGTCTCCGCGGCCAGGGTCACGAGCTTCTCGCCGAACCACTTCGGCCAGCCGGACCACTCCCAGAAGGGCACCAGATCGCCGGTGCGCTCGCCATAGCAGACGCCGGTCATGACCGCCGCCACGCCCTGGCCCAGGCGCCACTCCACCCAGAAGGGCTTATCGCCGGCCCACATCTTCACCTGCGCCTGCGGGCGGACGTTCAGGTCCTGATACCAGAGCGTGCTCACCGGGACCCCCGGCCCCAGCGCGGGCCGGATGACGCCGCCCGCGACCTGCTTCACATCGAAGGGACCTTTGACGGTCACCGGCAGGAGTTCCTCCAGCGGGCTGCCCTTATAGCCGCCGCCGCCGAAGGCCCAGTGCCCGCCGATCACCAGCAGGGCGCCGCCACTTTTCACGTAGTCGGTCAGGTACTGCATGGTAATCTCGTCCAGCGCCTCCACCGGCACGTTGTCCAGGACGATGGCGTCATAGCTCATCAGCGTCGAGTAGTCGCTGGGGAAATACGAGATCGAGGGGCCGTAGACGAAGATGCGGAAGCTGCCGTAGTCCAGGCTCGCCTTGGTCACGTGCGCGGCCATGGGCAGGCGATAGTAGTCGTGATAGAGGCCGCGCAGGTGCAGGATTTTGAAGCCCTCATGCGGGGTCTTGACGATCTGCGCGGGGCGCTCGACCGAGCGCTCGCGGCGGGGCTTGGCTATCCGGTAGGGCTTCTCGGTGCCGAGCACGCCGGGTGCCGCCCGGTAGGCCTCATAGACGACGGTCTTGCCGTCGGCCATGGTCACCGTAGCCCGGGCCAGCAGGTTGCGGCTGAGCGGCGCGTTGGCGACCTCGGCGTCGCTGCTCACGGCCGTGGCCCCCAGGGTGAGACCGGGGAAGTCCTTGACGAAGATCTCCTTGCCGGTGTCATAGTCGAGCAGTTGCAGCTTGAGCGACACCGCGCCCGCGGCCGGGGCAAAGCCGGGGAAAAGCTCGTTGTGCAGCGTCAGGTTGGGCTCCTTGAGGTCCATCCGGAGGTAGCCCAGCAGCGCCGGGGACGCGTAGCTGACGCCCTTGATCCCCTGGAAGGGGGAGGCGATCACGTCGGTCTCCCAGGACTTGCCCGGGGCCAGACGGGCCTGCTCCAGCCACACCTCCACCGAGGCGGAACCCGCGTTGTTGTACAGGCAGCGCAGGTTGTTGTAGTCCACGTAGAAGACGATCCCCTCCCCGGTGGGCTGGTAGACCTCCGCGGTCCAGCCGGCTACGGGGTCGAAGCAGAAGTCGTCCGTCGCGGCGACGTACGTCGGGGGGAGAA
This sequence comes from Armatimonadota bacterium, assembly GCA_036504235.1. Taxonomy (GTDB): domain Bacteria; phylum Armatimonadota; class Zipacnadia; order Zipacnadales; family Zipacnadaceae; genus Zipacnadum. Next base: position 12,497 of record DASXVN010000070.1, on the reverse strand, counting down.
TCGCGCCCTTGGCCTCGCTCCACGCGCCGGTGATGATCCCGCGCGTAGTCGGGCGGAAGGACCAGACATCGTTGCGCTGGCCGCCGGCGTTGATCACGTTCTGCATCCACGGCCCCGGCGACTTGGGCTCCGCGGTGGGATTGTCGAAGCGGTAATGGACCCGCACCAGCGGGCTGTCGCCGGTGAGGGTCATGGTGCGGGTGAGGCGCACGCCCGCGATGGCCTTATCCCCGGCGCCGTCTATGACGACCGTGGCGGACACGGAGGCTTTGTCCGGCCCCGCCTCGAGGATCTTGACCTCATAGGGTCGGTTGAGCAACTCGCCCGGCCAGGTCTGCTGCCAGACGTGGTCCATGAACAGGCCGGCGTTACCGGGCAGGACCCAGTCAGTACCGGTGGCTTTCCAGATGAAGCTGGAGACGCGTCCCCCCAGAGCGGGGTCCACGGTCAGCTTGAGGGCCGCGTTCTCAAGCACCACGACCCGCTGGCCGGCGGCCGTGGCGGATTCAGTGGCGGTAGCGGCGAACAGCGGCAGAGGCAGCAGCAGCAGGGTTAGCAGGCAGAGCACGCGAGATAGGCGCACGGGTAATCCTCCGAGGTCAGGCAGAGTGGACGACCGTTAGGGCTGGGGGGTGTTTCCTGTCGCAGGAGAGAGAATCCTCCTGGACTCAGTTGGTTATTCGAGAAAGTTGGAGCGGAGGACGAGCGTACGCGCGCCCTGCTCGGGAAAGAGCAGGGCGCGCGCGGAGTTGCCCGCTATATGGGAGGTGCGGGCAAAACCTTCTGGACGAACGTGGTGGCTCGCACCTTACCAGCGCTGCAGGTGACGAACACCTTGAGGCTATACTGCTTCACGACGCCGCTCGTGTTGGCCGGCGCGGTCCAGATCGGGTTCTGCGCGGCGGGATCATTGAAGCTCCCCACCGCATGGCCGGCCCCATCCGTGGCGGTCCACGCATAGGTCAGCGCGTGGCCCAGGCTGTCCGTCGCGGTCAGGTACATCTGCGCCTGACCTTCCGAGGCCACCGGGTTCGGCGTGCCGTACGGGCCACCGGTGATCGTCACCGCATCGGTGACCGGCGGCACCGGCCGGACGTTCTCGCGGAAGGAGGCCGTGACGCTGCTTACGGGGCAGGTGACGGTCACCGCCAGCGTACACGCCAGGTTCGTGGCGCCGGGGTTAGCGGGCGCCGTCCACACCGGATTGGCCAGGGTAGCGTCGTCGAAACTTCCGACCGGGTCACCCGCGCCGTTCTTGGCGGTCCATAGATAAGTCATGGAATGGGCGTTGTTGTCGCTCGCGTTCGCGCTGCACGCCACCGTCCCGCCGGAGGCTACCGGGTTGGGTGAGCCACTGGGAGCGGCCGACAGTTCGAGCGGCAGGCCGTCCTTGACCACTTTCTCGCGCAAGAAGGCGGAAACGGTCTTGCCCTTGGCACAGGTGGCCTTCACGGTGATCGTGTAGGTGCGCGCCGGGTTGGTGGGATTGGATGGCGCGGTCCATATCGGGTTCGGCAGCGTCGCGTCATCGAAGCTGCCGACCGAGTTGCCCGCCCCGTCTTTCGCGGTCCACAGGTACGTCACGAGGTGCGCGCTGGAGTCCGTGGCGGTAGCGCCAAGCTGCACCTGGGCGCGCCCGGCCACCGGATTAGGCGAGGCCGTCGGACCGGCGCTGAGGACGATCGCGTGGGTAACCGGCATCACGTTCTGCCAGTAGGACACCATGCAACTCGTGTTGGCGCAACTCACTACCAGCCGCATACGGAAGGACAGCACGCTCGGCCCCAGATTGGCCGGCGCGGTCCACACCGGGTTCTGCAGCGTGGAATCGTCGAAGCTGCCTGCCGGGTTGCCGACTGCGTCCCACGCCGTCCACCGGTAGGCGAGCGCGTGGCTGTGGCTATCCGTCGCGCCGGCGCTGAGCTGCACCAGGCCCGAGGAAGCCGCCGCGTTGGGGTTGCCGGAAGGCCCCGTCATGAGAATCACCAGGTCGGGGCTGGGGCTCACGGTCTCGGTGAAGGACGCCGTATCGAAGTGGCCGCGATAGTCGCCGACCAGGACTTCGAGGGTGTAGTCCACGGGGGCGTCGGTATTGTTGGCCGGCGCGGTCCAGGTCGGGCCGGCCGCGCCGGTGTCGTCGAAGGAGCCGGCGGAGTTACCGTCGCCGTCCTTGGCGCTCCAGACGAAGCCCAGGCCGTGGCCATGGGTGTCAGAAGCGGTGACGCTGCAGGCTACGCTACCCGCGGAGCCCACCGGATTGGGGTCGCCCGCCGGACCCGCATCAATCGAGACCACGTCCGCGCTCGGGCTAACGGTCTCCTCGAAGGATTTCGTCGCTGACTGCCCGTGGCCATCGCTGACCGTGACCTCCAGGACGTAAACGATGGAGTTGTCGGCATTGTTGGCCGGCGCGGTCCAGGACGGGTTCTGCAAGGTCGCGTCGTCGAAAGAGCCCACCGGGTTGTCCGCGAAGTCCTTGGCGGTCCAGGCGTAGGTCAGGTCGTGGCTGTGCGTGTCACTCGCGGTGACGCTGCAGGCCACCGTGCCCCCGGAGGCCACCGGATTGGGGTCGCCGGCGGGATCGGTGTCAATCGAGACCACGTCGGCGCTCGGGCTCACGGTTTCCGCGAAGGACTCCGTCGCCGACTGCCCGTGGCCATCGCTAACCGTGACCTCGAGGGTGTAGTCAACACCGGCGTCGGTGTTGTTGGCCGGTGCGGTCCAGGTCGGCTCCTTCCCCGTAGCATCGTCAAAGGAACCGGCCGGGTTGTCCGCAGCATCCTTCGCAATCCAGGCGTACGTTAGGCCATGGTAGTGCGTGTCGAAAGCGGTGAGGTGGGTGGCCACCGTGCCTCCGGAGGCCACCGGATTGGGGTCGCCCGCCGGACCGCTGGTAATCGAGACCACGTCGTCACTCGGACTCACGGTTTCCGTGAAGGATTTCTGCGCCGACTGCCCGTGGCCATCGCTAACTGTGACCTCGAGGGTATAGTCCACACCGGCGTCGGTGTTATTAACCGGCGCGGTCCAGGTCGGCCCGGCCAGAGTCGCGTCATCAAAGGAGCCCGCCGGGTTGTCGGCGCCGTCCTTGGCGGTCCAGGCGTAGGTCAGGTCGTGGCCATGCGTGTCACTCGCAGAGACGCTGCAAGCCACCGTGCCTTCAGAGGCCACCGGATTGGGGTCGCCCGCCGGATCCGTATCAATCGAGACCACATCCGCGCTCGGACTCACGGTCTCCGTGAAGGATTTCTTCGCCGAATGGCCGTGGCCATCGCTGACCGTGACCTCGAGGGTGTAGTCAACACCGGCGTCGGTATTATTAGCCGGCGCGGTCCAGGTCGGGTCCCTCTTCGTGGCGTCATCGAAGGAGCCCGCCGGGTTGGCGGCGCCGTCCTTGGCGGTCCAGGCATAGGTCAGCCCGTGGCCGTGGGTGTCACTCGCGGTGACACTGCAGGCTGCCGTGCCCCCGGAGGCTACCGGGTTCGGGGCGCCCGCGGGATCAATGGTGATGCTGACCACGTCCGCGCTCGGGCTCACGGTCTCCGTGAAGGATTTCTTCGCCGAATGGCCGTGGCCATCGCTGACCGTGACCTCGAGGGTGTAGTCAACACTGGCGTCGGTGTTGTTGGCCGGCGCGGTCCAGGTCGGGTTCTGCAAGGTCGCGTTGTTGAAAGAGCCCGCCGGGTTGGCGGCCCCGTCCTTGGCGGTCCAGGCGTAAGTAAGCCCATGGGCCTGGGTGTCGGCGGCGGTCACGTCACATTGCACCGTGTGGCCGGAGACCACCGGGTTGGGGACCCCCGAGGGGCCGGCGCTGATGTTAACGGCATCGGCGGGAGGCTGTACGGTGATGTCCCCGCTGGTCCAAGTCGCGGTCTGGCCGCCAGTACAACTGGCAACGACCTTGATCAGGTACACGGTGTTCCCGGTGACGACCGGAGCGGTCCAGCTAGTGCTGGCGCTGGTAGGATGGTCGAAAGAACCGCCCGCGGTATGGGGTGGGCTCTTCAGGGTAGCCGTCCACTGATAGGAAATCGCATGGCCCTTGGTGTCAGTTGCGGTCACGCTGCAGGCGACCGCCCCCCCGGAGGCCACGGTGGTCGGTGAAACGCTCTGGTCGTTGATCGCGACTCCGTCCGGCGCCGCCAGGAGCGCGGAGCCTACGTAGGCCAACGAGCCCCACGCGTCCGTGACACTGCACAATCTAACCTGGGGAGCATCCGCGGATGAGGTGGTACCGCCGGCAACCTGGTCGGCCACGGCCGACCACACGTCTAGATACTTGAAAGCTTGGATTTGATTAGCGGGCACTCCCCCCCCGCCCGTGACGAATGCACGATCCGTTCCGCTCACGCCTCCCCGCACACCTGTGCCGGCAAAGACGCTAACGGTCCCGATCAGCATCAGGACCAGCAACACTACCACCAGCTCGATTATTGTGAATGCTCTCATCGTTCCTCCCTTTCACGACGATTTGCGAGGCTGACACGACAGCGCGCCCTACCCCGGGCGGGGCAGGGCGCGCTGTTAGTTGACCCGCTCTACGGAGCGGGCAGGACTTTCTCGACGAAGGTCGTGGCGCGGACGATGCCGCCGCTACAGGTGATGACTACCCTGAGGTGGAAGACTTGGGTCAGGCCGCTCGTGTTGACGGGCGCCGTCCAGATCGGAGTTGCTCCGTGGGGGTTGCCGAACGACCCGGCCAGATTGCCGGCCGCATCGCGCGAGGCCCACGAGTAGGTCAGGTTGTGGCCCAGGCTGTCCACGGCGACCAGGTTGATCTGCGCCTGACCGCCGGACTCCACCGGGTTGGGATTGGCGGAGGGACCGGCGATAATCGACACAGCGTCAACTATCGGCGCCGCCGACCGCACGGCCACCTTGAAAGTGGCCTTGAGGCTGCCGTCGACGCAGGTGGCGACCACGCTGAGCACGTAAGTTACGTTCGCGCCGCTGGTGTTGGCGGGCGCCGTCCAGGTCGGGTCGGCGATGGCAGCATCACTGAAGCTACCTGCCGGATTACCCGCGAGGTCCACGGCGGTCCACACGAACGTCAGCGGATGCCCGTTGGCGCAGACGGCATTGGCATGGCAGCCCACCGCTCCGCCGGAGTTCACCGGATTCGGCGAACCCCACGGACCGGCCGACAGATCCTGGGCCACGCCGGTCTGGGTTACTCCCTCGCGGATGGTGCCGGCGACAACGCGGCCCTTGCTGCAAGTGGCCGCCACGGTGATCGTGTACGTGCGCATGGTCGCCGTCGGGTTATCCGGCGCCGTCCAGATCGGGCTGCGCAAGGTGGGATCGTCGAAGCTGCCCACCGGGTTGCCCGCGCCATCCTTGGCCGTCCACAAGTAGGTTACCGGGTGCCCTAGCGAGTCGATCGCCACGGCGTTCAGTTGCACTTGGCCCATGCCGGCAACCGGGTTGGGGTTGGCCCGCGGGCCTACTGTGAAGGCCAGCGTATGGGGCAGGGGCGAGACGTTCTCGAAGAACGAGGCGGTCGCTTTCGCCCCCGAGGAGCTGGTGACGGTCAACCGGATGCGGTAGGAGACTACCACGCCGGTGAGATTGGCCGGCGCCGTCCAGATCGGGTTCTGCAGGGTTTTGTCGTTGAAGCTACCCACCGGCTGCCCGTTCAGGGCCCACGCGCTCCACAGGAAGGTTATGGGGTTGCCCAAGCTGGTGCTGGCCGCACTATGCAGTTGCACCAAGCCTCCTGAAGCTACGGGGTTCGGGTCGCCGTACGGGCCGGCTTCCAGAGTCACCGCGTCCGGAAGCGGGTTGACGCCCTCCACGAAGGACCCGACATCCGAATTGCCGAAGCCGTCGCTGACCGTCACCTCGAGGGTGTAGCTAACGACGGCGTGCGTGGCGTTGGCCGGGGCGGTCCAGATCGGGAGCTTCTTGGCCGGATCATCAAAGGAGCCGGCCGGATTGCCGTCGCCGTCCTTCGCGGTCCAGGCGAAGGTCAAGTCGTGGTCATGGGTGTCGCTGGCGGTCACACTGCAGGCCACCGCACCGCCGGAGTCAACCGGATTGGGGGTGCCCGACGGACCGTCCGTGATTTCCACGACGTCTTCACTCGGGTTGACCTCCTCGATGAAGCTGCCCACGTCGGAGTTGCCGTGGCCGTCGCTGACCGTCACCTCGAGGGTATAGTCAACGGGGTTATCGGTGTTGTTGGCCGGCGCGGTCCAGGTCGGGTTTTGCAGGGTGGGGTCATCAAAGGCGCCCGCCGGATTGCCGCCGCCGTCCTTGGCGGTCCAGGCGAAGGTCAGGTCGTGGTCGTGTGTGTCAGAGGCATCCACGAAGCAGGCCACCGAGCCACCCGAGTCTACCGGGTTGGGGTCACTCGTCGGACCAGCCGTGATCGCCACGACGTCGGGGGAGGGGTTGACCACTTCAGTGAAGCAGCCGGTAGCCGAGTGGTCGACCTCCTCAGTCGCGACCACATTGTTGCCGTTCTGATCATCGACGTAGCTAACCTTGACCGCGATCTTGACGTCAACGTCGTCGTCGGTATTGTTCGCAGGAGCCGTCCAGACCGGGTTCTGCAAGGTCGGATCGTCGAAGGAGCCGATCGGGGCGCAGGTCACGGGGTCCGTGGCTGTCCAGCAGTAGAGCAGCGTGTGGCCCTGGTGAAAGGCATGGGCGGTCACGCTGCACTGCACTGTGCCCCCGGACGCTACCGGATTGGGGTCGCCGCTCGGACCGGAGTCAATGATGACGTCCGGGTGTTTCCCCAGCAGGCCGGCCCCTACGTCCGCCAGGGCGCCTGCCATACCGACGACGCTGCAAAGTCGAATCTCCGCCGTGCCCGCCGGAGCGGCGGCGCCGGAGAGGTGGTCGGCCACAGCCGCCCACGGGTCGAGTTGGACATAGATTTTCGGCTGGTCAACGGGCGGGCCCCACCGACCAGTACCGGCGAAGGCGCCGGCGGTTGCGACCAACGTCAGAACCAATAGGACTACCACCAAAGATGTTCGTGCCGTGATGCTCATGGTCATTCTCCTCCCAATAACACTCCGTGAGCCGCAGGCCCGAAACGGTAGCGAGGTCGCTGCCGCTCCGGGACGAGGCTCCCTCCACGTTGCCTCATGGCTACGACGTAGCTCCGTGCGCCCACAGCGCACGCCAGCCGGAGTGAACTCTAAAATGCTCCACACCGCCTTGCCAGGAGACACAAACCCAGAGAGGACCTGGGTCCGTTTCCCCCCCGCAAAATCCATGGCGTCGCGTGACAATGAGTCGGTCCCACCGTCCGCGAAGCTTCGCGCAGTCTTCTAGTCCGGGGGGAGAGCGCTGCTCCGGAGTGACGGGCGGGGCAGCTCGTCACCGGGATCACACGCTCTCACCAGAAATTCGAGGTGTCGACGCGGTAATTCAGACCGAGGGCCCCCGCCCAAAGATCGGGCGGGACCGAGGAACTCAGACCGATGGTCTGACGCAGTCGCTTGTCAAGGAGCGTAGCTGTCTTCTACCGCCTCCGGCTTACCGACCGCCACTGTGCCTCAACATCTGGGGAAGGCGAGTGGCGGCAGAGTCTGGGGTGTCTAGCAGACAAGCGAAGGGGAGCGCCGGGGTTCGGCGCACCGCAAGCGCTGCTTGCGCTCGCGGTCCACTGCACATCCTTGCACCTCCCTCACCTCCCTGACCGCCACACCAACCGAGGCACTTGCGCTATACCGCCCCAGCGCCGGGAGGAGTCCCTGCCTCCTCAGCGCTACGTAATTCTACGCAGGGCGGACCCGCGTAGCACTATAGTCTCTGGCGCCTCAGGAATAGTTCAGAAAGATCTATGCAGAAGAGGAAAAATGCGGCTGAGGGGGTTTGGAAGTACGGAGTAATGGGTAAGCGCGAGGCTAGCGGCGGGCCTTTTCCAGCACAAAGATGACCGCTTCCGCGCGTAGATTCGGCAGGAAACGCACCCGCCGCGCCTGACCGTCCGGGCCGGTGCGCAGCGGAATCTCGCGCCGGATCAGCAGCCCCGCGCGGGCGCCTAGGTCGCGGAAATCGGCCAACGTAGTCAGATGGATATTGGGCGTGTCGTACCACTCGTAGGGCAGCCGCCGGTTCTTGGGCATCCGCCCCAGCAGCCCCAGTTGCAGCCGCGCCGACCAGTGCGCGAAGTTGGGCAGGGTGATGACGCACTGCTTGCCCACCCGCGCCATCTCCTCCAGCAGCGGCCGCGGCCGGTGCAGCACCTGGAGGGTGTTGGTGAGCAGCACGTAGTCCACGGACTGGTCGGCCCGGTCGCCCAGCCCCTCATCGAGGTCCCCATGGTGGATGTTGGTCAACCCCTGGGCCACGCACGCCTGGATGCAGGCCTCCGACAGCTCCACGCCCTCCGCGTGCACCTGCTTGCGGCGGATCAGCTCGGCCAGCAGGTCTCCGTCGCCGCAGCCCAGGTCCAGCACCCGGCTGCCCGGCTCGATCAGGTCCACCAGGAAGCGGAAATCGGAAGCCGGACAGCCGCGCGGCGGCCCGGCCGGCGTAGTTGCGTTCGGTTGTGTGGTTCCCATGGTCGTTTAGTCTCCTGTGTCGCCCGAGGCCAGAAAGCCAGACACCAGCCGACCGAGCTGCTCCGCCTCCAGCAAGAACGCGTCATGGCCGTAGTCGCTGGCGATCTCCGTGTAGACGACCTCGCGATCGTTGCGCCGCAGCGCCTTGACGATCTCCCGCGACTGGTAGGGCGGAAAGAGCCAGTCGGAGGAGAACGAGACCACCAGGAACTTGGCCCGCGCGGGAGCGAAGGCCGCCGCCAGGCTCCCCGCCTCCCGCGCCGGGTCGAAGTAGTCCATCGCCTTGCTGATATATAGATAGGAGTTGGCGTCAAACCGCTTGACGAAGCTGCCGCCCTGGTGGCGCAGGTAGCTCTCGACCTGAAAGTCGGTCACGAAGTCGTAGCCGTACTCGGCCTTGTCCTGCAAGCGCCGCCCGAATTTCTGGTGCATCGAGGCGTCCGACAGGTAGGTAATGTGGCCGATCATGCGCGCGATGGACAGGCCCTGCACCGGCAGCGTCCGCCCGTAGTAGTTGCCGCCGCGCCAGTCGGGGTCGGCCATGATCGCCTGCCGGCCCACCTCGTCAAAGGCAATCGCCTGCGGGGACAGGCGCGCGGTGGTGGCGAGGGGCAGCGCCAGGCGCACCCGCTCCGGGTAGCTGATCGCCCACTCCAGCACCTGCATCCCGCCCATGGAGCCGCCCACCACCGCGTACAGGACCTCAATCCCCAGGTAGTCCACCAGCGCCCGCTGCGCGTTGACCATGTCCCGGATGGTCACCACCGGGAAGGTCAGCCCATAGGGCTCGCCGGTCGCCGGGTTGATCGAGCCGGGCCCGGTCGAGCCCTGGCAACCGCCGATTACGTTGGAGCAGATCACGAAGTACCGGTTGGTGTCCAGCGCCTTGCCCGGGCCGATCAACACGTCCCACCAGCCCGGAGCGCGGTCCTCCGGAGTGTGGTAACCGGCGACATGCGCGTCCCCGGAGAGCGCGTGCAGCACCAGGACGGCGTTGTCCCGTGCCTCGTTAAGCTGCCCGTAGGTCTCATAGGCCAGGGTAATCGGCCCCAGCGAGCGCCCACTCTCCAGCGCCAGCGCCAGCTCCTGCGGCGGCTCGGCGAACGTGTAGAACTGAGTTGTAACCAGCCCCACCGAGTCGGCGGGGAAGGTTGCGGTCTTGTCCATAGCTATCATCCCCAGCGCCGCGGGAGGGGTCCCGGCGACCGGGACCCCCCCGCCTCGGCCGCTATCCTTGCGAGGCGGCCAGCGCTTGATCCAGGTCCGCGAGGATGTCCTCGACGTCCTCGATCCCCACCACCAGGCGGATGAAGTCCGGGGTCACGCCGGAGGCCACCTGCTCCTCCGGAGACAGTTGCGCGTGCGTGGTGCTCGCCGGATGCACGACCAGCGACTTGGCGTCGCCGATGTTCACCAGGTGCGAGAGCAGCTTGGCGTTGTTGATGAGCTTGACGGCCGCCTCCGCGCCGCCCTGGATGCCGAAGCCCACAATCGCGCCAAAGCCGTTGCGGAGATACTTCACGGCCAACTCGTGCGTCGGCGCGCTGGGCAGACCGGGGTAGTTCACCCAGGATACTGCCGGGTGACTCTCCAAGTGCTGGGCGACTTGCAGCGCATTGTCGCTATGCCGCTGCACCCGCAGCGACAGCGTCTCGACCCCCTGCAGAATCAGGAAGGCGTTGAAAGGGCTCAGCGCCGGGCCCAGGTCGCGCAGCCCCTGCACCCGCGTCTTGATGATGAAGGCCAGGTTGCCGAAGCTCTCGGCGAACTTCAGCCCGTGATAGCTGGCATCCGGCTCGGTCAGCTCCGGAAACTTGCCGTTGGCCCAGTTGAAGTTGCCCGAGTCCACGATGATCCCGCCCACGGAGGTGCCGTGCCCGCCCAGGAACTTGGTCAGCGAGTGGATCACCACGTCCGCGCCCCACTCAATCGGCCGCAGCAGATACGGCGTCGCCACGGTGTTGTCAATGAACAGCGGCAGCCCGGCGGCGTGGGCGATATCGGCCACCGGCCGGATGTCCAGCACGTCGTTCTTCGGGTTGCCCAGCGACTCGGCGTACACCAGCTTCGTATTCGGCCGGATCGCCTGGCGGAAGTTCTCCGGGTTCGCGGGGTCCACGAAGGTCGTCTCGATCCCCAGCCGGGCGAGGGTGTAGTGCAGCAGGTTGTAGGTCCCGCCGTACAGACTCTCCGAGGCGACGATATGGTCCCCGGCGCCGGCGATGTTGAGAATCGCCAGCGTCTCCGCGGCCTGGCCGGAGGCGGTGACCAGCGCCGCCGCGCCCCCTTCCAGAGCCGCCACCCGCTCCTCCAGCACCGCCCAGGTCGGGTTGTTGATCCGCGTGTAGATGTTGCCGAACTCCTTGAGGGCAAAGCGATTTGCCGCCTGGTCGGTATCCTTGAATACGTATGAAGTTGTCTGGTAAATCGGCACGGCTCGCGATCCGGTCGTCGGATCAGGCTCCTGCCCGCCGTGCAGCGCGATGGTGTCAAAACCGGGCTTTCTGCTCAGGTCAGTGAGGGACATTATGGTTCTCTCCTTAGGAAGGCTGGATCGCTGGCGGTGATCCCCGCCACAGGGAAATAGACGCGTATTATGCTCATGGGTGCGACTGGGTGTGGGGATAGCAGGTGAGTGGGGTGCGACCGGGCGGGGGGTACGGAGGGGGGAGGCCGGTGTCAGCCTCCTCCCCCTCGCCCACGTGCGCACCCGTCGCGCATACCCCGGACGAACTCAGCAAAGCTCATCATCTAGACCGCCTCCTTCCGGGAACGAGTCCCGCTACTCCGTCAGATACTTCAGCTCGGCTGGATCGTACGCAAACAGGTCGGTGGACAGGTAGCGCTCCCCGGTGTCGGGCAGGACCACCACGATCAGCTTGCCGGCATTCTCCGGCCGCGCCGCCACCTGCAGCGCCGCCCAGGCCGCCGCGCCGGAGGAAATCCCGGCCAGAAGGCCCTCCTCGCGCGCCAGGGCTCGCGAGGTCGCCACCGCGTCCGGTGTCTGCACCGGGATGATCTCGTCCACAATCGCCGGGTTGTAGACGCCGGGGATAAAGCCGGCGCCGATGCCCTGAATCTTGTGCGGCCCCGGCTCCCCGCCGGAGAGCACCGGCGAGTCGGCTGGTTCCACGGCTATGGCCTGCAGGCTGGGCTTACGCGCCTTGAGCGCTTCGGCCACTCCGGTGATCGTGCCCCCGGTGCCCACGCCGCCCACGATTATGTCCACCTGCCCGTCGGTATCCTGCCAGATCTCCTCAGCGGTGGTCCGCCGGTGAATCTCCGGGTTGGCCGCGTTCTCGAACTGCTGCAGCACCAGATACCGCGAGTCGGTCGCCGCCAGGGCCAGGGCGCGCGCGATAGCCCCCTTCATGCCTTCCTTCGCGGGGGTCAGGTACAACTCGGCCCCGAAAGCCCGCAGAATCCGGCGGCGCTCCTCGGTCATCGTCTCGGGCATGGTCAGGGCCAGCTTGTACCCGCGGGCCGCGGCGACCCAGGCCAGCGCGATGCCGGTGTTGCCGGAGGTCGGCTCGAGGAGAATGGTGTCCTCGTGAATGGCCCCGGCGCGCTCGGCCGCCTCAATCATGGCCAGGCCGATCCGGTCCTTGACGCTGGCGCCCGGGTTGGCGGACTCCAGCTTCACCGCCACCCGCCCCGGCCGCCCCGCCGCCACGCGGTTCAGCCAGACCAGCGGCGTCTTGCCTACCAATTGGGTTACGTCTTGGGCGATGCTCATTTTCAGGTCCTTCCTCCCGTGGGGTCCGGGTAGGTCAGGTTTAGTATGTACAGTACGTTGGTTGAGATACTATACAAGTAGAGACGACTTGTCAAGGAGTTTGTTCCAAAAAGGCAGAAGAAAGTGCTGTTTGTAGGACGGGGGCTACGTCCCCCGCCGTCGCTAACCCACGTTCCTCGTCGGGGGAAGTAACCCCGCCCCCCCAAAGAGGCAACGCCGTTTCCCCGTAGGGGCGGGGG
>DASXVN010000069.1:0-28229 GCA_036504235.1 Armatimonadota bacterium | reverse complement strand
CAGCTCCAACTCCACCAGCTCCAGCAGCTCCGGGTCATCCATCTCGTCGACCTTGTTGAGGAAGACGACCAGCGCCGGTACGTTGACCTGGCGGGCCAGCAGGATGTGCTCCCGGGTCTGGGGCTTGGGGCCGTCGGAGGCCGCCACGACCAGGATCGCGCCGTCCATCTGCGCCGCCCCGGTGATCATGTTCTTGATATAGTCGGCGTGCCCCGGGCAGTCCACGTGGGCGTAATGCCGCTTCTTCGTCTCGTACTCCACGTGCGCAATCGCGATGGTTATGCCGCGCTCGCGCTCTTCGGGCGCCGAGTCAATCTGGTCGAACTCTACGACCTTGGCCACCCCGTCGCTCGACGTCGCCAAGCACCTGGTGATCGCCGAGGTCAGCGTCGTTTTGCCGTGATCCACGTGCCCAATCGTCCCGATGTTCACGTGCGGCTTAGTTCGTTCAAACTTCTGCTTGGCCATGTGCGGGTCTCTCCTCCTGCCGTTAGCGCGGCGCGTGCCGCCCGGTCTAGTCTCAATTTCTGTCGATTACGTTTTAGCGTGACCCGCGGCTGTCGCGGCCGAAACCGGCTGATAGCGGTCCGGGTGCATGCTGTAAATTGCTCGTCCCTGACTCAAGTTACGCAGTCCTGTCGAATACCCGAACATGCTGGCCAGCGGCACCAGGGCTTCGATGACCTGGGTGTTACCGCTGCCGATGCTGATATTCACGATGTCCCCGCGCCGGCTGGTCAGGTCGTTGACGACCTCACCCATGTAGTCCTCCGGCGTGATGACCTCCACCGCCATGATCGGCTCGAGCAGAACCGGCTTGGCTTTGGCGTAGGCCTCGCGGAAACCGATGGTGCCCGCGATCTTGAATGCCATTTCGCTGGAGTCCACGTCGTGCTCGGAACCGTCCAGCAGGATGACGCGCACGCCCTCTACCTGATAGCCGCCCAGCGTACCCGATTGGGACGCCTCGCGGGCCCCGGCCTCGACGGCCGGAATGTAGTCCTTGGAGATCACGCCGCCCTTGATCTTCGACTCGAAGACGATGCCCTCCACCTCGGGGGCCGGCTCCAGCCGGAACTTAACATGCGCGAACTGGCCGCGGCCACCAGTCTGCTTGACGTGACGCCCGTCGGCTTCCGCCGCCACCTGAATGGTCTCTTTGTAGGAGACCTGCGGCTTGCCCAGGTTCGGGTTGACGCCAAATTCGCGCTCCAACCGGTCCCGGATGATCTCCAGGTGCAACTCGCCCATACCGGCGACGATCTGCTGACCGGTCTGCGTGTCGGTTCTCACCTTGAAGGTGGGGTCCTCAGAGGCGATGCGCACCAGCGAGTCCACCAGCTTCTCCTCGTCGGCCTTGGTCTTGGCCTCGATAGCCATCTCGATGACCGGCCGGGGGAAGGTGATCTTCTCCATCATGATCGGATGGGACGGATCACACAGCGTATCCCCGGTGGTGGAGCCGCTCAGGCCCACCGCGGCGACGATATCTCCGGCCGAGATGCTGTCTACATCTTCGCGCCGGTTGGCATGCATCCGCAGCAGGCGAGAGAGACGCTCGCGCTTGCCGGTGGACGCGTTGTAGATTGTTTTGCCCTTCTCGATCGAGCCCGAGTACACTCGCAGGAAGCAGAGCTGCCCCACGAAGGAATCGGTCATGACCTTGAAGACCACGGCGCAGAAGGGGTCCGAAGCGTCCGGCTTTCGAATCTCTTCCTCGTCGGTCTTCGGATTAATCCCCGAGACCTCCGCCACGTCCAGCGGCGAGGGCAGGTAGTCAACGACCGCGTCCAGCAGCGTCTGGATGCCCCGATTCTTCAGCGAGGTACCGCAGACTACCGGGACGAAGTCGCCGCGCGTCGTGCCTTCGCGCAGGCCGTGATTGATCTCTTCGATGGTCAGCGTCTCGCCGGCCAGGTACTTGTCGGCCAGCACGGGATCCTCGTCGGCCACGCTCACCAGCAGGTGCTCGCGGAACAACTCGGCAATGGCTGCCATTGAGTCCGGGATGTCAAAGTACTCCATGTCTTCCCCGCGCTCGTCGGTCCAGCGCAGGGCTTGCATCTTCACCAGGTCAATGACGCCCTCAAAGCGATCATCGGCCATGATCGGAATCTGTACCGCCAGCACCGGGGCCCCCAGGCGGCTGCGCATCTGATGCAGCACGTCATGGAAGTCGGCGCCCAGCCGGTCCAGCTTATTAATGAACACGAGGCGCGGGATCTTGTACTTGTCCGCCTGGCGCCATACCGTCTCGGTCTGCGGCTGCACTCCCCCGACCGCGCACATGACCAGAATCAGGCCATCCAGTACGCGCAGGGAGCGCTCGACCTCGGCGGTGAAGTCTACGTGTCCGGGCGTATCAATGATGTTGATACGGTGGTCCCGCCACTCGCAGGTCGTGGCGGCGGAGGTAATCGTGATACCCCGCTCCATTTCCTGCGGCATCCAGTCCATGGTGGCGCTGCCCTGGTCGACCTCACCGATACGGTGTACGCGACCGGTGTAGAACAGCATTCGTTCCGTGGTGGTCGTCTTGCCCGCGTCGATGTGCGCCGCCAGCCCAATATTCCTAGTTTTTTCCAGATCGATAGTCGCGGCCATTCTTCCCACTGCCTCAAATCGTCTAAGTTGTCAAGGTGGAGTCTGCTTTAAGCGTGCTGCCTAGAAGCGGTAGTGCGCGTAAGCCTTGTTGGACTCAGCCATGCGATGGACGTCGTCCCGACGCCGCATGGCGACTCCCTCTCGGTTCGCCGCATCCACGATCTCGCCCGCCAGGCGCTCAATCATGGTCCGCTCGTTGCGCGCTCGTGCCGCCCGCACCATCCAGCGTACCGGAAGCATAAACTTCCGCCGCGCCGTGACCTCCATCGGAACTTGGTAGGTGGCTCCGCCGACGCGGCGGGGGCGCACCTCCAGCTCCGGGGTCAGGTTGGACATGGCCCGCTGGAAAACCTCAATCGGGTTACGCTCCGTGCGCTGCTCCACCAACTCCAGGGCGCCGTAGAAGATGCGCTCGGCGGTGCCCTTCTTGCCGCCCTTCATCATGTAGTTGATGAACCCCGCCACTACCCGGCTGTTAAAGACCGGGTCCGGCGTGATCTTCCGGCGTGGGGCTTCTCCCTTTCTCGGCATCTGACTCGCACCTCATTCATGGTTCCGGCTTGCACGCCGGTACGACGGGCCTTCCGGCTCGCCGTGATATTCTATCCAACAAGAGCGCCCGGGGGCGCCCCGATTACTCTACTAGCGGCCCTTCTTCGTCCCGTACTTCGAGCGGGAGGTCTTGCGGCCTTCCACACCCGAAGTGTCGAGCGTGCCGCGGACCACGTGATACTTAACGGAGTTGAGGTCCTTGACGCGGCCGCCGCGGACCAGAACGATCGAGTGCTCGGCCAGGTTGTGGCCTTCGCCCGGGATGTAGGCAGTGACTTCCTGCCGGTTGAACATCCGCACACGAGCGCACTTGCGCAGAGCCGAGTTCGGCTTCTTGGGGGTCTGCGCCCACACGCGGGTGCAAACGCCGCGCCGCTGCGGGGCGCCGTCCACCATCTTACCCTTGCGCTTCAGGGCGTTCCACGCCACCTTCAGCGCGGGGGTCTTCATTTTCTTTTCTTTCTTGGCGCGGCCCTTACGGACCAGCTGATTGATGGTCGGCACGCTGTTCCTCCTGCGTTCCTCGGCTAATTCCCGATTACGGCCTCTGACGGGCCGGCGATTTCTAGAGACGAAAAAGGGCCCCTCGGTATCAATGCAGGGAGGGGCCCCTAGGAGACTACGTCTTCAAATGGCGAAGCTGCAACCCCGTGTAAACACGTGGTCTTTGTGTTTCTGCTTCTGCCCCCTTGGCTGCGGATAACCGGTCTCGCTTGATGCGTTGGCAAGCCCGATAAGAATCCAACCCCACCCGCCCACATATTGTACGCCTCCGCCAGTTCGCCAGATGGCTAATGCATCTGCGCTTAGCGGAAAGCTTGGTGATTATAGCGGTCCGACCGGTCACTTGTCAAGGGAAACCCCGCTAAAGAGGGGGATTTTTCCTTATTTGACCGGCGAAACGCTATTCCTTGGCTTCTTCCTCCAGATTGATCTCTTCCGACTCCTCGAAGAACTCCTCGTCCACCAGGCTGAGGTCCTCGTCGCCGGCCAAACCGCGGGCGGCTTCGATCTCCTCGAGCAGCGCCTGCATGGCGTCGGTCTCCGGGAGGACGTCCCGCGGCCGCGGCCGCAGTTCTTCCTGCACGTCCGCCGAGAAGTCCAGCTCGCGGTCGCGGTGCTGCGGCATGCCGCTACCCGCCGGAATCAGCCGGCCGATGATGACGTTCTCCTTGAGACCCAGCAGCGGATCGCGCCGGTTCTCGCAGGCCGCCTCGCTCAGCACCCGCGTGGTGCGCTGGAAGCTGGCCGCGGACAGGAAGCTATCGGTCGCCAGCGAGGCCTGGGTGATCCCCAGCAGCAGCGGCTCGGCGGTGGCGGGCTGACCGCCCAGGCGCCGCACGCGCTCGTTCTCGTCGGCGAAGTCGAACCGGTCCGCGATCTCGCCCGGCAGGAAGCGCGTATCGCCGTGATCGATGATCTTGCGGCGGCGCAGCATCTGCGAGACGATGGTCTCGATATGCTTGTCGTTAATGGACACGCCCTGCGAGCGGTACACGGCCTGAATCTCGCGCACCAGGTAGTCCTGGACGCCGCGGATGCCCTTCATGTGCAGGATGGCCTCGGGGTCCACGGGGCCGCCGGTGAGGCGGTCGCCGGCGTGGACTTCCGTGCCCTCGCGCACAAACAGTTCGCCGCGGTGGGGGACCAAGTGAGAGGTCGTGATCTTGACCTTCTCGACCCCGGCCTTGAGCAGGCGGTCGCGCACCTTCTTAAGCAGCTTGGCGCCGGCGCGAGCCAGCAGCTCCCCGTCGGGGCCCATGACGTCCTCGGCCAGCGTCTCGCCCCGGATGGAGTCGAGATCAGCCAGCGGCTGCTCGGAGTGGATGACCACGGTGCGCAGACCCTTGGTGCGGATCTCCGCGACGCGACCGTCCACCTGCGCGGTAATGGCTTGCCCCTTGGGCGTCCGCGCCTCGAACAGCTCCACAACGCGCAGCAGACCGTGGACGGAGGTCTCGAGTACCTTGAGCATCTCCTTGATGGCCTTGCGGCGCGCGCGGCCGCTGCCGCCCACCTCGCCGAGGTTGACGCGGCCCTGGCCGATGTCATCGCTCAGGCTGCGCAGCGCCTGCTGCTTGCGCTTCTTCACGTCGGCGACGCCGGTGATGTACTCTCCGGCGACACCGCCATAGTGGAAGGTTCTCATCGTGAGCTGCGTGCCCGGCTCGCCGATGGACTGCGCGGCGATGATGCCCACCGCGGTGCCCACTTCGACGGCCCGGTGCGTGGCCAGGTCCTGCCCATAGCACTTGCCGCAGATCCCGTGGCGCAGAGCGCAGGTCAGCGGCGAGCGGACGATCAGGTTCTTGATGCCGGCGGCCACGATCAGCCCGGCCAGCCGCTTGTCAATCTCGCGGCCGATGGGCACGATGACCTCGCTGGTCTCGGGATGCAGCACGTCGTGCGCGGGAACGCGGCCGATAATGCGCTCCTGCAGCGTCTCCATGATTTCGTCGTCCGCGCCGAAGGGCAGCTCGGCTCCGCAGTAGGCGCACGAGCCGTTGCGGTGGAAGTCCTCCATGCCGCAGTCGGGGCAGTGCAGCTCGCGCTCCCAGATGGCGTGGACTTCCACGCCCTCGGTGGTGCCGCAGTCGTGGCTGCGGATCATGACTTCCTGCGAGACGTCCACCAGGCGGCGGGTGAGGTACCCGGCGTCCGCGGTACGCAGCGCGGTGTCGGCCAGACCCTTGCGGGCGCCGTGAGTGGATACGAAGTACTCCAGGATGTTGAGGCCCTCAAAGAAGTTACTCTTGACGGGCAAGTCCTCAATCAGGCGGCCGAACGGATCGCTCATCAGACCGCGCATACCGGCGATCTGCGAAATATGCGACCGGTTGGCGCGCGCGCCCGAGTTGGTCATCATCCAGATGGAGTTGAAGTGGCTGATGTTGGTCAGGATCTGGTCGGCGATGTCGTCACCGGCCCGCTGCCACTGGCGCAGCACTTCCTGCTCGCGCTCGTCATCGGTGATGATGCCGTCGCGCGCCTGCTTGTTGATGCGGTTGACCTCCCGCTCGGCGCGGGCGATGATCTTCTCGCGCTCGGTCGGCACGTCGGTGTCGGCGATGCAGATGCTCAGGCCGGACCGGGTGGCGAAGCGGAAGCCCAGGGTCTTGAGATCGTCCAGGAGCTGAGCGGTACGGGCCTGCCCGTACATGCTATAGCACTGGCCCACCAGCTCGGCCAACTCGCCCTTGGCGATGTCATGGTTGACGAAGGGCATGTCCAGCGGCAGGTAGTAGTTGAAGATCGTCCGGCCCACGGTGGTATCCACGATGCGGCGCTGAATGCGCACCTTGAAGGTCATGCCCACGGCGCAACGGCCTTCCAGGCAGCCATCTACGGCAACCCGGGTGGCGCCCCACAGCAGCCAATCCTGCTTGTCGGCGGGCGGCTGCTCCTCGGCGGGGCGGCTCGCTGCGGCCTGCACCATCTCGTCGGTGAGCACGAACTCGGTGGCGCGGACCTTGGGCGGATGCTCGTCAAAGGCGGTCAGGGCCGCGGCCCGGCGCAGCTCGGCCTGCAGTTGCGCGTCAATCTCGGCCGGCTCGCCGTTGTCTTCGTAGACTTCTACGACGGTCTCGGCGATCCGCGCCTTGATCGGAGCGTGCAGGTCCACTTGGCGGTTCTCGTACGCGGAGATAACGGCCTCCGTGCTCTCGAACATGTGCCCGGCGCCCAGGCCCTTCGGGTTCAACTGGGTCATGTAGTAGCAGCCCAGTACGATATCATACAGCGGCTGCGCGATGGGGCTGCCATCCGCCGGCTTGAACAGGTTCTGCGAGGCCAGCATCAGCAGCCGCGCCTCGGCCTGCGCGTGCGAGGACAGCGGCACGTGGACCGCCATCTGGTCGCCGTCAAAGTCGGCGTTGAAGGCCTGGCAGACCAGCGGATGTAGCTGGATCGCCTTGCCGTCAATCAGCTTGGGCTCGAAAGCCTGGATGCCCAGGCGGTGCAGGGTCGGAGCGCGATTGAGCATCACCGGGTAGCCCTCGGTGACCTCTTCCAGCGCGTCCCAGACCTCCGGGCGCATGCGGTCTACCATGCGCTTGGCGGTCTTGATATTACTGGTCAGGCCCTGGTCCACCAGGCGGCTCATGACGTGCGGCTTGAACAGCTCCAGCGCCATCTCGCGGGGCAGGCCGCACTGATGCAGCTTGAGTTCCGGCCCGACCACGATAACGGAACGGCCGGAGTAGTCCACGCGCTTGCCGAGCAGGTTCTTGCGGAAGCGGCCTTCCTTACCCTTGAGCATGTCGCTCAGGGACTTGAGCGGCCGGCGATTGGAGCCGGTCACCGGGCGGCGGCGGCGGCTATTGTCAATCAGCGCGTCCACGGCTTCCTGCAGCAGGCGCCGCTCGTGGTTGATAATCGAATCCGGCGCGTTGATCTCCATGATCCGGCGCAGGCGGTTATTGCGGTTGATGACGCGCCGGTACAGGTCGTTGAGGTCGGAGGTGGCAAAGCGGCCGCCGTCGAGCTGCACCATGGGGCGCAACTCGGGAGGCAGCACCGGCACCACGCCCAGAATCATCCACTCGGGACGGTTCTTGGAGTTGCGGAAGGCCTCGCCGACCTTCAGGCGCTTGACCGCGCGGGCCTGCCGGGCGCCGCTGGTCTCCTCGATCTCCTTGCGCAGTTCGCGGACGAGTTCCTCCAGGTCGATCTGCGAGAGCAGCTCGTGTACGGCCTCGGCGCCCAGCCCGGCCTTGAAGGCCTGGCGGAACTCGGAGCCCAGCTTGCGGGCGCACACGTCGCTGAGGGTCTGCAGCCGGCGGTACTCCATCTCGGAGATGAGCTGCTTGACGCTCAGCCCGAACAGCAGCTCCTGGGCCTTCTGCAGCTCCTCGACCTGGCGCTGGACCATCTCGGTCTGCTGGGCGATGCGCTTGGACAGCTCTTCCTCGCTCATCACCGGGGAGGCGGTCTCTTCGCGGCGCACGCCGAACAGCTCTTCGTACTCTTCCTCGCCGCCTTCGGCTTCCTCGGCGGCCTCGGCCGCCGCCTCCGCCGCGACGCGGGCCTGGCGCTCCAGACCCTCCTCATAGCGCTTGCGCAGGTCGTCAATCGCCGTCGCGCCGCGCTGGTGAATCGCGTCGCGCTCTTCGTCGAGCGCGGAGATGATCGCGGCCTGATTCTCGTCAATCAGGGTCCGATCCACGTGCGTGGCGATGTAGGAGGCGAAATACACGACCTCCTCCAGCAGGCGCGCGGACATATCCAGCAGCAGGCTGATGGGGCTGGGGCTGCCCTTCAGGTACCACGAATGGCACACGGAGGAGGCCAGGCCGATGTGGCCCAGCCGCTCGCGCCGCACCTTGCGCCGGGTTACCTCGACGCCGCAGCGGTCGCAGACGATGCCCTTGAACTTGATCTTCTTATATTTCCCGCAGTGGCATTCCCAGTCCCGGGAGGGCCCGAAAATGCGCTCGCAGAACAAGCCATCGCGCTCCGGCTTGTAGGTGCGGTAATTGATCGTCTCCGGCTTTTTGACCTCGCCATGCGACCAGGCCTCGATCTCACTGGGAGAAGCCAGGCCAATGATGATCGCATCGAACTCAGTAGTTGACACTGCCAACGCACTCGCCTCCAAAAGGCCGTCATCAGGAGAAAATCTATAGGAGCGGAGAGACCCCGCGGGGTCCCTCCGCCTGATTCACTAGCTGCGCTACCGGTAGCCGTCCGTATCGCTGTTGAGGTCCAACGGCTGGCCGTCGCGCCCCTCTACCTCGACCGAGAGGGCCAGGCTCTGCATCTCCCGCACCAGAATCTTGAAGGACTCGGGGATGCCCGGCGCCTGGATGTTCTCGCTCTTCACGATGGACTCGTAGGTCGAGACCCGGCCCTGCACATCGTCTGACTTGATCGTCAGCATCTCCTGCAGGGTGTAGGCGGCGCCGTAAGCCTCCAGCGCCCAGACCTCCATCTCTCCGAAGCGCTGTCCGCCCATCTGCGCCTTACCGCCCAGCGGCTGCTGGGTGATCAGCGAGTAGGGCCCGGTGCAGCGGGCGTGGATCTTGTCCTCCGCCAAATGGTGCAGCTTGAGGATGTACATGAACCCGATCGCGACCTGCTGGTTGAAGGGCTCGCCGGTGCGGCCATCGTGCAGCGTGGCGCGGCCCGTCTCCGGGTCGTACTGCGCCTTCTGCAGCGAGTTGACCTCGACCACGTTGACCAGCGCCTCGGCCCGGGCCTGCGCGTCTTTCAGCCCGGCCCAGGTCTTCTCGTCCACGGCCAGCCACTCGGCCTTGGCGGACAGGTCCTCTTCCGGCAGGGTCATGAGCCGCGTGATGAGCTGCTCGCGGAGCCGGCCCTGATCCTCGTAGGCGTTCAGGTTGACCTGACCTTCCTCGAGGATCTCGGCCAGGTGGCTGCCGGCGTACTCGCGCAGCGCCCGCAGCTTCATCTCCTCGGCCACCAGTTCCATGCCCCGGCGGATCTCCTCGGCGGAGAGGCTGTTGAAGACCGGAGTCTCAAACCGCTCGCCCAGGTAGTTGGCGATCCAGCCCAGATGCACTTCCATGATCTGGCCGATATTCATCCGGGAGGGCACGCCCAGCGGGTTGAGGCACACGTCAATCGGCGTGCCGTCCGCCAGGAAGGGCATGTCTTCCATGGGCATGATCCGCGAGATAACGCCCTTGTTTCCGTGGCGACCGGTGAGCTTGTCGCCCACCGTGACCTTCCGGCGCTGGGCCACGAACACCCGCACCATCTGGTTGACTCCGGGCTTAAGTTCGTCGGGCGGCAGGGTCTTGAGGGTCCCCCCGCAGCGCTCGCACTCGTGATGCTCGGGCGCCTTGCCGTAGCCGAACTCGGCGCCGCACTCCTTGCAGAGGTACTTGAAGCGCGAGAAGGTCTTCGTCCCGATGACGATGCCCTTCTGCCCGTGCGGCACCCGCAGCGACACGTCGCGCATTTCCTCGGCTTTCTTACCGAAGATAGCGATAACCAGCTTCTCTTCCGCGGTCAGTTCGGAGCGTCCCTTGGGAGCGACCTTGCCGACCAGGATGTCCTCGGCGCCGACCTCCGCGCCGACCCGGACGACGCCCAGGTCATCGAGTTGGCGCAGCGCGTCCTCGCCGACGTTAGGAATGTCGCGGGTGATTTCCTCGGGCCCCAGCTTCGTGTCCCGCGCCTCGCACTCATAGCGCTCGATATGGACGGAGGTCAGTTCATCGTCGCGCACCACGCGCTCGCTGATGAGCACCGCGTCTTCGTAGTTGTAGCCCTCAAAGGGCAGGAAGCAGACCAGCAGGTTCTTGCCGAGCGCCAACTCGCCGTTTTGCGAGGCGCACCCGTCAATCAGGGTGTCGCCGGCCTTGAGTTTCTGGCCGGGCGTCACCTTGGGATGCTCGTTGGCGCAAGTGCCCATGTTGGTCCGCACGAACTTCTTGATGCGGTAGGTCTTCTCGCCTACGCCTTCGTACAGCATCTTGATGTGGTCCGCGTCGGCCTCCAGGACCTCGCCGTCATGAGAGGCGACGATCACGGCCTTAGAGTCAATCGCGGTGGACCGCTCCAGACCGCTGCTCACGAAGGGCTGCCGGGTAATCAGCAGCGGAACGGCCTGGCGCTGCATGTTCGAGCCGGCCAGGGCGCGGACCGCGTCATTGTGCTCCAGGAAGGGAATCATGGCCGTGGCGACCGAGAAGACCTGCCGCGGCGAGATATCGCAGTAGTTGACTTCCTTGGGCGCGATGTGCGGGAAGGTCCCGCGGTAGCGGGTCTGTACCGTCGCGTCCGAGAAGCGGCCGTCGGCGCCGATCTTCTCTCCGCTGCTGGCGATATAGTACTTTTCCTCTTCCTCGGCGCTCAGATAGTCAATGTCCATGCTGACCTTACCGTCCTTGACGCGGCGGTAGGGGGTCTCGATGAACCCAAACTCGTTGAGCCGGGCGTGCAGGGCCAGGTAGCCGATCAGACCGACGTTGGGACCTTCGGGGGTCTCAATCGGGCAGATGCGGCCGTAATGGCTATGGTGAACGTCGCGGACCTCGAGCTTGGCGCTCTGCTTGGACAGACCGCCGGGGCCCAGCGCGGACAGACGCCGCTCGTGCGCCAACTCGGCCAGCGGATTGATCTGGTCCATGAACTGCGAGAGCTGACCGCTGCCGAAGAAGCTGTTGATCGCGGCCGCCAGCGGCTTGATCGAGACGACCGAGGCCGGGTTGATCTCCTCCGCCGACAGACTGGTCATCCGCTCCCGCGCCACGCGCTCCATGCGGAAAAAGCCGGTCCGGAGCTGCGCCTGCAGCAGTTCGCCGACCGCGCGCACGCGCTTGTTCTGCAAGTGGTCAATATCGTCCAGTTCGCCATCGCCGTCGGCGAGGGTGAGCAGGTACTTGATGATGGACACCGCGTCGCCGCGAGTCAGGGCGCGCTCGCTCAGGTCCACGTCCTTGCCCAGCTTGCGGCTGACCTTATAGCGCCCGACCTTGCTCAGGTCGTAGCGCTTGATGTCGAAGAAGTAGCTGTTCAGCAGCGACTCGGCGCTCTCGATGGTCGCCGCGTCGCCGGGCCGAATCTTGGTGTAGAAGCGCAGGAGACCCTCGCGGTTAGTCGCCGCGTCGTCCTCCTGGAGGGTGATGTGGATTTCGAAGGGGACCTCGAGGACGCGCACCTGCACGCGGCCGACCTGCTTGAGGGCGCGGGCGGCCTTCTCGCTGAGGTACTCGTAGGCCTCCACCAGGGACTCGCCCTGGGGACCGGTCACGGAGTCCAGCGAGTAGTACACGTTGTAGCCCTCAGCGCCGGGCATGCCCCGCTCTTCACTGCGCGCGAAGGATTTGATGAGGTCCTTGACTTCCAGGCGCTTGTGCTCGCCGAAGCACTCCAGGATTTCCTGGTTGGTGCCGGTGCGGGGGACGTCGGTCTCGACGCCCTCGTCGAACCAGTCCAGGGCGCGCAGGAGCGTAGTCACCGGGAACCGCCGGGTCTGGCCGATCTTCACGCCGATCGAGCCGCTGGCGGCCGTGGCGATCTCCACCCAGGCGCCCTCCGCGGGGATAACCTGCGCGGAGAACAGCACGCGCCCGGAGTTATCAATGGCATCCCGGAAATACGCGCCCGGCGAGCGGGATAGCTGGCTGATGACGACGCGCTCGGCGCCGTTGATGATAAAGGTGCCCCGGTCGGTCATGACCGGCAATTCGCCCAGGTAGATCTCGCTTTCCTTGATCTCCCCGGTCTCTTTGTCGACCAGCCGCACCTTGGCGGAAATCGGCGCCTCATAGGTGACGTCGGCTTCCCGGCACTCCGCCTCATCCCGCTTGGGCTCACCCAGGCGGTAGTCGAGGAATTCCAGGGCAAGGTTACCCGTATAGTCCTCTATCGGGCTGAAGTGCTCAAAGAGTTCATGCATGCCCTTATCCAGGAACCATTTATACGACTCGGTCTGGATCTGGGTTAGGTTGGGCAGAGGCTGAATCTCGTGATACTTGCGGCGCAACCGCTCCAAAACCGCTACTCGATCCACCATATGTGGCTGCTCTCCTTGGCGAAAGCTGGTATGCGGGGCTGGCAGGCGAAAACGCCCCCCACCCACGGTGACACGCCAAAAGGCCCACGGCCTTGGCAATCACCGCGCTGTCGATGGGGGGTTGTAGGGTTAGCTCATCGCGTCCTGGTCGTCTGTCAGTCTGACGTTGGAGGAGTAGTATAGTAACATTTCGCGCCAGTTGTCAAGCCCGAGTCCCCGCGTTTTCTCCAGACAGGGGCAAAGACGTAGCGAAACCGCTCCGAGTTCAGGCAATCGGGACCTTGCATCTATCTTTTTGTAGGGCGGGGCCTACGCCGTAGGCCCTGAGCCTGTCGAAGGGTGCCCCGCCGGCCGTTGTCGTTGGCCTCAAAGCCGTTATCTCTCCCCCGCAAGCGGGGGAGAGATAGGGAAACGTCTTTTGCCTCGCCGTTGCCTTCAGCCCCTCCCGCCTCGGGAGGGGTGCCCGCAGGGCGGGGTGGGCCTGCCGTTTGCCGTTCGCCGTTCCCCCCTCTCCCAAACTGGGAGAGGGGCCGGGGGTGAGGAAGCGCCGTTGCCGAACGCAGCAAGGTCAGCGGCTCACGCGGGCGGAGCAAGCTCCGCCCCTACGGGAGGGTTAGTGTAGCCCCCCTTACTACAGGGAGGCCCCGCCGCCTTTACCCTCGGGGGTATACTCTGTACAATACCCTTAGCTCGTTGTGGCTGGACGCGCCTGGGTGCGTCGCCCCGAGTGAGTTGATCCAGGAAGGCGTGGGGAGCCTCGGCTCCTAGTTTGCATACTATGATTCGACAAGACCTGATTCGCAACTTTTGTATCGTGGCCCACATTGACCACGGTAAGTCCACCCTGGCCGACCGGCTGCTGGAGTACTGCGGCACCATCGCCCAGCGGGAGATGAAGGCCCAGGTGCTCGATAGCCTGGACCTGGAGCGGGAGCGCGGCATCACTATTAAGGCGTCCGCGGTCACCCTGCGCTACCCGGCGCAGGATGGGCAGGTCTACATGCTCAACCTGATTGACACTCCCGGGCACGTGGACTTCGCCTACGAGGTCTCCCGGGCGCTGCATGCCTGCGAGGGCGCGGTGCTGCTGGTGGATATCTCGCAGGGCGTGGAGGCCCAGACCGTGGCCAACGCCTATCTGGCGGCCGACCAGGGGCTGGAGCTGATTCCGGTCATCTCCAAGATTGACCTGGCGCAGTTCCCGCCCGAGCGGGCGGCGCACGAACTGGAGGAGACCTTCGGCTTCATCCCCGAGGAGATGATCTACGCCTCCGGTAAGACCGGAGCGGGGGTGCCGGAGGTGCTGGAGGCCATCGTCAAGCGGGTTCCGGCCCCCAAGGGCGACAAGGAGGCGCCGCTGCGGGCGCTGATCTTTGACTCCAAGTTCGATCCGCACCGCGGCGTGATCGTCTACCTGCGCGTCTTTGAGGGCACGGTCAAGGCCGACGACAAAATACTGCTGATGGCCACCGGCAAGACTTTCGAGGTCTCCGAGGTCGGTCTCCTGTCGCCGCAGATGGTGCCGGCCGAGGAACTGGCCGCCGGTCAGGTGGGGTACCTTACCGCGGTCATCAAGGGCCTGACCGACGTGCGCACGGGGGACACCGTGACCAATGCGGCCCACCCCGCCGCCGAGCCCTTGCCCGGCTACCGGGAGGTGCAGCCGATGGTCTTTGCGGGGTTGTACCCCACGGAGAACGCCGACTACGGCGACCTCAAGGACGCCATTGACCGGTACGCGCTCAACGATCCGTCCTTCACCTTCGCGCAGGAGACCTCCGCGGCGCTGGGTTTTGGGTTCCGCTGCGGCTACCTGGGGCTCCTGCACATGGAGATCGTCCAGGAGCGCCTGGAGCGCGAATACGGGCTGAATCTGGTGACCACCGCACCCTCGGTGCGCTATCGCCTGAACCTGACCAACGGCTCGGTGATTGAGGTCGAGAATCCGGCCATGTTCCCCGAGCCGGGCAAGCTGGGCTCGATTGAGGAGCCGATTGTCCACGCGGAGATCACCTGCCCGCAGGATTTCGTCGGGCCCTGCATGAAGCTCTGCGAGGACCGGCGCGGCGAGTACCTGGACACCAAGTACCTCGATGGCGCGCGGGCGCAGATCCACTATACGCTGCCCTTGGCCGAGGTGATCGTAGACTTTTTCGACGATCTCAAGTCGGTGAGCCGGGGCTACGCGATTCTGGACTATGTGCCCACCGGCTACCAACTCGCGGACCTGTCCAAGGTGGACATGTTCATCAACATGGAAGTGGTGGACGCGCTGTCCTTTATCTGCCACCGGAGCGTGGCCGAACGGCGGGGCCGCGAGGTGCTGCTCAAGCTGCGCAAGGAAATCCACAAGCAGATGTTCGAGGTGCGCCTGCAAGCGGGCATCGGCAGCCGCATCATCGCCTCGGAGAAGATCGCGCCGCTGCGCAAGGACGTGCTGGAGAAGTGCTACGGCGGCGACATCACCCGCAAGCGCAAGCTGCTGGAGAAGCAAAAAGAGGGCAAAAAGCGCATGAAACAGATCGGCCGGGTGGAGATACCGCAAGAGGCGTTTATGGCGGTGCTGCGGAGGGACTAGAGGGCCTCACCCCCCGGCCCCCTCTCCTGGCAGGAGAGGGGGAGAGGCCAACGGCGAGGAGGCGACACTCATGAGCGTGCAAATCGAGGTAGACCGCGAGAAAATCGCCGAGTTCTGCCGCAAGCACCACATCCAGCGGCTGGCGCTGTTTGGGTCGGTGCTGCGGGAGGATTTCCGACCCGATAGCGACGTGGATGTGCTGGTGGATTTCGAGGAAGGGCACTCGGTGGGCTACATTACCTTCGCGGGGATTGCGCGGGAATTGAATGGCCTGCTGGGCCGCCAGGTGGACTTGAACACGCCAGGCGGTTTGCATAAGCGCTTTCGCGCCGGGGTGCTGAGAGAGGCGGAGCAGCTTTATGCGGCTTGAGCGCGACCCCGGTTACCTAGACGATATGCTCACCTTTTCCAGGTTCGCTGTCGAGAGCATCCGGGGAAGAACGCGTGCTGACCTCGATAATGACGCTTTCTTTAGCTTGGGTATGGAGAGGCTGGTAGAGAAGATCGGAGAGGCGGCGCGCCGTCTTTCGCCCGAGACCCGCGAAAAGCATCCGGAGATCGCTTGGTCTGATATCGTCGGCATGCGCCATCATCTTGCGCACGGCTACGACACCGTGGACAACGACATGCTGTGGGATACCGTTACGAAGGACCTCCCCCTGCTCATCACGGCCCTAGAGTCGGTTGTCCCTGACGAACCGTCCTGAGCCGCAGGTCGCAGATTACCATGCGGTGGTCCGAGTTTGCCGTTCGCTCGACCCACTGGCGGACCACCTCCCACTCCGGGCTTACCCACACCTGGTCTATCCTCGAGAAGGGGGAGTCATTAGTGATGGTGTCCGGCCAGCCCTGGCCCGCTACGGCCCAGCAATCGCGGAAGTGCGGTCGCAGGGGACGGAAGAGCGCGGCCCCGCCCGGAGAGTTGAAATCCCCGCCCACGATCACTGGCCCCCTCGCTAGCGCAGACTCCGCGTAGCGTCGGACCTCGACCATCTGGGACGCTTGGTGGCGGACTAGCTGCTCGTCCCCAATCCACACTGAGGGCCGCCAAAGCTGGAAGCTTAGTGCCCGCGGGGCGAAGTGGGTGGAGACCACCGTCAGGTCAACCGAGGGCGCTCGCCGCGGGATGGCCCGGGCCACGGTCAGGAACATGCGGTCGGCGCGCTCCAGCGGTTGCGCCGCCAGCGTGCCGCGGACCGCAATCGCGGCGTCCAGGCCGACGTTCACTTGCCAGCCGGAGGCGGCGGGGAAGGCCTGCTCCAGTTCCTGCCGCCCCGGCGTCTCCTGGAAGAGAACCACATCGGGGTCGTAGGGGAGGACTTCCTGGGCGGCGGCGACCTGTCCCCCGGCGCAGTTGAGGGAGATGACCCGCAGGACCTCCGCAGGCCGCGTGGTCTGGTAGCCCCCCGACAAGCGCCAGAGCGCCCCGCGCAGCAGCGACACCGGCTCCTCGGCCAAACCTCCCACCACGACCGTCCAGATCAGCAGCGCCAGGAGGCTCGCCTGCCGCGTGCGCCGCGACAGGGCCACCAGGACGACGAACACGCCGACGCCCGCCCACACCAGCAGCGGGAAGACGGTGACCGAGTCCAGGCGGACCGGGCGCAGCGCATACGCCGCCGCGATCGCTACGCCCAGCAGCGCCGAGAGGGCGGCCAACCCCAGCCGTACCGGGTCGGGGCGGGCGGCGGGTTGAGGGGAATCCGTGGGCTGCATATTCATAGGAGTACTTTCGCCGCGCGCGGAGGAGGTCAGACTGCCACCAGCGCGCCGAGTACTTTGACGCGGGCGGGGTCGAAATAGGGTTGTTGGCTGCGGACTTCCTCCATTAGTTCGTCGAGTTGGTCCTGGCTCTGCGCCAGAACCACTATAAGGAAGGGCTGCTCGGAAAACCTGCTGGAGAAGCCGTGCGGGCCCATCGCGATTCTTAGGGCGGTGTGCAACTCGGCCAGGGCGGGGGCCGGGTCGTTGAGTAGGGCGCGGCTGACTACGAACATCGGCGGTAGGTGGTCGGCGGGCCGGTAGCGTCCGGAGCCATCGTACACCACCCCGCGGGCGTCGTGAAAATCTAGCGGCCCGCGGCGGGGAAGCTCGACGCACTCCACCCCAAGGCGTCCGGCGAGTTCCTCGGCGAACCGGCGGGCAAACTCATCAACGTCGCCGCTCGCGCCGAACCTCCGCTGGGCCTCGGCGGCGGCGCGGCAGCCGCGATGCCAGGTAACTAGCTTGACTCTTCCGTGCAGCAGGGTCTCGGCTTGCTGGAGCGAATCCTCGTAGGTCTTCCCCAACAGAATTCCGCTGCCGGCGAGCCGGAAGGGCTCCATCCGGGACAGCTCGGCCGGCAGGGGTTGAACGCGCTCATCCACGCAGAGCAGCACGCGGCCCGCGCCGGACTCGGGCGCCAGGTGCTCGGCGAACAGGGCTGGGTTCTGGGCGACCTGGGCAACCTGCGCAGATCGCGCTTTCCATAGGGCCTGCTGGGTGGTGGTGGTTCCGTCCGCTAGTTCGACCGTTTCGCTCATGGGACCCTCCCGGGTCGGGCGATATGTTTGCGGCAAAGCTTTCGCCTCCCGCATCAAGCTTCCCTGCGCGCAGGGAGGTCCTCTGCGCCTCCCGCACGAATAGCCCCGCGTTGACTTGGATTCTGGCCTAGCGGAGAGTGACTCTTTCATGAGTGGTTTAGCTTATCGCGCTGACTGGTTGGCGGCTCGCGAACGTTTGACTACCTGGTGGAACGGCGGGGATATTGGGCGCGCCGCGATGCAACTCTTTGTGCCGCGCGAGGAGCCGGTGGAGGAGTGGGAGGTGCCGCCGGCGCCCGAGGGTTGGCTGTGCGCCTACTCTACCCTCGACCTGGAGCATCACGTGCGGGTGCGCCTGCCGGGAGTGGCCTCCCAGTACTGCCTGGGCGAGGCGGTGGCCGCCACCAATGCCGGCGACCTGGCCCCCAACTGCCTGGCGCTTTACCAGGGCTGCCACGGGCTGGAGACGGATAACTCCTGCTGGTGTGAGCCCTTCCTGGAGGATCTGGAGTCGGCGGATTTCGGCTACGACGCGGACAATTTCTACTGGAACTTCACGCAGGCAGCCATCCGGCGGAGTTTGGAGCTGGGGCGAGGCAAGTTCCTGCAGGTTTTCCCCGACCTGATTGAGGGCCTGGACACCCTGGCCGCCGCGCGGGGGACGCAGAACCTGCTGTTTGACCTGATTATGCAGCCCGAGCAGGTCCACCGCTGCCTGCGGCAGATCACCGACGTGTATTTCCACTATTACGACATGATCTACGACCTGATCCGCGATGAGGTCGGCGGCAGCGTCTTTTGGGCCTGGGCGCCGGGGCGGCTGGCCAAGCTCCAGTGCGATTTCGCGGCCATGATCTCGCCGGAGATGTTCGAGGAGTTCATGGGGCCGGTGCTGCGCCACATGACCGAGCGGGTTTCCTACTCGCTGTACCACTGGGACGGGCCGCAGGCGATTCCCGACAAGGCGACCCTGTTCAACCTGCCCAACCTGGACTGCATCCAGTGGCAGCCGGGCGCCGGCAACGCGCCCATCTGGGACCCCTGCTGGTTCCCGATCTACCATGAGGCCTTCGATGCGGGCAAGAAGATGATGCTGTCGGCCGACAGCCGCGAGCACCTGCGCAACTACAAGCGGGAATTCGGCGACCAGTGCAAACAGATGATCATCAGCGGCGGCACCGCCACCGTGGCGGAAGCGGAGGAATGGATCAAGATAATGGAGGAGTAGCGGGGGCGGTCGGTGGTCGGTGGTGGGTGGTCGGTGGTCTAGGGTGAACGTCAACAACCGCTGCCCCTCCCGTAGGGGCGGAGCTTGCTCCGCCCGGCCGTTGTCGTTTTGCCGTTGCCTTTGCCTTTGCCGTTGGAGGGGCCGCACGAGCGCAGCGAGGCCGGCCCGGCCGTTGCCGTTGTAGGGGTGGATTTTTCGCGGAGCCCCACCCCGCGAAACATCCACCCGCGCCTGCCGCTAGCCCTGGGCTTTGCGGCCGCCGCGGGCGGCGGTTGTAACCGCCGCCCCGACGGGGAAACGGCCGTTGCCGTCCCCCCTTGCCTCTGCCTCCTCCGAATCCCTCCCCTATTTAGGGGAGGGCGGCGGCGTCTGCGCCGCCGGGGAGGGGTCCGCCGTTGAAGGGCCACTAACGTCAGCGGTAGCCGCGGGCGGAGATTCGGCGCAGACGCCGAACTTCCGCCCCTACGCGGAAACGGCCCCCGCCGTCGCCGTTGCCGTAAGCCCCTCCCCTTTAGGGAGGGGTGCCCGAGGTCCGCCGAGGGCGGGGTGGGCCCGGCCCTCCGGCACCGGTGCCATCCCCTGCCATGCCCCCCGCTCTCCCGGAAGGAATCCTGCCCTCCCCGGCGAATCATCTCCCTCTGGAGACGCTATGACCGACACCGCCGCCCCTGAACCTCTGCTAGCCATGCGCGGCCTGTCCAAGGCCTTCGCCGGGATCCACGCCCTCCAGGGCGTGGACCTGACCGTGCGCGCCGGAGAGATTCACGGCCTCCTCGGCGAGAACGGGGCCGGCAAGTCCACCCTCATGCGCCTCCTCAGCGGCGTCATGCCCCCGGACTCCGGCGAGATTATCTGGCGCGGCCAGCCGGTGCGCTTTGCCAGTCCCCTCGCCGCGCAGGCCGCCGGCATCGCCATGATCCACCAGGAACTCAGCCTGGTGCCCTGCACCTCGATCACCGATAACCTCTGGCTGGGCCAGGAGCTGCACCGCCCGCTGGGCTTTCTCCGCCTCGCGGAGGCGCGCCGCCGCGCCCAGGCGCTGATGGACGACCTGGGCGCCGCCGTGGACGTATCCCGCCCCGTGGAGGAGTACCCGCTCTCCGTACAGCAGATGGTGGAGGTCGCCAAGGCCCTCTCCCACGAACCGGCGCTGCTCATCATGGACGAGCCTACCAGCGCCCTGACCGAGCCGGAGGTCGAGCGCCTCTTCGCCACCATCCGCTCCCTGCGTGACCGCGGCGTGGCCATTGTCTACATCTCCCACAAGCTCGACGAGATCGAGGCGCTCTGCGACCGCGTCACGGTCCTCCGCGACGGGCGCCTGGTCACCGAGGTGGCGGTCGCCGACACCACTCCCACCGAGCTGGTCCGCCTAATCGTGGGCCGGGAACTGGGCGAGCTGTTCCCCAAGCACCAGACCGCGCCGGGCGAGGAGCTGCTCCGCGTCGAGAACCTGGTCCTGGCCGCCCCCGACCGCACGCAGCGGCGCCTGGTGGATGAGGTCTCCCTCACCGTGCGCGCCGGCGAGATCGTCGGCCTGGCCGGCCTGCTCGGCTCCGGCGCCAGCGAGCTGCTCGGCAGCCTCTTTGGCCGCTGGGGCCGCCCCACCGGCGGCCGCGTCTGGCTCCAGGGCCGCGAGGTCCATACCGCCAACCCCACCGCGGCGCTCGCCTCCGGTCTGGCGCTGCTCACCAACGACCGCAAGGCCACCGGCCTGGTCCCGCCCCTGTCGGTGCTCCACAATCTGACCCTGGCCTCCCTGGCCCAGGACGCCACCGCTGGCTTCGTCAGCCGCCGCCGCGAGCTTTCCCGCGCGCGCCCCGTGGCCGCCGGCCTCAACCTGCGCGCCCCCTCGCTGGACGCGGAGGTCAACGCCCTGAGCGGCGGCAACCAGCAGAAAGTGGCGCTGGCCAAGTGGCTGCTCACCGAGCCGCGGATCATGCTGCTGGACGAGCCGACCCGGGGCGTGGACGTGGGCGCCAAGGCCGAGATCTACGAGTTGATGAACCGCTGGGCCGCCGAGGGCCGCGGACTGCTGCTGATCACCTCCGAGTTGCCCGAGCTCTTGGCCCTGAGCGACCGGATTCTGGTGATGAGCCGCGGCCGCATCACGGCGGAGTTTTCCCGCGAGCAGGCCACCTCCGAACGAGTGATGGCCGCCGCGATGGAGGTAGATACGGATGGATGAGTCGGCCCGCCGCCCCTCACCGCTGACCCGGGTGATCCGCTTTCTGGGCGACTACCGGGGCGTCGTCGCCCTGGTGGCCGTCTTCGCGCTAGGCGTTGTGGTCAGCCCGCGCAACCTGCGCACCGGCGAGATCGTCTTTCTCACCTCCAGCAACCAGTCCAATGTCCTTTTTGAGTACGCCGAATACGGCCTGCTCGCCGTGGGCATGACCATCGTCATCCTCACCGGCGGCATTGACCTGTCGGTCGGCTCGGTCCTGGGCTTCTCCGCCACGCTCTTCTCCTACCTGGTCATCGCGCTGGGCTGGAGCGTAGGCCCGGCGGTCCTGGTCTGCCTGGTCGCAGGAGGGCTCGCCGGATTCCTTAGCGGCACGCTGGTCTCGCGGCTGCGCATGCAACCCTTCATCGCCACCCTGTCCATGATGGTGGCCGCCCGCGGCGCCGCCAAGCTGGTCTCCGGGGGCATCAAGGTCGCCCACGGCGCTCAACCGTGGTACGTCCTCCAAGCGGGGCCGCCGGCGGTTTTCGGCTGGATGTCCGCCCCGGTAGCCGGCGGCTGGCTGCGCCCCATCACCCTGATCTTCCTGCTAGTCCTGGCGATCATGGCCGTGGTGGTCCGCTACACGCGCTTTGGCCGCTACCTGTACGCCATCGGCGGCAACGAGGAGGCCGCGCGGCTCTCCGGCGTCCGGGTCACCCAGGTCAAGACCGTCGCCTACCTACTCTGCGGCCTCACGGCAGCCGTGGCCGGCATCTGCAATGCCAGTCACATGGGCTACGGCGACCCCGAGGCGGGAGCCACCTATGAGCTAGACGCCATCGCGGCGGTAGTAATCGGCGGCACCAGCATGATGGGCGGCCGCGGCGGCATGGTGCTCACGCTACTAGGCACGCTGATCATCGGCTACGTCAACAAGATCCTCAGCCTAATGGGCTGGCAGGAAGCCCCGCGCCTTCTGGCGAAAGGCCTAATCATAGTCCTGGCGGTAATCATCCAAGAAACCCGCCGCCGGAGGAAGTAAGGAGGGCCGCTGCCCCTCCCGTAGGGGCGGAGGTTCTGACCTCCGCCCGCGCAGGCCGCTGCCTTAGGAAACCCATTCGCCTTCCCGGACTAGACAAAACTGCCGCAAACCGGCCGCCCTCCCGTAGGGGCGGAGCTTGCTCCGCCCGCGGAGGCCGCCGACCTTAGGCAGTCCACCCGCCATACCGACGCGCCGCAGCAGCCGAAAAACGGGGGGCCCAGCCGCTAACCCTCCCGTAGGGGCGGAGGTTCTGACCTCCGCCCGCGCAGGCCGCCGACCTTAGGAAAGCCACCCACCTTCCCGGACTCGACAAAACTGCCGCAAACGGGCCACTGCCCAAGCTCCGCCCCTACGGGAGGGGCAGCGGCTCTCGGAAAATCGTTACCCTTCAGGAGGTCTCCAGTCATGCACCGTTACGCCCTACTCGCCGTGCTTGCCGTTCTCACCCTCGTGGGCTGCCCCAAGCAGCCGGAGGCGACTACCGCGCCGGCTCCCGGCCCGACCGCTGCCCCGGCCAAGAAATACACCATCGGCATGTCCCAATGTAACCTCAACGAGCCGTGGCGCGTGCAGATGAATCAGGACATCAAGGATGCCGCCGCCAAGCATCCGGAGCTGGAGGTCATCTACAAGGACGCCCAGAACAAGACCGAGCAGCAGCAGGCTCAGGTCCGGGAGTTCATCTCCCAGGGCGTCAACCTGATCATCATCAGTCCCAAGGAAGCGGTGCCCCTGACCAAGCCGGTCGCCGAGGCCATGGACGCGGGCATCCCCGTCATCGTCCTGGACCGCAAGATCGAGGGCGACAAGTACACCTGCTTCATCGGCGGCGACAATACTCTGATTGGCAAGCAGGCCGGTCAGTACTTGGTCAAGCTGCTGGGTGGCAAGGGCAAGGTCGTGGAGTTGCAGGGGCTGAAGACCTCCTCGCCGGCGGCGGAGCGGCACGCCGGCTTCATGGAGGGCATTAAGGGCTCGCAGATCGAGATCATCCTGGCCGTCGACTGCCAGTGGCTGGAGCCCAACGCCCAGCGCGAGATGAACTCCGCCCTGTCGCGTTTCGACAAGATCGACGCGGTCTACGGCCACAACGACCCCAGCGCCCACGGCGCCTACATGGCCGCGCAGCAGGAGGGCAAGGGTCGCGAGAAGACGATCAAATTCATCGGTATCGACGCCCTGCCACATGAAGGGGTCCAGTACGTGGAGAACGGCATCCTCTCCGCCACCTTCCAGTACCCCACCGGCGGCCCGGAAGCCATTGACGCGGCGCTGAAGATCCTGCAGGGGCAGACGGTTCCCAAGGTGGTCACCCTGGGCACCCGCCTGTTCGACGCCGCCAACGTGCAGCAGGGCGGCCTGGAAATCCCCGCGCCCGCCGCCCCCAAGTAGGCGCGGTGCCGCCGGAGGGGCCGCACGAGCGCAGCGAGGTCGGCCCTGCCGTTTGCCGTTGCCCTTGTAGGGGCGGAATTTGGCCCGGTCCGCCGGGCAATCTCCGCCCGCGCTCGCCGCGCAGGTTAGTGGTGGCCGCGGGCGGAGATTCGGCGGGGACGCCGAACTTCCGCCCCTACGTATAACTACTACCAGGGCGCTCCTCTTGGTAAGATTATCTTACTTTTGATTCACTCGCACTAATCGCACCAAACAGATTTATGGGTTTGTGCGCCAAGTATAACTTTTATACCTTTTTCGGCCCGCGACTAGAGAATCAACATGCAATCTCCGTAGCTAAAGAAGCGGTAGCGCTCCGCCACGGCCGCGCGGTAGGCCTCCAGGATCAGTTCGCGGCCGGCCAGCGCCGAGACCAGCATCAGCAGCGTGGAGTGCGGCAGGTGGAAGTTGGTCAGCAGGCGGTCCACCACCCGGAAGCGGTACCCCGGATAGATGAAGATCTCCGACCACCCCTCCCCCGCCGGCACCTGGCCCGTCTCGTCCGCCACCGTCTCCAGGGTCCGGGCCACGGTGGTGCCGATCGCCACGCAGCGGCCCCCGGCCGCCCGGCGCTCGTTGACGGTCCGCGCGGCCTCCTCCCCCACCCGGTAGAATTCCGCATGCATCCGGTGTTCCTCGACCCGCTCCACCGCCACGGGCCGGAAGGTCCCCAGGCCCACGTGCAGCGTCAGCCGGGTCACGGCGGTCCCGCGCGCGGCGATCCGGGCGAGCACCTCTTCCGTAAAGTGCAGCCCGGCCGTCGGCGCCGCCGCCGCGCCGGGCTCCTGCGCGTATACGGTCTGATAGCGCAGATGGTCGGCGCGCTCTCGCTCGACCGCTTCCTCCTGGTGGGCGCGATGGATGTAGGGGGGCAGCGGCGTGAGGCCGACCTCCTCGAGCACCGCCAGCAACTCCCCGGCATATTCCAGGCGCACCGGCGCCACGCCGTCCACCGCCGGGCCGACCACCGTGGCCTGCAGGCGCTCTCCGAAGCGGAGCACCGTGCCGGGCCGCAGGCGGCGGGCCGGCTTGACCAGCGCCTCCCAGACGTCCTCGCCGAGCGGCCGGAGCAGCAGCAACTCCGCGCGGCCGCCGGTCTCGCGCCGGGTGACCAGCCGCGCCGGCAGCACTCGGGTGTCATTGAGCACCACGCAATCCGCGGGGGCCAGGTACTCGGGGAGGTCGGAGAACCGGCGATGCTCCCAGGTCCCGGCGGCACGATCCAGCACCAGCATCCGCGAAGCCGAACGGTCGGCCAGCGGCTCCTGGGCGATGAGGTCCTCAGGTAGGTTGTAGTGGAAGTCGGATACTAGCATAAGCCTAACCGGGCACAATCGGCGTATACACGTCCATCTCCGATTCTCCCTCCGCGGTGTCGAAGCGCTCGTCGTACCACTCCAAATCCGGCGTGGACGCGGTCCGGTAGCCGCTCTGGGGCAGCCACTCCTGGTAGACGTAGGCTACCGCCGCCCGCAGGCCGCGCTCCGCGTCGTCCAGCGGACCGTGCTGCGTGACCACGACATAGGTAGCGGCCGGCACCTCCCACGCGATCATACCCTCCGGCACCGGCGCCCCGGCCTCGACCTCGTACCCCGCCACATATCGGAACGACCCGTCCTCCTGAGCGTCGCCACAGACGCCGAGCATGACCCCCGGCCTTACCTTCCCCTGGATCTCGCCGCGTCGCGGGAGGAAGTCGCCCCACATCGCGTGGATCTCCTCGTGCTCGTTCTTGCCGACGTAGGGCATCCCGATCACGCGCATGACGGGTAGACTGACGATTCTGGTTTCCATGAGTACTCCCTTCAGGCCCCGGGGTTGCAGGTCGATGAGGGACAGCGGCAAACGAAGCGGGGCGAAGGCGCGCCGGCGTCGGAAGTCCCCCGGCGTCACACCGTAGGCTCGCTTGAAGGCCCGGCCAAAGGCCTCCTGCGAGTCGTACTGCCAATCAAGTGCGACCTCCAGGATGCGCCGGTCGGTCTCGACCAACGCCCTCGCCGCCTCGGTCAGCCGGCGCTTGCGCACGTAATCCATCACCGTCTCGCCGGTCACGCCCTGGAAAATGCGTCCGAAATGGAAGACGGAATACCCCGCCTGCTCGGCCACCTCCGGCACATTGATCGTCTCTCCGAGGTTGGCCTCGATATGCGCAATCGCCTCATACACCCATTTGTAGTAGTCCTGCCTCATCGTACCTCCCCTGGGACTACCCCATTAGACCATGCAAGGCGCACCGGATGCTTGATTGTTCGTGCGGAGTTTGGGAGGCATGAGTCAGCGGCGGCCTTTCCGTAGGGGCGGCTTTTCGGCGGCTGCGCCGAATTGCCGCCCGTTCAGCAGGGCTAGATCCTTCCGCGCTGGTTTGATTTCAGTTCGCGAACGGGCGGCAATTGCCCGCGGACGGGCAAAAGCCGCCCCTACAACGGCGAACGGCAACGGCCGGGCCGACCTCGCTTCGCTCGTGCGGCCCCTCCGGGAAACGGCAACGGCCGGCGGGGGACGTAGCCCCCGCCCTAGAGCTAACGGCCGGGCGGAGATCAGAACCTCCGCCCCTACGGGAGGGGCAGCGGGAGGCCTACCTCCCCGTCACTTCCTTCAGCCTCCGCACGTAGTACTGGAAGTTGTCCCAGGTGGCGTCGTGGGGGAGGCCGTGGTCGAAGAAGGGGAGTAGGCCGCCGGTGGCTATTACTTGCTCAATTTTGTGGATCTCGTGCTCGACCGCCGCGTGGTCGCGGGAGAAGGCGCGCTTGTCTACGCCGCCGATCATCAGCAGGCGCGGGTATTTCTCGCGGTAGAGCGCTACGTCCATCCCCGAGTTGGCCTCCATCGGCACCATGCCGTCAAACCCGCCCTCCAGCCACAGCGGGATCAGGTCGTCAATGTACCCGTCGCTGTCCTCGAAGATGAAGGGCACCCCCGCCCGGCGGAGGGCGGCGGTCATGATCTGGTAGCGGGGGACCATCAACTCGCGGACGTGGCGGACGCTGAGCAGCGAGCCCGTTTTGTAGGCCATGTCCTCCCAGAGGCAGACGGCGTCGGGCACGAAGTCCGCGAAAAGCGTCCCCACCGCGCCGACGCAGAGGGCCACCATCACGTCCATGATCTCGGCGAGCCAGGCCGGGTCGTCGCAGAAGAGATAGGAAAGCTGCTCCATCCCGAACATCTCGCGCAGGGAGCCGTAAAGGCTGGCGCCGCGGTTGAGGGCTATAATCAGCGGCGCGGTGCGCTGGCGCCAGTCGGTCTTCTGCTGCTCCCAGCCCGCCCCGACCCGCTCCGGCGACCAGACCAGCCGCTCGCGGTAGGCGTCCCAGTCGGCGTGGGTATGGAGCGGGAAGGACTCAAAATGCGGCATGCTCTGGTAGGCGTTTTCGCGGAAATCGCGGCAGGTGATGCCGTACTCGTTGGTGTAGGTGACGGTGGTCTCGTCCTCGGAGAGCACCTGCTTGTCGAAGAGCGGCCAGACGTAGAGCGCGGCGTCCGGGTTGCCCCAGATATGCGGCTCCAGGCCAAAATGCTCGAGCAGCCGGTTCATGTCGCGTAGCTCGAGCGGCATGCCCTCCGTTTCCCAGCGGTCGAGGGTGGAAGGCCAGATGCCGCCGAGCGTGGCGAGCGTGGTCCCGGGTGCGGAGAAGGTCATCACCTGGTGGAAGAGTTCGCGACCGGTGGGGCGAGGGGTAGCCATGAGAGAACCTCCCAGCAAAAAGGGGCGGCGTCTGAGCACGCGCGCCCCCTGCAGAGTCTGCGGACTAGCCGGCCGAGCGGGCTAGTAGGCGCTGATGCGCACCTGGCCGGCTTCCTCGGTGACGACCAGGTTAAAGGCCTGGGCGACGAGGTCGAGCGAGATATAGCGCAGGCCGCGCGCCCAGCGGGAGGCGGCGCGGGCCGGCTGGCTGAAACCGTCCACCGTGGCCCGGGGGGCGTACAGGGTCGAAGTCAGCGTGTGGCCCTTGCCGGAGACGGTGATGGTCATGTTGTCCTCCGAGTAGCTCACGCCCAGGCCCAGGACCTTGAGCGAATCCGCGGGCAGCAGGTAGGCGCCGCCGGCGCGGAGGAAATCGCCGCCCAGTTCGGTGGGCTTGCCGTTGAGGCTGACGCGCAGAGAGTAGTTGGCGGGAGCCTGCGTGGGGATCGCCGAGCGGATCATGTAGGTCGGCGACATGACCGGGCTACCCACGGCCGCGGGGTCGCGCGTCCACTGGAACATGAAGCTGTCGGTGAAGGGCGGCTGCCAGGTGGGGGTGTCGGCGAGAACCGTGCCGGCGACGACTACGAGCAGGGCCAGACTGAGCGTGAGAGTCAAGCGTTTCATCAAGGCGCCCTCCCAGGGAAGCGGCAAACTGCGCGACGGGTCGGTGTGGCGTCACGATTATGGCGAAAGGCGGAGGAAAATGCAAGGTGCAGCGGCGGCCGGCCTCACCCCCCGGCCCCCTCTCCTGGCAGGAGAGGGGGAGAACGGCAGAGGCAACGGCGTCGTTTCCCCGTAGGGGCGGAGCAAGGGTTCTGTTAAGAAACCGCCTCCGCGGGTGCGGCTTTCAGGCCGGGTTGTATTGCCGCCGGGGCCGCTGGCCGAAAAAAGCGTTCGCTCGCTCCACGCCGCGCGCTGCGGTCTTCTTTAGATTGA
>DASXVN010000068.1:0-66867 GCA_036504235.1 Armatimonadota bacterium | reverse complement strand
GTTAGTAATTACGTCGAGATTCTCGGCTTCCATCGCGAGGTTGCCGGGGCCGCGGTCGCCAATGATCCCCGGTTTTGGTACTACATTTATAACACCGTTTTCCTGATGTTGGGGATTCCCGTGGGGATGATTCTGTCGCTGTTTACCGCGCTGCTGCTCAACCAGAAGCTGCGCGGGATTGTCCTGTGGCGGACGCTGTTTTTCATCCCCACCATCTGCTCCTCGGTGGCCGTGGCGGTGCTCTGGAAGTGGATTCTCCAGCCGGAGGGGCTGCTCAACCAGGCGCTGGCGCTGGGGGGGCTGGCCGGGCCGAACTGGCTGGGCGACCCGACCTGGGCCAAGCCGGCGCTGATTCTCATGGGCCTGTGGATCGGCGTGGGCGGCTACAACTGCGTGCTGTACCTCGCCGGCCTGCAGAACATCCCCCGGGAGCTGTACGAGGCGGCGGCGCTGGACGGGGCCAATTTCTGGCAGCGCCTGCGCCACATCACCTGGCCGCAACTGGCGCCGACCACCTTCTTCATCCTGGTGATGTCCATCATCGGCGGCCTGCAGGGGCATTTCGTGACCATCTACGTGATGACCGGCGGCGGGCCGGCGAACTCAACGACCACGCTGCTGTACTACATCTTCCAGAAGGCCTTCGCCTGGCACCAGATGGGCTACGCCTGCGCGCTGTCGGTGGTGCTGTTCGTGGTGATTCTGGTGTTCACGCTGCTGCAGTGGAAGTACGGGGGGCAGTCGGTGCGGCAGCAGTACTAACGGCCCTAGGGCGCGACCAGCCACGTCACCGCCTGCGCCTGGACCTGCCCCGCCGGGTAGTTCTCGGGATGCGCCACCACCTCGCGCTTGTTCTCCCCGGCCACCAGGAACAGCACCGCGCGGGCCGCGCTCAGCAGCGGCAGCGTCACCGTCAGTCGCGCGACCAGCGGCGGTTGTCCCGGGTGCTCCTCGGCCCCAATCCAGCGCTCCCGCTCCTCCAGCAGCGCCCGGCCGGGGAAGAGCGACGCGGTGTGCCCGTCCGGGCCGACGCCCAGCAGTACCAGGTCCAGCACCGGAAAACCGGCGCGGCTCTCGGTCCCCGCCAGTAGTTCGCGCCACTCCCGCTCCGCCTGCCGCGCCCCCTCCGCCGGCGGCGCGACCTCCCCCGGGAGCCGGTGAATCTGCTCCGGCCGCACCGGCGCCCGCGCGAGCAGGGTCTCCGCAGCCAGCCGGTAGTTGCTGTCGGGATGGTCGGGCGGCACGCAGCGCTCGTCGCCCCAGAGAAATTCGGTGGCCTCCCAGGGGAACTCAGTGCGGTACGGAGGCTCCAGCAGCAGCCGGTAGAGGGGAGCCGGCGTGCGCCCGCCGGAGAGGCAGAAGAGGAACGTTCCGCGCGCGGCCACCGCCGCCCGCGCGGTCGCCACGGTCAGTTCCGCCGCCGCGCGGCTCAGGTTCTCCAGGTCGGTGAAATACCGCAGCTCCCGGGGCATCGCTAGAGCGCCGAGCCGGGCGCCAGCCACTCGCGCCCGTCCCGCTCCAGCAGGCGTTCCGCCCCGAGCGGCCCCCAGGAGCCCGCCGGGTACGCCTCCGGCGCGCCGTGCCCCTCCCAGGCCTCCAGGATCGGCATGAGCAACGCCCAGGCCGCCTCCATCTCCTCGCTGCGCACGAACAACGTCTGGTCGCCGAGCATGCAGTCCACCAGCAGCCGCTCGTAGGCCTCCGGCACCGGGACCCCGAACACGCCCTGGTAGGTGAAATTCATCTGCAGCGCGCTCATGCACAGCCGCGGGCCGGGGTTCTTGGCCTGGATGGTCAGCGCGATGCCCTCCTCCGGCTGCACGTTGAAGACCAGCACGTTGGGGCGCAGTTCCTCGGTATCCAGCGGCCCGAAGATGGAGTGCGGCACGGGCTTGAAGACCACCACAATCTCGCTGACGCGGCGGGGGAGCCGCTTGCCCACCCGCAGGTAGAAGGGCACGCCCTCCCAGCGCCAGTTGTCGATCAGCACCTTGGCGGCCACGAAGGTCTCGCGCCGCGAGTCCTCGGCGACCCGGTCTTCCTCGCGATAGCCGCTCACCGGCCGGCCCTCAATCTCCCCGCGCGCGTATTGGCCGCGCACCAGGACCTGATCCAGCGTCTCCGCCGCAAAGGGCCGCAGCGAGCGTAGCAGCTTGACCCGCTCATCCCGCACCCGGTCCGCGCCGAAGGAGAGCGGCGGCTCCATCGCCACCAGCGCCAGCATCTGCAGCAGGTGATTCTGCACCATGTCCCGCAGCAGTCCGGCCTGCTCGAAGTACCCGCCCCGCTCCTCCACGCCCACCGTCTCCGCCACGGTAATCTGCACGTAGTCAATGTACTGGCGGTTCCAGAGCGGCTCGAAAATGGCGTTGGCGAAGCGGAACATGAGCAGGTTCTGGACGGTAACTTTGCCCAGATAGTGGTCAATCCGGTAGATCTGCGACTCATCCAGCACGGCGCGCAGTTCGGCGTCCAGCGCCCGCGCGCTGTCCAGGTCGTGGCCGAAAGGTTTCTCCACCAGCAGCCGCCCGTAGGGGGCCTGGTCCTGCCCCGCCCTGATCAGCCCCGCCTCGCTGAGCTGGCGGGCGATCGCTCCGAAGACGTTCGGCGGGGTCGCCAGGTAGAACACGTGGCTGCCGCCGGTCTCGTGCCGCGTGTCCAGCTCCCGCAGCCGCGTCCCCAGTTGCTCGAAATCGCCGGGGGTCTGGTAGTCGCCCTGCTGGTAGTAGCAGTGGGTGAGGAACTGCTCGATCCGCTCCGGCCGGGCGTCGGGGGCGTGCTCCTCGAGGCTCTGCTGCACCCCGGCGCGGAAGTCCTCCTCGCTCAGGGCGCTCCGCGCGTAGCCGAGCACATAGAAGTTGTCGGGCAGCAGCCGCTTGCTGAACAGGCTGAATAGGGCCGGGAGGGTCTTGCGGTGGACCAGGTCCCCGGAGGCGCCAAAGACCACCAGACCGCCGGGGTCCGGGACCTCCTCCACGCAGAATTCCCCGCGAATCTGTCGGTAGGGCTCCATAGTCATGAGTAACCCCTTCTCTTGAGGGAGGCGCGGCTATTTGCGGCTGCCGGGCGCGGCGTGCGCGGCGCTGACCTCTCCGGCGCCCGCTTCGCTGCCCCGCGGGGCGGCCTCCGGCGCGACCGTGGCATGGCCGCCGAACTGGAGCCGCAGCGCGGCGAGCACCTTGTTGGAGAAGGCGTCGCTCTGGCGGGAGAGGAAGCGCTTGAACACCGCATGCGCGATCCCCTCGGCCGCCACCCCGGACTGCACCGCCTCCAGCACCGTCCAGCGGCCTTCCCCGGAGTCCTCCACGTAGCCCGCGACTTTCTCCAGGCCCGGGTCCTCGGCCAGGGCGTGCTCCAACAACTCCAGCAGCCAG
Organism: Armatimonadota bacterium; assembly: GCA_036504235.1. Classification (GTDB taxonomy): domain Bacteria; phylum Armatimonadota; class Zipacnadia; order Zipacnadales; family Zipacnadaceae; genus Zipacnadum. The sequence goes on along the minus strand of DASXVN010000068.1, from coordinate 63,493 downwards.
GAGCGCACCACGCTGCCCTGATTCCAGAGATGGGCGACCGCGGGCAGGTCCAGCTCCGCGCCGAACTGCGAGGCGCGCAGAATCTCCAGGCCCTCCCCGTACGCCTCCATCATCGCGTACTCGATCCCGTTGTGCACCATCTTGACGAAATGCCCCGCGCCCACCGGGCCGCAGTGCAGGTAGCCGTCCGGCGGCGCCAGATCGCGCAGCGCCGGGGCCAGGCGCGCGAAGTCCTCGTCCGCGCCGCCCAGCATCAGGCAGTAGCCCTCCTCCAGCCCCCACACGCCGCCCGAGACGCCGGCGTCCATGTAGTGCAGCCCGCGGGCCTGCACCGCCTCCGCGCGGCGTAGGTCGTCGCGGAAATAGGTGTTGCCACCGTCCACCAGCAGGTCGCCGGGCTCCAGCAGCTCGGTCAGGGCGCGCAGGTGGTCCTCGGTGGGCTGCCCCTCCGGCAGCATCAGCCAGACCGCGCGCGGGGCGGTCATTTGGGTGACCAACTCCGCCAACTCGCGGACCCCGGTCGCCCCCTCGGCGATCAGCTCCTCGGTCTTGGCATAGGTGCGATTGTAGGCCACCACCTGGTGGCCGGAGCGGAGCAGGCGGCGGGCCATGTTCAGGCCCATGCGGCCCAGGCCGACCATCGCGATCTGCATAGGGAGTCACTCCTCAGTCCGGCAGCGCGTCGTACAGTTGCGCCAGTCCGGCGATCTCGTCGCCTTTCAGATGGACGCGCACCACCCGCCGGCCGTTCTCCTGCAGCGCCTCGAAATCCCCCTGCGCCTGCGCGGTGATCAGCACCCCGAAGGAGTACGGCTGCCCCGGCACCGGCAGTTCCGGCGCGGGATCGTGGGTGATCTGGACAAACAGGCCGCGGTTGGCGTCGCCCTTGTGGAGTTGCCCGGTGGAGTGCAAAAAGCGCGGGCCCCAGCCCAGGGTTGTGGCCAGGTGCAACTGATCCCGCAGCGCCCAGCGGATGCGGCTCAGGGCCTCGTGCAGCTCCGGAGTGGGCGGCAGATAGGCCATCAGCGCTACGTAATCGCCCTCCTTGCGGAGCGCGAAGAAGGCGTCCAGCGCCGCTTCTACGCGGGTCAGGCCGGGTTCGACGTCGCCGAAAAGCTGCAGCCCGCCCTCCTCCAGCCGCGGCGCCGGGGCCGACAGGCTCCCCGTTTCCTCATACTGCTTGATCAGTTCCCCCGCCTTCTTCTTGGCGGCGGCCACGTTGGGCTGGTCAAAGGGGTTGATCGCCAGCACCGCGCCGGCGGCGGCGGTGGCCAGCTCCCAGCGGAAGAAGGCGGCGCCGAGGTCGTATTTGTCGCGGAAATCAATGCGTAGGCACGGCTGCCCGGCCTCCTCGACCGCCGCGTAGGCCTCATCGAGCGCGGCATTTTGGTCGCCCTCCACGCGCAAGTAGGCGAACAGCCGGTCCTCGCCGTACGCGGCGGGGCGGGCGGGCATCTCCTCCGGCACCGGGACAATCCCCCGCCCCTGCTTGCCGGTGCTCTCGGCGATCAGTTGCTCCACCCAGGAGCCGAAAGCCGCCACGCCGGGGGAGAGGAAGAAGGTCACCTTGTCGCGCCCCGCGAGGGCCAACTCGCCCAGGATCGCGCCCAGCACCAGCCCGGGGCTCTGGGCCGCGGCGACCTCCGGGCCGCAGCGCCGGCCCATCTCCTGCGCCCGCTCCAGCAGGTAGCGGCAGGGCACGCCGATCAGCGCCGCCGGGACCAGGCCGAAGTAGGTCAGGGCCGAGTAGCGCCCGCCGACCGTCGCCGGTCCGGGGAAAATGGCGCGGAACTGCCGCTCGGTCGCCAGGACCTCCAGCGAGGACCCCGGGTCGGTAATGGCCACAAAATGGCGGCCCGGCTCCGGATCCTCCGCGGCCACCTGCTCCCAGAAGAAGTGGAAGAGCGACATGGTCTCGATGGTCCCCCCGGACTTGCTGGAGACCACAAACAGGGTCCGGCTCAGGTCCAGGCGCTTGGCCACCGCGGCAATCGCCGCGGGGTCGGTGGTGTCCAGCACGGTCAGCGTGGGGGCGCCGGGGGAGCTGGGGAAGGTCAGCGCGTACAGCTCCGGGGCCAGGCTGCTGCCGCCCATGCCCAGCAGGACGATTTCCCGACAGCCGGAGGCCCGGACCTGCGCGGCAAAGTCGGCTAGCTCGTCGAGTTGCGCGAGCATCTCGGGCCCGGAGGTCAGCCAGCCCAGCCGGTCGGTGAGTTCCGCGGTGTGGGCGGCCTGCTCGGGGTCGGCGATCCAGACGGTGGGGTCATGGGCCCAGATCCGCCGGCCCACCTGCGCCTCCTCCCAAGCCGCCAGCCGGGCGGTGATCGCCTCGGCGTAAGGCTCAAAGTTGCTGCCGTTCAGGCCCGCTTCGGGCGCGAAGATACTTTTGGTCATGAGTTTCTCCTATCGGTTGAGGTAAGCGTGGTGCATGAAATTCATACAGTATGAATTTCATACACCGGGCACAAAATCGAAACCGGTTTCGGGGCGGCGGCGTCGGCGCCAGGTCCGCTCGGCCCCCGTTGTTGCCTACAGGGGGAAACGGCCCGACCAGCGCCGGGCCGGCCGGTGCTCCCCCCTTATGCACAAGGACTTGCCGGAGGCCGGCTGGGTTCGCCGGGTCTTAGCGGCCGCCCCCCGCGCAGGCGCAGGCACAGGCGCAGCCGGCGCAGGCGCAACCTCCGCCCCCGCCTCCCCCTCCGCCGGAACCGGAGGCCATGGAGGAGAGGACCTCGCCGCTGACCTTGTCCAACCCGGACAGATCAATCGAGCCCGAGGGCAGACCCAGATTGGCGGGGTCCACCGTGCCCGCCAGCTTGCCGCTGACGTTCTCGGCCCAGCCCGCGAAGGAGCCGGCCACATCGCCGAGACTGGTGGTGTTGCCGGGCGCGGGGGCGGGTACTCCGCCGCCGCCGAGGTCCAGCGGGGCGCCGCGGGTCCAGGGGGCGGAGTAGTAGTAGCCGCCGTGACCCCACATGCCGAAATTGTCGTTATAATTCGGCGCCATCATCAGCCAGAGCAGATTGTTGTCCACGAAGGAGGTCCGCTGGTCCACGTCGCCCAGGGCCTTCGCGTCGGCCCAGGCCTTGCTGACGATGGTCTGGTAATACTCCCGGGTGGCGTCCAGGTCAAAGCCGGCCAGGCCCTGAGCGGTGCCGCTCACCAGCTCCTTCATCGCGGCCTTGAAGTCTACATCCGGCACGTTCTTCTCCGGGGCGGCGGCGAGGGCGTCCAGGAACTCCTGCTCGTAGCCGCGGATGACATTGCCCTGCGCCGCGGCGGTCTTGCGCCGCTCCGCCGGGGGGCCCTCATAGCCGGGAGCGGGGACGACCAGCAGCGGATCGGCTTGTTTCTGGAGCAGGAGCTTTTTGGTGAGCATCCCAAAGAGCACCAGGGCCAGAACCTTGTTGAGCGGCACCTCCAGGACCACCGCGGCCTCGGGCACGGTCAGGCCGCGCTTGATCCCGCCGCCCTTGACCGAGGCGATCGCCGGCAGGTAGTCGCGCTTCTTGGCCCCCTGCCAGCGGCCGGTGAGCACCCAGACGGCGATCAGCACCGGCAGGCCCAGCAACTCCAGCGCCGGGCTGTTGGCCCAGAAGATCCCCAGGAGCACCAGGATGATCACGTACAGGGTGCAGCCGGTGCCGCGGGTCATGCGGAAGAACCAGATGCCCAGCAGGACGAAGAGCAGCAGCCCCCACGCCAGGCGAGCGCCGTCGCTCTCCGTCCACCATTTCCAGGCGAGGTCCCAGGCGGTCTGCACCACCACATGGTCCATCCACGCCCGGGGGAAGGAAATCCCGATCTCGTGCTTGTCGTCCATCCGCGTGCCCTTGAGGTACCAGGCCGCGAAGGTGTGGTTCTTGACGATGCCTTTGGCGGTAAAGGACTGGTTTAGCTGGGTACGCAGGTCGGTGGGCTTGACCGACAGCGGCAGGTAGACCACGATGCTCAGGTCGGTGTTGCCCACCACATACTTCGGGTTGAAATAGGTGGGGGTCATGCGCAGAGAGGCCATCGTTTTGTCGGTGGTGTCCTGGTAGACCCGGTCGGGCATGGTACAGGAGAAGGTGAAGGTCCCCTTGGCCCCGGGCTGGATCGGGTCGGGGAAGTGGACCTCCACGGCGGAATCGAGCACGGTGGACTTGCGGATGTCCGTGAGCGGTTTGCCGTTCAGCGCGGCCTTCATGTTGCTCAGATCGTAGTGGCGGTCGGGCAGGCCCACATCCACCACGTCCTTGGGGTCCGCGCCCGGCTGGCAGGCGAAAACGATCGTGTACTCCAGCAGCACCGAGGCGTCCTTTTGGGGGGTGATCGCCAGCTCCATTTTGGGGATAGCGTAGCTGTAATCGCACCAGGCCGCCGCGGGAAACAGCAGGGCCAGGGCCAGGATTAGCCAGACGCGTCGGATATTCATGACGCTTCCTCCTCGGGGCGGCGGTCGTCGCTCCAGCCCTCGGGGTCTTTGGGGCAGTCCGTCGCGCAGATCACCAGGTCGGGACAGTCGCCGCAGCGGGTCGGCGCGGCCAGGCGCTCGCGGTAGCGGGCGAAGCAGGCGTGGTCCCAGATACGCTCCCAGGTGTCGCTGAGCACGTTGCCCACGCACTCGCGGCTGCCGCGGGCGGGGAGCACCGAGCCGTCAGCCTCCACGCGCACCGCCACGTCGCCCTCGGTGCGCGGGCCGGCGACCACCTGCGCGGCCAGGCTCCGGCCGGGATCAAAGCGCACTGGTGGCGTCCAGACGAAACGGGTCTGCACCCGCGCTGAGGTCTCCTCGATGGTCAGCGCCACCTGCGGGAGCGCCCGCGCCGGGAGCGCCCCGGCCGCCTGACTGGCCTGGTCGTCATTCGGGCAGGCCAGGGCGAAGAAGGTCAGATTATGCACCCCGGCCCTATGGACCGCGATGATGGTGTCCTCCAGCGCCTCCCCCAGGTTACTCGCCCAGAGGGGCACCTGCGCGGCGACGGCTAGTTTCAGTTGCTCGCCCTGGGCGAAAGCCGCCAGCACGCGGGCGTGGTCGCCGGCTCCGGCCAGCTCGTCGTGGACTGCGGGGTCGGCGGAGACGTAGAGCAGGCTCAGGTGGTCCAGGCCGGCCTGCACGCACAGGTCAATCGCCTCCGGGGTCAGCCAGCTTGCCAGGCTGCGGACGCCGGTGATCATGCCGATATCCCCGGCCGCCTCCACCAGCGTCGGCAGGTCCAGACCGTTCTGCGGAGTGGCCAGGAAGGTCACGTGGGGGATGCCCGCCTGCCAGAGACGCTGGAGCAGGGCGCGGGTGCGGACCGGGTCTCCGGGCACCAGGTCGGCGCGGTAGGGCGCGGCCAGTTGCCGGCCCCGCTCGGCGCTACCGCCGCCCAGGTCCACCACCGGGTAGCCCCCGGCGGGCGGCGCGGCGCCGGAGAGCAGCTCAGCAATCCGCGCCAGATCGGCGGCCAGTTCCGGCCCGCTGACGCGGAAGACGCCGCGCACCCGGCGCACGAGGGTCTCGTCGCTGTCGCCTTCCAGCAGGCCATGCGCCAGCAGCACCCCGGTGGGGGAGAGCGTGGCGGCCTCGGCGGCGTTCACCAACAGCAGCCCGCTCCCGTCGGGGTCCACGCGCAGGTGCAGGCGGATTTGCCGCCCGGCCTCGCCGCGCTGATATTCGTAGAGCCCCGGCGACACGTGGCCGTCTTCCCGGTAGGCTCCGATGCGCTCCATAATGCGTGCAATCAAGCCGGGTCCACTCATAGACTCACCTCGGGCACACCGCAACGTTCTCCTGACCAGAAGGGGCGGCGGCGCGCTCGCGCTCGAGGTGGCAGCCTCCCCCACACAGCATGAGGTCCTCGCAGTCCCAGCAGCGCTCCGGCAGCCCCGCCGCTTGCGGTTGCTCGCGGCGGTCGCGGAAGCTGCGGAAGAGGTCGCTCTCCCAGATCCGCTCCCAGGGGTCGGTGCGCAGGTTGCCGGCGGCCACGTAGTATGACTGGCAGGGCAACACGGAGCCGTCCGGCTCTACGCAGACCGAGTACTCCGCGGCGTTGCAGCAGCGCGGCCCCAGCCCCAACTCCAGCGGGGACAGCTCGCAATAGGGCGTGGGCGTGTACCACAGGAAGCGCAGGCCTAGCTCCGCGGCGCGGTCGCGGACCTGGACGAGCCGCGGCGCGAGTTCCTCGGGCGTGAGCGCTCCCGGATGGCGTGCGCCGCAGCCGGAGTGGATCAGCCCGTTCATGGCGCAGGTCCGCACGCCCAGCGCGTGCAGGAACTCCACCATCTCCAGCGCCGAGGACAGGTTGTCGCGCAGCAAAGTCGTGTTGGTGAGCACGTGCAGACCCGCGGTGTGGGCGGCGCGGAGGCCGGCGACGGTCTCCTCCCAGGCGCAGGCCCCGGAGAGGCGGTCGTGGGTCGCCGGCTCGGGCGCGTTGAGCGTCACCTGTACATGGTCTAGGCCCGCCTCCCGTAGCGCCGTGGCCCGCGCGGGGTCGCGCAGGAGCCGCCCGTTGGTGTTCAGGCCGGTGATCTGGCCGAGGGCGTGCGCGTGGGCCACCAGCTCCGGCAGGTCCGCGCGCAGGGTGGGCTCCCCGCCGGTGAAGATCACGTAAGGGACGCCGATGGCGCGCAGTTTGTCCAGGATTCGCCGCCACTCGGCGGTGGGCATGGCGGGCAGATTCCGGCGCGCCGGATCGTTGTAGCAGTGCGCGCAGCGGTTGTTGCAGGCGTAATCCAGGGCCAGATCGGCCTTGTAGGGGGCGGTCGCGCGCACCGCGAAAGGCGCCGGCTGGGGCCCGAGGAGATCGCAGACGCACCGGTCGCCGGTCGGGTCCTGCACGCGGGCGACGAGGGCCGCCAGGCGGTGGAGGTGCGCCGTCAGCTCCTCGCGGGGAACGCGCGGGTAGGCGTGCTGCAGCGCGGCCAGCGCCGCCGGGCGGGGCGTCTGGTCTAGCGTGAGCTTGACCAGTTCCGCCTCGGTGGGGGCGAGGTGCAGGGTCTGGGTGCCGTTGATGAACAGCAGGCCGCTGCGGTCCGCGTGGACGCGCAACTGCAGCCAGAGGCGGCTGTCCGGCGTCTCGTACCGGTACGGGTACAGGCCCGGCGGGGCTAGCTCCACGGCACCGCTGAGGTGCCGGCGGCAGGCCGTTAGGTCCGCCCGGACCCAGGCGGTGGCGCGCCGGCCCGCCTGGCGGAGGGCCTCTACCACTTGGGGGCCTCCTCGATCTGGTAGGCGGCGCCGCAGTAGGGGCACTTGATGAAGATGGCTCCCGCCTGCACGGTGACGCTCTTGGAGTCCAACTGGCCGCCGCAGGCCTTGCAGTGTAGCTCCTGCGCGGAAACATCGCCGGTGAGGTCAATTTTCTGCACGATGGTCCGCTCCGGCATCTTGAGGCGGGCGAGGTAGCTGATGAGGAAGGCCGCGCCGAGCAGCACCAGGCCGATGACGATGCGGGGCACGGTGTGGCCCTGGCTGGAGCCGATCAGGAAGATCAGGCCGCCTAGGGCGACCAGGGCGGAGAGCAAGTAGGCAAGTGTCATCATGAGCGACGGAGTGTGGGCGCGGGGCCGCGACTCCTCTCCTCCTGGGGAGCGGACGGGAGTAAGATAGGCTTACTTCTTTCGCCGGAAAAGGGCGAAATCCTGCCGCTCAGGCGTCCGCCTCGCCGGGGTATTCCGCCGACCAGTGGCCGGGGCCGGTGAAGGGCAGGGCGACGCAGGCGTCCCGGGCCGGGTCATAGACGTACACCGCGCCGTGCCGGCGGAGCTCGCTGTGCCCGGACACCAGCAGGGATTCGCGGTGGTAATCCTCCCGCAGGCCGAGCGCCGCGCCCTGCGAGATATGGACCGTATCTCCCACCACGAACGGGTAGGGCCGGCGCGGCGTGAGGCGCAGCAGGCGGGTGCCGTGGGCGGGTACCGGCAGGGATAGGGTCAGGCTCTCCGGGCCGCAGCGGTGCGCGATCTGCGGCGCGAGCGGCTCCCAGGCCACGTACTCCCCGGCCGGGAGGTGTCCAGCCAGGGCCGCCGTGATCGTTTGCTCCTCGGCCTGCGGATTGTAGAGCAGCAGGACCCAGTAGTTCTCGCCCGCGGCCAGGGTTATGGTCGGGGTCTCGCCCTCCAGGAGGTCCAGGGGGGTCGGCCCCTCCCGCCAGACAGGGGGCGGTCCGGCGAAGCTGTACCAGTCTAGACGCTCCGGGGAGAGGGTGGGGAGGCGGTCGCTGTAGAACAGCGGCCCTCCGGACAGGCCGACGATATGCAGGGAGGAGCGGGCCTCCGTCTCGGTCAGTTCCGTCTCATCCTGGCGGATGGACAGGCAGTCGGGGTCGGCCAGGAACCAGCGCCGGTGCAGGAAACTGCGGGTGAGGATATTGCGGTGGGGCATGTCCCGGCCGAACAGGTTCTTGTCGCCCCGGGGCGCGTACCAGTAGGGCTGGAAGTCCTGGCCGATGCGGCAGAGGTCCACCAGGCCCACCGCCGGCTGCAGGGGCATGCCGCAGCCGAGGATCAGCGCCTGATCGCCGCACTCCTCGCGGATGACCTGCAGCCCCTGGCGCAGCGCGGTGACGCGGGTCGCCGTGGGGTCGTGGTGGACGCCGGGGAGGGCTCCGGCGTAGCAGAAGTCGATCTTGAGCAACTTCACGCCCATCTGCATGTACCGGCGAGTGGTCGCGCGCAGAAACTCCAGCACGCCCGGATGGCTGGCGTCGAGGGGCAGGTAGGGGCCGGTGTGGTCGCTGATGCCCACGGGGACCGGCTGGCCGGAGGCGTCGCGGAGCAGCCAGTCCGGGTGCTCGGCCAGGGCCGGCCAGTCCGGCGAGACGCAGAAGGGCGTCCACCAGATGCCGGGGTCCAGCCCCAGGTCGTGGGCGATGCGGACCGGCTCGGCCACGCCCTCCGGGTAGCGCGCGGAGGGGGCAAACCAGTCGCCACGGTTGGGGGAGGGGCCCTCGTCGGTGCTCAGGTAGCGGACCGGAAGTTGCTCCTGCAACTCGGCCAGGCAGCGGGCGTTGGCCCGGAAATCGGCGATGGTATCTTTGCAGTAGTAGAAGTAGTAGGGATTCCAGCCGACCGGGGTATGGTCCGGGACCCGCGCGCCCATGCGCCGGGCCACCTCGTCGGCGTAGGCCGCCAGCAGCGCCGAGGGGTCGGCGCCGGTCCACAGGCCCAGCGGCTCCAGCTCCAGGGTCTCGCCCGCGGCCAGCGGCGCGTTCTCGGTGGCCTGGAAGACCTCCAGCTCGACGCCCGTGGGGGTCTGGGTCAGCACGGCGGCCCCCAGGTAGCGGAAGGCGGTCAGCCAGCCGAGCAGCAGGTGTTGGCCGTCTGTTCCGCGGAGCAAGATGAACCCGTCAGACTCGATCTCGCCGGGCGGGACCTCCGCCGGGGTATTGCGCGTCCAGCTCCGGTTGATGGGGTCATTGGCGCGGAAGTCGGGCTCCTCCAGGCTGAGGCTGTAGGTGGCGCCCCAGGACTGCCAGTTATGCTTGAAAACGCGCATTTGGCCCACCCGCGGGCCGACGAACTCCGCTGATAGCTGCAGCCGGACGCCGGCCTCCGCGATCCGCGCCGGCGAGGGGGCGGAGACGCGGACGGTGAACTCCTCCCAGCCCTCGTGGGCGAGGCGCGTCAGGTCCGCCGGCAGGGGAGTCGGCGAGTCGGCGGTGGCGTAGGCGTTCAGTTCCAGTGGTGTCATTCCTGAGACCTCCGAGCGGGGACGGTAAGACTCGCGTTCGGGAGGGATATTCGCCACCGGCGGCGCGGGTCCTGCCCGAGCGCGCGGCGGCGGTAGGTGCGGGCGGGCGGCGCAGCGAACAGAACCACGTCCGGCGCCCGGTCGTCGGAAGTACCGCGGGCCGAGGCGGTCCGCGCTAGCTGAGGGAGGCTGCTTGATGTCTGATTTGGGTGAAAAGGTTTGTGAAGTGCTGATTCTAGGGGGCGGACCGGCGGGGTTTACGGCGGCCCTCTACGCGGCCCGCGCCGGACTCGATACGCTGGTGCTCAGTCCCGGGGAACTGACGGGGATGATGTCCAAGGCGCCGACGGTCGGCAACTTCCCCGGGCAGGACCAGCCCCGCTCGGGGCGCGAGATTCTCGCGATTATCCGCCGCCAGGCGCTGGACGCGGGGGCGCGCCACGAGCTGACCTCGGTCACCACGGTCGACTTCAGCACTGGCCAGATCATGGTCGCCGCGGGCCGGGACCTGTATATACCGCAGGCGTTGATCATCGCCACGGGGGCGATGGGGCGCGCGGATAAGCTGCCCGGCGAGGAAGAGTTTGAGGGGCGGGGCATCTGCCGCTGCGTCGCCTGCGACGGACCCCTGTACAAGGGGGAGGACGTACTGGTGGTCGGCGAGGACGAGCAGGCGGGGGAGGAGACGCTGGCGCTGGCCGGGCTCGCGCGCCGCGTGACCCTGGTCACGCCCACGCCGCGGCTCAATGTTCCGGCGGAGCTGCAGCAGGCCCTGGCGTCGTATGAGAACGTCACCGTAGAGAACGGGCTGCGCCTGGCGGAGATTGTGGGCGACCAGGTGGTCACGGGGGCGGTGTTTCTTACTCACGACGGCAGCCGGCGGACGATAGAGGCGCCGGGCGTGTTCCTGTACCTGCGCGGCGCGGCGCCCGCCACGGATTTCCTGGAAGGGGCGCTGGCGACCGACGGGAAGGGATATCTGCTCACGGATGAGTTGGGCCTGACCAGCCAGGCGGGGGTCTACGCGGCGGGGGATGTGCGCAGCAAGCAGGTGCGGCAACAGGTGGTGGCGGCCGCGGAGGGCGCGTGCGCGGCGCTGGCCGCGGAGAAGCAGATTCGCCGCCGCGAGACGATGAGGTGGGACCGGGGACCGGCGAGTGTTTGAGGGGCAAGGCAAAGGCCGGCCTCACCCCCGGCCCCTCTCCTGGCAGGAGAGGGGGGAACGGCAAAGGCAAAGGCCGTTTCTGCGTAGGGGCGGAGCTTGCTCCGCCCGCGGTGGGCGCGAGGGTTTGGTGGCCGGCCGGGTGGAGGTTCCGCGGGATACGGCTCCGCGGAAGATCCACCCCTACATACGGCAACGGCGGAGGGGCGGCGGGGTACCCTTCGACAGGCTCAGGGCCCGCGGCGAGTCCCCGCCCTACAAACGGCAAACGGCAACGGCAAGGGCCACAGTCTAGCGCCTGGGCGCGGGCGGAGCAAGCTCCGCCCCTACGGGGAAACGGCATTTGCCGCGGGCTAGGCGACCAGGGCGTGAAGGCGCAGATACGTCGCCAGGGCGACCGCGTTGTTGTGCTTTTCGTCCTTGGCCGCGAAGAGCAGCGTTACCGGACCGGCGGCGGCGAGTTCCGCCAGCTTGGCTAGCGCCGCCGCCTGGTTCGCCAGCTCCTGGGAGTAGCGCTGCTGGAACTCGTCCCACTTGGCCGGGTCATGGCCGAACCACTCGCGCAGGTCGTCGCTGGGGGCGATCTCGCGCAGCCAGAGGTCCACGGCGGCCTCTTCTTTGGAGAGACCACGGGGCCAGAGGCGGTCCACCAGGACGCGCTGGCCGTCGCTCTCCAGGGCAGGTTCGTAGACGCGGCGGACTTCAATCATGGGACCCTCCCGGACACGTGATAGGGCGCCCCGGTACGTGTCGGCGCCTGGTGCTCACTTTGTTGACCCCGGCGGGTGCGGGGAGGTTCACGTTGCGGAAGCGGCTCTATTCTCGGTAAGGAGATGACGCGTGTGCTGTTCATCGATTTTCTGACCTTGCTGCTGGTGAACATGGCCGCGGGGTTCGCCCTGCTCGCCCACTTTGTGTTTCGCGGCCTGGACCGGGAGGACCAGCGGGCCTGGGTGCCGGGATTCGCCATGGTCGGCGCGATCGCGGTCATCTTCGGGGGCTACCAGACGCTGTGCTGGCCGCTGCCGGGGCAGTTCAACACGGCCTTCGGGGAGATGTCGGTGCTGCTGGGGACGGTCTTCCTGGGGGCGGCGCTGGCCTTGGGGCTGGGGCGGGGACTGGGGGCGGTGACGCTGTACGCGTTCTTCGCCGGGCTGGCCGCGATGGTCGTGGGGGTGAGCATCTACGTGCAGCACCTGACGGCCTCGCCGCTGGTAACCGCGGCGGGCTTTCTGCTGTCGGGGCTGGCGGGCGTGTGCTCGGGGCCGACGCTGCTGCTCGGGCGTCGGCATCGGCTCTTCCGCGTGGCGATTACGGCAGTGCTACTGGGGATTGCGCTGCTGTGGATGGCGGTGGCGTATCCCGCCTACTGGGGCCATATGAGCCACTTCGGCAAGTGGGAGCCGGTCATCCACCAGATGCTGCCGCCCGGCTAGGCGGCAAGGTATCCGGCCGGTCGGCGGCGAACCCTTCTTTTTCACATGGAGGGTTACATAATGAGTCCCAGGGTCTCTCAATTGTCGGTGCGCCGGGGCTGGTGGCTGCTGGCGCTGGTGCTGATCGCCGCTTACTTCCTGTATTTCTTCCGGGCGGGCGACTACCCCCTGCTGGACCCGGATGAGCCTGTTTACGGCCAGGTGGCGCGGGAAATGGCCAGCGGCGGGGACTGGCTGACTCCGCACTATCAGGGGCAGCCGTGGTTTGACAAGCCCCCGCTGTTTTACTGGCTGTCCGCGGCCTCCACGGAGTTACTCGGCCCCACGGAACTTGCCGCGCGTTTGCCCTCGGCAGTGCTGGCGGTGGTGTTGGTGGGGCTGGTCTTCCTGCTCGCGGCGCGGGAGTATGGGGCGCGGACCGGGGCGCTGGCGGCGGCCGTCCTGGCTACCTGCCTGCAGCAGATCATCCTCGCGCGGGCCGCGGTTACCGATATCACCTTCGTCGTCTGCCTGACCGCCAGCCTCTACTTCTACCTGCGCTGGGTGACGGCGGAAGGGCGCGGCCGCTGGGCGGCGGCGATCCTGTGCGGCGTGATGGCCGGCCTGGGGGCGTTGGCCAAGGGGCCGGTGGCGCCGCTGCTTTTGGCGGGGACTTTCTTCCTGCACCTCGCTTTCACCCGGCGGCTCGGGTGGCTGCTCCGGCCGGAGGTGGCGGCGGCGGTGCTGGCCGCGCTGGCGGTGGGGCTGCCCTGGTTTTTGCTCATGTACCGGCTCCACGGAGACCTGTTTGTGCAGGGGTTCCTGGTGGCCAACAACATTCAGCGCTTCCTGCAGCCCGAGCATGCCGAGGTCACGGGGGCGTGGTATTCGTATTTCCTGAACGTGCCCACGCTGCTGGTGATGTTCTTCCCCTGGAGCGTGTTTGTGCCGCAGGCCGTGACGCGCGCCTGGCGGGAGGGGGAGACGGCGCGGCTGTGCCTGGTGTGGGCGGCGGTGGTGTTTGTCTTCTTCTCGCTGTCCAAGACCCAGCTGGTGACCTACATCTTCCCGGTCTACCCGGCGGCGGCGGTGCTGGTGGCGCTGCTGTGGCGCACGGCGGCGCAGGGGGAGGCGCGGGCGCAGCGGGGGTTGCGGCGGGCGCTGGTGGGGGCGGCGCTGTTCGGGGTGCTGCTGGTGATTCTCGGGCCGTCGCAGGTGGTCCGCAAGATGCCGGAGCTGCAGGGGGCAGTCATGGTGTTGGCCGGCTGGCTGGCGCTGGGTCCGCTGGTCGCCTGGGGGCTGGCGAGGAGGCGGGCGCCGCGGCTGGCGGCGGCGGCGGTCGCGGTGGTCGTGAGCATGGTGCTGTTTACGGGGTGGCTGCTGTCTGTTATCATGCCGGTGGCGAGTTTGTGGTACAGCACCAAACCGATGGCCGAGGCGGCCGCGGCCTACCCGGGCGCGCGGCAGGTGTCCTTTCACTACCACCGACCCAGCCTGATCTACTACTTTGACGACCGCCTGGCCCACACCGACGATCCCGCGGTGGCTAACACCTTGCTGGCCTACCCGGAACCGGTGGTCATGATCTGCCAGGACTTTGATCTAGGACGGCTCGATCTCTCTCGCAGCACAATAGTAGCCCAATCCGGGCGACTCCGGCTGCTGGTCAATGGGGCGGCCCGGAGGATGCCTTGATGGTAAACAGCCTGAGCATTGTATTCCCGATGTACAACGAGATCGGCAACATTGAGACCTCGGTGCGGGAATCGCTGCGCGTGGCCCTGACCATTACCCCCGACGTGGAGATCATCGTGGTGGACGACGCCAGTACGGACGGCTGCGGCGCTCTGGCCGACCGGCTGGCCGAGGAGATTCCCCAGTTGCGGGTCCTGCACCATGAGCGCAACCGCAAGCTGGGCGGCTCCCTGCGCACCGGTTTCGCGGCCGCCACCAAGGAATGGATCTTCTACACCGACAGCGACCTGCCCATCGTGATGGACGACATGCTCGGCGCGATTCCCCTGACCGACTCCGCGGAGCTGATCATCGGCTGGCGGCGCGACCGGGCGGAGTCCAAGCGCCGCGAGATCAACTCCAAGATCTACAATCGGATGATTCGCATGCTGTTCGGGCTGCGCGTCAAGGACGTCAACTTCGCCTTCAAGTTCTTCCTCCGCTCGCTCTATGAGCAGACCAGCGTCCGGTCGGAGGGGTCGTTCATTGACGCCGAGCTGATCCTGGAGCTGCGGCGCGTCGGGGCCCGGATCGCGGAAATGGGCCTGGACTATCACCCGCGCGTCGCCGGCGTCTCTACCCTGGGGAGCCTGCGCGTGGTGCCCCGCATCTTCGCCGACATGGCCGGCTACCGCCTGAGGAGACATGCGCCCCTTACCCCTCACGCTGGTCGTTAACGCCGATGACCTGGGCCTGAGCGCGAGCGTCAATCGCGGGATTGAGCACGCTTTCCGGGCGGGTCTGGTGCGCAGCGCCAGCCTCATGCCTAATGGCGCGGCCTGGGAGGACGCCTTGGCGGTGGCGGCGCGGTGCCCCGGGCTGGGAGTCGGCGTGCATCTGAGCCTGGTCGGCGAGTCGGCGCTGACCGCGCCTGCGGAAATCCCCGGACTGGCTTCCCCCGACGGTCTGCTGCCCGCGTCCTACGGTGACTTTATGAAGCGCCTGCTGACCGGGCGTTTCGGCGCCGCGCAGGTGGAGATCGAGATTCGCGCGCAGGTCGGCAAGTGCCTCGCCGCCGGCCTGCACCCCACCCATCTGGACAGCCACCAGCACCTCCACGCCTGGCCTGCGCTGCTGGCGATCGTGCAGCGCGTGGCCGCCGAGTACGAGATTCCGGTGATCCGCATGCCCGCGGAGCGCGGCGGCCCCGGGGGCCACGCCGGTCCGGCGCGCCGGGGGCAGGTGCGCCTGTTGTCGCTGCTGGCAAGCCGGGGGGCGCGCCGGGTGCGCGGCGCGGGGCTGCGCTGCGCGGACCATTTCTGGGGCACCGGGGTCTCCGGGGCGCTGGACGAGACGGCGCTGCGGGGCATCCTGGAGCGGCTGCGGCCGGGGGTCAACGAGCTGATGTGCCACCCCGGCTACCGCGATGAATGGACCGGCGCGCGGTACCAGTGGGGCTACGAGTGGGAGACGGAACTCGCTGCCCTGACCAGTCCGCGGGCGCGGGAGCTGGTGGCGAGTCGCGGGATTCGATTGGCGAATTTCGCCGAGGCTTGGGAGGAATCCGGTGCCCGGGGTTGAATACTGGGCGACGGCGGCAATTCCTGGTGGGGGAGTGCGATATGCGGTACGCGGTAGGTATTGACGGGGGCGGGTCCAAGTGCGAGGTGGCCGTGATCGCCGAGTCCGGCGAGGTCGTGGGCTGGGGTCGCGGCGGGGCTACTGCCTCCTTTTATGACTCCGCGGACGCCGTGGACGCGTCCTTCCGGCAGGCCCTGCAGGGGGCCCTGGGCGAGATCAGCGACGCCCGCTTCTGGGTGGGCAGCCCCAGCGTCAAGCGGTACGCCTGGGAGGAGGAGATCGCAGCACGGGGCGAGATTGCCGAAATCTTTGTCGCCGGCGAGGTGGATACGGCGTTCGCTTGCGCCGGGGAGGACTTTGGCCTGGTGGTCCTGTCCGGCACCGGCTCGTTCGTCTACGGCCGGACCCCCGCCGGGGCCAGTCTGTTCGTCGGGGGCATGGGGCCGATCCTGGGCGACTTCGGCAGCGGCTACGATGTCGGTCTGCGCGGGGCGCGGGCGGCCTTTCTGGCCCAGCAGATGCCGGGCCACGAGACCTCATTGACCGAGGCCATTCCCCGCGGTCTGGGCCTGACTACCCTGCGAGAGGTCTTTCGCGCGACTTACGTGGAGGGCATCGGGCGCACCGATTTGGCCTCTCTGGCGCGCGTGGTCAACGAGCAGGCGGAGGCCGGGGACGCCATCGCCCGGCAATGTCTGCTGAGCGCGGCCGACGAGGCGGCGGGACTGGCCGTCGAGGTCGTCCGCAAGCTGGGCTTGGGAGAGCAGGCCTTCCCCGTGATCGCCATCGGCAGTGTGGCGCAGAAATCCCGGCTCTGGTGGCAGCAGGTCTGCGACCGGATTCTGGCGGTGGCTCCGCAGGCGCGGCCGCTGATCCCCACGGTGCGCCCCGCTATCGGGGGCGCGCTGCTGGCCTTACGGGCCATGGGGGTCGCCGAGACGCCGGAGCTGCGGGCCCGCATCGAAGCTACCCAACAATCCCATCTCATCGAGGCGGAAGCCCGGTTGGCGGCCGCCGCTTGCTCAGGAGACTGATTTTCATGCTCGCCGAAAGCTACGCGCAAGCCGCTCACGCCGCCCTGGATCGCCTGGTGGCTAGCCAGCTAGAGAACCTGGACCGGGGGGCGGACCTGATCGTCCACGCGCTGACCCACGGGGGGGCCTTGTGGCTCTACGGCATTGGCCACGGGGGCGAACTGGAGCTGTTCAACCGAGCCGGGGGGCTGATGGCCGCACGGCTGCTGACCTTTTCCAGCCAGGTGAGCAGCCCGGTGGCCGAGTGCCTCCGGGACCGCCCGCGGCCGGAGCCGATCAACGTGGATATCGAGCAGACCCGGCTGGCCGTCAAGACTAGCGAACTGCGCGCCGGGGACGTGCTGCTGCTGGCCTCGGTGAGCGGGCGCAATGTCCGCCCGGTGGAGCTGTCGCTGGCCTGCCGGGAGCTGGGTATGACGGTGATCGCCATGACCTCGCTGGAGTACACGGCGCAGGTGGACTCGGCGCATCCCTCCGGCAAGAAGCTCTGCGAGGTGGCCGACGTGGTACTCGATAACGGCGCGCCCTTCGGCGACGCCGGCGTGACCGCGGAGGGCTACGAGTACCCGGTCCTGCCGCTCTCGGGGCTGGCGCAGACCGCGCTGGGCTGGATGCTGTGCGCTCAGGTGCTGGAGAAGATGGCGGCGCTGGGCACCCCGGCGCACGTCTATATCAGCCACAACCGCCCGGGCGGCCCGGAGTTCAATGCCGCGGCGCTCAAGCTGTTCAACGAGACTGGCTACTAGGAGGCTCCCCATGACTAGCGGCGCCTATCTGCGCGAGGCTCTCGCCGGACTGCAGCGACTGCAGGACACCGCGCTCCCCGCGCTGGAGCAGGCAGCGGAGACCATGGCCGACGCGGTGGCCGGCGGGCGCTGCCTGTTTTCCTTTGGGGCCAGCCACTCGTTCATCCTCACCGAGGAACTGGTCTACCGCACCGGCGGGCTGATGCTCCTCAACCCCATCTATCCGCAGGGCATGAATCTGCTGGTGCGGCCGATTACGCTCACCTCGCAGCTCGAGCGCCTGCCGGACCTGGGGCGGGTGCTGCTGGAAAGCAGCCCCGCGGGGCCTGGCGATGTGCTGCTGATTTCGTCCACGTCGGGGCGCAACGCGGTCACCATTGACATGGCCTTGGCCGCGCGCGAGCGGCAGGTGACGACGATTGCGATCACCTCGCTGGCCTACGCGGAGGGCGTGCCCAGCCGGCACCCGAGCGGCAAGCACCTGCACGAGCTGTGCGATCAGGTGATCGACAACTGCTCGCCGCTGGGCGACGCGGCGGTGGCGATTCCGGGTCTGGAGCAGCGGACCGGCCCGCTCTCGACGGTGCTGGGCTGCGCGGTGGCCAATGAGCTGGCGGCGCAGGTCATCGCGCTGCTGGTGGAGCGGGGGCTGGAGCCGCCGGTGTTCGTCAGCGCCAACCTACCCGGCGGGGACGAGCACAACCAGCGGCTGCTGGCGGAGAATCGAGACCGCATCTTCTATCTCTAGAGGGGGGCGGATATGGCAGCTTTGACTCGCGCTGATCTGCTGGACGGTTTGCGGGCGCTGGGCCTGCAGCCGGGGGACCGCGTGCTGGTGCATTCCTCGCTGTCGGCGCTCGGGCCGGTCGAGGGCGGCGCGGAGACGGTGATTGACGCGCTGCTGGAGGCCTGCGGCAACGCGGGGCTGGTCGCCGTGCCGACCTTCGGCGGGGCGCAGCCCTTTGACCGGCGCAGCACCGCTACCTCGCTGGGGGCCATCGCCGACGCTTTCTGGCGGCGGCCCGGCGCGGTCCGCAGCCTGCACCCCACGCACTCCGTCGCCGCGATCGGACCCGGAGCGGCGGATCTGCTCGCCGACCACGAGCGGGCCGCGACCGCGTACGGCGAGAACACCCCCTACCACCGGCTGGCGACCACGGGCGGCAAGATCCTGCTGCTGGGCGTGGATCAGGACCGCAACACCACCCTGCACACTGCCGAGACGCTGGCCGGGGCGGTGTACCTGGGGGAGGTCAAGTCCTCGTACGTGAACGACGCGGGGGAGACGGTCACGATTACCGTGGCGGCGATGGCCGGCCCGCATCGGGATTTCCTGCGGCTGGATCACCTCTTCCGCGAGCGCGGGGTGGAGCAGGTGGGCAAGATCGGCGGGGCGGTTTGCCGGTTGCTGGACGCGGGGGGGATGCTGGCGGTGGTCGGGGAGGCCCTGCGGCTGGACCCGGCGGCGGTGCTGTGCGACAACCCGGCCTGCCGGGACTGCGTCTGGCAGCGCGGCAAGATCAAGACGGCGCGGCTGGCCGCCGAGGACTTCACCCTCGCGGCGGTGGCGGGGGACATCTCGGAGGTGTGGGAGGAAGTGCTGGAGGCGATTCGCTCGGAGGCGATCAATGCCGTGGAGATCACCGCGGAGGACTGGGGCCGCTGGCGGGAGCAACTGCCGGCCTCGGGAGTGCAGGTCGCGGCGGTCAAGGGGACCAGCGGGGACCTGATGGCCGAACAGGTGGCGGGGGAACTGGGCGTGCCGCTGATCGTCCCGGTCGGCGGGGCCGACGATTTCGCCTACGCGCTGGGTCTGACGCAAGCCGGGCGGCCGGTGTACGTGCAAAATACCTGGGCCGAGGCGTCCTTCTACGAGCAGCTTTACGCGCAGGCGGGGGAGGGGGCGCCGCCCTTTGCCTTCAACCCGGGGCGCTTCGCGGGGGCGCAGCAGCGGCCCTTCCTGCAGGTCTGCTACCAGGGCACGCTGCGGCGGCGCACGCGGTATTTGTACCTGGAGGACGCCCTGCGGGACGGGACACGCACGCTGCCGGGTCGCGGGGAGGCGGAGGTCAAGGAGATACTGTCCGCGCTACGCTGCCGCAGTTGGGACGGCGTGGTCACGTTGCGGCCGGCCGTGCCGGGAGTGGCGGGTTTTCGGGAAACCGCCGCGGCCTTCTGGCGGTTGCTGGACGAGATGTAGAGTTGGTAGGGTGGAAGCAGTTTCAAAACCGTCGTGTCCTGCGTAGGGGCGGAAGTTGCCCGGTCTGCCGGGCAATCTCCGCCCGCGCCAAGGCGCTAACTTAGTGGTAGCCGCGGGCGGAGATTCGGCGCAGACGCCGAACTTCCGCCCCTACAACGGCCCGACGCCACCACTCCTACCCCAGTCGGCACGGTTTTGAAACCGCCGCTAGACTTCAATCGCATCCGCGTAGACCAGCCGCCGGCCCCGCGCCGCTTGGGCCGCCACCATGAGGACCGGCGTGGTCGGCGGGTCTACGGGTAGGGTCTCGTACTCGCGGATTACCAGGCGGTACTTGCCCCCACCGCGCGGCCCGGGCAGCGTCACCGGGGCCTGCCAGGCCGAGCCGCCCGCGCGCGCCGGGACGAACTTGAGCGGCACCGGATCACCGGCCACCGGCGCCCAGGTCAACTCCCCGCCCACGTTGGGCGTCTTCTGCTCCACGCTTACCTCCAGCACCGCCAGGTCCTCCGGCCCCCGTCCGAGCGCCGACTGGTTGTAGGTGGGGCCGGTCACCGTCACGTTCAGGCCGGTGTTGCTGGCGGGGTCGAAAGTGACTACCGCCGAGCGATCCGGCGTTAGTTGGGCGAAGTCGGCCAGGACTACGCGGGAGAGCTTGACGTCCGTGCCGCCGTACTGCAGGGACTGGGGCTGGTAGCGGGCGAGCGCCAGGCGCACGAAGGGGAAGTAGGCGTCCTGCGGGTTCATGACCACCTCGGCGTACCACAGTTGCCGCTCCTCATCGTAGTTCACCGGGAAGCCGACGACGCTCACCTGCGCCCCTGGGACCTCCCCCAGGCTGAGGTTGGACTCGGTGGCGGCGGGGCTCTGGAAGTCCCCCGGGACCGGCGGCGCGCCGATCGCGCCCGCTCGCCATAGGGGGTCCTGGCCCCACTGGGTGACGAAGGGGCGCAGCACCTCCGAGACGCCCGGCGCGGCCACCATGGTGGCGAGGCGCGGGCCGGCCGCGCCCTGGTAGAGCACGATGCCCAGCAACTCCCCGTCGCCGGAGGAGAACCAGGGGCGCTCGAGATAGACGCGCAGGCCACCGCCGGAGCGGGTGCTGCGGATGCCGTTGGGGAGGGCGGTCTGCTGCCAGCCGAAGGTGGGGATCACGTAGACCACGCGGGGGGCGGCCGGGCGGGCGGAACTGAGCACGTCCAGGTCCTGCGGCGTCCCGGTGCGGCTGATCACGACTTTGCCCGCCGCCACGTCCGCCGCGGTGAAGGGGAAGTACTCGCGGTAACGGCTGGTAGCCGTGGCCTGGTAGGTCACCCGGCGGTACTTGGTGTCGCCGAACTCCTCGCGCTGGCGCAGCAGCCGGGCCACCGTGTCCCAGCGATCCAGGGGTAGCTCGCAGACGCGCGCCTGGCCCTGCAGGACGCGGGGCTTGTCCTCGCCCAGCGGGTCCACGGTCTCGCTCCACTTGGCGAAAACCTCGACCTTGGTGGTGCTGTGCCCGTCGCTGGGCACGTCATCGGTCAGGCTGGTGAAGGTCTCCCCGTAGCCGCGGGTGCTCGCCAGCTTGGCGAACTGCGGCGTGGTGAGGGGTTGCTGGACCGCGTGGAGCAGCGTCACGGTGCGCGAGGGGGTGAGCAGCCAGTGGCGGCCCTCCTGGGCCCCGGTCCGAAGGGTCTGGATGTTCGTCATCTGCGCAGGGCTGAGGCCGATTTTGGCGCTCATCGCCGGGAGCTGCGCCGGGTCGTGGAGAGTCCGATGCACGAGCAGCGCATCGGCGGGGGCCAGCGACTTGGCGCGCACCGTGGGGGCGACGACGCCCTCCATGGTCCAGCGCCACAGGTTCATGCGGGGCAGCGCGGTGGGCTTGAGGTAGCAGCTTAGCTCCAACTGGGACAGTTGCGCCTTGGGCAGGGGGACGCGCAGCACGTGGTTGGCGTCCTCGTAGGTCATCTGCGCGCCGGCGGCCTTCGGCTCGAAGGCCACCAGGCGGATCGACTTGAGATTGGGCCAGTCCTCGCCGAAGGGTATCTGCAGCGTCTGGACCGCCGGCTGGGGCGAGCCGGGCTCGACGGTGAGACGGGCCAGCACGCCGACGGCCAGCGGGTCGGGCAGGTAGGGCAGGGGCAGCGTGGCGCCGGGGACGAAAGCCGGCGGCGCCTGGTCGTGGGTGGCGAGGAGCTGGTAGGTCGCCGCGTCGCCCTTGACGCCGGCGGGGGCGTCGAATTCCTCATGGAACTCGGCCATCTGCTCCGAGGTGCGCGGGGGCAGCAGGTGCCGCTCGGAGACCTCGGTAGTGAGCACGGTGTCCTTCGCCGGGGAGTCGTTGGCGGTGTGGATGACCACGCGGAGCACGGACTCGCCGGGCGAGGTGGTCACGTCCTCGCGGGGGGTGACCACCGGCGGGGCGACCGGCTCGGAGCGGAAGTAGGTGATGGGCGGCGAGGCCAGGGAGTCATCGGCCTCCGCCAGAGTCAGGCTATTGCCGGCGAGGTCCACCACGCGGGCGCGCAGGCGGTATTCATGCCCGAAACGCAGGCGGGGCAGCGAGCCGGGCGGGGGGGTGAAGCTGGCGGCCAGGCCGAACTGGGTCTGGTTGCCTGGTGTGCCCTGGCCCTGCACGGCCGCGCCGGGGCGCGGAGCCACGAGACTCCAGCCCTCCCAGCGGAACATGGATTCGTGGACGTGCATCTCCGTCGGCTGGTCCGCGGGCGAGGTGGCGGCGCTGGAGACCCAGCCCTCATCCTCAAAGGTGACGGTCCGGCCCGGGTTGGTGAGTTTGTAGCTGCCCACCCGGCGGCAGAGCGAGTACCACTTGCTGGACTCCGCGTCATAGACGTCTACCCGGTAGCCTCGCACCAGGTCCTCCGCCCAGAGGGCCACTTCCTGCGGCTGCTTGTTGGCCAGGGAGGTGTTGTGGGCGGCGATCTGCATGAGCTGGAGGTTCATCTGGGTGGCGCGGTCCACGCGGGCGACCCACAGCCCCGCCGAGCGCAGGCTGGGCAGCGCGCCGTCGTCCTCCTCGGAGGGGGGCGGGGGAGCCGGCGGCGCGGGGCTGGCGGCCGCTGGGCCGGCCGTTGCCCGAGCGGTTCTCGCCGCCAGCGCGGCGACCGGAATCTGGAAGCGCGGGGCGAAGGTGATTTTGTTGGCCAGCTCCGCGGTCTTGAGCGCCGCGCCGTCCACGTCGATCTGGCCAATCTCAAAGCGGTCCGTGTCGTCGAGCTTGAGCATGCCGCCGGCGATGTCCGCGTCCGGGGACTTGGGCCGCGCCAGGAACTGCTGGGCATCCAGGATGATGTTGGTCGGGGGCGTAACCGTCACCGTGCTGAAGGTGGAGGTCCACTGGGGTGCGACGCTCACGCGGGCGGCGCCCTGGCCGGCCGCCAGGGGAATCTCGAAGTCCACAACCAGTCGCAGGCGGCGCATGAGCACCGGGTACTGCCCCAGGGAGGACAGGATCTGGTGGAAATCCACGGAGTTGTACAGCGCCGCCATGGTGGGCAGGGGCGGGCGCTTGACCGCCGTTCTCGCCAGCCCGTGGAACGCCGCTACCTGGTAGAAATCCACCGCCGCGGGGGCCAGGGTGGTCGCCGCCGGGGGAGGGATGCTCCGCGCGGCTGAGGCCACGCGCGCGCCCGGGAGGGACAGAGAACGCGGCGCCAGGAAAGGCGCGGTGCGCAGGGTGCGGGTTGGCGAGGTCTGAATCTGCAGGTCCACGTGGCTGCGGAGCTGCGCGGTGCGCGCCGGATCAAGCGCAATGTCGCTGAGCAGCGCGTGTACCGGGGCGAGGCGCTCCAGGTCCGCGCCCAGCTTCGGCACGGTGGTCGGCGAGTCAATCGCGGCCGACTGGTAGGCGTCCTTGAGGCGCAGCATCACGTTGCGCACCGGGAAAGAGATCAGCTTCTTCGAGATCAGATCGGGCACCACATAGGGCTTGACGTAGGTGTCCGGGCGGAAGATACCCTTCCAGAGGCCGCTGCCGGGCACGTCGTTGGGGGGCTCCAGGCGCGAGGCCGCCACCGGCGGTTTGCCCTCGAATTGCACCGTGAAGGTCAGGGCATTGACCAGGGCCGGCCAGTCCAGGAAGTCGGGCCAGGCGGACAGGGTCAGCCGCCCGGTGTCGCTGGATTCCAGGCGGGGCGAGACGAACACGGACAGCCGCAAGCGCGACCCCGCCGCGTCGGTGACCACCCCGTGGGGCAGAGCTGTCCAGATGATGGTTTGTCGGTTCATCCCGAGCCTCCCTTAGGCAAAAGCCTCGCAGTAGACTTTCCAGTCCTCCGGGGCCATCAGGTCCTTGAAGCTCGGAGGGCGGGTCGGTGCAAAGAGGTTGGACGACGAATCGCTGAGCGCCAGCATTTCGCCGGCGGGCAACTCCACGAGCCGGGCGCCGTCTAGCTGGGCGCTGCTCGAGGAGCCGGCGAACTCCCGCTCTACGGACAGGGTCGCGCTGACGCTGAAGAAGAGGATCTCGATCTCGACGGTCAGGGAGGCCTGGCCCCAGCAGCGGTTGCCGGCGCTCTCGTAGGTCAGGCCCAGGTAGAACTCGATGGAGATGGTAATGATCCCCAGCACGTTCACGGCCCCGCCGCAGCGCACGTAGCCGGTGAGCTGCACCTCGCTGCCGGTGAGCTTGAAATAGATGCCGGCCATCAGGTAGATGCCGCCGCTAGCTACGCCGATATCGAGTGAGAAATTGCCGCCGAACTCGAAGGAGGCCTCGATGGAGCGCACGCCGTCCACGCCCAGCTCCAGGGCGAAGAAGCCGCCGCCGCCGAACATGGAGACGGTAATCAGGAAGGGGTTCTGGCGCTCGCAGAAGTTGAAGCGGAAGGTCAGCGCGTCGCCCAGGAAGGGCAGATTCAGCCCCGCGCCTAGTGACATATTCTGCATGCTGAAGACGCCGACGGCGAGCGTGGGCAAGGCCAGCGAGTAGCCCAGCTTGACGCCGCTGGGCGTGATGTCCAGGGCCGGCGGGTCGCTGAAGCCATTCATGGGGATGATGTCGGCCAGCGTGTTGATGAAGCTCAGCGGGCCGCCAAACTTGAACTCGCCCATCTCCAGCGTGAAGTCGGTCTTGTTGGAGCCCTCCGTGACAAAGCTGATGTTCTTGATGCCGACGCGGATGAAGTAGTTGATGTCCCCGAGCGGCACCAGGTTGAGGCCGAAGCCGCTCAGCTTGCCGGTGATCTTGGAGGTGCTGCTGCCGCCGGTGAGGTCGGCGCGCAACTCCGCGGACAACTCCAGGCCGGTGCCGCCGGCGGTGTCGAAGATCGGCGCGCCGGTCGCCGGCCAGGGCTGAACCGCCGGCTTCCAGCTCAGCCGGGTGGTGATCGCGGTGGGCACGCCGTTGGCGTCCCGCTCGGTCTCCGTGGTGAGCTTGGGAATCTGATCCGCGCCGAAGATGGCCGAGATGATGGCGCTGAGGGGAATGGCGCCGAAGATCTTGGCCGAGTCGCTGAAGAAGGCGGTGGGGTCGAAGGTCCCGGTCGCCAGGCTGCTCGCGGCGCCCCCGATGGGGCCGAAGGAGCGCGACAGGCCGGAGATGTCCAGGTTGGGTACCGCCAGCCCGCCCGACTGGTTGGCGGCGAACTGCAGGGGCAGCTTGTCGGCCAACTCCGCGAACAACTCGCCCTTGTTGGCCACCCCGTCCCAGGCCTTCTCTACATAGGTGGGGGAGATGACGATCTTCGCGGTGCCGCTGCTTCCCGTCGTCTGCGCGACCGCGGGGAGGCGCACCTCCGCCTGGGCCACCTTGGGGTAGAAGCGCGGCTGGCTGTTCTTCTCCAGCTCCAGCGCATCAATCGGCGTGTCATTGAGTTCCGCGCCCCAGACCAGGGCGGTCGCCTCGAGGGTGGTGTCGCCGGGCTTATTGCCGCTGCTCTCGGCAAAGGCCAGCTTCTGGCCGGCGAGGTCCGTGCGCCGCCGGTCGAGGGTGGCGTCCTGGAGGTAGGCGTTGACGATGAACTGGGTGCTGGCCGAATCGAAAGCGACGCCGTTGGTGGTGTTGGGCACGTTCTCGACGCCCACGAAGATCAGTGGGAGGGTGAACTCCTGGCGCTGGCCGTCCCAGTCCTCCCCGATCATGTGGAACAGATAGGGCTGGCCGCCGACCAGGGGCCAGAAGGCCGCCTGGGCCGAGTAGTTGTTGGGCAGGATCGGCGAGTCCTCGGGCTTGTTCAGGTTCGGCGTCACCAGGCTGGTGATCCGCACCTTGCGCAGGGGCATGGCGCGCCCCTCGTGGGGCTCGCCGAGCGCCGGGTAGCTTTTCTCCGGCTCGCGGACCACGATGTACATCCGCTGGCGCAGGTAGGCGATGATCGAGTTGCCCAGCCGCTCGAACTTGCGCTCGGTGACCTTGACCAGCGCGGCGCGGTGGCCGAAGGGGAACAGGTAGCCCTTGTAGACCACCTTGACGTAATTGTCGCGGCCCATGGTGGCCTGATGCCGCCACTCCTCAACCGACAGCCCCTTGCCCAGGGGCAGCTCGGCGCCGTAGCGGGTGTCCATCCAGGCGCCCAGCGCGGAGAGCATCAGGCGCTGGGCGGCGATGGTCCGGGACTGGCACTCGGGAATGGTAAAGTCGGCGGTCAGCGTCACGATCTCGCTGCGGTCGTGGCGGTCCAGGGACATGCGGAAGGGCAGGTTGTCGTGGATCGGCGCGGCCGGGGCGTAGTCGGGCGACCAGATGGCCCGCAGGGTCCGCAGGAAGCCGTAGGCGTCCTCTCCGGGGGTGTAGTTGACCACATGCCAGGTCTGGCCGGTGCGCGCGTACTCCCAGCCCAGGTCGTGCAGGTTGCCGTCCGAGGCTCGTACCGCCAGCCGCGTGTGCCACAGCTCGGTGCGGTTGGCCTTGGTCACCGGGAGCGCCGCATGCAGCCAGGCGCCCAGCGAGTTGGGCGAAAGCAGCAGCCGGTAGGGCGACTCAATCGCGGTCTGATCGTCCGGTATGGGCACGATCTTGAAGGAGGCCACGAGGCGGGAGAGCGCCGCCGCATCCAGTAGCTCCGGCTTCATGGTGACACCGGCGCCCACGGGGACGAGGCTGGCCGTACTGGCCGACAGCGGAGCGGCGGACGCGCCCCGGGTGGGGGGCTGGACGCTACGGGGCCGCTGGCCGCCGCGGTTCAGCTTGGAGACCGCGGCCGAAGGCAGGACGCTGACGCCCCCGGCGCCGCGCTGGATCGTGTAGCGCTTGGGGATGGGGGGCGGCAGGGCGAGCGGGGAGAGCACGGCGTCGAACTTGTCCCAGTCCAGCAGAGAGACCAGGGTGTAGGGGACTTCCTTCATGTCGGCGGGCACTGAGAAGACCAGCCGGCTGGGTCGCGACATGCGCGCGGGGATGGGCGGCGCCACCAGCGGATCGTCGCCGCTGCCGGCGTCCTTGTCGTCGGGCGTGCCCTGGGGATGGTATTCGTTCTGCACCTTATAAGCCGGGTCGGTCTCGAAGAAGGCCTGCTCGGCGATATTCTGGGGCGGGAACTCGACGATTATGTAGGCCGGGGCGTTCGCCTTTTGGCGGGTGAGCTTGGGGGCCTGCCCGGCGGCGGTGACCAGCGAGAGGTTGCGGAAGCGGAAAGTGAGCGCCAGCAGATCGTCGTGGCGGACCACCGGCAACGTGAAGGGAAGCAGGTCGAGCGCCGCTCCGGCGATCTCCGGCCGGGGCTGGATCGTAGTGGCGGGCGGAATCTGGCGGGTCGGCCCGAGGGTCGGCGGAGGCGCCGGGGTGGGGGCAGGCGCCGGGGTGGGCGTCGGCGCGGGCGCGGGTTTGGGCGCGGGTAGCAAGATCGGGCCGCGCGGGATCAAGATGCCGGTCGCCGCGGCCAGTCGCACCCGGGTCTGGGGGGCCGCCGCGGCCGGCTCGGTGAGCGCCCCGGCCAGCGGCGCGGCCATGCCCAGCAGCGCGGGCTCGCAGATCAGCCGCGAGGGGCGTCCGCCCCGGCCCACCGCCTCAAAAGCGGGCGTGCCGGGCTCGTCGCCCAGCTTGAGGCTGCAGCCGTCCAGATGCAGCCAGGTGGGCTCGGGCGCGTAGCCCGCGACCAGCGCGGCCTGGTCGCCGTCGGGGTCGAAGGCCACCGCAAAGCGCGGATGGCGTAGGGGCAGCGTGAACTCGCCGCCGCTGGCGCCGCTCGCGGGGGGGCCGGCGAGGTAGGCGATCCGGGTCTGGTCAGACTCACCGGCGGCGACCAGCGCGGCGCGGCTGATGCCGGCGACCTCGCCGGTCTCCACGGTCAGCGAGTCGAAAGCGTCGGGGGGGCAGGTCAGGCGGGCTCCGGTCGCGGCGGATACCGCGGAGGTCAGGGGCCAGTCGCGACGGCCCCGGGGCACGCTGAGGACGGTCCGCCGCGCGGGGGGGCGGTCCAGGAGGCTGCCGCCGCGGTCCGCCGGTAGGGAAATGGTGATCGCATCGGAGGTGAGCGCCTGCCCGTACAGGGAGAGCGCGGCGAGGTCCGGGCCGTGCAGCCGCAGCTCGCCGCTGGGGTAGAATTGCGCCTCCGCCGGACCGGTCAGCCGCAGTTCCGCGCGGGAGCCAGGCAGAAGGGTGCTCTCGCTGAGCCGCGCGCGCCCGGTCGCGGGCTGCCCGCCCGCCAGCCAGTTGTCCACCGGCGCCTCCACGACCGCGCCGCCCAGGGCGAAGCGAATCCGCATCGCCCAGCCCCTCACCTCGCGGCGCAACTCGCAGACCAGGTCCGCGGGGAGACTGGTGCCGGGGTAGCGCGCGCCGACCAGGCGCAGACGGGTGAGCGAGTCGCCGCGCTCCACCAGCAACAGGGGTTCGCCGGCGAAGCGGCGCGCCTCCAGCGCCCAGCGCTCCCGGCCGCCGAGCAGGAAACTGGCGCGTTGGGGCTCCAGGACTAGCTCAAAGCCGCCCAGCAGCGCGGGCGCCAGCCGCCGCCCCAGCGGGGGAACGGTAACCGCCGCCATACCCGCCAGTCCCAGCCACTCCCGGCGCGATAGCATCAAGGCCTCGCCGGGGGCCAAGGCCCTGGTCAGGGTGGGCTCCTTCTGGGGGTCAGAGGTCTGGGGAGTACGCAGGACCTCGAGGTTCAAGCGATTGCGTCTCATATGACATGCCTCCCGCCGACTCGCGCTGTCACCAGGCACAACCACCGTCAGTATTCGCTTCGCCACGCGGCGCGGGAAGTCCTACTTTCCGTCAGGAAATCGTCGCGCCGAGCAGGGGATACAAGTCCCGGTGATGAAACGACTCCCGCCACTGCTAATTCGTTCACAAGGAGCCGATCTGGTATGTCCGAAGAAAGCTGCTCTACTCCCCCCGCCGCCGGGGTGCGTCCCTGGGACCTGGAACTGCAAAGACAGCGCGGAGCCGAGCTGATGGGGCTGGTTCGCCCCTGCGCGCGCCGCTTTTTCAACGAGGAGGGCGTTTGCGTCGTTAGTGAACAGAACGACGCGGATGTGGATCGCGGCCACGTGCCGGAGGTGCCCTTCTACCTGCGCGAGCGCGTCAACTCGGTGATGGCGCTGATGGCCGGCAGCGCCGAGGACGTGGAGTTCGGCAACCGCATCCTCTCCAACGTCGAGTTGACCAGTTGCAGCTTCACGACGATGAACCTGATTGAGATGCTGCTGCGATATGCGGACCGCGTCTGGCCTGAGCATCAGGCCCGTATCCGGGACCATATCGCGACGGAACTGGTCCAGGTGCAGCGCCCCTATTGCTCCTATGTGGGGGCCAACGACAACTTCCCCTCCATGGACACCTTCATCATGCTGGCCGGGGGGGAGCTGCTGAACGACGATTTCTCCATTCAGTCAGGTCTGGACAACCTCTGGTCCTGCCGCGACCTGCTGGCCCGGCGCGGCTTTCTCTCGGAGTACAACAGCCCCACCTACGGCGGCGTCACCCTGCACGGACTGGACGAGATAGTCAACAGTGTGCGGAATGAAGAAGCGCGCGAGCTGGCCCGGGCCGCCTCCGAGCGCATGTGGCTGGACCTCGCCTGCCACTGGCATCCGGCGCTGTCTTTCCAGATCGGCCCGTACTCTCGCGCCTACCACGGCAACTCCATCGCCTGGTCGTCGCTCACCGCCCAGGTGGTCTGGGTGGCGCTGGGCGACGTGGTCTTCGTGAGCCCCAGAACGATTTACGAAGATCATCCCCTGTGCTATGAGCGCCGAGCCAACAATCTGGAGTTCTGCCAGGCCGGCAACGGCGGCTATGCCGGGACCGTGCACCAGTTCCCCGACTACATCGGCGAGATGTTCCTGGCCAAGCGCTACCCCTTCCGGGTGCAAGGCACGACGGAGGCGGGGACCTTCCACTACGGGGACTACCGGCGCACGCCGGAGGGCGCTTGCGTCCACGTGCCCGGCGCGGCCGCGGACTACGGCGCGGACTCCGCCGTGCTCACCAGCTACCTGGAGGAGGGCTTTGGCCTGGGCACCGCCACGCGCGGCTTTTTGGGAGGCATGCAGAGCGACATCTTCCACGTGCTCTACCGGCATCACGCTCCGGCCACGCGCTGGGAGGACCTGCGCACGGCTTTTACTCGCTATCTGGTGAACGAGAGCCAGCCGGAGGACGCCGAGAACATAGGGGTGCTGGCCCAGCAGGGCAACGGGATGGCCGTGCAGGACGACCGGCGCGCTCTGGCGCTGTTCAGCCCCAACGGCGTCCACAAGGAGGGCGTGCACTCGCTGAAGTTGTCGCTGATCTTGCAGGAGCTGAGCAGCTCGATTGAGGAAATCTGGATCGGGGACCGGCGGCTGGAGAACGGCGACGGCGAGTCGCTGGAGCCGGACTGGGTGATCCTGCGCGACGGCCCGATGCTGCTGGCCTTCTACCCGCTGGCGACTACCGACCTGGGGCGCAAGGCTTGTATCCGGTCGGCGTCCGAGAACGGGTACCGGGTGATTTCCTTCTACAACTACGAGGGACCCGCGCGGGATTTCGCCATGCACGACCTGCAGATCATTCAGAACGACTTCGTCTTTGAGGCCGCCACGCTGGAGGACTACCCCGACGTGCCCAGCTTCCTGGCGGACCTGCGCCGCGCGCAGCTTTCGGACACCACCGTCCTGGAGGCGCGGCGAGTGCGCTACCTGCGCGAGGGGCGGGAGCTGTTCTTCTGGGTGGACCCGGGGGAGCAGACGATCAAGGCCGCGGTGGTCAACGGGAAGCAGTTGCCCTGCACGCCGCTGGCGGTGACGGACCTGGACGTCGCGCGGGTGCCGTGGCTCAACGAAACGGGGATCATGCACGAGGACCTGGGCTGGTGGGACCGCATCGCCGCCCGGCCGGGGCTGCCCGGTCTGGAAGGGCTGAGCGGGCGGAGGGTGGACTGAGAGGGGAGGGGGTAGGGGCGGAAGGGGGAGGCAGGACACCAGTTCAACCTCACACGCCTTCGCTAGAGCTACGGCGCGCAGGCCCCCCGGCCCCCTCTCCCGCGCCTGCGGCTGGGGAGAGGGGGAGTAACGGCAAAGGCGAACGACCTGGACATCGGCAGGGTGAATTCCCCCTCCCTTTAGGGAGGGGGTTAGGGGGTAGGGCCGTTCGCCCCTACCGGAGAAGACAAAAGCGGCGGCCTCTCGCGAGGCCGCCGCTCTCTTTGCGTCTGGTCTTTTCGTCTGCCCGCTACTTGAGCAGGACGACCTCGCCGCCGGCGGGAATGCGCACCGTTTGCGGGGCCAGGGTCAGGCCGGGTAGCGGCATGGCCGGGGTGATCTTCACCGTCAGCGGCTGATCGGTCGGGTTGTTCACCGCGCAGTAGTAGCTGCCCGGCTGGTCCGTCAGCTTGGTGAAGGTGATGAACACCTCGGGCCGGTCGGCGATTACCGGGTGGCCCAGCACCACGTCGCGGCTCTCGCCGGTCTCCGGGTTGAGGCGCACGTAGGCGATGTCGTCCATCACGCCCAGCGGCCGGTACTTGCCGGTGGCGCGGTCGAAGAGACCCGCGCTCCAGCGGCTGTTGAGTCCGTACACCCGCAGGCCCAGGATTACGTGCAGCTTCTTCTCCGGGCTGGGGATGGTCAGGTCCACCGCGCCGCGCTCGGCCTGGAGGTCCAGCAGCCCGTGGGCGGCGATCAGCTTGCCCTGCTTGAGGGTCAACGCATAGCCGGGGCGGTCCACACCCATGCCCAGGAAGCGCCGGATTTCCTCGTAGCGCTGCACGCTGTTGGCGTCGGCGGTACGGCCGGATAGGGTGAGGAAGGCGTAGTTGTAGACCTGGCCTTTCTTCACCGCGTGGCCGGCGAGGTCCGCCAGCAGGCGCGTCTGGTCCGGGTCATGGCGGAATACGATCGGGTCGCCCAGGTTGTAGATGACGCCGGAGCCGACCGGGCGCAGGCCGAAGACGGCCATGAACCCGTCCTTCTCGATCGTGTAGGGACCGGCCAGCCGCGTTTCGTTGTCCAGGACGAAGCCGCCCTGGAATTCCGCAGCGACCGCGACCCCTTCCTTGGTGTGGGAGACCGCCTGGATGACCTGCTGGCCGGGCACCTTGTACATGTCCCAGGGGGTCCAGCAGCTCATCAGGACCAGGTCCTTGAGCGTCATGTCCCGCTTGAAGGTGATCTGCCCCTGGAACAGCAGCGGGGCCACCCAGGCCTTGTCGGGCTGATCGGGCGTTTCGGGCAGGGGCCAGTACTGGTAGCCGGTCCGGTAGGCGACGAAGCTCTGCCGGAAGTCCATCAGTTCCGTGTCCACCAAGGGGCCGTAGGTGCCCCAGGTCATCCAGACCTTCTCGGTGGGCGGGTACTTCTTGGTGGTCTCCTCCTTGAAGATACGCGTGTCCTCGGAGACGAAGTACTGGTAATTGCGGTTGTTGAGGCGCTCCTGCCCCTCGATGCCCTGGTCGCTGCTCAAGTAGGGTTGGTAGTAGAAGGGCACGCCCAGATTGCCGTTGGTATCAATGCCCTTGCCGGGATAGACCGGCCCGTTCTCGGGCGGCGGGGCGAAGGCATAGGGCCCGTGGTAGAGGTTGCCGTTCTCCCGGTCACTGCACCAGAAGTGGTAGTTGAGCTGATTGCGGTCGAACTGCTCGGCGCTGATGGCCTTGCGCCCCTGGAGGTCGGTGACCTCCAGAACCAGGTTCTTCTGCTGGTTGTGGCTCAGCTCAAAGACGTTGGTGTAGTCCTTCTCGCCGTTGAGCAGGAGCCGTCGGAAGACCTGCGGACCGTCCCAGATGACGAGCTCGCGCAGGCCCACCTCGCTGGTGAGATGGCAGCGCACGCGCCAGCGGTAGTTGAGGGTGATGAAGTTCTCGCCCACGCCGGTATAGTCGCGGTTGGTGCAGTCCCAGTCGCGGATGACCGGTCCCTGCGAGACGTAGGCCATCGGCGGGGCCAGGTAGCTGTACCACAGCGACTCCATGACCTTCTCCAGCTTCGGCGCGCGGGCGCAGGTGAGGAAGTGCCCGGTCTTTACCGACGCCGCCAGTTGCGCGGCGCTGGTTACTATATCCACGCTGTAGGGCATGGGGTTGAGGCCCTGGTCCACAATCTCCAGGTAATCGCGGAAGTTGTCGGTGAGGCCCTCGCGCGCCTGCCCGTCCTGGTAGTAGGTCAGGCCTACGCTGTTGTACAGGCGCAGGTCCCACATGGGGGCCGAGGAGCGATGGGGCTTGAAGTTGAAGTAACCCAGCGCGTTGGCGCCCTGCGCGAAGGAGATCATGAAGCCGATCTGGGGCAGGCCGCTGGAATCGGGCCGGGCGGCGACGTCAAACTGCTTGCCGTCCGCGGTCAGGTAGATTTTGTCCGGCCAGACCACGTGCTCCCCGAAGAAGAACTGGGAGTGGTCCCGGTTGTCGTCAATCTGGAAGCCGGGGATGGCCCGGAACTTGTCGGTATTGCCCGCCGCGCAGGCCGCTTGCAGCGCCTTGAGCTTGTCGGGGGTCAGGGCCGTGAAGTCCTCGAGGAAGACCACGTAGTCCAGCCCGGCGGCTTTGGCGGCGGCGATCAGGTCGGCCGGGGAGTCCGAGCCGGTGGAGAGGTTGCTGCGCGCGCCGATCAAGCCCCGGAAGGAGGGGACTTCGCCGCGCATGCGGCCGAGCAGCTCGTCCACGGTAGTGCCTTCCGCCCGGGCGCGGGTCGCCAGTTCGGCCATATTGGGGGCCTGGCCGGTCTTTTCGGCCGGGAACTGCAGCGAGTCGGCGCTGATGCGGAAGCTCTGCGGCTTGAACTCGACGAGCCGGTTGCCGTCCTGCACGTATCCACCCACCGAGCCGCTCTTGAGGCTGGGCTCGGCCAGCCAGCGGAAGGTGTTCTCGAACAGCTTGGGCAGGTCATTGGGGATGTTGTTGATGCCCTTGCCCTCCATGGTCACGCCGTCCAGCCCCCGGCTGGAGCCGCCCATGAGGTGGAAGGTCCCGTTCATGGCCATGAAGGCCATGCGGCCCTGCTTGAGGTCGCGGACCTCCAGGATCGGCGGGGCGCTGTCGTAGCCCTTGGCGGCCAGCAGGTCGAGCGGATAGCCGTTGTTGGAGGCGGCGGTCTGTTGGGCCTCGCTGAGGGCCGAGGAGGCCGTGGGAGAGCCACTGAGGATGACCTGCCAGTTCTCGTCGCCGAGCAGCGGAGTGGTGGAGGGGACCATCCGGCCGGAGCTGTCGATCGGGTACCAGATGCCGCGGAGGCCCTGGGTGATGGGGTGGCTGGCGAAGTTGGTGGTGTAAGCGTACTTGTTGCGCGGCCAGATGCCGGCGTCCAGCGTTCCGGTATCGGTGATCCACTGGCCGAACAGATAGCGGATGCCGTAGCGGGGGAAGAGGTACTTTTGCATAGCCTGCATCATCGGCACCGAGTCGCCCCACCAGTCGAGGTTGGGGAGGAGCCACACGCTGCCGCCGGCCGCCAGGTACTGGTCAATCAGGTCCAGATTCTTGAGCAACTGCTCGTCCAGCCCGGTCGAGTTGTAGATCGTCAGGTCCATGAAGGCCACGACGTTGTACTTCTTCATCTTCTCCAGGGTCAGGGGATACGAGTCCAGATAGTCCATCTGGATTCCGTCCCGCGCAAAGCGCTGGAAGGAGGGGAAGTCCGTCTGCTCCCACCCGCGGCTGCTCAGGGGCACCCAGAGCACGGAGGGTTTGGCGCCCGCGGCGGGGGCCTGCGCCCCCGCCGCGCTGCCGAAGGCTAGAACCACTGCTACCAGACACACCAGGCGCAACAGGGCTACTTTCACTGATTCGCTCACCTCAGTCATTGATACGAGCTGGTTCTTCCGTTCCTACCGCGCGGCCCAGAGCAGGCCGCGCTCCTGGATCAGGCGCGCCTCGGGTACGTTGAAGTCGGCCGCCACGTGGCCCAGCGAGGAGTAGAAGACGCGGCCCTCGCCGTAATGGCGCTTCCAGACCACCGGCATGACCGTGCCGCCGACCCAGGCGTTGTGCTCGGCGGTGAAGGTGGTCGTGGCCAGCACCTGATTGCCCGGATCCACGTGCATGTAGTACTGCTCGGAGTGCATAGCGAAGTCGCTCACGCCGGCCGTGATCGGGTCCTGGTGGTCGGTGATCTGGACCGTGTAGTCAATGATGCCGCCGGGATGGGCCACCCACTGGCCGCCGACCATGAACTGGTACTCGGTCTGCACGCGGAAGGAATCACCCATGCCGCCGTGCCAGCCGGCGATCCCGACGCCGCCGCGGACCGCGTCCACCAGCCCGCCCACCTGCTCGCCGCTGATCTCGCCCATGGTCCACACCGGCACCACCAGGCTCAGCGACGCCATGTAGTCCTTCTCCAGGTACACGTCCAGCGAATCGGCGACGCGCACCTCAAAGCCCTGCGCCTGCAAGAAGGGGGCAAAGACATCCACGGTCTGCTTGGGCTCGTGGCCATCCCAGCCACCCCATACCATTAGTGCGTGTTTCATTTTGGGTCTCCTTTTGATGGGAAGTTAATGTCGGTTAGGTGGACCGCCGTTGCCGTCTGTAGGGGCGCGTTTGGCGGAGCGTAGCGGAGCCACACACGCCCGCCCGCTAGCTGTCAGGCAGCGAGCGGGCGTGTATCGTCCGCCCTGGCGGGCGAACGAGACGCGCCCCTACGGGGGACGCCGGGACCCCGCGAACGGCCCACCGGCGAGACGCCGGTGCCACTGTACTTACAGTTTCCGTATATCCGGCGGCAAGTCCTCTATCAGCGCCAGCCGGTCGGCGTCCAGGGCGTAGAGGCGATAGCTGCCGCCCACGCTCTGGCGCGCTATCCCGGCCCGGCCCTGGAAGCGGACCCCGTCTACGTCTAGCTCAATCCAGGGGTTGGGGCGCAGGAAGACTAGGTCCTGACCCTCCGCGTGCGTGATGCGCACCGTTTCCTCGCGTTCCAGGTACTCGATCTCCGGCGAGGGCTCCTCGGCGCGGCGGGGGAAGAGCACCGTGTAGAAGGTCGTGCCCGGCCCCGCCAGCACGTGCATCAGCCAGTGCTCCACCACGGTCCAGTCTAGATCCACCGGTTGCAGCTCAGCCCGGCCCTCCGGGGTCAGGAACCGCTCATTGACCGTGCCCGCCTCGAATTGCACCTCGGGCTGGCTCGGCTCCAGCAGGCAGACCTCCAGGCCCATGCCGAAGCCCGGCTGGGCATGTCCGGGGAACCAGACGCGGTCCGGCGCCGTTTGCTGCGGCTCGCGCGAGAGCACGTCCAGGTTCCACTGCGCCGGGTCCGGTCCGCAGGCCGCGTCCTTGAGGACCACGTACTCTACGCCGCCGGGCAGCGGGGACTTCGCCAGGACGATCTCGCGGGTGAAGCCGCTGCGGTGCATGTCGGCGAAGTACATCTGGTCGTTGCAGAAGGCGCGCGGGGCGATGTGGCTGCGCACGTAGTCCGCCCCCGGGGTGGTGGTGAAGCTCTCCACAATCCCGGTGGGCTGGCCCCACTTGCCGAACGACACGGCATTGTGCTGGGCGTAGGTGGCGCTATTCTGGAGGGGCAGGCCGTCCACGGCCAGGGGCACGCCCCGGCCAAAGTAGTGGATAGAGCCCTCGTCGTCCTCATGGTGCGAGTGGACGCGCCCGGACTTGAGCAGCAGGTAGCTGCCCTGGCCGCTGAAGTCGTGGCTGACCAGTATGGCGCCCACGTAGGGCAGGTTGTGGCTGGTCCGCTCCGGGGCGACCTCCGGGATGGTGGGGTCGTGGAAGATCAGGTGCCGGGTTAGCGGGTTGGCGGTCGGCCCGGAGTGGTCGTAGAAGTTGTGCACCGGCGCGCCTACCGCGCGCCAGGCCCACATCAAGTTGGCGGCTAGCGCCGGGTCGTGGTCCTTGACGAAAGCCGCCAGCCAGGCGAATAGCGGCGGGCTC
Organism: Armatimonadota bacterium; assembly: GCA_036504235.1. Classification (GTDB taxonomy): domain Bacteria; phylum Armatimonadota; class Zipacnadia; order Zipacnadales; family Zipacnadaceae; genus Zipacnadum. The sequence goes on along the minus strand of DASXVN010000068.1, from coordinate 26,780 downwards.
TTGCGCGTGCCGGGGTGGTGTCCCACCGGCGGCATCTGCCGGACACCGTGGTCGCGCGGGTCGGGCGGGCCCAGGACCTTGAGCAGGAAGCGCGCGCCGCCCAGAACGCGGGAGTCGCCCGAGTAGTCCTTGATCCCGCAGTTGCGCAGGCCCCAGAGCGCCGGCATGTAGAGTTGTCCCCAGGTGGAGATCAGGTAGTTGCCGGTGTTCTCCTCGCCACCACCGTCCTCGCGGAGGTGGTGCTCCAGCTCCAGGTCCATCCGCTCCACCAGGTACGCGGCCCACAGAGGGGAGCAGGGGTGGTCGGACAGGACCATGCCGATGATTCCGGCGCAGCAGAAGACGTCGGAGTTGAAGTTGGGCAGGTAGGTGGTCTCGCCAGGGCGCAGGGTGTATTGCCACCAGTCGCCGTCGGTGAGAATGTAGGCGGTCAGCGCGCAGACGCGCCGCGCCTCGCGCTTTTCCTCGGGGGTGAAGCTGTCCCACTGCATATCGCAGGCCAGTGCGTAGCGCCGCAGCGGGCGCGCCAGGGCGATGCAGTAGGAGCGGCCCGCGAAGCCGGTCTCAATGATCCCGTGGACGATCTCCGCACCGTGGGTGGCCGCCTCGATGGCCGCCAGGCCGCTCACCTCGCCCTCCATGAAGAACCGGTCGGCGCTGCGGAGGTCGCGGTTCAGCTCGTAGGCCTGGCGCAGTTCCGGCACCCGGAGAACCTTCTCGCGGATCGCCGGCAGGTCGGCGCGGTTGCACAGCACCCGGGGGTGCGCGTCGCCCGCGTCCTCCCAGTCCAGCACCCAATCCTTGACCTTGTCCAGCCGCAAATCGCCCTGCCAGGTGCGCAGACCCTGTAGGGGCATGTCGGGCTTGGGCTCGCGACGCACGGGCACGCCGGGGGTGATTTCCGCCGCCTGCGCCTCGCCGCTCTCGGCCCGCGAGGCCAGGCGCAGGAACCAGCGCCGGGACATGCTCTCCACCGGGAAGCGGTAGCAGGTGCCTGCCTCCTGCTGGTCCAGCAGGTGCACCTCGTTGGCCTGCCCGGGAGTGCGATGGGCGGGATGGATAGTCTCGTCGGGGATGCCCCAGTGGCTGATGTCCAGGGAGGCTACGCCTAGCAGTTCGTCCTGGGTGGTGCTGTAGACGCCCAGCCAGCCGCCGTCCATGAAGGGGTTGACCGGGCGCATCGCCGTGTAGGTCTTGAGGGTGGCGGAGCCCAGCGGCAGGTCCATGATCTCCCAGGAGGCGGTGGAGTGCGTGACCAGCCGGTCCGGCTCCAGACCCGGGCGCACGTCGAAATACCAGTTGCTGGTGGGGAAGGGGCGCAGGCAGGGCTGGGCCAGATTCTCCAGGGGCTGACCCCAGAAGGAGGCGCCCAGGCTGCCGATCTCGCGGAAGGGTCGCGGCGCGGGCCACAGGCGCACCGGCAGCGTGCTCTCCTCGCGCACCTCGCACCAGTCGTCCCCGGCGCGCAGCACGAATTCCGCCTGGTAGCGGTAGCCGCCGGCGAACTCGTACGCGACCTGGACGGTGGTCCACAGCGCCCCGGCCTCGGTGACCTGGGTGGTCAGCGCCAGCAGCGGGTGGCGGGTCTCCATCCGCCCTGAGCCAATCCAGGCGCCGCCGCCCCGGCGCACGGCCAGCAGCGGTGCTCGCAGCACGCCGTCGGTGGCGCTCGTCGGCAGTCGGAGGGAGAGCAGGCCGTTGCTGACCTCTATGCCCGCGGGGGTCTCGGTGACGGTGATCGGTGACGGCGTGGCGGCTGCCTCCGCGCCGAGCGTGACCGCGTATTCCCGCTGCTCGCCGGGGGCCAGGTTGGCCACCAGCAGGAAGAGCCGGTCGCCTACCTGCTGGGAGGGGACGGCCTGTCCGGCGCAGGTCACGGAGGCGGTTTGGCCGGCGCTGCCCGGCAGGAGATAACTGACAATCTGTTGGGTCCAGGTCTCGCCCAGCGGCTCGCGCAGGCGGAGGCGATACCCGCCCTGGCGGTCGGCTTGCACGGATTCGGGGCACACCCACTGGTCATTCAGGCCACGATCTACGTACACGATTAGTCTCCCTCTGCCGCCGGAGCGGCGCCGGTTATGCTAACGGTCTGGCCGGGCTGCAACTGCACGTCACACCAGGCGATCCCGGTGGTTTCGTCCCACTGGCTGGAGACGGGCCGGCCGTCCACCACTACCCGCGGGCGCTGGGGCGAGTAGAGCTTGAGCGAGGTATGGGCGGCGCGGGGGTTGCTCCAGCGCAAGTCGGCGGCGGAGGAGCGCAACTCCTGCACAGGGGCGGCGACCGCGTTGAGCAGCGTCGGCCGGTCCCAGGGCTCCGCGCCGCGCACGATCTCCAGCGTGTGGCGACCGGGGCGCCCCAGGTACTCGGCGGGCACGCGCAAGGTCCCGGCCAGGGCCTCGCCATCCACCGTAAACCGCGGGGCGTACGCGCCGGCGCCGGTCACACTGATGTCCCAGGCGCTGCCCGCGCGCGGGAAACTGCGCACCGACATCGCGCCGCTCAGGTCGCAGGGCACGTAGTTGAGCCCGCCCCGGTCCCACTGCAGGCCGATCACGCCGGAGAGCAGGGCGATATACGCGGCCTCCGCGCCGAAGGCCTGCCAGTTGGCCTCCTGGGTCACGTTGCCGTCCGCGCCGGAGAGGTTCTGCGTCTCGATGCCCACCTTGTAGCGGTCGAACAGGCGCAAATAGTTGGCGGTGATCCGGCGCGCCTCGTCGCCCAGACCGGCGGCCCGGGCCGTCTTGGCCTCGTGCCCCAGGTGCTGGAACATGAGCACGTGCTTCCACATCTCGCAGGCGGCGTCGTCGTAGGCGACCGCGCTGCGTCCCGCGGGGTGGCAGAGCGCGTAGGCCTGATACTCGGCGATCGGCCGCAGGATATCCCGCAGCAGGTACTCGCCGTAGGGGTAGTCCATGCCCAGCGTGGCCACGTTCTGGTACACGCCGGTGCCCTTCCCGGTAGCCGGGTCAATGACCGCGTGCAGATAGCCCCGCTCGGGGTCAAAGAAGACCTCTGGGTAGTGCGCGGCCACCCGCGTGCCCAGGGTGGCGGCCTCGGCGGCGGTGCCGCCGTCGCCGAGGGTCAGGGCGAAGTTCTCCATCCCGCGACAGGCGTTGTACCACCAGCCGTTGACGCAGGAGGGCCAGATGGGACCCTCAATGCCGATTTCCTTAGGGTCATCCACGCCGCTGCTGCAATCCAGGCAGATCATGCCGGTGGTCGCGTCCGCGCCGGCGGCCAGGGTGGCGAAATACCGCTGCAGGCCCGGGTAGACCTCGCGCAGGAAGGCCTCGTCGCCGGTCAGGGCGACGGCTTCCTCGACGGCGGGAATCATCTGCACCGCGACCCAGTAGGCGCGGTCGGTGTGGGGCAGGTCAATCATGTAGCGCAGCAGCTTGCGGGCCCGGTCGTAGTCGCCGTAGGCCAGGAAGGCCTTGGCGGGCGAGATGTGGTCCCACATGGCGAAATAGCCGTATTTATGCGCCGCGGCGCGGATGCAGGTCTCCCGGTCGGTCTCCGCCACCAGCAGCGCCTGCTCAAAAGCCGGCAGGACGCGGGCGTACTCGGTGGCGACCGGCAGACCCTCCACCACGATCTCCGGGGCCTCGGCGGCGTAGTTCACGGCCCGCGCGAACTTGCGGTCGCGAATCTGGTCGCCCTCGCGGCGGAGCTGCTCCAGCCGGGCGTGGGCCGCGGCGAGGGTCTCGCCGATCACCAGGAACACGCCCAGCTCATCGCCGGGCTGCTCGTGGCTCCAGGGCAGGGTGAGGAAGCTGCGCTGCGGGTTCTCGGTGAGCGCGCCGGGCCGGGTGCCGCCCAGCAGCACCGCTACGCCCTTCTCGCCATAGGAGAAGGTCATGCGGCCCTCCAGGCGCACGGCCTGCAACTCGGGGTCGTAGACCAACTCGCCCCACTCCAGGGCGGCGCGGCGGTCGTCGGCAAAGGGCACGGTGGGGTCATAGTCGGGGCCCTTCAGGAAGGAGGGGACCTGCTCGGTGATCTGATTCTTGAAGGTCGCGATCTCGCCGTGCACCATATGGGCGCGGTTGAGGATCACCACCAGGTTCTCGCGGGTGGGGAAGTGGTTGGCAAAGCGCAGCACCAGGGAGCGCTGGTCGGCGCAGAGGTCATACTCCAGGCGGCGGCCGTAGCGCTCCGAGTGGCTGCGGAAGCCGTGGGGGTAGAGCTCCATCTGCTCGGGGAAGTGGAAGAGACTGCGCCCCGGGCGGCCATTCTCCTGGCGGTTCGTGGACAGGAAGGCCAGGCCCGGCCCCATCAGCGGCCGCTTGCCGTCATGCCCGCCCTCCTTCCGCAGGAGCGGGGGGGTCAGGGAGCGGTCGGGGTAGAGCTTGCCCTCCCAGTCCAGGATATCCAGCACCCCGAGGGTGTTGATCCCGCCGTTGCGCTCCACGGTCAGCGACAGGTCGCCGTCGGCGAACGCATAGTAGTCGGTCGGCAGGCCCTCGTCCAGGTAAAATCCGCCGGCGCTAACCGGCCTCAGGCTACTCATATGACCACTTCCTGGGGTGAGATGACGCGAGGATACGGTGGGTGTTGGCGCCCGCTCCGGTCAGCTCGGCCCGCCGGCGCGGCTAGAGGCGGAACACGTCGAACAGGCCCCGGCGCACGCTGATAATCAGCCAGGTCAGACCGAGGATCAGGACAAAGGCGATCAGTCCGCTCTCCACCGACCGCGGCCCTACGGGTAAGTCCGGGGGGACGGCGGCGTCGAGCGTCACGAAGGGGTCCCGCGAGGCGCCGCGCGCCTGGATAGTGGCCAGCTCCAGTTGCCGGGAGAGGTTGGTGGCCAGTTGCGAGAGCACCTCCTGGTCGCGGCGGAGGCTCGCATACTGGCGCGCCACGGGCGGCAGCGACTGAATCTGGCTGGTGGCCGCGGCCTGCAGCCGCCGGTACTCTCCGGCGCGGGCGCGGACCCCGGCTAGCTCCACTTCCTGGGCGACAGCGCTGCTCAGGAGCGCCGCATAGGCCGGGTTGGCCTGCGTGGCGACCTCCTTGAGCACCTGCTCCTGCACGCTGGACAACTGGGCCTCAATGCTGCTCAGCGAGGCCTGGGTCTGGGCCACGTCGCGCTGTTGCGACGTCTTGCCCATGGCCTGCTGGGTGGCCAGTTCGATCTTGAGTTGCGCTCGCTTCGACTCCAGGTCGGAGATCACCGGGTTGCGCGACTGGACGCGCGAGGCTAGCGACATCCGGTCGGTCTCGCGCAGTTGGCCGCGGGCCGCCGCCAGGGAGCGGCTCAGCTCGTCCTGACGCACCCGGGTGGCGTCGGAGGCGTCCTGGATGGTCTTGAGCCGGGCCAGCGCCTGCGTGCCCTTCTCCTGGGGATCGAGCAGGCCGTGGGTGGACTGCAGCTTCTCCAGGCGGTCCTCCGTGTCCCGCAGGCGCGTGCGGACCTGCGCCAGGTTGACCTGGAGGAACTGCTGCTCCTTGCCCGCCTGCTCGGTGTCGGTGGTCTTGACGTAATCGCGCAGGTAGGCGGCGCTGGCGTTGGCCAGGTCGGCGCAGAGTTGCTGAGCCTGCTCGCGTTGCAGCGAGGTCATACTCAGCCCCGGGAGCGGACGGCGGGCGCCCCGGGTGGTGACGGTAATGGTCAGCCCCAGGTCGTCGGCCAGTTCATACTTGATCATGCCGGCCAGTTCCATCCGCGTGTAGCCCGGGTCCAGGTGCAGCACCTCCTGCAGGTTGAACTGCTGGATGAGCTTGTCCTGCAGCGAGCGGCTGCGCAGGATTAGCAGGTACTTCTGCAAGCCGGGCGGGGGAGCGGCGGGCGGCGCCGAGGCCGCCTCGGCGCCGGTGGCGGCGGCGGCAGGGGCCGGAGCCGGCCCCGACTCGGCCGACGGTGTCCCGGGCACGAGCAGGGAGACCATCGCCGTGTGGTAGCTGGGCCCATACAGATAGGAAAGCGTGCCGACCAGGACCCCGCCGGCCAGGGCGGCCAGCAGGATGTACAGCCCGGTAAGACGCCGCGAGCGACTAGATTTTCGGTAAGTGCGGAGACTGTCTGCCATGAGAGATTATCCTAGAAAACCAACGCCGCGGTAATGATGGGCAGCATCTTGGCCAGCCAATCCTGCCAGGCGTTCTCGGTATGCACGGTGCGCACGATGTACTTGGCGGGCACCACGATCACGTCACCCGGCTGGATCGCGTCGCCCTGACCGAGCGGGCTGACCGCGCCGTTGGGGTGGACGACGATGAGGCGACTGCCGGCCGCGTCCTCGCGCAGGCCGCCGGAATGGTTGAGATAGGCGCGGGCGCTCTCGCCCGTCACGTACGGTACGGACCCCGGCCGGGGCACCGCGCCCAGTACCGTGACCAGGTTGATCCGGCGCGGCACGACTACCACGTCGCCGGACTCCAGTTCCAGATTGGCGCTGCCGTCGGGCCCGTTCAGGGCCTTAGGTCCGTCCACCGGGATGGCCGCTACGCGGTCCTCCGGGCTGATCGGCCGCGGGGGCAGGACGATGCTGACTGAGTTGTTGCTGGACAGCACCGACTGCAGGCCCTGGGCCACGGTCGAGCCCATCGCCGACATCTGCTGGTTCTGCGAGGCCAGTTGCAGTGGCGGCTGCTTGGCTTCCTGGTTGACGAATTGCAGCACCTGCGCCAGGTCCGTCGCCTGCGCCTGCCCCGCGGTGGCGTCATAGCGCCGGTAGATGACCAGCCCGGCGAGGTTGGCGTCCGGGAGTAGGCCGCCGCTTTCCTTGATTAGATCGCGGATGGTGTAGCGGTTCTCGGGGCCGTGGCCCTTGAGGGCGTAGCTGCCCGGCTGCGCCACGCGGCCTTGCAGCCGCACCAGCTCCGCGGTCTGCTGGAAGTCGCCGCGCCCGGCCACGCCCACGGCGTCGCCGGTCAGCAGCACCACGTCGGGCATCACCGAGTAGCCCGCCGGGGTCTCCAGCAAGGTCAGCGACAGCGTGTCGGGCGTGCCCTCGTAGCCGCCGCGGGCTAGTTCGAGATGCGGACCCGCGCCGGGCGTCAGGCCACCGGCGGCGAAGATGAGGTCGCTGACCTTCATCCCCTCGCGCCGCGGATAGTCGCCCGGGGTCCGCACAAATCCGTCAATCTTGACCTTGGCGTCGCCCTCCACCTCAGCCCGCAGCCGCACCGAGAGCACGTCGCCGCGCTGCAGGACCAGATTCGCCTCCGGCGCGCCGGAGGCGGCTGCCGCGAGGTCCACGGTGAGCTGTTGGTACTGCTGGTCAGCGTTGATCCGCACCACGGTCGCCCGGGAGCGGTAAGCCTGCGGGGCGAGCCCCCCGGCCTCCAGTAGCAGGTCATTTACGCGCAGGTTCTCGACCCAGGGGTACTTGCCGGGCCGGACCACCGCGCCCTCCACGGAGACCTCAAAAGCGCGCTCTACCTCGCTCTGGTGGAAGAACTGGATGACATCGTGGGGCTGCAGGATCAGGTCGGCGTCGGCCTTCCCGGCCAGCAGGTCGTCCACGCGGAAGTTGGTCAGGGTGTAGTGGCGCTGGGCGTCGCGGCGGCGCAGCACGCCGGTGCCCATGTGGGCATCGCCGGTCAGGCCCTGAGCGGCCCACAGGACCTCACTCAGGCGCGTGACGCCCGCGGTCACCGGGTAATCGCCGGGTCGCTTGACGGCGCCGGTCAGGTAGACCGTGTTGGTCCCGTAGGCGAGCAGGCTCTGCACGATCACCAGGTCGCCATCTTGCAGCGGCTGCTGCAGGCCGGGCGCGCCGGTCTCGGCGGAGCTGACGTTGAGCAGTTGCCACTCGCGCCGGGCCGTGGAGCGCCACAGTTGCAGGGTGGGCGCGTAGGCGCTGGGCTTGAGGCCGCCCGCCTGCTCCAGGGCCTCGCCCAGGGTCATGCCCGCGCGGATTTCGTAGCGCGCCGGGCGGCGGACCTCACCGCTGAAGCCCACTTCGGTCCGCAGCGGCGGGATGAACAGCACGTCGCCGGGGAGCAGCGGCACATCCTGGGTGCGGTCGCCCTGCAGCAGGTAGCGGTACAGGTCCACGCTGAGCGGCGCCCGCCCCGCGCGGCGGAGTTGCACGTCGCGGTAGGAGCCGATCGCCGAGGGGCCGCCGCAGGCGTAGAGGGCGGTCAGCACGGTGGGCATCCCGACGAGCAGATAGCGCCCCGGCCGGGTGGCGTCGCCGGTGATGAAGACCTCAATGGTCCGCTGCTCGGGGACGACGACCGTGACGGTCGCCTGGTCGTAGAGCTTGCGATACTGCGTGGTCAGGACCTCGCGGAGCTGCCCCAGCGTCAGGCCGGCGGCGGTGACGTTGCCGATCTCCGGCAGGGTCACCGTGCCCTCCGGGGAGACGGTGACGGTCTGGGTGACTTGCTCCCAGCCCTTGGCCCAGACGCGCACGGACAGCGCGTCCCCGGCTCCCAGCGTGTAGTCGGCGGGCACCGGCACGTGCGAGATGGCGCCGGCCTCCGTCCCGGCGGCGGGGACGGCCTCCCCGGCCGTGGGCGTAGCGAAGTAGCTGGCCCCGTAGCGAGGCAGGCTCTCGTAGGAGCGCTGCGGGTCAGGATCGCCCTCGGCGGCGGCCGCGGCGGGCGCGGTGACGCTCGCCGCCGGGACCGGCGGAGGGGCAGCGGTAGGTTCGGCGGCCCAGGTGGTTCCCGCCAGCAGCAGCGCTAGCAGGCCGGACCAACACAGGGAATGTTTGTGAGTGGAGTGCGACATGGAAATACGTCCTCCTGGCTTTGTATCAAGGCGCTGGGCTCCCGGCCGGAGTCGGCCGCTGGAGCGAAGCTTCTCGCGTCTTTCGCCTCTCCAGGCGGATTACCTTCTTGGGCGCTAAGCATTTGTCGGCTATTTGCGCGGCTCCGCAGGGAGGACATCCGCCCTGGTGGGGACAATATACCCCGGTTGGCTGCGACTGAACGGCTCTCTGGGCCGTTAGCCTGGCTTTGCCGACGACCGATCCCGGACTCAAGGAGAATTTGTCATCATGGCTGACGTAAATGACGACCGCTTGGCCTGGTTGCGCGAGGCGCGACTGGGGATGTTTGTACACTGGGGCCTGTATTCCCTGCTCGGCCGCGGCGAGTGGGTTATGAATCGCGAGCGGATTCCCATCCCGGAATACGAGAAGCTCGCCGACCAGTTCACCGGCGAGAACTTCGACGCCGGGGCGTTGGCCGACCTGGCCGTGACCCTGGGCGCCCGCTACATGATCTTCACCACCAAGCATCATGAGGGTTTCTGCCTGTTCAACTCCCAACTGACCGACTACACCTCGGTAAAGCAGGCCGCGAAGCGCGATTTTGTCGCGGAGATCATCGCGGCCTGCCGCGAGCGCGGGCTGAAGATTGCCCTGTACTGCACGCTCAACGACTGGCACCACCAGCCCGACGCGGTGGACGCGCTGGAGGACCCCGCGGCGCACGAGCAGTTCCTCGCCTACGTACACGGGCAGATCCGCGAATTGATGAGCAACTACGGCCATATCGACACCATGTGGTACGACGGGTGGTGGCCTTTCGATGCCGAGGGCTGGGGCGCGGAAGAGATGAACGACATGGTGCGGGAGTTGCAGCCGCATATTCTGTTCAACAACCGCAACTGCCTGGCCGGCGATTTCGCCACGCCCGAGCAGCACATGACCGCGGTGCCCGGGCGCGTCTGGGAAGCTAATCTGACGCTCAACGATAGCTGGGGCTACAACCCCTGGGACCAGAACTTCAAGACCGTCCGCCAAGTGCTCCAGCTCCTGCTGCAGGCGGCTCGCGAGGGCGGCAATCTGGTGCTCAACGTGGGGCCGCGCGGCGACGGCTCCATTCCGGAGCGCTACTATGAGGTCTTCGGCCAGATCGGCGACCTGATCCGCGCCAACCAGGAGGCCTTCTTCGGCACCGACCCCTCGCAGATGGACTGGATCGGCCAGGGCAACTGGACGGTCCGCGGCAACACCGCTTACCTGCACGCCCTGCGCTGGCCGGGGACTGAGCTGACCGTGGCCGGCCTGCAGTGTCAGGCCCAGTCGGCCCGCTACCTGGCGACCGGCGAGCCGGTGGCCTTCCGCCAGGTGGAGGACAAGCTCACCCTCAGCGGCCTGCCCGCCGCGCCGCCGGACGAGCTGGACACCGTGTTCGCGATTGAGATGGACGGCCCGCCCCGCCAGTACATGACCGGCGGGATGCGCATACCCAACGCGCCCCACTGCCAGTATGATCCCGTGGATCCCGACCTGCTCGCGCCGCCTGTCTAGATAGGAGGAGACCGAACCATGACTCAACTCAAGTCCGGATTCACTCCCGAGGGGGAGCGCTATGTCGTGCGGGACGTGCACGCCTTTGACCGCGCCGACGCCTATCTGTGGAACGATGATATGTACCTGAAGATAGACCAGCGGGGGCGCTGCGAGTGTGCCTTCCTGCAGCCCAATATCACTCCCTACGCGGGGGGGCAGCGCTGTTTCTACGTGCGCGACGAGGCGACCGGCGAGTTCTGGAGCGTGCCCTACGACCCGGTCAAGCGCGAGCCGGAGGAGTTTGAGTTCTCCCTCGGCCGCGGCGACCTGGTCTGGCGCAACGTCACCGCCGGGATCGAGGTGCGCCTGGAGGTCGTCGTGCCCCGGGACGCCTTTGTGGAGCTGTGGACCGCCACGGTGACCAACCTCGGCGAGCAGCCGCGCAAGCTGTCGCTGTATAGCTTCCTGCCGGTCGGTCCGCCCTGGGCCATGTCGCGGGATGGCGACTGGGATGACAAGCTGAACGGGCTGAACTATCACGCCTTCCCCTATTACGTGAAGGTGGAGGATTACTATAAGCTGGCCGCGCTGCGCAATGAGGCCTTCGTCGCGACTGACGTTAAGCCTACCTCCTGGGATATGAGTATCGCCGAGTTTGAGGGCCTCTACGGCCTGCACGCGCCGGCGGGGCTGCAGGCCAAGCGCCTGGGTAAGCATACCGCGCGCAACGAGGAGGTCGCGGCGATCTTCCAGTGGGCCTGGACCCTGGCCGCCGGCAAGAGTAAGACCGTGAAGCTGGTCCTCGGGCCCGCCCAGGACAAGCGCGAGATGCAGCGCCTGCGCGACCGCTTCCTGGCCCCCGGCGCCTTTGCCGCCGCCAAGGAGAAGGTCTACGCCTTCTTCGCGCAGCATGACAGCACGGTCAAAGTGGAGACGCCGGACGCCGACTTCAACCACTATCTGAACGTGTGGCTCCCCTTCCAGAACCTGATCAACGGCCGCGCCCTGCGCTTCAACAAGGACGCCTGCGGGCGCAACATTATCCAGGACTCGATGGGGATCACCTACACCGACCCGGCCACCGAGCGAGAGCTGTACCTGGTCACCTGGTCGCAGCAGGAGACCGACGGCTGGCTGCCGCACAGCGTCAAGGCCCACCCCGACGCGGTCACCTCGCCGATCAACACCATTCCGCACCGGGATATGAACGCCTGGGGGCCCTACTCGCTGTACTTCTACCTCACCGAGACCGGCGATATGTCTATTCTCGACGAGAAGCTGGGCTTTGCCGACAGTAAGGAGCAGGCCACCCTCTACGAGCATATCAACCGGGGCCTGGAGTGGCTACTGAAGGACCGCAGCCCCCGCCGGCTTTCGCATATCGGCGAGGGCGACTGGAACGATCCGCTGAACATGGCCGGCCACCAGAACAAGGGCGAGTCCATCTGGCTAACCGAGGCCCTGGCGCATGCCCTGGACGTGTGGGCCGAGGTCGCTGACCGCGTGGGCGACGCCGACCGGGCGATCCGCTACCGCAAAGAGGCCGAGACCTGCCGCAAAGCGGTCAACAAGCACGCCTGGGATGGCGCCTGGTACATGCGGGGCACCACCGACGCCGGGCGGCGCTTCGGCGTGAAGGGCGACAAGGAAGGCACTGTCTTCATCAACTCGCAAAGCTGGGCGATCATCTCCGGCGCCGCCACCGGCGAGCGCGTGGATCAGGTCATGGCCGCGGTGGACAAGTACCTGATGACCCCCGCCGGCCCCATGACCGTGGCCCCCCCGTTCACGCATATGTACGAGGATATCGGCAAGCTCACCCTCAAGCACCCCGGCACCGGCGAGAACGGCTCGGTCTACTGCCATGCGGCGGCCTTCTTGGCTTACGCGCTGTACCTGGCCCGCCGCGGCGAACGCGCTTTCGAGATGCACCGCACGCTGCTGACCGGTTGGGGGACAAATCCCCTGTCGCGCTCGGGTCAGGTGCCGACCTACATCCCCAACGCCTTCATGGGCTTCGGGATGGACCGCTACGCCGGGCAGAGCAGCCACTCGCCCATGACCGGGACCATCGCCTGGTGGCTGCGGACCTCCGTGACGCTGCTGCTGGGCGTGCGCGCCGAGTGGGAGGGCCTGCGGCTGGATCCGCAACTGCCCGCGGCCTGGAAGCACGCTCGCGTGAGCAAGCGCTTCCGGGGCGCGGACTACGACATTGAGATCAAGCGCCAGAAGGGCGTCACCGGCGTCAAGGTGGTGCTCGACGGCGTGGAGTTGGCCGACAATCTGGTTCCGCTGCAGAAGAAGAACAGCCGCCACCAGGTGATCGTCCTGATCGGCGTCTGAGCTAGGGGTTAAGATCGTCAAATCGCTGTTCAGAAAAGGAAGGGTGGAGCAAGCATGCATCGTAGCATTGTGGGCCGAGTGGCCCTGGGGGCCGGCCTGGTCGGCCTCCTCAGTCTGTTCGCGCTGCACACCAGCGCCAGCGCCGTGAGCCTGCGCGGCTTCGGCGAGATCACCGTCACGCCGCTGGCTAGCGGGGGCCTGGCCGGCTTCCAGTACCAGTGCGACACGGAGGAGCACGCCACCGTCCTCCTGCACAAGCTGGGCCGCGACCTGTCGCAGACTGCCACCGTCCCCGCCACCTGGCAGATGGTCACGCTGGGCGGTTCATCCTTCCGCGTCCTGGTCCGTCCCGGGCTGGGCAGCTTCCTGCCGCTCGCGGTGGGCAAGACGGTCACCGTTTTCACCACGCCGGCGACCGACAACCTGGGGCCGGCTCTGGCCGGGGCCGCGGGGGCTACGGCGGGGGCGCGGGGCTTTGACCCCGAGTACCGCTATCCAGTCTACCTCGATAAGTTCAGCCACTACGGCATCGGTTCGTGGTACCCCTCCTACTGGGGCGATAACAACACCAAGGACAAGCCCAATAGTGTGGACGACCACTTCGCTTACGCGAAGAAGCTGGACCTGGCCCTGCAGCCCAACGGCGGCGGCTTTCTGCTGCGCAATTTGGAGCCCAAGCTCCACGAGTACGGACGCCCCTACCACTTCGCCGACTGGCTGGAGTGGGACCAGAAGATAGCGATCCTGGCTCCCGAAGAACTCACCGACCCGGGGCCGAACTTCACCGCTTACCCCAGCTACTACGGCCAGATCGGCTTTGGCGGCAGCAAGCTGCTCACCTACCGCAACTGGCAGTTCCAGCAGACGGTCAAGCGTTACGTGAACGATCCGCTGCTGGTGGACTGGCTTGATCCCAACGGCGAGGTCGGCCCCTGGGACCAGCATCTGATGTGGGACTTCTCCGAGAACAACCGCGCTCACTTCGCCGAATACCTGCAGCAGAAGCGCGGCTACACCCTCGCGACGCTCGGCGAGGCCTGGCAGGGCAAGCAGGGCGCCTATCGGTCGTGGAAGGATGTGCCCATTCCCTTCCAGCCCGACCTGTTCGGCTTTGCCAAGGACAGCATTCAGGCCGATCACACGTGGCGCGTGCATGCGGGTACGCTGGACGAAGGCCTGGCCGCCGGCTATGACCGCGCGCGTTGCGACGATGCAGGCTGGCCCAGCTTCAAGATGCCCGGCGGAGAGACCCCCGCGCTGATCTGGCGGGCCAATCACGCCTTCTGGTATCGCGGCACGCTGCAGGCGCCGGCCTCGTGGCTCAAGACCAAGGCGGCCGCGGGCCGCATTTATCTCAACATCGCGGCGCTCAGCAGCAACATGGGCTGGAAGAATCCGGACCGCGTCTGGGTTAACGGCCAGGAAATGGCGTCGCTCTCCGGCCCTCCCGGCTACTCCACGACCGGCCAGGTGGACGTCACCGACGTGATCCGGCCCGGCGTGAATAACATCGTCTACTTCCCGGCCAACATGTGGGGCGGCCCCTACGGGCCGTTCTTCCTCACCGACAAGCCCTGGGAGGATTTCCCCTACCGCGATTCGCACCTCAACGCCCGGTTTTCGGACTGGTGGAGCTACGTCTCCTGGTGCATCGGCGATCACATGGAGCAGACCTTCAAGGCCATCCGCGCGGTTGACCCCAACCGCTTCATCAAGATGCACGCCGAGGAGGACAAGCAAATCGGCGTCCCCCTGCAGGCCCGCTATGGCGGCTACGGGCACAACACCGGCGAGGGCGGCTTCTATCGCCCCTGGGACAAGCGCTTCGCCTACTCCCGCGGCGTCCCCGCCTCGGCGGAGTTCGGCGGCGGCCTGGAGACCGTGGTCGGCCTGCGCCGCTGGATCGGCTGGTATACCTTCGAGGGCACCAACGCCTTCGACAACTTCCACAACATCCAGCAGATGATGTACGGGCCGCCCGCGCAGACCTGGATTGACTACATGCCCTACCTCAAGCTGGCCCCGCGGCGCGACCTCAAGAAACCCGACGTCGCCCTGCTGTGGTCCTCGCAGAATAACCGCCTGCTCCCCCGGCCGGTGCCCTACTGCTTCGATATCGGCCGCGGCGATCTCCAGTCCATCGGCTATTCCTACGTGGACATTGATGAGGTCGGCCTCCAGGACGGGCTGGCGGAGAAGTACCCGGTGCTGTGGGATACCGGCACCTGGATCATGTCCCCGGCGACCGTCGCCCGAATCAAGCAGTACGTGGAAAACGGCGGCACCTTCGTGGCGCTGCAGGAGACCGGCCGGCACAGCTTCACCCAGCGCGACGCTTGGCCGATCAGCGATCTGACCGGCTGGAAGGTCCGCGAGGTCCGGCCCATGACCGGCACGCTGAGCATCCTGAAGGACCAGCCGCTGTTCACCAAGCTGGCGGGCAAGAACTTCTACAACCGGGGCAAGTCCATTGACTACTCCGACTACAACTACGCCAACCTGTGCCTCGCCCTCGAGCCGACGGCCCGGGACACCGAGGTCATCGCGCGCTACGAGGACGGCGCCACCGCCATCGGCATGCGCCGCCTGGGCAAGGGCCGCGTCATCCTGCTGGGCAGTCCCTTCTGGCGGGATTCCTACGACGGCGGCGGCATGTGGTGGCCCGGCGAGGGCCAGTGCCAGTTCCTCGAGGATATTCTGGCGGGGATTGGCCTCAAGCCCCTGGCCGCCTCCGACAGCCACGACATCTGGCGCGAGCACTACCTGGCCAACAACGGCACCGAGGAGTTCCTGTGCCTGTGGAACCCCTTCGACACCGAGCGCACCTTCTCGATCGACTGGACGACCACCCATCCCGCGACCGGTCTCTACGACCCGAAGAACGGTCAGCCGATCGCCGGGACGGTCAACGGCAATCAGGTGCACCTCGACAAAGTGACCCTGCCGCCGCTGGAGACGCTGATCGTGGCCACCCAGCCGCAGCAGCAGCCGCAGGCTGCGGTCCAGTACTGGTTTGATCACCTCACCTGGTGGTGGCGGATGTCTGAGCCGGGCGAGATGCTGACCCGTCCGGACCTGCCTCTGTATGAGGTTCGGCTCAGCGAGGAACTCAGCGGCAAGGCCGTCACGGCGGCTGAGCTAGCGACGATGGACCTGGCGAAGCTCTCGCAGGGCGGGGACCCGGGCGCCGGCTTCGTGGCCGGAGCCGGGCAGAGCCCCGAGGCGCTGCGCTCGCAGCCTGACGCCAACCGCCGCTGGGTCTTCCGCGTTCAGGTGGACACGCCCGCGACCTGGAAGCAGGGCGACGCCTACCTGCTGAACATCATGAATAACGCCTACGGCGACACCGGCAGCCCCTGGCCCGTGGACGCCTGGCTGAACGGTCAGCAGGTCATGAAGGGCGTCAAGGACGCGGCCGTCGGCTAC
Source organism: Armatimonadota bacterium (assembly GCA_036504235.1). Lineage (GTDB taxonomy): Bacteria > Armatimonadota > Zipacnadia > Zipacnadales > Zipacnadaceae > Zipacnadum. The sequence continues at coordinate 10,815 of DASXVN010000068.1, read as the reverse complement.
AGTGAGCTGGACGGGGGCGCGCTGGCCGACATCGGCGCGGCGCTCAACTACGGGGGGAAGAATACCCTGGTCTTCGCGGTGGGGCCGCAGGGCTTCATGGGCGAGGTCAACCTCGACCGCCGCCCCGCCCCGGTCGAGACCCTCGACATCACCGGTCCCTGGCAGGTCCAGGAGACCGAGACCAGCGGCCTCAAGCCGCAGGAGCTGCCCGGCACCATCAAGGGCCTGCTCGCGACCAAGGACGTCGTCATCCCCGCCGCCTGGAAGGGCAGCCGGGTCTTCTACGACCTGACCGGCATCGAGAACTACAACTCGTTCGCCATCAACGACAAGGTGATCCTGCTGCCGGCGAACTGGTACGCCCCGGTGACCTACTTCGACATTACGCCGTGGGTCAAGTTCGGCCAGCCCAACCGGCTGCTGCTCCTGCCGCGGGAAGCCTCCCGCACCTGGACGCCGAGCGAGATGAAGGTACCCAAGCTCCAACTCCAGCGCGTGAACCTGGCGAAGTAGCCGGTTCGCGCCACGCACGAAAAAGGGGCAGCCCATAGTGGGCTGCCCCTTTTTGTTTACTGTAGGGAGGGGGCTACGTGCGCCGCCGGCCGTTAAGTCGTCTTTGCCGTCGGTGGCACCGGCTGCCTGCCCTGAGCTTGTCGAAGGGTCTCGTCGGTGCGCCGTGGCCGTTTTGCCGTTGCCGTTTTGCCGTCGCCCTATCCCGACACCTCCCTATTCAGGGAAGTGGGGCCGACGTTAGCGGACGGCCCACCGGCGAGACCCTTCGACAAGCTCAGGGCAGGCAGCCGGTGCCACTGACGGATAGGCCCAACGGCAAAGGGCATGATTAGGACTGGCCGCCTAGCGCGGAAGCGGCGGCGCGGTCAGCTTCTGCCACCAGGAGCACATGCTGACCCACCACGCCGGGACCGGGGCGGTCTTGTCGGGCATGGCCCAGGCTTGATCCTGCGCGGCCAGCATCGCCAGACCTACGGCGGTGGAGAAGATGGGGCTCTGCACGCTGTCGGCCATGCCGGTGAGGTTGCGCGGCGCGCCGACGCGGACCGGGAGGTCGTCCATGATCTGCGAGGCCAGCCGGGCCGCGCCCGCCAGCAGCGAGCCGCCACCGGAGAGCACCACCCCGCCGCCCACGGTCTCATAGACCCCCGCCACTTGCAGGTTCTCCTTGACCAGGTTGAAGATTTCCTCCATGCGCGGCTGGATGATCTCGCCCAGCAGGCGCCGGGGCACGCGCGTCTCCTGCTCGGTGCCGATCTCCACCAGTTGGATCGTCTCGTCGGCGCTGGCCAGGTCCGCCAGAGCTACGCCGAAGCGGCGCTTGGCGGTGTCGGCTTCCTCGGGGTCAATGCGCAGCAGTTGCGCCAAATCGCGGGTGACGTGGTTGCCGGCCACGGGGATGGAGGCGGTGTGGCAGATGGCGCCCTCGTGGAACACGGCCACGTCGGAGGTGCCGCCGCCAATGTCTATCAGGATGACGCCCAGGTCGCGCTCGGCCTCGCTGAGCACCGCGGTGGCCGTGGCGACGGGCTCGAGCACGTGCTTGAGCGCCTTGACGCCGGTCTCCTCGACGCAGTCGCCGAGGTTGGCGATGATGCTGCCCACGCCGGTGACCACATGGACCTCGACGTCCAGCCGGTTGCCGCGCATGCCCTGGGGCCGCGCGATGCCCGGCTCGCCGTCTACGGCGAAGTCCCGGACCAGACAGTGGATGATCTCCTGCTCCGGCGCGGGTCGCACGTTGTCGCGGGCGGTCTGGATGACCTTCTCGATATCGGCCGCGGTCACGTCGCCGGTGGGCACGCTGACCCGGCCGGTGACGTTGCGGCAGGCGATATGCGCGCCGGAAATCCCGACGTAGGCCCCGCCAATCTCCACGCTGGCGTTGCGCTCGGCGCGGCGCACCGATTCGTTGATCGCGGCCGTCGCCCGGGCGCGGTCGAGCACGATGCCCCGGGCCAGACCGTCGGCCGGGACCACACCCACGCCGAGGATCCGGAGCTTACCGTCAGCTTCGGGGCGGGCGACGACCGTGCGAATTTTGGTAGTGCCGACATCCAGGCCGGCAACGTAAGGCTCGATACTCAAGGCGTTCCACCTGACGGAAGCGGGTGCTTAGGTTGGGGCGGCTTGTTCGATCTGGCCGGCGGGGGCGGCTTGTCCAGAGCCACCGGCTTACCCGAGACCCTCGGTTTGTCCGGCCGAGCGGCCGCGGGCGGCGCCACGGGGGCCGCGATCGCGGGCGGCCCCGCCGCCGCCTCGTTGCGCGGTCGCCACACCGGGCGCTCCATCACGCGCACATCTAGATACGCTGGTTGCCCGCCCTGCTGGCGCAACTCATGCAGCAGTTGGGCGAACAGGGATACCTTCCTCTCCAGATTGTCCGCCGGCCCCAGGAATCCCTGCACGCCTCCGTAAGTCAGGCGCAAGTCTAGGCGCTGGCTGCTGTCCAGGCGGAGACCGCCGCCGAGGCGGCTGTCCAGGGCGGCCCGGGCCAACTGGGCGACGAGGTCCGTGTCGGCGGGGGAGAGGCGGGCTCCGGGACGCGCCTCGGCCAGGGTCAGCCCGCTGACCAGCGGCAGGCGCGCCCGCTTAAGGTCGCTCGGTAGCGCCATCAGCACCCCGTCCATGCCGACCAGCAATTGCTGGTCGCCGGCCTGGATCAGCGCCGCGGGCAGGCGGCGGGAAACCTGTACGGTCAGCCGGTGCGGCAACTCGCGGATCACCACTACCGATTCGATTTCGGGGACTTGCGCGGCTTGGTGTTCGAGTTCTGCGATGGGGGGCAGGAGCGTGCTGGACTCGGCCGGCACCCGCAGGACCTGGGCCGCCGCGGCCTGTAGCGACGGGTCCGGCGCGATCACGCGGACTTCCTCCACCCACAGCAGCGGCGAGGCGGCCAGTCCCACCAGGAAGGCGATTCCGCAGGTCCAGAGCAGAGCCTTGGCCCCGGTGCGGCCCCGGGCGTGGCGCCGCTCTCGGACGTGCTGCAAGCTGTCGGCGGGTGGCTGCAAAGTAGGCTGCTCCCCTGGCGAATTGCGGGGTTGAGTTAAGGGGCGGCCGGTAACTGATCGTGGGCCAGCGTTTCGCCCACCTGGCGGATGTCGCCGGCGCCCATGGTCAGGATCATATCGCCCACCTGGGCGTGGTCGCGCACGTACTGGACGATCGCCTCGAAACTGGGCAGGTAGACAACGGTCTTCTCGGGATTTCGCTCCCGGACCAACTCATACAGGATGTGGCTGGAGATGTCGTCGCAGGGCAACTCCCGGGCTGCGTAGATGTCGGCGAGAATCACCACATCGGCGTCGCCGAAAGCGCTGCCGAACTCATCCAGCAGGTCGCGGGTCCGGCTGTACAGGTGCGGCTGAAAGATGGCGATGATGCGCTGGCCGTAGTGCTTGCGCGCCGCGGCCAGGGTGGCCCGGATCTCGGTGGGATGATGGGCGTAGTCGTCAATCACGTCGCAACCGGACATGGTCCCCAGCGACTCAAAGCGGCGGCCCACGCCCTTATAGGCGGCCAGCGCCTGGGCGGCCTCCGCGGGGTCAAAGCCCAACTCGGTGGCGACGGTCAGGGCGGCCAGGGCGTTGCGCAGGTTGTGGTCGCCGATCACCGGCAGCGTGGCCGGGGCCAGGCGCCGCCCGCGAATCACCGGCACGAAACGCAGGCCTCCGTTGAAGCGCTCAATGTCCGCCGCGCTGTAGTCGGCGGCCGGGTCCAGGCCGTAGCTGACGGTCCGCGCCGGGCTGCAGGCGGCCACCTCGCCGACCAGCGGCGGGGCAAAGGCGTGCGCCACAAAGCCCTCCGGGTCGGCGCCGGCGGCGAAATCACGGAAGGCCTGGATGAGATTCTCCACCGTGCCGTGCTGATCGAGGTGGTCCGGCTCGATGCTGGTGATCACCTGCGAGCAGCCGGGGTAGGCGCGAAAGCTGCCGTCGCTCTCACAGGCCTCAAAGACGGCCAGATTGCCCGATCCCAGGTGATAATTCGAGTGGAAGTTACCGGAAATGCCGCCGACAAAGAGCGTCGGGTCCTGGCCTAGCTCCGCCAGTACGGTCGCCACCATGCAGGTGGTCGAGCTCTTGCCGTGGGTGCCGGCGATGGCGATCCGGCGCTTGTCGGTCATCAGCGCGGCCAGGAGCCGCGAGCGGTGCCACAACTCGCGCCCCTCGCTCTGCGCCTGCACCAACTCGGGGTTGTCGGGGAGGATGGCAGTCGTATAGATGACCAGGTCCGCGTCGCCGAGATTGCCGGCAGCCTGCGGAACGCGCGTCTCGATACCCTGGGCGCGCAGCGTGGCCAGAGCCGGAGATTCGGCCTTATCCGAGCCACTGACGCGCATACCCCAACTGCGCAGGGTGCAGGCCAAAGCGCTCATAGAGACGCCGCCGATGCCGATGAAATGGACGTGCTGGTACTGCTGGGCCAGGTCCGAGGGTTTGCTGCTTAACAAGGTGGATGATTCCTCTTTCACACAGATATTGTACGTGCCCCGGCGGCCTTTGGCAAGGGTGCTGAGACGTTACACCCGCCCGCGGAGGGGCCTTTCCGCCGGCCCGGAAAGTGACGTGGCCGGAGCGGCAGCGGTGGTCGCTGCAACTCCGGCCCTTGATCGTGGGGCGCGCCGGCCTTCCGGACTAGACTCCGGGATCGGCTTCGGCGGGGTGCTGCCGGCCTTTGACCAGCAGCCGGTTGATGGCGTTCAGGTACGCCCGCGCGGAGGCCTCCACCACGTCGGTGCTGGCCGCCCGGCCAATCGCCTCGTCGCCGTTGGCTCGGATGCGGACCGAGGACTCGCCCAGCGCGTCCTTGCCGATGCTCACGCTGCGCAGGGTGTAGTCTTCCAGCTTCAGGTCCAGGCCCACGATCTTGTCAATGGCCATAAAGGCCGCGTCCACGGGACCGTTGCCGGTGGACTCCTCCTCGAAAGTGCTGCCCTCTTTTTCCAGGCGCACCGCGGCGGTCGGCGTCAGGTCTGAGCCGGAATTGATCCGCAGGGAGACCAGATGCCAGGTCTCAGGCACTTGGGCGCTGGCCTCCTTCATGATCACGGCCAGGTCCTCGTCGTAGACCTGCTTCTTGCGGTCGGCGACGGCCAGGAAGCGCTGGTAAACGGCGTCCAGCTTGTCCTCGGGCACGTCGTAACCGAGTTCCTGGAGCCGCCGGGCCAGCCCGTGCCGACCGCTGCGCGGGCCCAGGGTGAGCATGGACTCGCTCAGGCCTACGTCCTCCGGCTTCATGATCTCGTAGGTGGTGCGGTCCATGATCATCCCGTGCTGATGGATGCCCGCCTCGTGGGCGAAGGCGTTGGCCCCCACCACGGCCTTGTTCGGCTGCACGAGGAAGCCGGTGAAGCTGGAGACCATCCGGGAAGTCTTCATGATCTCCGGCGTGCGGATTCCCACCTGGCAGTCGAACAGGTCCGGCCGCGTGCGGATGGCCATGACCACTTCCTCGAGCGCGGCGTTGCCCGCCCGCTCGCCCAGGCCGTTGATCGTACACTCCACCTGGGTGGCGCCCGCAGTCACTGCGGCCAGCGAGTTGGCGACCGCCAGGCCGAGGTCATTGTGGCAGTGGACCGATCGCCAGACCTCCGCAAAGCCCGCGGCGTTTTCGATCAGGAAGCGGATGGTGTCGGCCATCTCCCAGGGCATGGTGTAGCCCACGGTGTCCGGGATGTTGATGGTGGTCGCCCCGGCCTCGATGGTCGCGGCCACGATCTCCGCCAGGTAGTCCCGGTCGGTGCGCAGGGCGTCCTCGGCCGAGAACTCCACGTCCGCGCAGCGCTCGCGGGCGAACTTGACCGCCTCGACCGCCATGCGCAGTACCTCCGGCTTGGTCTTGCGCAGCTTCTTTTCGATGTGGATATTCGAGGTGCCGATGAAAGTATGGATGCGTGGCTTGTCAGCGTGCTCGATGGCGCGCCAGCAGGCGTCAATATCCTCGTTCTTGGTTCGGCACAGCCCGCAGATGATGGGGCCGTGGATGTCTCGGGCGATCTGGGAAACCGACTCGAAATCCTCCGGCGAGGAGTAGGGGAACCCCGCCTCCATGACGTCCACCTGCAGCGCGGCCAGTTGGTGCGCGATGGTCAGTTTCTGCTCCATGTTGAGGCTAGCGCCCGGCGATTGCTCGCCATCGCGCAGGGTGGTATCAAATATGCGAATGTCTTGGGACATGTCTCTTCTCCTTTGGTTACTGTCGGCTAGCAGAATCAGGCGTCTCGCCTGTGCGGCTCGGCGCTAGTTAAGCCCCCCCGCGGGGGCCCGGCAGGATGAGATGTGACCGTCCGTAACAGTGCCATTTCATGATTTCTTATCCATTTCCGTGCATCTCAGGGCCGTACTGTAGGGCGGGGGCTTGTACCCCGCCGCCGGTAAGCAAACGTTAGCGTCGGCGGGGTACGAGCCCCCGCCCTACAAAAGGCGAACCCTGAAAACCCAAAAAGCCTTCCATCTCTAAAAGAGACGGAAGGCTGCAAGTGCCTTTCGCGGTACCACTCTTCTTGGCCCTCCCTGGGAGGACCCTCTCAGCCGGCGCGGGAGGACTGCCTCCGACGCCGCTCCCCGGATAACGGTAGGGACTCCGGCGGTACTTACTGAGGTGGTTAGCCCGTTCAGCCCGCGACTCGGGGGCCAGATTCAGTGCGTTTCGGATAGCCGCTTCCAGCCTGGATCCCTGCTGGGACCGCGGGCGGCCTCTCTGTCATCTCTCCGCGCGCCTACTATTCCCCGTCTACGTCTTTACGCTGCGACCAATTGTGCCGGAATTATAGCCAAGGGGCGCGGGCTTTGTCAATACCGGCGCCGGTGCTCGGGGAGGGGGCGGTGCCAACACCCGCGCCTCCACGATAGCCGCAGCAGAGGGGAACGTTTCCGCACGGGGAATAGACCCCTGACGACACTTCTCTGCGCCCCTCACACAGGAAGAAAGGCAATTCATGAAGCTCAAACTGATTCTGGCCCTTTTCGCCCTAACCCTGAGCGCTGTCACCCTGGCCGCGCCGCCTGCGCCGCTGGTCGTGGACCAGCCGGCGGCGGGGACCAACTGGGGCTCCAACAGCCCCAACAATCCTATCGTCGCCACCCTGGAGCCGGCCGGCGGTCCGCAGGGCGCGCCGGCGCGGGCGTTTACCTACAAGCAGGGCGGGGAAGCCTGGCTGCCGTACCAGCCGGCTACGCCGCTGCGCTCCGGAGCCAAGCTGTCCTTCTGGCTGCAGGGCAATGGCACCTCGGACCAGATCCGCCTGTACGCCAACTCCGGACAGGGACACCGGGGCTGGGACCTGGACCTGTCCGGCACCGAGTGGAAGCAGTTCACCATCGATCTCTCCTGGAACTGGGACCGCGAGGAGTCCGGCCGCAACGCCACGCAGGGCAGCCTCTTTGAGCCGGCGCTCACCGGTTTCAAGCTGTACAACTGGGGCAAGTGCACGGCCGGCGCGGCACCCTTCCGCCTGGCGCAGTTGCAGCTCCTCCCGCCCGCTCCGGCGGAGAAGCCGGCCGTCCTGTTCCTCGCCTCCTGGTTCCTGGGCGGCGGCGTGAAGGAGATCGGGGTCGCCGACGACCTGCGCAGGGCGGGTTTTGAGGTCGAGGCGCACCCCTACGATGAACGCGGCAGCGGCCGATATACCTTCCGTGACGAGCTGGCGCAGTTCAACGTCGTGGTGCTGCTGGCTGCCCTGCCGCTGACTCCGGAGGGTGGCTACGATGCCTTCAACCAGCGACTGGTGGAGGACCTCAAGTGGTTCGTCGCGCAGGGCGGCGGGCTTTTCCTCGTGCCTAACGGCGAGTATTTCGGGCTGACCGCCGGGGCGACCAACCGCTTCCTGAGCGAGTTCGGCGGGGGCGCGGAGCTGCTCGACGAACAGATCGTGGACGCCTCCACCCAGGTGCTCTCGACGCCCTTCCCCTGGCCCTTCTCGTACACGACTAACCTGACCCCCTCGCCTTTGACCGCGGGCGTGCGCGGCCTGTGGTATCCCAGCCAGACCTTTGGCCCGGGTGCCCGCTTCACCGCGCCAGTGCGTTTCGGGCCGGAGTGGCAGGTGCTCGCGCGCGGCGCGAAAACCGCCTCCGTGGTCGGCGGCAAGCCCTACCAGGACGAGCCCAAGCCCGACTTCCCCAGCGAGCCGCCCTTCTTCGGGGTGCGCGAGTACGGCGGCGGACGGTTGGCGCTGCTGCCAATGGGGGCGAACGTCAGCTTCGTGGGCGGGCTCCATCCCGCCTGGAGCGGTATCACCTGGGGCAAGGGTCTGGGCGACAAGCCGGGCGACCTGGACAAGCTGGCGATCAACACGCTGCGCTGGCTGGCCGAGCCTTCCTTTAAGTCTGCCGCTCTGGGAGGGTATCGCGAGCCCCCTCGGGAGGCGGACAAGCCGGCGCCCCCGGCGCCCCTGGATTGGACGACCGCGCGGTTCCCCGATCCCGGCGCGCGGAAGAGCTATCGCGGCTTGGTCGGGGCCGTCTCCACCCATGGGGGCGGGGAGAGCACGGTCGCCGCCTACGCGGCTGCCGCCACCGCGGCGGGTCTGGATTTCCTCATCTTCACCGACCCGCTGGAGAAGATTCGCGCCACCGACTGGAAGACGCTCTCGGACGAGTGCAAGGCCGCCAGCACCGACAAGCTGGTCGTGATCCCGGGCTTGCAGTACCTGGACACGCAGGGCAATCACTATCTGGTGTACGGCAACTTTGCCTGGCCGGACCCGGAGATTCTCGGCGAGGTGCTGTCGCCCGACCAGACGCGCGTTAAGGACACCTACAAGTGGACCGGCCGCACCGGCTGGCGCACGGTGGCGATCCATTCGCTGCAGAAGAACCCCAACCGGGTCCTGGACCTGCGGCACTACGGAGCCGTGGCGGTACAGATCTGGGAGGGCGCGAAACTGGTGGAGGATGACTACCCGCAGTTCCTGCTGCTCGAAGAGAACACGCAGTATCCCATGCCGATAGTCGTCCACTTCCTCCAGCGCGCCGCTGACCTCGCCGCGGCGAGTTCTACCGGCCTGCAGTTGCGGGTCTGGGCCAACGATCAGGCCGGCCTGCGCTCCTTTGTGGATCAGGACTGGAGCGGCACCTACTTCGCTAACCCGCAGCGCTGCTACCTGTCCTCCGGCCCGACGCTGGACGACTGGAGCGAGATCAACATGAACTCCTGGCGCCCCGACGCCGCGGGCACCGACCGCTGGCAGGCGCGAGCGCGTCTAAGCAGTCGTGCCCCGATTACCGAGTTAACGGTCATGGACGGGACGCGCGTGTACCGCCAGTTCCGCCCCAATCAGGCCAGTGTCGAGGAGATTCTCCGCGGCCTGCACGGCCCGCAGCACCAGTTCACCCTCCGGGCCAAAGACGCCGCCGGCGGCGAGTTGATCGCCTCGCAACTCAAGACCCACACCATGGTGCACGTGGCCTTCTCCTGCGCCGACCGCCAGAACTGGCTGGGGCAGGGAACGATGGGCTACAAGCTCTGGCCGGCCAGCTACAACGTCGAGCTGCAGGTGGACCTGGACAAGTACTTCCCGCCGATGTGGGATGGACAGGGGGCCGGGTTTGGCGGGCTGGCAGCGGTGGCGGTGGACGCGGCTGACGGCAAGTCCGGTGACGAGGCCAACCCCTGGCGCACGGGCGCGACGCGGCGGCTGCTCTTCGCCTCGCACGACTGCACCGTTACCGAGCAGGTCACCGATCAGATCTACAACCCGGGCTTCAACTACGGCGACTGCCAGCCGACCGCCTCGACGCGGCCGGCCACGTATCTGCGCCAGCGCCTTTTGACCACGCACTACCGGATCAACCCGAACGCCGATGGCTTCCTCAAGATCGAGGGCCAACTGGAGGCGCTCCGTGACGTCCAGTTGAAGCAGCCGGAGTTGGGCGTGATCGGACTGCAGCAGGGCGAGAAGGCCACGCCGGGATCGCTGCTGTTCGCGACCTATCCGGTGGACGGACGGCAGGTCGTGCGGTATGTGCCGCCCGGCACCGACCTGGGCTTCGGCGGGTCCTCCCGCCTGCGGGCGGGGGACTATATCGCCCGCTACCCCCGCACGCTCGGAGCTCCGGCGCTGTTCGCGCAGAGCGACAACCTCCAGGGCACCGTCTGGTACATGAAGAGCGACGGGATGGGCGCCGGGCTGCTGCTCAACACCCCGAGCACGCAGCTCCACCAAGGCGACAAGTTCGACTACCGGGTGCTGGCGATGGCCTCCCTGGCTACCCTGAATGAGGGTAACGCCGACTTCGAGCGGGCCCGGCGCGGCTTTGGCCTGGACGGCGGCTCGACCGGGTATACCCTGAAGCTGGAGCGAGGTGCGCTGGTCAGCCAGCAGTACGAACTGCGCCTCCAGGCGCAGGGCGGCCGCGTCGCGCTGGCTCTGAGCAAGACCGACCTGCCCGCGCCGCTGCCGCTGGTGGTGCTGGGGCTGTCCGGGAACCTGCCGGGGATTTTCTACGACCGGGACAGCAAGGAGCTGCGCCGCTTCACGGTCTTCGAGGGCGTCGGCTACCTGTGCACGGAACTGCCCCGCGATCGGCGGCTGTTCGTGGGTTCGCCGGTGACGATCTCCGACCCGGCCCTGATCGTGGACGTCGCCGACTACAGCGCGCAGTCGCTGACCCTGGAAATTCACAACCCCACGGCCCAGGCCATCACCGCGCAACTGGCGACCCTGCCGGAGTTTGACCTGGTGCCGGTCCAGAAGCAGGCGGTAACGGTCCCGGCCGGCAGTTCGGTGCTGATCACGCTCGGGGCCAAGTAGCCGGGCGGATCCCCGCCACAAAAACGAAGCGGCGGAGGCAAGTG
>DASXVN010000067.1:0-5256 GCA_036504235.1 Armatimonadota bacterium | reverse complement strand
TCTGCGAAATCTGCGGATTACATTCCATAGACAGTAAAGTCCAGAAAGGATTACTGATGAAGCGCATATGCAACTTTAACGCGGGTCCCGCCGCATTGCCCCTGCCGGTGCTGGAGCGCGCGCAAGCGGACATGCTCGATTTTCAAGGCGCCGGCATGTCAGTGATGGAGATGTCGCATCGCTCCAAAGCCTTTATGGCGTTGGAAGAAGCGACGGAAGCCAACATCCGCCAGTTGATGGGTGTGCCCGAGGAGTACGACATCCTCTTCCTGCAGGGCGGCGCCAGCCTGCAGTTCGCCACCATTCCCATGAACCTGCGTATGCCTGGTCAGGTCGCCGATTACGTCAATACCGGCAGTTGGGCGGGCAAGGCCATCAAAGAGGCGAAGATCAACGGCCTGGTGAACGTCGCCTGGGACGGCAGCGGGGACAAATTCACCCGCGCCCCGCGCCCCGAGGAGCTCGCGCTGACGCCGGGCGCCGCCTACGTGCACATCTGTTCCAATGAAACCATCGGCGGCATCCGCTTCCCGCTCTTCCCCACAACGGAGGCGCCGCTCATCGCCGACATGTCCAGCGAAATCATGTCCCGCGCGGTGGACGTCAGCCAGTTCGGCATGATCTACGCCGGCGCGCAGAAGAATATCGGCCCCTCCGGCCTGGCGCTGATCATCATGCGCAAGGAACTGGTCGCCCGCGCTCCCGAAGGCGTGCCTACCTTCCTGCGCTACTCCACCCATGCGGAGGAGCACAGCCTGTACAATACACCGAACACCTGGGGCATCTACTTCGTCAAGCTCGTCACCGATTACATGATTGAGCAAGGCGGCATCCCCGAGTTCCAGCGCCGCAACGAGGAGAAAGCCGCGGCCCTCTACAGCGTGCTCGACTCCAGCGACTTCTGGAAACCCGTCGCCCAGCAAGAAAGCCGCAGCATCATGAACATCGTCTGGCGCCTCCCCAGCGAAGAGCTGGAAGCCCGGTTCGTCAAGAAAGCCGTCGCCGCCGGCATGGAAGGCCTCAAAGGCCACCGCTCCGTCGGCGGCCTCCGCGCCAGCATCTACAACGCCGTCCCCCGCGAATGCGTCGACCGGCTCATCGACTTCATGAAGGACTTTGAAAAGACTGAAGTTTAGATAATTCATTGCCAGCGATGGCTCCTCCTGTCGGCGGTGACCGTGATCCCTGGCCCACGCCCGGTCTGGGGACGAGTGCTCGGTGGGCCTCCCGGCGATTTGGTCCGCGCTTACACGGGATTCGGCGGGGCGTGGGCGGTGGCCGCGCGGCCTTTCCAGACGATAGAAAACCGGGGGGCCGGGTGCGGATGACATCCGGGCCGGCGGCCGGGGGATTTTCCGCGGGGCTGGGGTGACGGGGCCGGAGAGCCGAGCGTGGGCAAAATGGCCGCGAGCGCCCGCCGCACCTGCTGGGGGGTCACCGGGGCCTGCCGGTCCCAGGGGAGGCGGACCCCGGCGCAGATCGGGCGGGCCAGATACAGCGTATTCTGGGCCGCCATCACCAGATCGGTCCAGACCTGGAAGGCCGCCGTGCGCACGTGGGGCGCCTCCCAGAGCAAGGTCTGCTTGGTGAAGCGGATGCCATGCTCGACGCTGAAGCGTTGGGCATAGCGGTCAGGAATCTCCGGCAGGGGGGCGGCTTCCGAGGGGCTGTCCCAGAGCAGCCAGATGACGCGGGGGTCGGCTTTCGTGTCCCGCCCGTCGTGCCGCGCACATTCCAGCAGGGTGACGGGATGGGACAGCGCCTCGGCGAACGCGAGGCCGGCCCAGGCGCGGACGGTGACGCGGCGTCCGCGGGCATCGGTGCCCGTCCAGGTGGCCGTCGGCGGGCCATGGGTGGCGGGATCTTTGGGTTGAAAGCGTGCCCCTTTCCGCGGCGGGCGCCCGCGCTGGTGCGGCCCGCGGGGGGGCGGCGGCCAATAGAAGACGCGATGGGTCTGGAGCCGCACGAGCTTATCGCAGGCCGTCAGGCGGGGATCGAGGACGAAGGTGGCGCTCCCATAATAGCGGTCGCCGAGCAGCAACGGTCGGGCCGGGAGGTGGGGCAGGACGTCCGCCACCTGGAGCGCGCCGAGGCGGGCGGGCGTGGTGCCAGTGCGGACGCGCGTGCAATCCAGCGTATACGTCCAACTGCTGGGCGGGTCCGGGGCCACCACCAGCAGGGAGAACTGCCAGCCGAGGCCCCGGGGCGTGCCGCCGTCAGCCCGGGTGGCCGTATGCACGGTCATGCGATCGCGGGCCGTCGGGGCCTGCGGGCGGAGGATGCCCGTGGTATCGAGGATGAGCACCAGCCGCTGCCCCGGCGTCCACGGGACCTGGGCACAATAGACCTGGCGGAGGGCGGACCGGTGCAGGTGGCCCTCCTGCAGGCCTTGATAGAAACTGGGCCACTGGCGGGCAAAGGCGAGGGTGAGGGTCAGTTCGATGGCCCGCCGGGCGTGGGTTGCCGACAGCAGGGCGTCGAGGATGTTCATCAACACCGCCGCGTTGCGCGTCATGGTGGCATAGAGCGCCACACGCCACGTCTGTAATACGGTATAGTCCATCAGGTATCGCTCCTGCGTAGATTACAAGAACGATACCGGACGGACCGCCACCCGCAAGGGCTGGCGGTCCGCATGCCTGAGGGACAGGGTGAACAAACGGGACGCCCGGACAAACTGGGCGGTGACCGTTTATCTAAACTTCAGTATTTAACTCGCCTTAGTTAATTGATTCGACTTACCAAGGGATTACCCTGCAAGCAAGCGGTAGGGAAACTACGGATAGGGGGATCTCGGTACTTGATCACGAGTGGGGATTTCGGGGACAAGATACTGAGGTGATTGCCGAATAACATCAGAAAGCAGTCGCAGGTTATTGTGTCCAGATGGCCCCGAAGGGGTCAAGGCGGCTAGCCACGGGCGCGAGCCCGTGGAAGCGGAGTTAGTAGCATGGGAAGAGCCCCAACGGGGCGACGGATATTGTGATGCTGCAATTACCCCGATACTCCTTTGCCCAGCGAGTTGTGTCTCATGTCTCGAAATCCTTACTCGAATACTACCACCACCGGGCCTTGCACCGGCGGTAGTTTGGCGATGGTGTATGGGCCTTCCTGGGAGACGGTTACCGGCTCACCGCTGGGAGCCAGGTACGCACCATCATATTCGCCGCGCACGCCGACGGTGAGTCCGGCGACCGCGGGCCACTCCTCGATTTGCGGGGCGCCTTCGCCGCGGACGGGAGAGTAGGGGACGATAACGTTGACCAATCGTTCTCCCTGCGCGAGCACCGCCTGTTCCCAGGCGAGCGGCAATGCGCTGTGCGTCAGCGGATCCGGCAGCAATTGGCGTAGAGCGCCGAGGAGCAGTTGCCGGTGGACGCCGTAGCCCCGGCGCCAGTACTCGCCGAAGAGCGGGGCGGCGAGGTAGAGCAGCTTGCCGGATTGGATGATGACCGGCTGATCGCTCTCCCGGGCGTAGGGGAGCTGCGGGCTGGAGTAAAAGAACGTCTTGTCCGGACGGGCATAGGGCGCCACGACGGTCGCCAGCACTTCCGCGCCAGGGGCGTTGATCGGGCGGATGCCACACTTGACCACGTGGGGGATGTCCGGAATATCCCCGGCCCAGTCGCCGCGCACCCGCAGGTAGGTGGGGTCCCCGGACGCCTCTCCGATGGGCGCGACCAGCTCCGCGGGCAGCACGGAGAGAGCGTCACCGGAAGCGAGCACCGCGCCTCCGCCGGTCAGATAGGCGGCGATCTTCTCCCGCACCGTAGCATCGGTATACGCCTGGTCGGGCAGGATGAGCAGGGAATAGCGGCTCCAGTCGGCGTCGAGATCCACCGTGTCGAACTGGACCTTCGCTTCCAGCAGCACCTTGCAGGCGCCCGCCCAGGATTCCCCCGGGAATTGCCCCTGCGCCAGTGGGTAAAGGAGCACGGCCGCCTCCGCCAGGGGGCGGGCATCACGTATCCACGAATCAAGGGCGGCAATGGGGTTGAGCACCTCGCCGATGCGCGTATAGCGCGCCGGCTCCAGCCGCCCGCGCGGGGGCAACTGGTCACCGACGCCGACGGCGGACCCGGCGGCGAGGAAGGTGTAGCATTCGTATTCGAGCTGGGCGCGGGATTTTAGCGACCCGAAATCCCCCCAATTCTCATGGAAGGCCGCCGTCATGCCGGCGATCGGTTTGCCCAGCGTACGCAGATAACGCGCCTTGGCGGGGAAATAAAAGTACCCCCACCCGCCCGTTGCCAGCGCCTCCACGTCTACGTATGCCGCCTGCTGTATTCCCTGTGGGCGCTCGTGGATGGAGAGGCCATTGTAGGTCATCTCGACATCCGGGCGGATGGTGTCAGCCAGCCGACGTGACTTCTCAACGAACGCGTCGATGGAGTCGCGCATGTGCCGGCGCATGTCGACCGGCTTATCCGGGTCGAGGCCATGCTGCCGCATGCGCTCCAGGCAATATGGGCAGTGGCACCCCTCGTCAAAGAAGAAGAGCATGTCATACCAGACGCAATCGACGGGATAGCGACGGAGGACTTCCGCGGTGAGCGGGAGGACGTTCGTCTCCACATAGGGGCTGTTCACGCACACCATGGAAAAGCCGCCCTGGTCGGCGAAACAGCGCGGGTGGCCTTGCGCGTCGACTTGCAGCCACTCCGGCCGGGCATAGCTACTGCAACCAACGGAGATGTAGGAGCCGACGGTGATGTCGTGCGCATGTAGCGCCTGCGTCATCTCCCCCAGCAGGTCGCGGGTCAACTGCGGGTGGCGCACTCCCACCTCGGTGGGGAAGTAGCCGTGCCCCTGGGAATCCTGCGCAAAGACCGTCGCCGAATCGAACCCCGCCCGGGCAATCGTCTCCGCGAATTCCGCCGGGTCGAACTCAGCGCACAGGTCCGGCACGCCCGCCGGATTATGAAAATCCAGGTGCAGGCGGCGCGTGCATTCCGAGAGCTTTTTCATCCTTCCGCCTTCAGCCTTCCAAACACGGTTCAATATGCCCCTCTTCATGCCGGTGGGCGAGGGAACGGTCCAGGTAATCGTCAAGCACCTCGATGCCGAATTCGGCGACCAGGTCGTCGATGGTGAACTCATCCGTCTCACTGGAGATGAGCACCGATCCGAGGAAGCCCGGGTCGAAGACCTTTACCTTGGGACCGTATTTCTCCCGAGCGGCACGGAAGTGCTCCCAGTTATAGTCGAGATGCACCACGCGGCAATCGAGGTTGACGGTCGCCGTGACAAAGTCGG
>DASXVN010000066.1:0-9450 GCA_036504235.1 Armatimonadota bacterium | reverse complement strand
GCGGGGGCGCGGCAGCCCACCCCGCCCTCGGCAGACCTCGGGCACCCCTCCCGGTGCGGGAGGGGCTACGGCAACGGCTTCGGACAAGGATACAAGTCCAAAATCCGTACCCTCCCCTATTCAGGGGAGGGCGGAGACGGCGCAGCCGGCTCCGGGGAGGGGTCCGCCGTTAGGTTCGCGGTCGTCGAGATCCACCTCCGGCCGCTAACGCTCCCCAAAGCCCCTCCCCTTTAGGGAGGGCTCGCCCGCCGTAGCTTCAGCGAAGGCGGGTGCCCGAGGCAAAGCCGAGGGCGGGGTGGGCCCCACTGAACCCCCCACCTTCCCCCGGCGTCTCCCGAGAGATACCTCATGAGCATCATCGGCTGGATCATCTTCGGGGCGCTGGTGGGTTGGATTGCTTCCGCCCTCACCGGGGAGCGCGAGGGCTGCCTGACGCATATCGTCATCGGCATCGCCGGCGCACTGATCGGCGGCTTTATCTTCTTCACCCTCATCGGCCGCTCGCCGATGCCCGGGTTCCACGTGGGCAGCATCTTCGTATCCGTGGTCGGCGCGGTGCTGCTGCTGACGCTGCTCCGGGCGCTGCGCACTCGTCCCTACTAGGGCCCTCGCCCCGGTTCGCGGAGTTTTCCCCCGGTTGCCGCCCCAAGTAGGTATTCGGCCTCCCTCCGGCGAATAGGACCGCAACTAGCCGGAAAGCTTCCTTCTATGCAATCACCCACTCAGCTTACCATTGACTTCCGCATCGGGTACGACCACTATGCCAGCGAGGGCCGTCTGCAGCGCCTGATCGCCTTCCTCGATCGGCAGCGAAGCGCGGTGGACGAGGTCTCGCTGTTCACGGAACGCGCGCACGGCTTCCACCCCATCGGCGTACTGCGCCAGCGCCTGGACACCATCGGTCAGGCCCTGACCGCGCTGCGCGCCGAGGGCTGGCGCGTTGGCATCAACGTACTCAACACCATCGGCCACCTCGACGAGTCGCCGCAGCGCTTCCACCGCGTGCCCTGGCAGCCCATGGTCGGCCACGACGGCACCGCCGCCGAGGCCTCCAGTTGCCCCGCCGACAGCACCTTCCTGGTGGATGTCTACAAGCGCTACCGCATGTTCGCCGGCCTGCATCCCGACTTCATCTGGGTAGACGACGACGTGCGAATGGCCCATCACCCGCCCGTGGTCTGGGGCTGCTTCTGCCCCCAGTGCCTGCGTGACTTCTCCCGGCGCATGGACCGCACCGTCTCCCGCGACCACCTGGTAGAGTTGCTCCGCGAGGAGTCCTGGCCCGAGCCGAATCACTATCGCTCCGCCTGGGTGGAGCGCAACAGCGAGGTCCTCCAGAACCTGCTGCTGGCCGCCGAGCGCGGCGCTCACGAGGAAAACCCGCAGCTCGAACTGGGCCTGATGGTCTGCAGCCTGGAAGGCAACGGCTACAGCGGCCTGTGCGACCTGCCCAAGTGGCTGGACCTGCTCTCCGGCGTCAACCAAGCCCCGGTGCGGCTCCGGCCTGGCGGCGGCTTCTACACCGACTACAAACCCCAGGACTGCCTCGACAAGGCGCTCTCCATGGGTCGCACCGTGGCCTACTCCCGGCCTGAGCGGCTCAGCAGCATTCAGGCGGAGATCGAGAACTTCCCCTATCAGCGGCTGATGAAGAGCGTGCAGGTCAACCTCGCCGAGTCGGCGGCGGACCTGGGGGCGGGCTGTAACGGGATCGCCTTCAACATCCTGCCCGATGGCCCCAACCCCTTCGACGACTACGAGTTGCGCCTGGCTGGCATCGCCCGCTGGCGGCCCTTCTACGAGCAACTCAACACCTGGAACCGCGGTCTGGTCCAGCGGGGGTTGTGGGTCGCCTACCATGTGGAGTTTGACCAGCGCGGTTATTGCGGAGGCGACTACCCCTCGCACGCCGGCGCCGCCTTCGCCGCGCCCCAGCGCGTGCTGCGCGAATTGGGGATGCCCCTGGCCTACCGCCCGGTGAACTCCTGCGCCGTGGTCTTCACGGGGGCCATGGTCACTGCTTTCTCTCCGGAGGAGGTCCGCGAGCTTCTCCGCGGCGGCGCCGTCGTGGACTGGGAGGCCGCCCAGTGGATCGATAAGATGGGCCTGGGCAGCCTGCTGGGGGTCAAGGCCACGGAAATCGCCGGTCCCGGGCTCCGCGAGCGGCTCAGCGGCCACCCCCTCAACGGCGACTTCGCCTGGCAGTACCGCGACGCCCGCACCGGCTTCTTCGGGGGCCAGGCCGGCCTGCTGGAGCCCTTCGCCTCCGGCGTGCAGGTGCTCGCGGAGGTCGTAGACTACGACGACTTTCCCTATGGCGTGGCGGTATCGGCCTATGAAAACCCCGAGGGCGGGCGCGTCGTAGTGCTGGGCTACGCTCCCTGGCAGTTCACGCACAGCTCCGCCAAGCGCAACCAGCTCGGCCACCTGGCCGCCTGGGTCAGTCGCGACACGGTGCCCGCCTGGACGGACCTCTGCCATCCGCTGAGCCTCTTCGTCCGCGGCGGCGAGAGTGGCGCGCCTCTGACCGTCTCCCTGGTCAACGGCTCGGCCGACCATACCGGACCGTATCAGGTGCGGGTCACCTCGCCCGGCGAACGAGCGCTGCTCGCCACGCCCGACCAGCCGCAGCCGCTAGACCTCGAACTGCTCCGCGAGGACGGCGAGCACGCGGTGGTCACCCTCCCCGATCTGGCTCCCTGGAGCCTGGCCGCGCTCCGCATCGAGTAGCCCCCGCTGCGCCCCCTACAGCGGGGTGCCGTGGATCACCAGCGTGCCCAGCGCATAGATCGCCACTTTGCTGAACAGCTCCGCCAGCAGGGCGACGACAAAGAAAGTCACCACCGCGATGGGCCCCTTGAGCCCGCTGGCTTCCTTTAGGGCGTAGTAGTTCAGGAATCCCAGCCAGATCATCAGCAGCACGATCACCATGCCCCCGAAGATCAGCCACGGGAGGCCCGGCAGGTTCATCAAGCTCTGCCCGATCGCCGCCGGATTGGCCATGATCCGCTCGTTGACCTGCGCCAGGATCTTCCCCAGGAGCGGCGGCAAGAGCAGCACTCCCGCCACCGCCAGCGGCGCCCGCCCCAGGGCGGTCATGGCGAAGTAGTCCAACACCCGCTGCCGGCTGCGCGAGAGCAGCCTCCCGGCGACGCAGAACAGAATCGCCACCAGCAGCCAGTCCAGCACCGGCATGGCCGCGAGAAACCATCCGGGAAGTGGAGTCGGCGGCACGTGCAGGTCAATCACGCCGTCATAGGAGACGCCGGTCAGACCAATAGCTACGGTCAGGGCGACCACGCCCAGGCCCGCGACCAGGCCGGGCGCGCCGTTGATGAAGCGGAAGGGGTCAACCAGCAGGCTCAGGCCCCGCGGATCTTCCTCCCGCACGTAGTTCTGTAGTTGGTCGCTGCTCATAGTTGCTCTCCCCCTACTGATTGCGTGGCGACTTCCAGCTCCTCAATCCGAGCGATCAGCTCATCCAACCGGCTGCGCACCGTGGGATAGCTCACCTGGAGCCGGCGGGCCATGTCCTTAAGACTCCCGCTGGCCTTGACGAACTCCACCACAAAATCCCGCTCCGCCGGCGCCAACCGCTCCAGGACCCCCAATTCGAAGTGCCCCTCCAGCGAGATATGGCACTGCGGGCACCCTAGCCTCTCCGCCTCCAAGACCCCCCCGCAACTGGGGCAGCGACTAACCAATGCCGGCATGAGACTCGCCTCCGTTCGTTGCCTAAAGCTTGCGTATTGTACAAAATACTTTCGATTAAGTCAAGTGCTTGCCGAGATAAGTTTAGTTCTTGGTAAACTATCGTTAGCGAGGGAAGCCGTTTGTAGGGCGGGGGCTTGTACCCCGCCGTCGCTAGGCGATCGTTAGCCAGCGGGGTACAAGCCCCCGCCCTACGATACGGCTAACGACGGACCCCCTCTCCCCCGCTTTGCGGGAGAGAGATAACGACCGTTCAGAGGCCGTTGCCTTTCTCCCCCTCTCCCAAGCCGCAGGCGCGGGAGAGGGGGCCGGGGGGTGAGGTTAGACTGGCGACCGGCCTCCCCCTTCCGCCCTGGCGCGGGCGGAGCCCTTCGGCAAGCTCAGGACATTCTGCAAGCTCCGCCCCTACGCGGAAACGACTTCCTCCCCCGCCGTTAGCCCTTGCCTTGCTCCCCCTTTCCCCAGCCCCTCCCGCACCGGGAGGGGTGCCCGAGGTCCCCCGAGGGCGGGGTGGGCCGAACTCAGGCAGGAGGCCGCGCCTCTCCCGTCGAAGTGAAGCCTCAGCAAGCTGCTGAATCTGCGCGCACAGGGTGACGAATCATGGAGGGACTAGTAGCTCGGGCCGTAGAGGCCGCACTGCAGGCCGGCGCCTCATACGCCGACGCTCGCTTTGTTTCCGAGCAACACGAGGATTTGCATGTCAAAAACGGCGCGGTGGAGGCGCTCAGTTCCGGCACCGATCAGGGCCTGGGCATCCGCGTCCTGGCCGACGGCGCCTGGGGCTTTGCCGCTACCTCCAGCCTGACCCCGGCGGATATCGAGGCCGCGGCGCAGCTTGCCGTGCGCCTGGCTCGGGCTAGCGCGCCGACGCTGCCCCAGCCGGTCCGCCTCTCCCCCGTCGAGCCGGCCGCAGGCCGCTTCCTCGCCACCGCGCGGGTGAACCCCTTCGACGTGCCGCTGGAGGAGCGCATCGATCTCCTGGTGGACTGCGACAAGCTGATGCGCGAGGCGGCGGCGGTCCAGATTCGCGAAGGCACCCTGGAGATGCGGCGCGAGGAGAAATACTTCGAGAGCAGCGAGGGCGCGCAGATCTACCAGGAGCGCGTCGAGACCGGCGCGGGGCTAGAGGCCACCGCCGTGGCTCCCGATGGCTCCGAGACCCAGACCCGCTCCTATCCCAACTCCCACGGCGGCCAGATTCTGCAGCGCGGCTGGGAGCTGATCGAGGAGCTAGACCTCGCCGGCCACGCCGAGGCGATCGCCGTGGAGGCCCAGGCCCTGCTGGCCGCGCCGGCCTGCCCGGCCACGCTTTCCGACGTCATCATCGGCGGCAGCCAGCTCGCCCTGCAGGTGCACGAGTCCTGCGGCCATCCGGTGGAACTGGACCGCGTCCTGGGCACTGAGGCCGGGTTTGCCGGCACCAGCTTCCTCACCCCCGAGAAGCTGGACAGCTTCCGCTACGGCTCCGAACACGTAACCCTCAACGCCGACGCCACCCTCCCCGGAGGCCTGGGCTCCTTTGCCTACGATGATGAGGGCGTCGCGGGACAGCGGACCTCGCTGGTGCGCGAGGGAATCTTCACCGGCTACCTCTCCTCCCGGGAGACCGCGCCGGAGATTGGCCGGACCAGCAGCGGGGCCATGCGCGCCGACGGCTGGAACCGCCTCCCGCTGATTCGCATGACCAACGTCAACCTCGAGCCGGGCGACTGGAGCCTCGACGAGCTGATCTCGGACACCAAACGGGGCCTGTACCTGGACACCAACACCTCCTGGAGCATTGACGACAAACGCCTCAACTTCCAGTTCGGCACAGAGATTGCCTACCGCATCGAGGACGGGGAGCTGGGCGAGCTGGTCCGCAACGCCACCTATACCGGCGCCACCCCGGACTTCTGGGGCTCCTGTGATGCCGTCGCCGACGCCGCCTCCTGGCAACTGTGGGGCATCCCCAACTGCGGCAAGGGCGAGCCGATGCAGACCGCCCGCGTCGGCCACGGCGTCGCCCCCGCCCGTTTCCGCGATGTGCGGGTGGGCGTCGGGCAAGCGGAGGAGTAGAAGCAAGCTTCGCGTTTCTTCCTGGACCTCGGGTTTCTCCAGTAAAACTAAAGCTATGCGCATGTTTAGATAAAGCCCATACGGTCTATACTACTACTGGCCTCCCCCCGCTAATCAAGGAGAAGATCATGCACCACAAATACTTGCTCGTCTTCGCCGGTCTGCTGCTGTTGGCCGGCTGCTTCGTGCTCACCGGATGCGGCGGTGGCGGCGGACCCGCTGCTTTCACCATGACCGACGCGGAGATTGACGCCGCCTCGGGCGTCACTCCCCAGGCAGTCGCGGACGGCCGCATCGCATTCACCCGCTACCGGGGCAACTACGATGTCTGGATCATGAACGCCGACGGCACCGGGCAGGTCAACCTGACCAAGGACGCCGCCAGCGACTCCATGCCCTGCTGGTCGCCGGACGGCGCCAAGATCGCCTTCGTCAGCGACCGGATCGGCAGCCTCGCGCAGGTCTTCGTAATGAACGCGAACGGCTCCGGTGCCGTGCGGCTGGTGACGACTCCGGGCGCGGCCAGCCATCCCGCCTGGTCCCACAATGGCAAGAAGATCGCCTTCCTCGCCACGGTGGGCGGAGTGTCTCAGATCTTCAAGGTTGACCCCACCGGCGCCAATCTCCTCCAACTCACCAATACTACGGCCCCCAACGGCCCCATGGCCTGGCTCCCGGACAGCAGCGGCCTGGTCTTTTCCAGCGCACGCAGCGGCGGCCTGCAGATCTGGAAGATGGCGGCCGACGGCTCCAACCCCGTCCAGTTGACGAATTCCGCCGGTCAGAACGACATGCCAGACTGCACCCCGACGGTCAAGCGGATCGCTTTCACCAGCACTCGCGATGGCGCGAGCGCGATCTGGACCATGAACCTGGACGGCACCGTGCCCAAGCGAGTAGCCACCAAGCCGACCGGCTATCGGCATCCCAACTGGAAGCCCCTGGGCGGCTACCTCACCTTCGCCGGGGACGCCCCCAGCTCGCGCGAGATCTACACCATCCTGGCCAACGGCACCGGCATTTTCCGCGCCACCAACAACGTATACTACGACGACGATCCCGATTGGGGCCCGCCTGCCGTCTAGGCTCGACCCCTCTACCTCCCAAACGACACGCGATCAGCCCCCCTGGTCGCGTGTCGTCTCCCTAGAAGGCCTCCGTCCGCGGCTACCGACCCCGCGTTTCCGGCAAGGTGAGCCGCCGCTTCCTCGCGAATAGTCCCTCCAGTTAGGAAAGACAACGCCCGACCTCAGACCTCAGGGAGGGACACCATGCGGAAAGTCCTGCGCACGATAGTCACTATTGTCGCGCTGGTGGTCGCCGTGGGGAGCGCCCTCGTTGTGGCCACCAGCTTCCAGCAGCCGCTCCGGCCCGGACTGCAGTTGACGCTCGCCATGGGACCCGAGACCGCTCATGCCGCCGGAGGCCAAGTTGGCTCCGCCGCTCACCGCCTGCTCTACCAGGCGGGGATCAACACCAATCTCTGGGTGGAGGGGACCTCCCCGAGCGACGGCATCTCGCTGTTCGTGGCGATCGCGGGGGTGACCGGCGAGGCCGACGCTACGGCGCTGGCCGCGCGCGTCCAGGAAATTCTCAAACCAGACTTCCCCTCGGTACGTCAGCAGGAGATGACCTATATCTCACCGAAGCTGATTCCGCAGTTGCGCCTGCGTCGCTATCTGGGGGCGCTGGCTCTGGTGCTGTCGGGGTTGCTGGCGATAGTGGTGATCTTGCGCAGGCCGTCCTTGCGGGCGGACCAGAATGGCTAGGGAAGGCTGGGATAAAGATGATGGACCGCCCCGAAATCGAGCAGATCTGCCACTTGGTGCTGGAGGAGTCCGGCGCCGACCAGACCGAGGTCCTGGTCAGCAGCGGCCAGACCGCCCTGACCCGGTACGCCAACAATCGCATTCACCAGAACGTGGCCGAGACTGACTTGGCCGTGTCCATCCGGGCGATCAAGGGCCGGCAGATCGGCGTGAGCAGCACCAATGATCCCCGCCACGCCTCCCTGCGCCAGGCCACGCAGCGGGCCCTGGAGTTGGCCGAGCTGTCCCCGGCCAATCCCGCTTTCCCCGGTCTGCCCAGCGCCCCCGCTCCCGAGCCCGGCCCCGCCCCCGCGGCCGCCACCATCGCCTCCACGCCCGAGGAGCGCGGCGCCGCCGTCATGCAGATTCTCGACGTGGCCCGCGGCGACGACCTCACCGCCTCCGGGGCGCTGGAGGCCGACTACACCCGCCTCGCGGTCGCCAATTCCGAGGGCATCTTCGCCTACGGCGAGTACACGCGCGCCCATCTGACCGCGCTGCTGCAGGGCGCGGACAGTTCCGGCTGGGCCGAGACCCATGCCACCGACATCTCACGCCTGGACCCGCTGGCGCTCGCCCGCACTGCCGCCGGCAAGACACTGGTGTCCGCCGCGCCTCGCGCCGTTGACCCGGGCCCGTATACGGTCATTCTCGAGCCGTTGGCCGTCTGCGACATCCTGTTCTGGCTGGGTCTGTACGGCTTCAACGCCCTCGGCTATCAGGAGAAGCGCTCCTTCCTCACCGAGCGCTTGGGCCAGCAGGTGGCCGCGGAGGCGGTCAGCCTCCACGACGATGGCCGCGACGAGCGGGGCCTGCCGCTGCTGTTTGATTTTGAGGGCGTGCCCAAGCAGCGCGTGCCACTGATCGACAGCGGCGTCGCGGTGGGCATGGTCCACGACTCGCGCACGGCGGCCCATGCCGAGCCGCCGACCACCTCCACCGGCCATGCCCTGCCCGCGCCCAACACCTACGGCCCGGTGCCGACCAACCTCTTCCTCGCCCCCGGCGACGCGGACATGACCGAGATGATCCGCTCGGTGGACCGGGGCCTGCTGGTCACTCGCTTCCACTACACCAACATCGTCCACCCCATGCAGATGACGCTCACCGGTATGACCCGCGACGGCACCTTCCTGATCGAGGACGGCGAGATCATGGCCGGGGTCAAGAACCTGCGCTTCACCCAGAGCCTCCTCGAGGCCCTCATGCAGGTAGAGATGATCGGCAACGAGGGCGCGCAAGGCGAATACGCCTGGGCCCCCGCGCTGAAAATAGCCGGCTTCAACTTCACCGGGGCGACGGAGTTCTAGGGCGAGGGACCGTCAGTGGCACCGGCTGCCTGCCCTGAGCTTGTCGAAGGGTCTCGCCCGTTGTGCCGTCGATGGGCCGCGCCGGTGTGCCTTTTACCGTGGTCGTTCCCGTGGCCGTCGCCCTGGCCGTCCGTAGGGGCGGAGGTTCCGACCTCCGCCCGGCCGTTCGCCGTTGTCTTGGCCGTCCTGTAGGGCGGGGGCTCGCCGAAGGCCCTGAGCCCGTCGAAGGGTACCCCGCCGGCCGTTGCCGTTTCCCTATCTCTCCCGCTGGCGGGGGAGAGTGGCGCCGCGCGCCGTTGGCGCGGTGACGAGAGGGGGTCGGCCGTTAGCGCTAACCGGGGACCCCAACGGTTCGCGGCCGCCCGGACCCACCCCCGGCGCTGTCGCGCCGCCCCTCCCTAGATAGGGAGGGGTTCGGAAAAGGCCAGAGCGATCAACGGAACTCAGAGGTCCCACCCTCCCCTATTTAGGGGAGGGCGGCGGCGTCCCCGCCGCCGGGGAGGGGTCCGCCGTTAGCCGTTGCCTTTCCCCCCCTCTCCCAAGCCGCAGGCGCGGGAGAGGGG
>DASXVN010000065.1:0-35539 GCA_036504235.1 Armatimonadota bacterium | reverse complement strand
CCTCACCCCCGGCCCCTCTCCGTGGCGCTCGCTGACGAGCGCCCGCAGGAGAGGGGGAACGGCAATGGCAAAGGGCGCGGGAGGTTCCGAAACCGCGGCTAGGCGAGGGCGCCCTCGGTCAGGTAGAGGTAGAGCAGCTCGCGGGTGAGGGCCGCGGCGTTGGTTACGTCTAGTTTGGTCATCAGGTTGGCCCGGTGTTTCTCCACGGTACGGGGGCTGATGAAGAGGCGCGCCGCTATCTCGTGGCTGCTGAGCCCCTCGGCCACGAGCAGACCTATCTCGCGCTCGCGTCCCGAGACCTTCTCCTCGCCGTGAGGGCCGCCCGGCTGCCTCTCCCCCACCTGAACCTCGCGCACCGACTCCAGGACCTGCCGCAAACGGCGGCGCAGGGCCGCCGGCGCGGTCTGGCCCAGGGGCAAGGACAGCGCCCGACCGCGGCACTCGCGGCCGCAACCCTCCGGACACAAGCACACCAGGCCGGGGCCGGGGACGGTAGTGCGGAGGTTCGTAAGGCTGGCGCACAACTCGCCGGCAGTCGCCGGCGCGGCCACGATGAGATGGGGCTGGTCCGCCGCGAGCGCCTCGCTCAGTTGATCGGGGTCAGGACGGCGAATGGTGGCGATGAGGCCCGGGAGCCCGAAAAGACTGGACTGGATTCCCCAGGTAACCAGGGGTACGTCCGACAGAATCAGAACCTTAAGCCAGCGTTGCGCGGTCGGGGGTGTCAAAACTCTCTCCTCCGTAGTGCCAAACAAGTGAACCGAGGGGGATGCACACGTATTGTACACACCGTGGTCTCATATAACAAGGCTAACGTAACCAAATATCTCTTTATTATTTGCACTATTTCTGCCGCTTCCGCCGGCGAACAGCGTCCTGTCCCCGGACCCGTGGGCGTAATCTGAAGGGTACGCTCCTGCTCCCCTCGGATGCAAGCAGCATGCCACAAGACTCCGCCCGCAACTCTGCCTTCACATTCCCCCCCCCAGCCCGACAGGTCAAGCGCGGCGCGACACAGAAACACTATGGTTAGGTTTCCCCTCTGGAGAACGGTCAAAACCCGCCGGGGGGTTGTAAAGTGCCTGCAAATCAGGTAACATTTGGGCAATCTGACGATTTAGCATATTTAATATATCAACCTAAGCCGGCGGGAATACATCTCGTTCCGGCGCGCAGGTCCCCGCGAGGCGTCTAGACCGGCCCCCGAGGACGCGCTAAAGGAGGAATCATGGTGCCTATCACCACGGGGCAAATCACGATCGAGAGATTCTTGTCCCTCTTCCACGAAATGGTGGAGAAGAAGGAAGCGGCGGGAGTGGAAGCACTGCAAAACAACCCGTCTGATCTCCTCGAGCGCTCGAAACCGTATGGCGTTCAGTACAAGAACGGCAGTTGGGGCTGGAGCAGCAACATCTGGAATCGCGGGGCCGCCAATAGCGAGGTCATCGAGAGCGACCACGAACTCAAGCCGGAGCACCAGTTGTTCATGCTGCGGGTCCTGGAGCACATGATGACGCGGCCGATGATCCAAGCGGACGCGAATCTGGGCTCCCCGGGGACTCCGGTGGAGATGCGTTGCCGGCTGTACTGCGACCCGCAGTTCCCGGACATCGCCCACCGCTGGCAGCAACTGAACTTCCCGGGCGATCCCACCCAGGAGCCGGATGCGCAGTTGTTCTTCATCCCCCACTACCTGGAGAACCCGAACGTTCCGGGGAAAGACAAGATGCTACGGGTGCTGCGCTTCCCGCACCACGGCTACAGCATCGCCGTGGGCAGCTCCTACCAGGGCGAGGTCAAGAAGGGCTTTCTCTCGCACTGGATCCTGCACTGCTTCCAGAAGGGCGGCACCGGGGAGCACGCCTCGCTGCGCCAGTTCACGCTGGAGCGCAAGGATAAGACCAAGAAGCGCATAGTGATGGGCGTTTGGGGCCTGACGGGGAGCGGCAAATCCACCCACGGGCTGTACATTTTCAACCGCGCCATCACCGAGCCCTACTACAAGGAGACCTTCGGCCTAGACCTGGGCTCCTACGTGACCGAGCAGGCGATCAAGAACGACGATATTACCTCGTGGTTCAAGGATCGCGCCTACAGCCCCGAGCGGGGCGCCTGGACCAAGACCGAGGACGTCGACGAGAAGCAGGTGGCCATCCACCGCGCCTCGATGAGCCCGCGGGCCCTGCACGAGAACACGGAATGGGACGAAGACGGAGAAGTGTCCTTCGAGGGCAAGCGCTTCCAGTACCACGGGTCCTATAACCAGAACGCGCGCACGGTCCTGCAGCTCGAGGATACGGGCTATTTTGACGGCAGCGTGGACTCCTCCGAGGCGCCCAACGTGGCCGTATTCATCAGCCCGGGCTACCTGAGCGATTACGCCTGGCTCAAGATCACCGACCCCCTGTTTGCCGCCAAAGTGCTGGCCGACGGGCGCACGGTGGGACATCCGGCAGACAGCAAGGAGGGCGTCGGCGAGACCAAGTATGTCAGCCGGTTCTGCTCCCCCTTCACGATGGGCGTGGGCAACGCCGAGCACGTCCACCGCTTCCTGGAGTACATACTTGATCGCCAGGACAGCGACAACCCGATCGAGACCTACCAGATCAACACCACGGGCCGCGTCGGCGCCAAGTATGAGTGGGTAACCGTAAACATGGACGGCGAGGATCACCAGATCCCGCGCGTGGTACTCAAGGACAAGCAGGGGCGCAAGAAGCCGGTGGGCGGCACGGCCCCGACCATCGAGGAGACCGAGCTGTTCCTGATCCAAGCGCTGCGCGGCGCGGTGCAGTACGAGCCGCACCCCATTTGGGGCGAAAAAGTGCTCTTCCCGGTGGAAGTCGAGGGGCTGACCAAGCAGCGGCTCGCGGAGCTGAACCCCTTCACCTATCGCAGCTACGAGGAGATGGAAGCGCTCCTGCAGGCGCAGATTCTGCAGAGCAAGTACTTCCTGGCGCGGCAGTGCTCGGGGATCGCGCGCGACGTCTACTACTCCATGGACTTCTGATCAGGCCCGTTTTCAAGCCACAAATAGAGGGGAGAGGCCAATTGGCCTCTCCCCTATTTGTTACCTCGCGGCCGACGGCAGTACGCATTCCGCGGTCACACCGCATTACCGCACAACCGTCTCGCAGTCTAGCTGCTAGGCCGTGGAGCCGTGCTGATATCGATCCGCGGCGGGCTTCCGTGGGTATAGTTGACCGTCGCGCCCAACGACTCCCCGAGCTTGCGAATGGGCAGCAGCAAGCGCCCCTGCTGCATGATCCCGTCGCTGCTCTTGACCATGACGCACTTGGCGCCCTGGCAGACGCGGGCGACCTTCTTCGCGTTATTCCACTCGATTTTCGCTCCCAGGGCCTCCCCCGCGGCGCGTAGCGGCACGTACGCCACGTTCTTCTGAATCACGACGCCGGGATCGGCCTTGATCTGCTTACCGTTCGCGAACAGTAGTACCTGGGTAGCGGCCAGGGCGGCGCCCGCCGCCAACGCCAATAAAGCCAGACAGACGATGCTCTTCTTCATGGTGAATTCCTCCTCACACACTGCTTCCGCGCCGCACGAGCTGACTCCTCCCCCTGGTATTAAGACTATGGCGCTTGCCACCGGGTTCCTCGTTACTTCGTGCGGCAGTACCGCTATACCGCAGTACCGTCCGCCGGTTGCGCCGTTGCTTAGCACCGTTTCCCGGCTCTGCGGTCTACCCGCGTCCCGGTCTTGCCGTACTCCTGTTTCTTATATTTGCCGGTTTGCCCGTTGGCCTGTCCTACTGCCAGCCCGTTGCAGCCTGCAAACAGTTCTCCCGCACTACAGCCTCACCGCTTGGCTGACTGCGCGGTTCTTCCGCGGCACCTTATTGCCGTTGGGGCGCCGACGCGGTATAATCGGGGCACCGTCCACCCTGACGCTGTACCGGAGGAAGACTTGTGGCACGCATCATCGCAGTAATCAATCAAAAGGGCGGAGTGGGGAAGACCACCACGGCTGTCAACCTGGCCGCGGCCCTGGCCGCCGCCGGTAAGCGCGTGGTGGTTCTGGACCTCGACCCCCGCGCCGATCTCACCTCTTATCTCGGGCTCACCCCGGCGGAGGGCCACGACTCGGTCTACGAGTCGCTGTTTGGCGAGGGCGCGCCACTGCCGGAGCTGCTTACGCCGCTCGCGCCGAAGGGGCTATTTGGCCTGCCGGCGTCGGGGGATCTGGTGGGCGCGGAGATGCTGCTGATGAATACCCCCGCGGCGGAGCGCGCGGCGCGCTTTGTGGAGCCGCTCCAGGCGCTGGCGGAGCGCTACGACTTTCTGCTCATCGACTCGCCCCCCGGCCTGCAGATGCTGTCCATTGGGGCGCTGAGCGCCGCGCGCGAGGTCATCATTCCGCAGCAGTGCTCCTTTCTGGCCCTGCACGGACTGCGGCAGATCACCGAGAATATCGAGCGCATGCAGACGGTCAACCCCCGGTTGCGCCTGTGCGGCATCCTGCTGACTATGCGTGACCAGCGGACGGTGCATAGCCGCCAGGTGGTGGAGATGGTGCGCGAGGGGTTTGCCAAGTCCGTGTTTGAGACCGTGATTCCTTTTAGCGTGCGCTATCAGGAGGCGGCGGCGGCCGGCCAGCCGATCGCCGTCTATGCGCCGGGCTCCACGCAGGCGGAAGCATATGCCGCCGTGGCTGCGGAGGTGCTGGCGCGCCGACCCCGCTAGGGGAGAGCTGACGCTGAGCCGTTGTTCTGTTGCGCATTTTTACCGCATTGCCGTTTGACTGCAAGGAGGCACTACCCATGCCCAAGAAGCCCAAACTGCCCGGGGCCGCCGATTTCTTCTCCTTTGAGCCGGCCGCAACCGCGGAACCCGCGGTCGCCGAGACGCCCCCGCCCGAGACTCCGCAGCCGGTCGCCGCGGCCCCGGCCGCCAAGCGGGCATCCACGCCCCGGCCTCGTCGCGCGCAGCCTGCCGCGCGGCCGCGGCCCGAGCCGGAGGCCCCGGTCGTCCCGCCGGACGATTTCGCCCCCGCCCAAACCGTCGCGGAGGGGCCCACGGAAAAGGTGACGTTCTACCTGAATCCCATGTCCCTTAAGCGGCTGGAGCTGCTGAAGGCGCAGATGCTGGTGACGAGCAACCTGAAGGTCAGCCGCTCCCAGATCATTGACCTGCTGCTCGAGGAAGGGCTCCGCAACTCCGAAACGCTCACACAGACCTTGCTGGAGCGCGCGGGGTAGGGGAGAGGCCGCCGCCGTACATATATATATAGGGAGGTGTCCAGGATGTCCCAGTCTTTCGAGGGTCGCCCCGATCTAGAGGCCGCGCAGGTTTGGCTGGCGCAAGCGCTGCCCGCGCTGCGGGCCACTGAGACGGGCGAGGCGCCGTGCGTCAGTTTTGTGCTGGGAGGCGTCGCTTCGGCGGGGTTGCTGCCCGGGTGGTCGCTGGTCGAGGAGCGTCTGACCACCGCACCCGGAGTGGAGCACCTGAGCCTGACGCGCACCGATCCCGCCAGCGGCGTGGAGCTGCGGGTCGAGTTCACGACCTATTCCGGGTGGCCGGTGGTGGAGTGGATCGCCTACCTGCGCAACACCGCCGACCACGACTCCCCGCTGATTGAGGACCTCCATTCGCTGGACATCACGTTGCCGGGCGAGGGAGCGCTGCTGCATTCCTGGTCCGGGGACTACTGCGCGGCGGACGGCTACCGGCCCCAGCAGGCGGAGCTGCGCGTGGGGGAGAGGCGGTCCTTCGCCCCGGAGGGCGGCCGGCCGACCAACAAGGAATTCCCCTTCTACAACCTGGAGTACCCCGCCGAGCAGCGCGGGGTGATCGTGGTGGTGGGTTGGCCCGGGCAGTGGGCGGCGTCCTTCCAGCGCGACGAGGACGGGCTGCACCTGACCGCCGGGCAGGAGGGCGTCCATCTCGTCCTGCGGCCTGGGGAGGAGATACGCACGCCGCGCTCGGTGCTGCTGCTCTATCGGGGTGACCTGGTGGACGGACAGAACCAGTGGCGACGGTGGATGTTCGCGCACAACCTGCCCCGACCGGGCGGGAAGCTGCCGGAGCCCTTCATGCCGGGCTGCAGCTCGGGTCAGTTCAACGAGATGCAGGAGGCCAACGAGGAGAACCAGATACTGTTCATTGACCGGTACCTGGAGGAGGGCGTGCGCCTGGATTACTGGTGGATGGACGCCGGCTGGTACCCCTTCACTGAGGCTTGGTGGAAGACCGGGACCTGGGAAGTGGACACACGGCGTTTCCCGCGCGGGCTGCGGGCCATCACCGACCATGCCCACGCGCGCGGATTGAAGTCGCTGGTGTGGTTTGAGCCGGAACGGGTGACCGCCGGCTCGTGGCTCGACCGAGAGCATCCCGAGTGGCTGGTGGACATCGGCGACGGGCTGAACCGCCTGCTCAACCTCGGCAATCCGGCGGCGCTCGAGTGGCTCACCAACCACGTGGACCGGCTGCTGACCGAGCAGGGGATTGACCTGTACCGGCAGGACTTCAACTTCGACCCGCTGCCCTTCTGGCGGGGGGGCGACGCGCCGGACCGGCAGGGGATCACCGAGATCCGCCACTGCGAGGGCTACCTGGCCTACTGGGACGCGCTGCAAGCGCGGCACCCGCAGATGCTGCTGGACTCCTGCGCCTCGGGGGGGCGGCGGAACGATCTGGAGACGCTGCGCCGGGGCGTGCCCCTGCACAAGACCGACTACAACTACGCGGACCTGCCGGTGAAGCAGGCCTTCCACCGGACGCTGTTCTCCTGGATGCCCTTCTTCGCGGCGCCGGTGGTGCCGGGCGAGAAGGTGGACACCTACACGGCCCGCAGCGCCTACGCGCCCTGCCTGGTGGTGGGGTTCGATGTGCGGCGCCACGATTTGGACTATGCCCTGCTGCGGAAGCTGACCGAGGAATGGCGGCGGATCGCCCCGTACTACTTCGGCGACTACTACCCGCTGACGCCCGACAGCCGCGGCGAGGACACCTGGATGGCGTGGCAGTTCCATCGCCCCGAGTCTAGCGACGGGCTGATCCAGGTCTTCCGCCGGGCCGAAAGCCCTTATGAGACGGCTCGCTTTGTCCTGCGGGGGCTGGCCCCGCACGCGACCTACCGCGTGGAGGACCTGGACACCGGGGAGATCGTTGAAGAGGTGGGGGAGAGGCTGGGGACCGAAGGGCTGGCGCTGAACCTGCCGACGCCGCGGGAAAGCCGGGTGCTGTTGTATGAGGCGAAACGCTAACGGGGGGTGATACCGCGCAACGGTATTGCGGTACTACGTCCTCGAAAACCAACGGGAAGAGTTGATCTTCCTTATCGCATAGACGGTGACAGTCATGAGGCGGTGACCATCATGACCAGACAAACCGTGACGGAAGCCAAGGCGCGGCTGTCTCAGTTGCTACATCGAGTAGAGCAAGGCGGGGAGCGCGTCATTATCGAGCGCCGGGGGCAGCCGGTGGCGGCGCTGGTGCCCTTAGCCGATCTACCGCTGGCCGAGCGCCTGGCCGAGGATTGGCTGGGGGCGCTGCTCGAACTGGGGGCGGCCGGGGCGGAGCTGGGCGAGCAGCTAGCCGCAGCGCAGGCGACGCGTACCTGAGGGTAGCCTGCGGGCCCGACTGAAAGGCGAGCGGCAGCCTAGCCTTCTTCCAAGAGCTGATAGACCGTCTCGCGGAGGAGGACGTCGTAGGCCGGGGTGTCGGGGCGGGAGGCCACGGTGGGGTTGAGGCTCTGCAGGCGGGAGCGGGCCTCGCGGTAGAGTTGGTCGTATTCCTCGAGGGGCAGGACGCTTAGGCGCTCCTCCAGGTGTTCCCCGCGCTCGCGGCGGGCCTGTTCCTGGTCGCGGCGGCGTTCTTCCACCACGCGGCGGGCCTCCGCCTCGCGGCGGGCTTCCGCGCCCTCGGCCTGGGCCTGGAGGTACAACGCCGGCGCGGCCCAGTCCCCGCGGATCGCCTCCACCAGCAGCGCCGCCGGATCCTGGGCGCCGCGATAGGGGAGGTAGTCCAGTTGCGGCCCGACGCGCTCGGGGTACTGGCGGACGAGCTTCTCCGCCACGGCGCGCGTCATGCCCGCCTCCACCAGGCGGCGCAGGAGCGCGGCTCCGGCCTCGGTCAGGCTGCCGGCGCGCTGGCGATCCGGGGCCGGCGGGAAGTGGTAGAGGACGTGCTCCTCCGCCTCCACCCCGGCCCGGACGTACTCCGCGCCGGTCAGGAAGCCGTTGCGCTGCAGCTCCTCATGGGCCCGGGCGAGTTCCTGCTTGAGGTGGCTGGGGTAGTAGTTGCGGCTCATCCCCAGCTTCTCGAAGCCCAGTTTGCGCAGGCCGATGCGGAAGGCCGGCTTGCCGTCCAGGCGCTTCTTGTCCAGATAGCGGAACAGGCGGCGCGACAGGGCGCTGCGCAGGGAGAAGTAGAAGCCCACGTCAAGCTGCTTGAGGTTGCCCGCCTGGAAGGACTGGAAGATGATCTGGTTCCAGGAGACGTAGCTCAGCGGGACGTAGACCCGACCGCCCTGCTGCTTGCGGCCCGGCTGCTCGTCGTAGAGGACGTAATCGTCGAGGATGTGGAACCCTAAGTCCACATAGCGCTGCTGGCGGCGGTCCCAAAAGGCGCGCTGGGCGGTGATGGTGACCCCCAGCAGGCGGTCGAAGGCCCCGCGCAGGCGGCGGTAGCTCTGGCCCTTGTCGGGCCAGCCCAGGCGGTTGATCAGGTCGTAGCGGGTCACGTGGATGCTGCGGGTGGCGAAGCCCTGCTCCCGCGTGACCTCCATGAGGGCGATGTAGACTTCCTCATCGCTGGCCACGGGGAGACCGAACTCCTCCGCGCCGGTCACCGTCCACACCCGCGTTACCGCCTCGCCCCCGGGGCCGCGGATAGTGTCCGAGAACTCGAGGCTGGTGAGGCCGGGGGACTGGCGGTCAGCGAGCAAGGCGAAGGGGAACTCGGCGAGGTTCATCTCGTCGCCGCCCAGGCGAGGGGTGGTCAGAACCGCGGGGCCCGCGGGCAACTCCGAGTCGTCAAACGACTCAGAGCCGGGGTTCGACGCAGCGTCGAACGCAAAGAAATCCCCGTCGAACTCGACCATGTTCCTCCTTCAGTGGCTGCGAGTATGGCGCGGCTATTCCGCGATCAATGGAGCTATTCCTGCTGGGTCCTCAACACCTTGATAAGCACTGCAATTATCGAGCCAACGACCCCCTCCCCAGCCGCCTAGGCAGGAAGAAAGCGGATCGTTTCCTCCCAGGTGGGAGGGGGGGCAGAGGCGGGACGGCTGATTTTGAGCGCGGCGCAGGCGGCGGCAAAAGCGGCCGACACGCGGGGGCTCTGGCCCGCCAAGTGAGCCGCCACGAAGGCGGCATGGAAGGTATCGCCGGCGCCCACATCGTACTGCACCGTCACCTGCGGCGCGGTGAAGGGCTCCCGCGATCCGCCCTGGCAGACCCAGCCGCCACGCTCCCCGGCGGTGATCACGAAGATGGTCCCGGCACTATCTGTATAACTTTGCATAACTTTCTCTATACACACGTCTGGCCCAAAAAGGAGCTGCGACTCTTCTTCGTTCATGAATACCAGGTCGGCCAGAGCGCAGGCTTGGCGTTGCGCCTCGATCATCTCCGGCGGGGGGCAGGCCCAGGACTGGGGGCGGTAGTTGATCGCGTAGGCTACTTGCCGGCCGGCCTCGCGACACCAGCGGGCGGCCTGGAAGGCCGACGCGCGGACGCCCTCGCTGCGGATGACCGCCTCGGTGAAGTCAAAGAGCCGGGCGCCGGTGACCTGGTCGTGGCTAAGATCGGCGGGGGAGAAAGTGGCCAGGGGATCGGACCAGCCCGGGAACCGGTAGAAGAAGAACTGCTTGCCCCCGCACAGATCGGCGGAGGCAAAGGAGACCGGAGTAAGCTCGGCCGCGGTGGTGAGGATCGCGCTGGTGTCCAGGCCCGCGGCAGATAACTGGTCGCGCAGCCAGCGGCCCATCTCATCGTCGCCCACCCGGGTAAGCATACCGACGCGGGCGCCGAGCGCCGCCAGGACTTGGGCGAAGTTGGCGGCGGCGCCGGAGGCGGTGGGGATCAGGCGCTGGGCCTGAGACAGCGGTTGGCCGGGCTGTTCGGGGGTCAGTTCCACAAACAGAGAGCCCAAGACGAGGACGTCCAGGGGCGGCGTAGACGAGGCGCGCGCGGGGCGATTGCTGCTGTGTATGGCGTCCATAGGTGTCGCGTCGCTTCTTTCAGTTTGGTGGAGTTTGGTGGTCATTTCGCCACCCGTAACACGATACCTGCTCGCCCTGGTAAGTTTCCGAAATCGTGCTACGGTTGTAAGAGGGCGGCCAACCTGTTAGCCTGGATCCGCGAACCAGTAACACCGGATAGCACCGGCTGGTTTCAATACAGACCTCTGACATAAGTAGGTCCAGGTATTGCCGACCCTCGACTTAAGCAATACCGACTGGCGACCGAGCGATTAGCGACCTTTGACCCAAGGCGTTGGGGCCTTTTCCGACTTCTGACTTAAGCTAAAGCAGACTGGCGAACTTAGTCTGCCCCCGACAAAACCATTGCTGATGCGGATTCGCCGCGTCTGTAAAGGTGTCTTATACGTCTAGACTTGTTACTACAACAACGACAGCGCGCGAGGCTGTTGTTGTGCAGGTCTGAAGGTAAGAAGGCAGGGAGGAGCGAACTCCCCGCTCAGAGGCCACCACACCCAGAGGAGTCCGGAGTCTTCTTCCGCTTAGGTATGTACGAAATCAACTTCGAGAAAACACTACGTGGCTTGCTGCGACAATGGAAGATTATCCTGGGGGCAACCGTGGGGGGGGTGCTTTTGGTCGGCATCATCACGGTTTTTTTCCTGCCGCGCACATGGGAAGCCTCCGCCTTACTGATGATGGGCAACCAGGCGCCGACGTCCACGGCCAGCGCCTTGCTCTCCGGGCTGACCGGCGGGGCGCTGTCCAGTCTGCCGGGGATGTCCTCCTCCGGACCCACCACCGACGTCTTTGAGGCTTTGCTGCGCAGTTGGGATACGCGCATGAAGGTGGCCGACAAGTGTGGCCTACAGAAGGCGCTTGACACCACGCGGCCGGAAGACGCGGCCGATGCCCTGGGCAAACTAGCCCAGGTGGACACGCAGCCCCCGACCAGCGTGACCATCACTATCGATCTGAAAGGCACACCCCGCGGACTGTTTCCCAGCGATAAGGACGACCAACAAGTGCGCCAATTGACGGTGCAGGTGGCGAACACCTACATTGACTTACTCAAGTCGCAGTTGGACGGTCTGCGGATTACCTCAGCCAAGTCGCAGCGGGTCTTCCTGGAGAAGCAGATGCCACTGGCGAGGAAGGATTTCTATACTTCTCAGCGGCTGCTGGCCGCCTGGCAGGCGCAGCATCATATCCCGGCGCCGCCCAAGGCCGGGGAGCTGCTGGCAACCGAACTGTCCACGGTACAACAGGATTTGACCACCTCGGAAGTGGCGCAGCAAGTCCAGGCGCAGACCGCCCAGCGAACGCGGCAACTGCTCGGCAAACAGGCGCAGATGGTGACCTCAGCGAGCACGCAACAACAGAATCCGCAGATTCAGGCCTTAAGCACCGCGCTGGCGGGGGTGGAGCAGCAGCTCTCTGAGCAGCAGACCTTCTATCACAAGACCAAGGACCATCCGGACGTGCAGCGGCTGTTGGTGGAACGGGAGACGCTGCTCCAGCAGTTGCGCGAGAGCTACAAACAGGGGATGCTGCCGGCCTCGGTGACGATGGCGCGCAGCATGGTTTACGACCAACTGCTCGGGGGCTTGCTCACCGCGGAGGTCACGCAGTTGGCGGAAGCCTCCAAGTCGCGCGGGTTGCGCGCGGTCATGGCCCAGGGCAAGCAGATGATTGAGAAGCTGTCCTGGAGTTCCCTGGAGTATGCGCAGCTCTATGAAGAGGTGCAGATCAAGCAGGCCATCTACGAGACGGTAATCAAGCAGTATGAGGCGGCCGTGCTTAATGAGAAAGCCGAGGAGCCGGTCTTTTTTGTGACGGACCCGGCGGTAGTGCCCTACAAGAAAGCGGGGCCCTCCACGGTGATGAATGGGGCGGTCGGCGTGTTGCTGGGGCTGCTGGTGGGGTTGGCCTGGGCGGGTCTGAGGATGCGCCGAGAAGACTCCGAGGATCCCCGCGGGGCCGCAACAACCAGCGCGTCAGGGAAGGATGCAGCGTAGTAGATGAAGCCAGTGCGAGTACTTTTTGTAGGCTGGGACGGCGCGGAGCCGGAGCTCGTGGAGCCGTGGCTGCGGGCAGGTAAGCTCCCGGTTCTGGCGCAGCTTCTCAGCCGCGGAGCCGGCGGCCGCATCGAGAGCACCGTGCCGGCCGTCACCCCTCCCGCCTGGACCAGCGCCGTCACCGGCGTCAATCCCGGGCGGCATGGCATTTACTCTTTCACGCGCCCCCACCCGCTAGACTACGGCGAGGAACTGGTCACGGCTGCGGAGCGGCAAGCGCCCTCCGTGTGGCAGTATCTCTCCTCAGCCGGACGCCGCGTGGGCGTGTTCAACCTCTCGCTTTCCTACCCACCAGAGCCGCTGAACGGTTTTCTGTTTGCCGGCTTTGATGCACCGGTGTTCGCGCCGCAGATCATGTATCCGTCCGAGGTGTTTCCCCGGGTAACCAAGGGCATATCGGGGTACATCCATGAAGGCCTGGGCGACCTAGAGGGCGAGCATGTGCCGGAGAAGCTCAACCGGCAGGCCCGGCAGCAGGCTGAGATGCTGCACGCGCTTACCGAGGAGATCCCCGTCGAGATCCTGGCCGTGAACTACAACGCTCCGGATCACGTGCACCATCACGCGTGGCCGCTGGGTAGCTCCGCGGAGGAGATAGTGGCGCAGGGGGGCTCGGCGGTGGAGGCGGTGTACCGGCATCTGGATGGGGTGCTGGGGGAGCTTTTGGAGCGTTACACCGACGACGATACCAATGTGATCATCTTCTCCGACCACGGGGGCGGGGGGATGAAGGGGCATCTGAGCCTGGCCCAGGCCCTCGAGCAGGGCGGGTTTATCGTGCGCCAGTCGCGACGGCGGGCTGACCTGCTGACGGAAATGCGGCGGACGGCGCGGCGGATGCTGCCGCGACAGATGAAGGCCAAACTGTGGGCGATGGCGGGCGGAGAGGTCCGGGAGAATATGGCGCACCGGCTGCGAGCTGGGCTGGTGGCGGACGTGGACTGGAGCCGCACGCGCGCCTTTCCCTGGGGGTCCTCCGGGTTTGTCCAGGTTAACCTGCAAGGGAGGCAGCCGCAAGGGTGTGTGCCCAGCGCCGAGTATGACCAGGTACGTGCGGAGGTTATCCAGTACCTCAGCGAGTTCCGCGACCCCCACACGGGGCAGCCGATCGTCGGCTTCCTCAAGCGCGGGGAAGAGGCGTTCGGCGAGCCGCGGGTGGGGTACTGCCCGGACGTGGTGGCGGAGGGGGCGGGCCATGAGTACGCGGTCATGCCCCAGTGGGAAGGGTGGGGCGCAGACTGGAAGTCGGGCCTGCGGATGATTGGGCCGGGAGAGACGCGACTGCGCGGCGTAACCGCCAATCATCGGCCGTGGGGAATTCTCTACGCCGGCGGCCCGGCCGTGCGAGCCGGCGCGAGCGTGCCGCCGCTGCGGATGGTGGATGTCGCCCCGACGATTATGTACCTGGCCGGAGAGCCCGTGCCGCGGGGGCTGGACGGCCGCGTGGCGCGGGAGTTGTGGGATACGGGGGTGGACCCCGGCGACCAGGAGGAGATGGAAGCAACCACTCCGGGCGCCGAGAGCGCCCCGTACAGCGAGGCGGAACAGGCCGCGGTGGAGTCCCGCCTGCGCGACCTGGGGTACATGTAGTGCGCACGTGCGCAAGGGACCGAGCGGGAATCCCCGGCCATGGTCGCCAAAGATGAAGCTAACCCCTAAGCAAATCGCCCTGCATTCCGCCTGGGTGCTGTCCGTCGTGGCCCTGGCGGTGGTGCTGTGCGTGTTTGGCAAGGTCGGGTTGATCTACTTCCTCGCCGGTCTGGCCACCCTGGGCGTGGGGCTGCTGTTCATCTTCCGCCCCTACTGGTACATCTGCTTCACCCTCGTGATGTTGATCGCCTGGTCGTACACCCCCCAGTCCAAGGAATATGCAAAGAGCAAGTGGCAACAGGACTACAAGTCTCCCTGGACGGTGCGCCTGGGGGGCATGCCCACCGCGGACCTGATGGTGCTGGCGGCGGTGGCGCGCCTACTGGCGGACCGGCGTTTCCGGCAGCGGCTGCGGATCGAGCCCTACGACGCCGCGGTCTTGGTGTTCTTCCTCTCGTACGTTCCCGCGGCGCTCATCGGACTCACCAGCCGGGACGACATCAACACGATGACGCTGTGGTTTTTCAGTGTGAGACCCGCCATTTTGCTGGCGGGCATGTACTTCGCGGTGTCTCGCCTGCTGCCGCGCGACCGGCTGAAAGCCCCCCCCCGGTTCGTGGACGTGGCGGCGGCGGGCGTCTTCCTCGCCATTCTAGCGGCCGCTTTCCGGGCGCTGGTCCTGCATCAGATTGAACGGGCCGGCACCCCCATCTTGATGGTCAGCGAGGCGAACATGCTCCCGACCATCGCGACGGTGGGGGCGGCGTATCTGGTCCGGGGACAGATTTCCGGGCGCCGGCGACTGTGGTCGCTGCTCTGCATCCTGGCAGCGGTGGCGGTGCTACTGATCAGCACGCGCCGCACCGTTATCATCGTCGGGGCGCTCGCGATGCTGGCGATGGTGGCCTACCTGCCGCGGCGCTATCTGCCGCGGGCGATGCTGATGCTGGCCGCGCTGTTCCTCGCCGGGGCGATCATGGCCGTCACCTTCGTCACCTACAGCGGCACGATCGGCAAGATGTGGGTCGCCTTCATGTCCCAGGACGACGTGAGCAGCGTCTCCGGGGTCCGCAGCCGGAGCCAGGAGATGCACAACGTCGCCCAGAACCTGGACAAGTACGGGGGGTGGGTCTTCGGCCTGGGATTGGGCCGCAAATGGGAGCGGTTGTCGCCACTGGAGAATCTCCATTCCGGAGCGGGTTTCGGCGATGATATTGGCCATGTCTGGCTCTTCCCGACGCATGTGCTGATGCTCCGCAATCTGCTGGAGCAGGGGATCTTCGGGTTAGTGCTGCTCGCCTACGCCTTCTGGTTAGTGCTGACTGTCACCTGGAAAGCCCTGCAAAAGCGACCGAACGACAGCCCAGAGTACCTGCTCAACAATGCACTTTCGGCCGCCATTCTGGCGGGCTTCGCCGTGTCGGTCGTGTTCATCTTTGCCTTCCCCAACGCTGCCATCTTCTCGGGGGCGATGTTGGGCGCCCTGGGGGGGCTGGTCCGCCGCAATCTGGAGCCTGTGGCAACGCAGACCCCAGCGCCGGGCGATCCCGTGGGCTCGCCCGGCGCGTTGGGGGGAATTGGGGGAGTCGCGCCGCCGTCTCTAGTCTAGTTGGTCCTCAGGCGCTCCGCGAACCAGGGCGGGGGCTGAGGTGTCAGCTACACAGAGACCAGCTTAGGCGGCCTCGATTAAGGCTTGGAGGTATAGTATGAATCTGCGACCCTACGTTACCCTGCTGGCAGTAGCGGGCTTGCTGGGGCTTGCCCTGAGCTGCACCGCGGCGGCCGAGCCGCTGCCTTACGACCAGACGGCGGTGCGGCTGGAGGCGCGACCCCTGCCCGCGGAGCTGCCGGCGGCGG
Organism: Armatimonadota bacterium; assembly: GCA_036504235.1. Taxonomy (GTDB): domain Bacteria; phylum Armatimonadota; class Zipacnadia; order Zipacnadales; family Zipacnadaceae; genus Zipacnadum. Next base: position 19,850 of record DASXVN010000065.1, on the reverse strand, counting down.
GAGAACTCGCCGCGGACGAGCAGGCGCTGGGGCAGGCCGGTTGCCAGTCCCGGTGGATTCGCATCACCACTAACCAGGGCGAACCTCTGATCAACAACCCGTACTTACCGTGCCGGGCTCCCAATGCGGCTCAGAACGAGGAGATGCTTAAGCAGTGGGTGGCAGACATCCATGCCGCCGGGATGACGGCGATCTCCTGGTATAACCTGACCCATTGCGCCTCGGCCTATCAGGCTCGTCCCGACTGGCGGCAGGTGTACATCGGCGGAGCCCTGGCCGGGCAGACCCACGGCACGGCGGTCTGCATTGAGAGCCCCTACGGGCAAGCCACGATTGACTACGTGAACTACGCCATCGAGAAGTTGGGGCTGGATGGCATCTGGTTTGACGGGACGCTGTGGACAGACCTGGGGGAGAGGCCGGTGGCGCTTAGTTGCCGCTGCGCCGCCTGCCAGGCCAAGTACCGCGCGGACACCGGGGGCGACATTCCTACCGACATCAACTGGGAGGACGCCAACTACCGCCGGTGGGTGCATTGGCGCTATACGGAGTTCTCGAGCTACCTGGGGCGACTGGCCGCCGGTATTCACGCGGCGCATCCGCAGGCCGCGGTCATGGTCAACAACTACCACCGGCCGAACGGCACCTGGCGCACCTCCATACCCTTCGAGGCCTATGACGCCGGCATCATCACCGCCACGGAGGGCCACAACCTGCGCTCCGCGGATATCGTCATGCGCTGCTGCCGGGCTTACCTCCGGCCGCAGTCCGAGGTCTGGACCAACTTCCCGCTGGGCGAGTCCCCCGCGGTGAATGCGGAGATTACGCTGCAGCACGCGCTGACCTGTTTTGCGGGCGGCGTATCGCCCTCCTTTGGTAGCCAGAATGAACTGAGCGGAACGATCCCGGCGACCCTGGGGCTGGCGGCGCCAGTGATGAAGGCACTCTATCCCTACGTGGGCGGCGTGTCGGTGCCTTACGCGGCTATCCATGTCTCGCAGCAGAGCGACACTTTCTACTTTGGGCGCGCCCGGCCCGATGCGGTGATCGAGCCCTTCTGGGCCTCCCTGTTCGCCTGGACGACAGGCCTGGAGCAGGAGCACTTCAACCCGGACTATCTGTTTGACTCCAGCCTGACCCCGGCCGGACTGACCGGCTATAAGGTACTGTTCATGCCGCTGTCGCAGGCCTTGTCGCCGACGCAGGTGGAGACCATCGTGGCCTGGGTCAACGGCGGAGGCACGGTGGTGCTGGGCGCCGGCGCCGGGCAACTGGACGCGGACGGACAGCCCCAGGCCACCAATCCGCTGGGGCTGGCCCTGGGCTTCTCCCTGCAGGGCGTGCCCGGCGTGGAGGGCGGCGAGACGCCGCTGCGGACCTTGCGCTCGTGCGCGGATAGCTCCACGCTGGCGGTGGCGGGTATGTATACGCCGCTGACCTTGCAGGGGGCGGAGTGGCAGGTGCTCTATCAGGATAACGGCGGGTCCCACGGTCCCGTGGTCGCCGCGCGGACGCTGGGGACCGGTCACGTGGTGGTCAGCGCGGTGGACCCCGCCTCGATCCATGGGCCTACGATGAACTGCGACGGGCAGACCAGCATCACGGCGCTAGCCGAGGGCGGACGGGGGGCGCTCCGGTTCACCGACGACCCGCGCACCGCGCGACCGGCCTATCCCTCGATTGACCTGAAAACCGAGGCCTTCGGAGCGCCGGACTACGCGGGAGGCGAGCTGAGCTTCGACTTCCGCGCGGAGCGCCCCACGGAAATGGGCGTTGATATCCGCAGCGAACTTGATCCGACGCATGGCCTGGGGGCGCGGTTTACGGCCGGCCTGGGCACGGGCAAGGGCAAAGGCGTCGTGGTCCCGGTCGGCCAGTGGGTGCACGTCCAGATGTCCTACCAGTTCGCGGGAGGCGGCGGCCCGGCGAGTTTCAACGTGGACGCCACCTGGCCCGGAGGGCAGCGGCGCCTGGACCGAGCGGCGGGAGGCGCGGCGGCCGATTACAGCCGCACCGACTACCTGACCATGTCCAGTCCCGGCAGCGAGGGCGTCTTCGATGTGGCCAACGTCACCTTCGCGAAAATCCGCCCTGGCGGCGGGCGCGAGGAGATACTCAACCAGAACGCCGACGACTGGGGGCAGTCTGTGGTCGGGCAAGCTGAATTGGTGCGCCGCCTCGCCCAATATGTGCGGCAGTTTGAGGCGCCGCCGGTGCAGGTGAACGCGCCCGCGACCGTGTCCAGCGGCGTCTACACCAAGGAAGCCGGGCATACTCTGGTGCACCTATACAATACCGTGGGGCTGCTGGGAGACTGGCAGCGGGCCACCGGGCCGCGGGTGACCTTGCGCGTGACCCTGCCGATCACCTCGGCCAAGCTGCTGCCGAGCGGGCAGAATCTGCCGCTGCGCCAGAACAACGGGGCGACGGAGATCGAAGTGCCGCCGATCGGCTTGTACCAGGTGGTGGACCTGAGCTGATAGCTCCCGCCGGACCAGGGCTTTACCGACAACAACAACCGCAGCAAGGGCGCGACCGGAAGGCCGCGCCCTCGGATTTCCTATGAAGATAGCCTTCGTCTGTCCGCCAACCGCTAACCTGATCCGCCCCTCGTACCTGGGCCGCCATCTGGCCCGCCGGGGGCACGAGATCCACGTCATCGTCCCGCCGAGCGGGCGGGAGCACTCCTGGTATGGCCTGGAGGAGCAGCCCGTCACCCTGCATCGCTGTGCGCCGCAGGGGAAGGCTTTCACCGAGGTCACCCGCCACCTGCGGGAGATTCGGCCGGAGTTGGTGCACTGCGTGGACTGCGGCCGGGCGACGCTGCCCGGGGCGCTGTGGGGGGCGCGCCAGGTGGGCGCCCTGAGCCTGGTGGACATGCCGGATTGGATGTCGCGCTGGCAGCGGTTGAACAGCAAACTGACCGTGGTTCTGGAGGCCGTGGCGCTGGCCCGAGCGGACGCGGTGGCGGTGGCCAGCCAGGAACTACTTGAGTATTACCAGCGGCGGCGGCACCGGGCGGCCCTGCACTACCTGCCCTTCGCGGTGGACCTGGAGTACTTTGAGGCACATCGCGACCGGGCGGCCACCGTGCGGGCCAAGTACGGCGAGGCGAAGCTGCTGACCTACCTGGGCGCGATCCTGCGCCAGTACAGTCCGCAGGAGGCGCTGGCGATGGCCGCGGCCCTGGCCCGGCGCCGGCGCGATTTCCGGCTGCTCTACGTGGGGCGCGGGGCGATGCAGGAGGAACTCGAGGCCCAGGCCGAGGCGCTGGGAATCCGCGAGTTGGTGGATTTCGTGGGCTTTGTGGCCGAGGAGGACCTGCCCGGCTATCTGGCGGCCTCCGACGTGCTGCTCTGCCCGCTGGAGGACAACGTCGCCAACCGCAATCGCTGTCCCAACAAGGCTTTCTGGTACCTGGGGGCGCGGCGGCCGATCGTGGCCACGCGCATGGGCGAGGTGTACCGGGCGCTAGGCGAGGAGGCGCTCTACTATCGCTACGGCGACGCCGAAGACTTCGCCGATCAGGTGGAGAAGGCGCTGGCCGGCGCGGCGCCCCTGCCCTCGGCGGAACGCGCCCAGGCGCACGCCTGGCCGGCGGTGGCGGACCGCTACGAACTCATCATCGAAGAACTAATCGCGCGAGGACGGCGGTAGGCAGATGCGTATTGGAATCAACCTGCTGAGCTGGGTGCCGGGTCGCCGCGGCGGCGTGGAGACCTACAACCGCAACCTGCTGCGCGCGCTCCTGGAGCTGGAGACCGACGACCAGTTTGTGGTCTTCCTGGGCCAGGAGGCCGCCGGGGCGCTGGCTTTGGGCTCGCCGCGGCTGGAGGAATCGCTGTGCCCGGTGCGGAGCCGCCGCCGCTGGGCCCGCGCCCGCTGGGAGCAGACGCGCTTTGGGGCCTGGGTGGAGCAGGCGGGGGTGCAGGTGCTCTACTGTCCGCACAGCCTGCTGCCCGCGCGCTGCCGGGTGCCGCTGGTGCAGCTCATCCACGATCTGCAGGTCTTCGATCTCCCGCAGAATTTCTCAGCGCTCAAGCGCTGGTACCTGTACCGGCGCCTGCCGGAAAGCGCCCGCCGGGCCACGCGAGTTGTGGCCATCTCCGAGTTCACCCGCCAGAGCGTGGTCCAGCATCTGGGCGTGCCGGCGGAGAGAGTCACGGTAATCCTGGAGGCGGCCGCGCCGGAGTTCTCGCCCCGCCCGGAGGCCGAGATCGCGGAGCTGCGTCGCCGTTACGGGGTGGAAGGGCCCTATCTGCTCTGCCTGTCCACCTCTCACAAGCACAAGCAACTTGACCGACTGGCGCGGGTTTTCGGGCGGCTGCGAGCAGAGCGGGGCTGGACGGAGCGGCTGGTGCTGGGCGGGCTGCCGGGCTCCGGCGAGCGGGAGTTGCAGGCGGCGCTGGCGGAAGCCGCTTGCGGGGAGGCGGTCTGCCACCTGGGGAGACTGCCGGCGGAGACCCTGCCGGCGCTGTACAGCGGGGCCGAGGGCTTCATTTTCCCCTCCTGCTACGAGGGTTTTGGGCTGCCGGTCGTGGAGGCCATGGCTTGCGGCTGCCCAGTGGCTAGCAGTAGTTGCGGCTCGCTGCCGGAAGCGGCGGGCGACGCGGCGCTGATGTTTGACGCCACCTCGGAGGCGGAACTGGCCGCAGCGGTGATCCGGCTGGTCGAGGAGCCCGCTTTGCGCGCGGACCTCCGCGAACGCGGGCTGGCGCGGACCGCGCAGCTTAGTTGGGCGGACACGGCGGCGCGGACGCTGGCGGTGCTCCACGAAGCGGGGCAGGGGCGTCCATGAGCGACCTGCGCGAGACGATATGGGCCAATCGGGAGCGCTACGCCCGCCAGGTGCGGGGCGAGGAGCCTGGCGACTGGGACTGGTGCGTGCTGACCGCGGGCAGCGCCGCTCAGGCCCGCGGCTATGAGCTGGAGCTGGAGCGGCGGCGGGCGGCGGGCTGGATTCCGCCGCAGAACCGGCTGCTGGTGGTCGCGGACCCGGAAGGCCATCGCCTGGGGAGCGGGGGAGGGGCGGCTTACGCCCTGCGCGAGGTGGCGCGGCAGTGGGCGGCCGAGGGCCGGGAGCGGCTGCCGCGCGTGCTGGTGATCAACTCGGGCGGCGAGAGCCGGAGGCTACCGGCCTGCGCGGCTTACGGCAAGGCATTTTTGGGTATGCCTTTCCCCCTGTTTCCGGCGGGGCCGCGGTCTACGGTGTTTGACGAGCTGATGGTGTCGGTCTGCGGCCTGCCCGAGCGGCTGGGCGCGGGCGTGATGATCCTCTCCGGCGACGTGATGATCGGCTTTGACCCGGAGGCGTTCTCGCCCGGAGGCGGAGTCACCGGGCTGGCGTGCCGGTGTCCCTGGGAGTTGGCGGCACGGCACGGGGTTTACGTGGCACAGGGAGCAACTGTACAAAGATTCCTGCAAAAACCTAGCCAAGAGGAGATGCGGCAGGCCGGAGCGCTGGCGGAGGGACAGGCGCTACTTGATACCGGGCTGTTCTTCTTCGCCGAGCCGGCCATGATCGGCCTGGCCTCGCTGGCGGGCGTGAAATGGCATCCGGAGGGAGCCGAGTTTGGTCCGGGGGTGCTGGATGAGCCCGCGAGCGGGGCGCAGATTGACCTGTATCGCGAGATCGCGCTGACCCTGGCCGGAGAGCCCCCGGAGGGGAGCGGGCCCCTGGCGGAGGCCGTGCGCCGGGCGTTGGGCGGGGTGGACTTCTCGGTCTGCGTGCCCTCCCCCTGCAGCTTCGTGCATCTGGGAACCACCGCCGAATGGTTGGATTTCTCTACCGGACAGACGCAGAACTCGCGGCTTTATGCGGAATTGACCCCGGTTTGTGAGCAGCAGAACCGTATCCCGCACCTGCAGACAACGCCGCCCGCGCTGGTGGAGTACTCGCGGCTCCCGGCGGCGGAACTGGGCGCCGGAGCGGTGCTCAGCGGCGTGGAGTCCGCGCAGGCCCTAACTGTGCCGGAGGGGCTGGTGCTGGGGCAAGTGCCCTTGCGGGGAGACGGCGCGCAGCGCTGGGTGTCGTTCCTGACGCCGGCAGAGTTTTCGCCGAATCTTCTGGATAAGAGTACAAGAATAGCTATACAAAGTTATACGGCCTGGTTAGAAACTAGCGGCATATCGGCTGAAGATCTCTGGCCGGAGGTCCCGGCGGAGCGGCGCTCGTTGTGGAACGCGCGGCTTTATGTTTCCGGTGACCGGGAGACGACCACGCGCTGGGCGCTGTGGCTGGCCGAGCCGGGTCGCCCCGAAGAAGTCGCGGAGTGGCGGGCCCAGGGGCGCCTCTCGTTAGCGGAGGTCGTGGCGCTAGCGGACCCGGAGGCCCTCTTCTACGCGCGGCGAGGTCTGGAGGCCGAGGGCCTGGGGGAGGAACTGCGGCGGGCGCTGGCGGGGGACGAGGCGGCGGAGTCGCTGGGGGAGCGCGTCGGCGACGGGCCGGGGGTGGCGGCGCTGGCGGAGGCGGTGGCCCAATATCTAGAGGAGGAGCCCAGCCGGCCGCGGCGCGCCCGCGCCTATCAGGCGCTGGCGGATATCCTGGGCGCGGCCCGGTTGCAGCCGCTGCTGATCGGGCTCGATCTGGAGGGCCAGGCCGCGCTGCGGGGACTCGTCCCCGGTATGACCGCGGCGACCGAGGCCTCGGCGCTATTAGAGGATGCGGCTTTCGCGGAGGTGCGCCGGGCGGTGGGGGAGGGGCTGCGGGAGCCCGACCGGGGGGCTGAGTTCCGGCTGACGCCGGGCGCGGCCGTGGTCGTGGAGATTCCGGCGCGGCTCGATTTCGGGGGTGGCTGGTCGGATACCCCGCCCTTTAGCCTCGAGCACGGCGGTACGGTGCTCAATGCGGCCCTGCAGGTCGGGGGCGTCCGTCCGATTGTCGTGCGGGGGGAGGTTCTCGCGGAGCCGATCCTGGAGATCGTCTCTGAAGACGGGGGCGTCCGCGAGGTCATCACGGACGCGGAGCAGTTACGGAACTACGGCGGCCCGGGGGATTCGCTGGCCCTGCACCGCGCGGCGCTGGTGATGGCGGGCTTTACCCCGGACCAGAACCTGCGGCGGCTCCTGCAAGGCGCGGGGGGCGGGCTGCGCCTGCAGACCAACATCCGGCTGCCCCAGGGCTCCGGTCTGGGCACGAGCAGCCTGGCCGCGGTGGCGCTGCTGCGTTGCCTGGACGAGCTGCAGGGGCGGGAGTCCTCGCGGGAGGAGTTGTCGGCGCGGGTGCTGCTCCTCGAGCAGCGGCTGACCACCGGCGGGGGCTGGCAGGACCAACTGGGGGGCTTGGCGCCGGGGATCAAGCTGCTGGAGACGGAGCCGGGGTACGCGCAGACGCCGACGATCACGCCGCTGCAGCTCTCGCCCGCGACGCAGGCGCAGTTGCAGGCCCGACTGGTGGTGTGCTTTGTGGGGGAAAGACGGGTGGCGAAGAACATCCTGCGGCAGATCATGCGGCGGTATCTGGCGCGCGCCCCGGAGGTTGTGTCGGTACTCCATGAGATAAAAGTGATCGCGCGAGAGATGAAAGCCGCGCTCGAGGGCGACGATCTAGACGCTTTTGGGGGCTTGATGGCGCGGCATTGGGCTCTAAACAAGCAGATGGACCGGTTGACTACCACCCCGCACGTGGAGACGCTGTTTGCCGCGATAGGCGACCTGGCCAGTGGCGCCAAACTCGCGGGAGCGGGCGGTGGAGGATTTATGGAGATTATTGCGAAAGAGGAGGCGGCAGTGGACGAAATCCGCCGCCGCCTCGAGCCCTTGCTGGCCGCGCAGGGCGGTCGGCTGTATGAGGTAGCCCTGGATAGTCAAGGGCTGGTTGCCCGAGCCGAGTAGCAAAGGGGCCGCTGGGCCCACCGAACGTTCATTACTATTGCGGTGATCCCGATGCGCGCGGAGCGCAAGTAAGGGCGGTAGATGAGATGAGACGAGCAACGCAGCGGACAATCGGAACCTGGTGCGGCGTGGCCTTGGCCCTAGCGCTGATGGCGAGTGGTCTGGGGGCCCAGACCGCGCTGCCAGGAACCAGCGCACCTGTCGTGCCGCCGGCGAATATCTCGCTGCCCCCTCTGGGTAGCGTGCTGCCGACCGCGGTCCCGGGAACGACTACCCCCGCCCCGCCGGTGACCGGGGTCGTGGCGCCCAGCGTGACCACGTCGCCTGCTACTTTGACCCACCCTACTACCACGACCACCCCCGCACTGAGCGGCACGCAACCCCTGGCGCCGCCGGTGGCGGCGGACCCCTTCACCTCCGTGCTCCCCGTGTTCGGGCAGTCGCTTTTCGCGGTTGCCACTACCAGCAACCAGCCGCTGCAGGGAGCGCCCGTCGCCCCGAATTATGTAATCGCCGCCGGTGACATCATCAGGGTGCAGCTATGGGCCGGACAAGTCCAGCAGGTAGGCCAGGATGTACCCGTTGACCCTACCGGCGCGATCTACCTCGAGAGCGTGGGCCGGGTGCCGGTGGCAGGGATGACGCTCAGTGCGCTGCAGACCCTCCTGCGCCAGCGCTATACCAAATTGTTCGCGGATTTCACCATGGACGTCGCCATCGCCCAGATGCACGTAGTCGAAGTCTACGTGATCGGCGAGGTCCGGCAGCCGGGCAAGTACGTGCTGCCCGGCAACGCGACCGTGTTTACCGCGCTGTTCGCCGCGGGGGGGCCGAACGCTGAGGGCACGCTGCGCAACCTGTCGCTCACGCGGGCTGACCAACCGACGCTGACTATTGACCTGTACGACTACCTCCTCCAGGGAGCGCGGGTGGCGGATGTGCCCCTGCATCCCGGCGATACGGTGTTTGTGCCGCTGAGCGGGCCGCGGGTGGATGTGGCCGGAGCGGTCAAGCGCTCTGCCCGCTACGAACTCAAGGGGCAGCAGAACCTCGAGCAGGTCCTCGCCATGGCCGGGGGCTTGCAGCCCCAGGCGTACGGGCTGCGGGTACAGGTGCGCCGGTTCACCGGCTTCGCCCGCTATGAGACCCTGGATGTAGATGCGGCCCGGGCGGGCGTCGCCGCGGGCTTTGTGGTGCAAGATGGCGATCGCGTGGTTGCGGAGCAGGTCGTCAGCGAGATCGGCAACGCGGTCGCGGTGGCCGGGGCCGTCTATCGCCCGGGGACCTACCAACTCGCGCCCGGACTGACGCTGAGCGGGCTGCTGCGGCAGGCGCAGGGACTCACGCCGGATTCCTACGGCGCGTGGGCGACCCTGGTGCGCATTGACCCGCAGACCGGCGCCTACACCCAACTCGGCGTGAGCCCGCTGGGAGCCCTCCAAGGGCAGGCGGGCGCGGATCTGCCGCTGCTGCCGCGCGACCGCCTGGAGGTCTACACCCGCGACGCAGTGCAAGGCCTGGTGAAGGTGACCGTTGCGGGACAGGTGCGGACGCCGGGCGATCTGGTGTACCTGCCGGGGATGACCGTGCGGGACGCGGTGTTGCAGGCCGGCGGTCTCCTGCCCGACGCCTTCACGGCTCAGGCGCAACTGGTGCGGGTGCTGCCGGACATGCGCAAGCAAGTGCTTAACGTTGACCTGCAGCAAGCGATGGCCGGGGCCGCGCCGCTCAATCTGGCTCTGCAGCCCAATGACCAGCTCACCGTGGCCGCCGTGACGGAGGTCGGGGCAGCCGCGCAGGTGACCGTGGCGGGGCAGATCAAGAACCCCAATCAATACCGACGCTATGAGGGCATGAAGCTCAGTGACCTGCTGGCCAGCGCCGGAGGTCTCCTGCCGGGCGCCAGTGGCGTGGTGCAGGTTACGCGCGGCCGCTACAGCGCCGCGCCGCAGGTGGAGACGGCGCGCTTTGAGCCGGGAACGGCCCTGCCGGTGCTGACCCCCAATCTGGAACTCAAGGACGACGACTTCGTCGCGGTGATGGGCGTCAGCAACTTTGTGCAAGCGCCGGCCTCCGTGATGGTGCTCGGGCAGATCGATAACCCGGGACCCTATGTGCTGACTAATGAAAATGCGACTCCCGAGGGGGTCTGGGCCCTCCTGCAGAAGGCGGTCCTCCAGGGGAACGCCTATGGACCGGGGATCATCGTCTACCGCAGTTCTGATCTGCTGCTCAGTCCCGAGCAACAAGAGCAGTTCCAGCATGTCGCTACCGCCGTGGATGGGCAGCGCCGGGAGATCAAATATCAGGACGTGACCGAGCCGGCCCCCTCAGCCGCGACGCCGGCTCCTCTGGCGCCGGGTATGGCGCCTCTGACGGCGAGTCCGCGCCCGACGCTCGCTGTCTCCGCGCCGGCGGCCCCTGGTACCCCCGCGGCGCCCACGGCGGGAATCAGCGCCCTGGGTACGGCGCCGGCCACCCCCGTCTCCGGTACCGTGGCCTCCGCGACGGAAGCTGCGCCGAACGGCTCGACTCCCGACGCCAATACGATAACGCCGCCGCTGCCGGGCGCGCCGCCCATCCCGCTGGGTGCGCCTAGCGAGGCCACCGTTACTACCCCGAGCGCTCCGGCGGCGGGTACGACGACGAGCGTCCCTACCGCCGCACCGACGGCGACGCAAGTCGTCAGCAAGGGCTTGGCCCAGGCGTTCACCAGCCAGAATGCGGTGACGCTGGTCATTCCGCCGCGGGAGTTGCAGGGCATGACCTTCGCCCGGGCCATCCCGATAAGCTGGCAGGAGCTGCAGTCCAGCCAGGGTCGGAAGGGCGACGTGGTGCTCCAGGACGGCGACGTCATCTATGTGCCCAAGCGTCCCACGCTGGTGATGGTGGCCGGCGCCGTCGAAAACCAGGGGCCGATCCGCTGGCAGGAGGGCCTGACGGCGCAAGACGCCATCCAGCAGGCGGGCGGGCTCAGCCGCGATTCTGCTTCCCGGCGGATGCTGGTCATCCGCGCGAACGGGCAGACCCTGGCGCTGAAGACGCGCGATCACCTGCAGCCGGGGGACATCCTGGTCATCCCCACCGACTACATCATCAAGACAGCCCGGGCGCAGACCAGCCTGGAGCAGATTCTGGGCAACCTGGCCAATCTGGCCCTGACCTGGCGAGCCGCCGCTAAGTAGGGGAGGCGGGCTTTAGGGTTGCTCAGCAGCCGGGCGAAGCGGGTACTCCGCCCGGCTGAGGCCGCCCGCGGGTGGCGAAAAGGGCGCGTTTGCCGCGAAAACACCCCCTACAGAAACAAATCCGAGCAAAAAATCGTCTAATAGAGAAGAAATTCTGGATTAGGGGTTGACTTCAGACTCCGCAAGCGCCAGAATAGGTTCGTGACGCCGTAGACTCATCCTATTCTGGTTATCAGAACTGCAGGGCCTTGGGCTGAGCGCGCGGGCGCAGGTTCGACGGCCCTCTTTTTTGGGTCAAGAAACTCGCGGTCAGGAGCGATTCAATCGTGGCTGAAAAAATCAGTTTGACTATAGACAACATTCCCGTAACGGTGGAGCCCGGGGCCACCATCATGGAAGCGGCCGAAAAGGCCGGTATCCGGGTGCCCCGCCTGTGCTATCACCCCTCCCTGAGCATTCAGGGCTCGTGTCGCGTGTGCATCGTCGAGGTGGAGGGCATGCGCAACCTCGTGGCCTCCTGCCATTATCCGGCGGCCGAGGGCATGATCGTCAACACGCGCACCCCGGAGATCCTGCGCATTCGGCGGGACATCGTGGAGTTGCTTCTGGACAACCACCCCATGGACTGCAATACCTGCGAGCGGGACGGCAACTGCGAGTTGCAGCGGCTGGCCAACTCGATGGGCATCCGGGAGCGGCTGTTCGAGGGCGAGCGCAAGGAGTATGAGAAGGACCTCTCCAGCCCCGCGGTCATCCGCGACCCCAACAAGTGCATCCTGTGCGGTCGCTGCGTACGCGTCTGCGGTGAGATCCAGGAAGTGGCGGCGCTCGCGCAGGTCAACCGCGGCTATAAGACCGTGGTCATGCCCGCGCACGACGCCCCCTTCATGGAGACCGTCTGCGTCGGTTGCGGCCAGTGCATCAACGTCTGCCCGACCGCGGCCTTCCTGGAGAAAGACGCGACCCAAGCTTTCCTCAAGGCCATCGAGGACCCCGAGATGATCGTGGTCAGCCAAATGGCGCCGTCCGTGCGCGCCGCCTGCGGCGAGTGCTTCGGCCTGGCCCCGGGTTACGCCTGGGAGGGCGAGGCCTTCGCGGCCATGCGCCGCTTGGGCATTGACTATGTCTTCGACACCCAGTTTGGCGCCGACCTGTGCATCATGGAAGAGGGCGCCGAGTTCGTGAAGAAGTTCAAGGAGGGCGGCCCCCTCCCCAACATCACCTCCTGCTGTCCGACCTGGATCAAGTTCGCGGAGCAGTTCCACCCGGACATGATCAAGTACCTGTCCTCGGCCAAGTCGCCGATGTCCATGCAGGGCGCGATCGTCAAGACCTACTGGGCCGAGAAGATGGGCATTGACCCCAGCAAGATCTTCTCCGTCGCCATCATGTGCTGCACCTGCAAGAAGTTCGAGGCGCAGCGGCCGGAGCTGGGCGTCAACGGCCTGCCCGCCACCGACGCGGTACTTACGACCCGGGAATTCGGTTGGCTGATCAACCACTTCGGGATTGACTTCAATCACCTCAAGCCGGAGCCGCCCGACAATCCGCTGGGCTCCTCCACCGGCGCCGCGGCCATTTTCGGCACCACCGGGGGAGTAACCGAGGCGGCGCTCCGCTCGGCCTACTTCATGCTCTTTGAGGAAGACCTGCCCGACGACGGCATCGACTTCCTGGCCGTGCGCGGTCTGGAGGGCGTGCGCGAGGCGGTCGTGGACTTCCGCGGCACCCCGGTGCGCGCCGCCGTGGCCAGCAGCCTGAGCAACGCCAATACGGTGATGGACAAGCTGCGGGCCGGCGAGAAGTACGACTGGATCGAGATCATGGGCTGCCCCGGCGGCTGCATCGGCGGCGGCGGCCAGCCCTACGCGGGAAGCAACAACATCCCGCTGGACCCGGCCCTGCTGGAGCAGCGCGCCTGCGCCCTGTACAACCTGGACAAAGGCCGCACCTTGCGCCGCTCGCACCAGAATCCCGACATCCAGAAGCTCTACGAAGAGTATCTGGGCGAGCCGCTGGGGCACCGCGCGCATGAGCTGTTGCACACTTTCTATTATCCGCGAATGCCGCTGGGCGTTCGGCCGCAGGAGGCGCAGGAGAAATAATGAGCTACCAGCGCGAGATTCTCGAAAAGCCGGAATGGTGGCAGCAACTGGATGAGTATATCCGGGAGCAGAAGCTCAACAACCAGGAGCACGTGCAGAGCGCGTTGATCCCGGTCCTGCACCACATCCAGGACACCTTCGGCTATATCCCGGCCAAGGCCATCAACCATGTGGCCCAGGCCCTGGGCGTGCCCACCTCCTACGTGGAGGGCGTGGCCAGCTTCTACTCGTACTTCTCCCTGACCCCCAAGGGGGTCTATACCGTGGCCGTGTGCATGGGTACCGCCTGCTACGTGCGAGGCGCCCAGGCGGTCATGGATCAGTTCTGCAGCCAACTGGGAGCGGCGCCGGGGGAGACGACCAACGACGGCCTGTTCACCATGCAGTGCGCGCGCTGTCTGGGCGCTTGCGGCCAGGCGCCGGTCGTGATGGTCAATAATAAGATCCACGCCCCCGTCAAGCCCGAGGACGTCAGCGAGATTGTCTCGATGTACACCGCCAAGGCGCGCGAGGAAGTCCCGGCCTAGGGCGGGAGGACGGGCGTCTCGCCAGTCCATGATCAGTCGGCAACTCACGATTCGCGTCTCACCATACGGACTATGGACGCGCCGCTGAGGACAAAACTCCTGATCGCCTTTGTGGCGGTCGCCCTGGTGGGCGGCTTGCTCACTACGGTGGCGTCCACGGTCCTGATCAATCGCCTGGTCGTCGGGGAGGCCCAGCGCCGGGTGGCCCTGGGGCTCAAGACCGCGCACAGTGTGCTCAGCGCGGAGTCCAAGAGCGGCGCCCGCGTGACCGGGGTGCTCGCCAGTTGGGCGGCGCAGGGCGAGGACGGCGCTACCGGCGGGCTTAGCCAGAAGTTCCTGGAGAAGCTGCGCGTAGATAACCGGCTGAATCTACTGCAAGTCCTTGATAATCAGGGGAAGGTAGTGCTCACCGCCCGCGGCCAGGCGCTGGGGCGCGTAATCTCCGACAGCCCGCTGGTGCGGGCCGCCCTGAGCCAAGGCCAACCGGTGGCCGGGCTGCGTCTGGTGCCGCTCGAGCAACTCACTTGGGAAAGCCCGGAGCTGGCCCAACAGGCGCACCTGGAGATGCGCGAGACCGCGGCCGCCAAGCCCGGGGCCTCCGAGCCGCTGACCGAGGCGATGATGGTGGAGACGGCCGCGCCGATTCTGGACGCGACCGGGCGAGTCCTGGGCGTCGTGCGTTCCGGCACCGTGCTCAATCAGGATTACCCGCTGGTTGATCTGATTCGGGAAGACATCTTCACCACCAGCATGTACCGAGGTCGCAACCTCGGTACGGTGACGATCTTCCAGCGCGACGTGCGCATCGCCACCAACGTGACCGACGAGCAAGGCCGGCGCGCGGTGGGGACCCGGGTCTCCGCCGAGGTCTACGACCGGGTGCTCGGCCAGGGCGAGATCTGGATCGGCCCGGCGCTGGTGGTTGATAACTGGTACATTTCGGCTTACGAGCCTTTGCGCGACTTTGACAACGGGATCATCGGCATCCTCTATGTGGGGGTCTTGCAGCAGCGCTACGAGGACATGCGGAGTCATGCGCTGCTCCTTATCCTCGGCATTTCCGCGCTGGCGCTGGCGCTGGCCGTGGTCATGGCTATCTGGCTGGCTGGGCGGCTATCGCGGCCGCTGACCCGCCTCACCGAGGCCGCGGGAGCGATTGCCCAGGGCGACCTGGACTACCGTCTCACTGAACCGCGTTCCGCGATGCGGGACGAGACCAAGACCCTGATGGTCTCCTTCAACCGCATGGTGGAAGCCCTGCGCGAGCGCGATGAGCAGCTCCGCCGCAGTTACGACCGGCTGCAGACGACCACGCAAGAGCTGCATCGCTGGAACCAGAACTACCTGGAGACCCTGGAGTTCATCACGCACGAGTTGAAGAACCAGGTCGCCGCGATGAAGCTCAACGTTTTGGCGATCCGCGATGGGTATGTGGGCGACATCAGCCCTGAGCAGCGCGAGGCGCTGGAGGATGTAGCCTCCACCTTGCGCCGGACCGAGGAGATGATCCTCAACTACCTCAATCTGTCGCGGATTGAGAAGGGCGAGCTGGAAATCCGCTCGCGGCCCGTGCAGGTCGAGCGCGATGTGCTCGAGCCGGTGCTGCGGGAGCTGCACAGTCGCCTGACCGACGACGAGATTACCGTGCAGGTGGACCTGCCGGAGGACGTGGTGGTGCAGGCCGACCCCTCGCTCCTGCAGGTGGTGCTGGCCAATTTGGTGGGCAACGCCGCCAAGTACGGCAAGCGCGGGGGCAAGATTCGGGTCTTTGGTGAGCGTGCCCAGGACCGCATCGAGATTCACGTGTGGAATGATGGTCCGGGCATCCGCCCGGAGGAGCGCGAGCACCTGTTCCGGCGCTTCTCCCGCCTCAGTAGCGGTGAGATCAAAGAACGGGGTACCGGATTGGGGCTGTTCATCGCCCGCGAGATCACTCGCCGTCACGGCGGCGAACTCCGCGTGGAGAGCGACTATCCCCAGTGGATTGACTTTGTCGTGACCCTGCCGCGCGCCGACCTGGTTGGCGAACTGCCGCAGGATACGATCGGATAGAGGGCGCCGGTGTTGGGCGCGCGACTCGCGAATTACCAAGAGAGAGGAACACTATGTCCAACGGCAAACGAGTTCTGATTATCGATGACGACGTGGACTTCCTGACCGTAAACAGCCTCGCGCTGGAGAGTGCCGGTTTCGTGGTGGACACCGCCGACAGCCCGGCGGCCGGCGTGGAGAAGGCCCTGGCCAATCGCCCGGACCTGATTCTCCAGGACCTGATGATGGAGGAGCTGCATTCCGGCTTTGCCGTCATCAGCACTCTCGGCAATCATCCCGAGACCCGGGACATCCCCGTCATCATGATTAGCGCCGTCACCACCGATACCGGTTTCCGCATCGATGGCGGCGGAGAAGTCCCGGAGTGGCTCAAGGTCGCCGATTTCATCAATAAGCCCGTGGAGCCGCAGGTGCTCGTAGAGCGCGTCAAGGCCGTCCTGGGTAACGAGGGTTAAAGCTATGAACGCTACTGAAACGCTAGCTAAGATCAAGGAACAAGTCGGCGGCCAGGAGTCGGCTGCCGGCAAGACGCAGCTCACGCTCGGCGTGGCCACCTGCGCCATTGCCGCCGGGGCCGATGAGATGATGGTCGTCCTGCAGGAGGCGCTGGCGGCTGAGGGCTTGACCGATACCGTCGTGTTCAAGCGCGTCGGCTGCGTGGGCCGCTGCGGGCTCGAGCCGCTGGTGGAGGTCTCCAAGCCTGGCGAGCAGCCGCGCCTGTACGTGAAGGTGGACGCCGACCGCGCCCGCCAGATCGTCACCAAGGACTTGGGGCAGAATCACCCCATTCCGGAGTGGACCATCGCCACCCAGCCGGTCGGCACCGACGCGCTCATTGCGGACCGCAAGGTCCCGGAGGCCGAGGGGCTCGTCAACCGCTTCGTGGAAGATTATTGCGAGGTCCCCTTCTTCGGCAACCAGTTGCGCATCGCCTTGCGTAACGTGGGCCGCATCGACCCCGAGAGCCTCAGCGACTACCTGGCCGTGCGCGGCTACGAGGCGCTGGCCAAGGTGCTCGATTCGATGACCCCCGAGGAAGTCGTCGCCACGATCACCGCCGCCGGTATCCGCGGCCGCGGCGGCGCGGGCTTCCCCACCGGCCTCAAGTGGAAGTTCACCGCTCAGGCCACGGGCACTCCCAAGTACGTCGTCTGCAATGCCGACGAGGGTGACCCCGGCGCCTTTATGGACCGCTCCACCCTCGAGGGCGACCCCCATGTGGTGCTGGAGGCCATGGTCATCGCCGGGTTTGCGGTCGGCGCGAACCAGGGCTTCATCTACATCCGCGCCGAGTACCCGCTGGCCGTCGAGCGCCTCAAGAAGGCCCTCGCCGCCGCCTATGAGGCCGGGCTGCTGGGTAAAAATATCATGGGCTCGGGCTTTGACTTCGATATCGAGTTGCGCCTAGGTGCCGGCGCCTTCGTCTGCGGCGAGGAGACCGCGCTGCTGGCCTCCATCGAGGGCAAGCGCGGCATGCCGCGGCCCCGCCCGCCTTTCCCCGCGGTCAGCGGACTGTGGGGTAAGCCCACGCTGATCAACAACGTGGAGACCTGGGCCAGCATCGCCCCGATCATCCTGCTGGGCGCCGAGTGGTTCGCCGCCATCGGCACCGAGAAGTCCAAGGGCACCAAGGTTTTCGCCCTGGCCGGTAACGTCGCCAACACGGGTCTAGTCGAGGTGCCCATGGGCACCACCTTGCGCCAGATCATCTTCGACATCGGCGGCGGCATCCAGGGCGGCAAGGCCTTCAAGGCCGCGCAGACCGGTGGCCCCTCCGGCGGCTTCCTGCCCGAGGCCTACCTGGACACGCCGATTGACTACGAATCTCTGCAGGCCGCCGGGACCATCATGGGCTCGGGCGGACTGATCGTTATGGACGACAGCAACTGCATGGTGGACATGGCGCAGTTCTTCCTGACCTTCACCCAGGACGAATCCTGCGGCAAGTGCACCCCCTGCCGCGAGGGGACCCTGCGCATGCTGGAGATCCTCACCCGCGTCACCCAGGGCCAGGGCCAGCCCGACGACCAGGAGAAGCTGCAGCGCCTCGGCCAGGTCTGCAAGCGCGCCGCGCTCTGCGGCCTGGGCCAGAGCGCGCCCAATCCGGTGCTGAGCATGCTGCGGCACTTCCCCGAGGAGTACCGCGCCCACATCGAGGAGCACAAATGCCCGGCGCATCACTGCAAGTCGCTGGTGCTGTACCGCATCCTGGACGACGCCTGCGTAGGCTGCGGCCTGTGCCGCCGCAACTGCCCGGTGAGCTGCATCGCCGGCGAGCCGCGCCAGCCGCACGTGATTGACGCGTCCAAGTGCATCCGCTGCGGCAAGTGCCTGGAGGTCTGCCGCTTCAACGCGGTGACGAGGGAGTAGTTCCGGGCCTCCCAGTGGCACCGGCGTCTCGCCGGTGTCAGGCGGCACGGACGGCGGTGCCACTGACTCGTTGTCGGACAGGAATAAGTCTACCAGCAGAAGAATAGGGGCATGGGCTGAGCAGCCGATGCCCCTTTTACCTTATGGACGCAACCCCGCCTCCCGTTAAAATCCTGGTGGTAGACGATGAGATCGGCATTCGCCAGGGCTGCCGGCGGGTGCTCACCGCTGAGGGTTTCGAGGTTCTCCTGGCCGAAACCGCCGAAGAGGGTCTGACCCTGCTCGGCTCGCACCCCGATGTAATGCTCAGTCTGGTGGACCTCAAGATGCCGGGCATGGGCGGCCTGGAGTTTCTCCCCCGCGCCGTAGAGATCGCCCCCGAGATGGCCTCCGTGGTGATCACCGCCTACGCGACCATCGAGACGGCCGTCGAGGCCACCAAGCGCGGGGCCTATGACTTCATGGTCAAACCCTTTACCCCCGACGATCTCCTGCGCCTGACCCGCAAGGCGCTGCAGCACGTCGCCTTGGTGCAGGAGCGCAACCGACTCCAGGCCGACCAGGAGCGCCGCCTGTTGGAGTTGGCGACCGAGCAGAGCCGCCTGGGGATCATCATCAGCGCCATGGCCGAGGGCGTGCTGGTGGCCAACGCCGAGGGCAAGCTGGTCCTGCACAACCCCGCCGCCCTGCGCGTCTTGCCCCGCTGTAATCCCGCGGCCGAGGTCTGTGACCTCCATGCGGTCATCGAGCCGCCCGCCCTGTTGGACCTGATGACCGAGGCCGGCGCTCAACGCAAGCGCCTCACCCGGGAGATCAACCTCACCCACCTGCCTGACCCCACCTGGGTTCTGGCTGATACGGCCCCCGTGGTGGAGGCCGGCAGCGGCGTCTTCCTGGGCACCGTGACTCTGATGCGGGACATCACGGAACTCAAGAAGGTCGAGCAGGTCAAGGCCCAGTTCGTCAACATGGTGGCCCATGAACTGCGCGCGCCCCTGGCGGCGATTGACGGCTATCTGGCCCTGATGCAGGAGGGCATCGTCTCGGACCCCGCCAAGCAAAAGGAGATGGTGGACCGCTCCCGCCAGCGGCTCAAGGCCCTGCTAGACCTGGTCTCCGACCTGCTCAACGTGGCGCGGATGGAGGCCGGCACAGTCCAACGGGAGATCGTTCCCCGCAATCTCGCGGAGATCGTGGCCGAGGTGGTGGAGATCATGACACCGCTGGCGGCGGAGCGCAACCTGACTTTCGAGGTAGACGTCCCGGCCACGCTCCCACCGGTGGAGGCGGATCGCGAGGAGCTAATCCGCCTCTTCAACAACTTGGTGAGCAACGCGATCAAGTACAACCGCGAGGACGGGAAGATGCGGATCACCGGGGAAAGTGACGGCGCGTACGTCAAGCTGGCGGTGTCCGACACGGGCATCGGCATCAGCGAGGAAGGGGTCAAGCGCCTCTTCTCCGAGTTCTTCCGCGAGAAGCGCTCCGAGAATCGCTACGTAACCGGCACCGGCCTGGGCCTGTCCATCGTCAAGCGCATCCTGGATTACTACCACGGCCGCGTGCAAGTAACCAGCCGGCTAGGCGAGGGCACCACTTTTCACCTCTGGCTCCCCTGCAAGTTCCAGCGGGTAGAAGGCGAGGCGCCGGTGAACGGCCCTACCCCCTTACCCCCTCCCTAAAAGGAGGGGGAATAACGGCAAGGGCCGTTACTGTAGGGCGGGGGCTCGTACCCCGCCGTCGCTAGCCGAACGTTAGTCCGGCGGGGTACGAGCCCC
>DASXVN010000064.1:0-17092 GCA_036504235.1 Armatimonadota bacterium | reverse complement strand
TGCCTCGGGCCGTTTTCCACGTTCCACCTTCCACGTTCCACCTCTGTTTCCGCACTCACTATCAGCCTCGCGCAAGGACCCCTCTATGAACATTGACCAGGACATTTTCCGCGCCTACGATATCCGGGGCGAGGTGGGCCCGCAGATCACGCCCGAGGTGATGGAGCAGATCGCCCGCGCCTATGGCACGCGGCTCAGCCGCCAGTTGGGCCGGCCGGCGCTGCTGCTGCTGGGGCGCGACCTGCGCACCTCTTCGGAGGAACTCTCCGCCGCGGCCGCCGCCGGGATGCAGGCCTGCGGCTGCTCGGTGCTCGACATCGGCGCTTGCCCCACGCCCGTGATGTATTACGCGATTGACTGCTGGGGTGCCGACGGCGGCCTGGGCATCACCGCCTCCCACAAGCCGCCTCAGTTCAACGGCCTCAAGGTCCGCTACGGCTCCGGCCCCTTCTTTGGCGACAGCCTCCAGGAGCTGTACCGCGAGACCGTGGCCGGCGATTTCCTCTCCGGCGCGGGCTCCTATGAGCAGCGCGACATCTGGCCGGAGTACTTCGCCTGCGCGGAGGGGGAACTCCACGCCGGCGCCGCCGCGGGGCTGAAGGTCGTACTGGACCTGGGCAACGGCTGCGGCACCTTCACCGCTCAGCATCTGCTCAGGTTCCTGGGCTGTGAGCTGGACATCATGTTTCCCGAGCCGGACGGCACTTTCCCCAACCGCCCGCCTGACCCCCTGACCGCGGAGGGCATCGCCGCCTGCGCCGCCCGGGTGCTGGCCACCGGCGCGGACTTAGGGATCGCCCTGGACGCCGACGGCGACCGCATCGCCGTGGTAGATCACGAGGGGAACATGGTCTGGCCCGACCGCTACGTGGCCCCGCTGTGCCGCGAGATTCTCAAGCAGGGGCCGGCCACTTTCGTGACCGAGGTCCGCTGCAGCCGCTCGCTGATTGAGGACGTGGAGGCTCGCGGCGGCTCGGTCAAGATGACCGCCTGCGGCTACCCGTATATCCTCGCGGGCATGGCGGAGAGCTCCGCGCCGTTGGGCTTTGAGACCACTGGCCACTGCTACTTCGGCAATCGCTACCTCAAGTATGACGACGCCTCCTTCGGCGCCGCCCGCCTGCTGGAGAGCATCGCGGCCTCCGGCCAGTCGCTGTCCGAGACGCTCCAGTCGCTGCCCCCCTACTTCACCGCGCCCGAGGAGCGGGTCGCCTGCTCGGACGAGACCAAGTTCGCGGTCGCCGAGCGCGTGGCCGCCACCTACCGCGGGCAGGCGCCCATGCTCGAGGTGGACGGCGCACGCATCGAGTTCCCGGAGGGCTGGGCGCTGATCCGCGCCTCCAATACCGGTGCGGAGCTGGTCATGCGCTGGGAGGGCCGCACCGAGGCCGCCTGCGACGAGATCGGCCGCCAGTTGCTGGACCGAGTCCACGAGGCGATGCAGTACTGCTGCGAAAAGTGACCTCGACGCGGGAAGGAAAGGGCCGGCCCCCCGGCGAATGAGTCATTAGACACACCGGGACATCATTCTGTTAGGGAGGGCAACACCCATGGCCGTAAACCCCGAGATCAACAGCGACGAGAAGAATCTGGCTCTACTCGCCCATCTCCTGGGCATCTTCACCGGCTTCGTCGGTGCCCTGGTCATCTGGCTGATCGCCAGCGAAAAGCCGTTCGCCAAGCAACAGGCCCAGGAAGCCCTGAACTTTCAGATTACGGTCCTGATAGCCTACATCGCCAGTGGAATCCTGTCTGTCATCGGCGTCGGCTTCCTTATCACCAGCGCCGTCTGGGTCGTGAATCTCATCTTCTGCATCATGGGCACGATGGCCGTGAGCAAGGGACAGGGCTACACCTACCCGTTCGCCCTGCGCCTCATCAAGTAGTCCGTACCACCAACGCCAAACAAAGAAGGCGGTCTCCTTGCGGAGGCCGCCTTTGCTTTTTCCCCTGTGCCTGTCGCGCCTAGACCAGCACACCAACCCGGGGCGGGTAGGCGAAGTCCAGATAGCGCGCGGCCACCCGGCCCTGCTGCTCGTCGCCCTCGTGCAGGCACACCCGGAAGCGCCAGTGCAGCGACTCGCCGCGGGCCAGGGCGTAGTCGCCGCGCACCGACCAGTCCTCCGCGAAATCGTGCAGCCCCCAGCAATTGGCGGCAAACAGGCCATAGTCGCGCACGTGCCAGGGGGTCGGATAGCGGAAGTTGTCCGGGTGATCGAACAAGGCGATTCCCACCGCGCGGCCCTCGCAGAGGCCGCTGTAGTCCACCCACGGAGCCGGCTGACCCCAGCACTCCGTCTCGCCGACCGCGCCGTAGCCGTTGACGATCCGCCCGCCGCGACTACCCTCCAGGCTCTCCGCCACCCGCACCGCCAGCGTCCCGGCCTCTTTCGTGTCGCCGAAAAAGACGCTGCCGTACGCCGCCTTCCAGGTCAGGTCCCAGTCCAGCACCCGGCAGTCGTCGCCGGTCGCGTAGACCCGCAGGCGCAGGCTCTCGGCGAGCAGCTTGCTGCCGTCGGCCGTCTCCCAGTCGTTCTCCAGGGCTAGCTCGCCACAGACCGGCCCCTCGCTCACCACCCAAGCCGCGCGGTTGGCGGTGCGCGCATGCTCCGGCGCTTCCGACCAGTTGTCGGCTCCGTTCACCGACCCATGCGCCGAGTACAGCGACCGGTGGTGGCGATGATCGGCGGGCCCCAGGTTAGTCATGCCCACCCCGCCGGGTCCGCGCAGCGGATAACAGTACGGTCGCGCCGCCTCCGGCCGGACCACCACGGTCGTGAACAACTCGTCGCCGATGAGGAAGTCCCAGGCCCCCTCCCCCCGCCGGACCGACACCCCGGGAATCTCCTCGGGGAGCGCCTCCCGCAGACGCAGTTCCGCGGTCGCCTCGGCCGGCAGGTCCGGCAGAGCCAGGATCAGCTCCTCGCCGACCCGTTGCGCCACCCCGCAGGCCAGCGGCTCGCGCCCCGCTCCCAGCAGCTCCCAGGTCTGGTTGCCGCCGCCGGGATCCGCCCCGGCGGGCAGCGCCACCCAGGCGCCACGCCGCTCATGCGGCCCGGCCTTGACGTGCAGAATCGTGCCCTCCGGATAGGCATTCATACCGCTACCCCTCTTCTTGCCCCTTCTGAGCGACCAGGCGAAAGTGCCAATTCGGCGTCCGGAACAGTGTCGAGTCCAGCCACGCCATCAGCGCCGTGTTACGCGGCTTGTACAGTCGCCGGTGCAAGACCTGCAGCCCCTGGCGCCCCAGTTCCGCCTCGATCGCTTCCCGGTCGCAGCCCAACTCGAAATGATAGTCGGTGTTCGGGTAGGTGGGCGGCTTGGGCCAGTGGTGCAGCAGCCGCGGGATATGCTTGCGGATCTGCTGCCCCAGGCGCAGGGCCCGGTCCACCTCCAGCACTACCTTCATCCCCAGCGTGTCCACCGGCGCGGTACGCAGTTGCGGCTCGTGGGTGATGTACATGACGCCCCCGGGAGCCAGCAGTTCGCAGGCACGCCCGGCGTCCTGCACATACTGCGGCAGGTGGTGGAGCACCGAGGAGAAGACAATCACATCGAACTGGGTCGGGCAGTTGCGCAGGAAGCCGGCGGCCTCCACGCACAGCCCCTGCAGGCGGTCGTGCAGTCCGGCGCGGCGCGCCTTGCCCTGGGCCATCTGCAGCATGGCCTCGGACAGGTCCAGCGCCAGCACCTGCCAGCCCCGGCGCGCCAGCGGCAGGGCCACGCGCCCGGTGCCCGCGCCCACGTCGAGCACGCGCACCGGCTCGCGCCCCTCCATTAAGCGCCCCATGAGCGCCAGGTCATGGCGCAGCATGGAGCGCTCGAAGAGGTTCCACTCGGCCGGGTTCGACAGGTCATAGAGCCGGGCGCAACCCTCGAAATACCGGAGGTTGTCCTCATAGATCTGTCGCGCGGTCAGCTCATCGGGTGAGGTCGTCGTCATTAGCTCGGATTGGGCACGTAGCTACCGCCGCGACAGGATTTCAGGTAGTTCAGGCCGTGCACCTGGCCCGTCATTTCCAGCTCGTCGCGGTAGACCGGATCGTGCCAGCCCTCGATGTCGATGCTGCCCGTGAAGCCGCCCTGCCGCAGGATGGTGATCAGGTCGGTCCAGTTGGTGTCGCCGAAGCCCGGGGTGCGGTGGTAGACGTAGGTGTGCGGGCCATGGACGCCGTGCTCGCGGATGACGTCCCAGCGAATGGTGGCGTCCTTGCCGTGCAGGCAGAAGACCTTGCTTACCCACTGGGCCAGTTGCGGCAGCGGGTCAATCAGGCTGACCATCTGGTGGCACGGCTCCCACTGTAGCCCGACGTTCTCCGAGGGGATAGCGTCGAACATCATCTCCCAGGCGGTGGGGTTGTGGGCGATGTTCCAGTTGCCGCGCTGCCAGTCGCCGCCCATGTCGCAGTTCTCATAGGCCAGCCGCACGCCCTTGTCCGCCGCGTAAGCGGCCAGCGGCCCGAAGACCTCGGCGTAGCGCGCCATGGACTCATTGATCGGCGCGTCCACCACGCGACCGGCGAAACCGGTGACCAGGTCGCAGCCGAACAGGTGCGCGGCGTCAATCAGCGTCCGCCAGCCCTGCCGGGTGACCTCGTCGATTTCCTCGACGCCCAAGGGATTGCCGAAGCAGCTCACGCTGCTGATGACCGCGCCGCTATCGCCCAGCGCCGCCTTGATCTCATCGGCCATGACGGCCAGGTTGTAGTCGCCCAGCTTCTGCCAGAAGCTAATGGAGAAAGACTCAAAGCCATACGGCAGAATCTGCCGGATGTATTCGGCGGCCTGCGGCCCACCGTTAACCATCGTTCCGATCTTGATTGCCTCGTTGTACATGGGTGACTCCTTGATCCGAAAAATCAGCGCGCCGAAGCGGCTGTGGACTGGCTCTTCAGGCTAGCAGCTAACCGGAACCCGCTTGCCCTTTTTGTTGCTCTCGATCGCCGCAAAGACCATGGCCAGCGACTTGAGGTTGTCGTGGCACTCGGTCTGGGGCATCTTGCCCGTCCGCAGGAAGGCCAGCATCTCGCGCAGCCCCCCGTGCATCTGCGTGTATTTGACGGTCGCCACGGGCGCCTTGACGTCCTTGATCTGGCGCGTGAAGCCCTCGCGGCCGGTTACGACCTGCCCCGCGGGGTCCTGATCGTGCTCGTAGAGCAGGGTCCCCCGCGTGCCGATCAGCCGCCAGTCCCCATTCCAGCTCGTGGGGAAGCCCTCGGCGCACCATGACCCCCGGTAGGTGAAGACCACGCCGTCGGTCATCTCGAAGATGCAACTGGCGGCTACATCACCCTTGTACCAGGAGCCTTTCGGGTTGAACTCCAGCGCGTAGACGGCCACCGGGTCGGTACCGGTCAGGTAGCGAGCCAGGTCGAAGTGGTGGATGGACATGTCCAGAATCAGCGGGCTGTCCATCTCGTCCCGGAACCCGCCGAAGTGCGCGCCGATGTAGAAATCACAGTTGAAGGTGGTCAGATCGCCGAACTTGCCGCTCTCCCGCATCCGCCGGACCCGGTCGTGCTGGGCGTCCCAGCGCCGCGACTGGCTCACCATGTACATCCGGCCGGTTTCTTCCGACACCTTGACCATCTTGCGCGCCTCGGCCATGCTCGCCGCCATCGGCTTCTCGCCGATCACGTGGCAACCGGCCCGTAGCGCCTGGCAGGTGACCTTGCTGTGCGCCTCGGGCACCGTCAGGTCCACCACGAAATCCGGCTGGTACTTGGCCAGCATCCCGGCCAGATCGCGGGAGGCCTCCGCCGCCAGCTCATATTGGGCGATCTTACCCTGAGCGTTGTCCAGGTTCAGGTCCACAACCGCCTGAACGTTGACTTTCTCGGCTTTCAGGGGCGGAAACCAGGCGTTGGAAATCCCGCCGGCTCCGACCACTATACATCGTTCCTTAGCCATAGTTGTCTCCTCATCTGTCGTCTTCTCACAGAGGCTACGCCAGCTTGCGCGGCCCAAAGGCCAGCAGCGGCATGTCCGCCTCGTCCACCGCGTTGCAGTAGGGGTTGTAGCCCTGCCCGTACGTCAGACAAGCCTGATCGTCGGGCGGCAGGGTCAACAGCACCCGAATCGCCGCCGGGTCCTCGGGGTCCCGGTTGGCGTTGATCACCATCGCCTGCTTATGCGGTTGGTTGTCGGGCGTGCGCACCTCGAACCCGCCGATGTGGTACTCGGGCAGCCAGCCGCCGGTGACGCCGCTGCAGCGCACCCGCACCGAGACCAGGCCCGAATGCGCCGGGCAGACCTCCAGGCTCTCCAGGCGCGGGCCGGTCGGCTCGTCCGGATGCACCGCGTGGCGCAGGGCCATCCGGGCCATCCGCTGCCCCAGCCGGTGCAGCCCCGGCGTCCCGATGTGGATGCCGTCGGTCATATCCAGGTCAATCGCGGTCGTCGCCCCGCAGTGGGCCACGTGCTCCGGCAGTTGCGCCAGGGCCTCGCGCACCATATTCCACCAGGCCACGTTGGTATTGTCGGAGGTGATCAGGTTGCCGATCTGCACCACGAACAGCGGCAGGTCGGCGATCCCGGTATCCCGGCGCGCCGCCTCGATCCAGGCGCTCATCCGCTCCACGTAAGTGGGCGCGCAGACCGCATCCGCGTCCGAGCAGCCCTGGTACCAGAGGATGCCCTGCAGCTTGCCGCCGGCCCGGTTGATCCGGTCCAGCATCGCTCCGTAGAGGCTGCGACCGCCCTGGTCCTTCTTCTCGTGGCTCCACTGGTTCAGGGTGGTGCCGCCGTGCGCCGCGGGAATCAGGCCAATCGGCTGACCCAGCGCCGCCGCCATCGCCTGCCCGAAAGACACGCCCAGCCCGGCGGCGTTCTCCTCCCGGTAGAATCTCTGGGCCAGGTCCTCGTCCGACATCCCCGCTTCTTCAGGGAGCAGATTGGGCCGGATCAGGTCGTTGTGGCACAGCGTGTAGCTCTCCCAGAGGCGGTGCAAGGGGTCCTGCGCCACCTCCCACTCGCCGGCGCTCGAGAAAGCCCAGACTTTCTCGTCGGGCGGCAGGGATTCGCTAACCTGGCCCACGCCTTCCATGTTGGACTGACCGGCCAGTACCCAGGTGTCTAGATTGCTGAAATCGGGAGTCATCGCAAGACCTCACTCTTTGATTCGTTGGTAGGCAAGACCCGAGATATGCGCGTCGGGGCCGGAGGATGCTTCGCGGGAGAGACGTTGCAGTCCTTCCTGGGGGTGAGCGGTCCAGGAGGTTTCTTCGGCCGAGGCGGGCTCAAGCACCGCGGGGGGGCTCGTAGCGCTCGAAGTAACCGAGCAACTCGCCCCGCGGGCCGCGCACGGCGCGCATGTAGGCGCGGAAGCGCTCGCCGTCGGTGATCATCCGCTCCTCTTCCCCGGCCGCCAGCGCGGCCAGGACCTCGCGCATCACCGCCGCCGACTGCTCGTTGTGGCAGGCGAACAGGGACTGCCCCACCAGGTCCGCGCCGCCCCGCGCGGCGTAGTGCTCCACCGCGCGGCGGTTCATATAACGGATCACGTGATCCGTATCCGCAAAGACATACGGGGAGTCCAGACTGTCCAGCAGCGCCGTCAGCAACTCCACTTGGTTCATTTCCAGTCCTCGGGGCCCAGCACTATTTCCCGTCGTCGCCGTCGCCAGCGCCGCCGGCCGGCGAGCCAGGGCGGCAGCATCAGCAGGGCGCACAGCACCAGCAGCGGTGCGTCCCCGTGCTGGGTGTAGAAGGTCAAATCCCGTCGAGGCGTGATCAGCGCCTGGATGTTGCCCGCCTGCCACGGCTCCACGGTCGCCACCAACTCCCCGTGCGGCGAGATGATCGCCGACCGCCCGGTGGCCGCCGCTCGCACCACCCAGCGGCCGTTCTCCACGGCCCGCAGCGGCGCGGTATCCGAGTGCAGCAGCACTTCCATGCTGTGCTCCGCCCAGGCGTCGCTGGTCAGGAAGACCAGAAACTCCGCGCCCCGCCGGGTCAGCTCCCGCGCCGGCTCGGGGAAGATCGCCTCAAAACAGATCAGGCTCCCCAGGTGGTAGTTGCCGAAGGTCAGCAGGTTGCGGTCGGTCCCCCGCGAGAAGTCGAAGTCCCGGAGCGGGTATTTCTTCAGGAAAGGCAGCTTATCGCGGTAGGGGACGTACTCGCCGAACATCACCAAGTCCATCTTGCTGTAGGTGCCGCGCAGTTGCCCCTGGTCATCAAAGAGCCACGCGTTGTTGAACACCTGGCTCGCCTCGGTCTGGTTCAGCGCTCCCATCAGCAGCCACACTTGGTCGCGCATCGCCGTGGCCCGCGCCGCCAGGTCGAAATCGGGGGCGCAGTTCAGGGCCACAGGGAAGGCGGTCTCCGGCCAGACCACGAGCTGCGGGAGCCGCGGATCGCCGGACCCCACACCGCCGCACGCCTGCATCAGTTCATCGGTGGCCTGCGGGTAATCGTTCCGGCACAGTAGCGTGTCCTCGGCGGTTACCGGCGTGTGCAGGGGCACATTGGGCTGCGCCACGCCCACCGAAAGGCTCGGCCCGGCCGCGGGTGGCTGCGCCAACTCGTGCTGCCCGGCCAGGCCCACGCCGACCACGACGGCCACCGACACCAGCACCGAGAAGGCGCGGCGCACCCTCCGCCCACAGCCCCCGGCCGGAGTCAGCAGCCCCGCCAGCGAGGCATTCACCAACGCCAGCAGGAAACTAATCCCCAGCACTCCGGCCACCGACGCCGTCTGCAGCAGGGGCAAATTCGCATGCTGCGTATAGCCCAACTGGCCGAAAGTCAGCGACAATCCCCACAGGTTAGCGCGCAGCGCCTCCGCCAGCGTCCAGGCGCCAGCCAGGCCCAGCGCCCGCTCCCAGGAGCCGCGCTCGCGGCACAGGTACACCGCGACCGCCCCGAACAGCACCGCCGGCGCAGCTTCCAGCAGCCCCACCAGTACCGCCGGCAGGAACCCGTACGTCATCAGGTACCGGTTGATCCCGGTAAAAAAGACCACGCCGAAGACCAGCCCACACCAGGCCCCCTGCCCGGGCCGCCGCACCTGCCCCAAGGCTACCAGCAGCGGGGCCAGGCCCACCCAGGCCAGCCAGGCCCGCTCGTAGGGCGGGAAGCACAGCAGCAGCAGCCCGGCAGAAACCAGGCTCAGCAAAGTCGGCACCAGCAGCCCGCGCACTCTTCCGCCCATGTCCCTGCCGCGCTAGCGCGGTCCTCCCCCTGTCGTAGCGGTCGTGGCCGGGGCCGCGTCAGGCTCCTGCACCAGGATTACCCGGTCGATGAACAGTCCCGGTTTGTCCTCCGGCTTACCATAGGGCAGCGCCGGCCCCGTGAACTTCAGCGAGGCGTAGGCGGTCCACTTGCGGTCCGGATGCGCCGGATCATAGAGGCTGTACAGGTGCCGCTGGACCCCCCAGGAGGCGGTCATGTACAGGAAAGTCCACTCGTTCAGCGGGAAGGTCGGCCCCGTGTACAGGTGATAGCCCGGGCCCTTCACATCGGCGGCGTTGATCGTCACGCCTCCCTCGTTGGAGCGCCCCGGCACGCCGCTCCAGTAGCTGATGTTCATCGGCAGCTCCCCGCTCTCCGTGCGCGGCATCGCCAGCCCCAGCGTCGCCTCCGGGTCCGCCACCAGCAGCGGCGCGTACCCGGTGGCCATCGCCGGCGCCGCCAGGTCTATCACGCGCGCGGGAGGCAGCCCCCGCAGTTCCGCCGGCAGGGGCGTGTACTCGACCCCGGCGCTGACCTCGCCAATGTAAGTTCGGATAATCTCCTTGATCGGCTCCCGGCCCGGATGCCCCTTGACCCAGTACCGGGAGGTGATGGAGTTGATCAGCGGGTCCGGGTTCGTATCCAAGCTCGTCAGGAGCCGCGCCTTCAGCACAGCAATCCGGAAGGGGTAGTTCTCCGCCTTGCCGCCCTGGCGGAGGTAGTCGGCGATGATTTGGCTGCGCCAGGCCAGCGCCGCCAGGTCCAGTTGCATCCGCGAGGCCTTGACCCGGTCCAGATACTCGGGCTTGCTCTTGACCGCCGCCAGGGCCTGGTCGAACAGGCCCTGGGCCTGCCTCATCGTCGCGTAATCCCAGAAGCGATAGGGGAATAGCGGCAGCCGCGCCTTGGTCAGGGCGAGGTACTGGCGCAGCGGCTTGCCTGCCGGGCCGTAGAAGCCGTCCATGAAGTCGGTGGCCAGCGCCTCCACGTCCTGGCTCGGATCCTGGCACAAGCGCGTGAAGATCCACATGTTCATCTCATAGAACTGCGCGAACATGGTGTCCTCGGCCGAGAGCAGTTCGTTCTCCTGGAACATCCCCTCCACCCGGCCCAGAGACTTGAAGTACTTCATCTGCTGGTCCATCTTCCAGATCAGTGGGCGGATGAAGCCCGGGGTAGTGTAGCAGGGCAGCGCGTAGTCCCACAGCCAGATATGCTTGCAGAAGGGGGTCCAGCCCGCCACCGGCTTCAGTTCGTAGGACTGCGCGCCGCGCGGCAGATACACGGCTTCGCTGCGGGGTCCGGCACAGATTTGCACGATCACGTTGTCTCGCGCCTCAATCCCCACCGGCGGCTGGGAGGCGGGGCCGTAGGCCAGGGTGCGGATGAACTTGTCGGGGAACTCGTCCTTGATCGCGTCCGCCACCTGGTTCACGAACCAGATCACCAGTCCGGCGTCGGTGTAGCGCTCCTCCGTGGCCCCGTACTTGCGCGCGATCGCCCGGCACGGCTCGCAGTCGCAGATCGTACTGGAACCGCCATCATTGACCGCCACCGTGAAGCAGTACGCCTGGGGGTTGGCCCGCATGTCCTCGCGGACGCCCTCGGTGATCAGGCGCAGCACGTCGGGGTTGCTGAGGCAGGCGTGGTTGCCGTCCAAGCCGTTAGAGGGGACCCGCTTGCCAGCGCGCATCGAGAAGTATTCGGGGTGGTCGGCAAAGTACTTGTCCGCCGGCAGATATGGCGCGAAGCCATGCCCGCCCTGGATGCGCGGGCCATACGCTACCCCGCCGCCGACCGACTCGTCCAGCGGGCCGGAGGTAGTCACCTCGTTGATGCGGTTGTGGACGTTGAACCATTTCCAGCGCGGGTCGGGCGTCGTGGGGCCGCCGTTGTCCATAAATAGATGGGTATAGTGGCTGCGGAAGCGCATATACGGCTGGGAGCGGCGGTCCAGAGCAGGGAGGATGAGCGTCGGGCGCGTGGGAACCTTCTCGACCCAAGGCGTGTACCAGCGCACGCCCAGGACGTTCTCCAAGAGGTCGCAGACCCCGTAGAGCGTGCCGCGCGGGCGCCCGCCAGTGATAATCAGGCTCCCCCCCACGGTGCGCACCACGGATTCCTCGGGCGCGAGCTTGCTGGGGTCAATACCTTGCGCGACCTCAAAACCGGTCGCGCCCACATAAATGGCTGGTGCGCCGGGCTTGAGCGGGCCACCCTCGAGGACGGTGAAAGTGGCGCCACTGATCTTGCCGAGATAGGTCGCGAGTTGCTCGGCGGCGGTCTTTTCGGCGGGAATCGCTTGCGGGGGGACCACGATCGGCAGGAGAGCTTTGCCGTCGCGCGCGAGGGTCACGCCGGTCGCCGCTCGGCCGGGCAGGGCCAGACTGAGCGCCGCCGCGGCCAGCAGCAAGAGCCTGCCGCCTCGTCCCCCTGCTGTCGTGAGGTAGCGCATGCTCACCAGCTCCTTATCCCCGTAGAGTCTCAGGCAGAAGCTACGCCCCGGCGGGCCAACAGTCGCCCCATCCGCTCCAGGGCTTCCTTGATCAAGTCCAGGTGCGTCGCGTAGGTGCAGCGCAGATAGCCCTCGCCGCAAGCGCCGAACGCGGTCCCCGGCACCGCCGCCACGTTCTCCTCAAAAAGCAGCGCCCGGGAGAACTCGGCCGAGGTCATGCCAGTATGCGCGATGGAGGGGAAGGTGTAGAAGGCTCCGCCCGGCTCAAAACAGGGCACGCCCAGGTCGTGGAAGCCCTGCACCAGCACCCGCCGCCGCTGGTCATACTGGGCCACCATGGCCTGCATCTCTTCGTCGCCATGAGCCAGGGCCTCCTGCGCCCCGACCTGCGCCACGACCGGCGCGCACAGCGCGGTGTAGCTGTGAATCCGCATCATAGCCTCGATCAACTCCGCCGGGCCGCAGGCGTACCCGAGCCGCCAGCCGGTCATCGCGTAGGCCTTGGAGAAACCGTTGAGCCAGATGGTGCGCTCCAGCATCCCCGGCAGCGCGGGGAAGCAGGCGTGGCGCCCCGTGTAGGTCAAATGCGCGTAAATCTCGTCGGAGACCACCAGCAGGTTGTGCTCCTCCGCCAGCCGCGCGACCGGCGCCAGCTCCGCCGCGGTCATGATCGCGCCGGTCGGGTTGTTGGGGTAGTTGAGCACCAGCATCCGCGTGCGCGGGGTCAGGGCCGCCTCCAGGGCGTCCGCGCGCAGCTTGAAGCTGTCCGCCATCCGCGTCTCCACGACCACCGGCGTCGCGCCGGCCATCACCACCGTGGGCTTGTAGGAGACGTAGCAGGGCTCGGGGACCAGCACCTCGTCGCCGGGCTCGAGTACCGCGCGCATCACCAGGTCCAGCGCCTCGGAGACCCCGTTGGTGAGCAGAATCTGGTCGTGGGGAGAGTAGTTCAGGCCATAGCGCTCCGCGGCGTCCCGCGCGATCTCCTCGCGGAGCTCCAGGGAGCCGTAATTGGAGGTGTAGGAGGTCTGGCCCTGCCGCAGTCCTTCAACCACCGCGTCGCAGATCTTCCAAGGGGTAGCGAAATCCGGCTCGCCGACGCCCAGGCTAATAACGTCCTCGCGCCCTTGTACCAGGTCGAAGAACTCCCGAATCCCGGAAGGGGGCATTTCCCGCGCCATCGCATTAGGGCCAAGCGGTCGTCGTGACATCTAAGGACTCACCGCCAGTCGCCCGTTCTTGGTCTCGCCAAACAGGCTGACTCCCTCCATCTTGTACGTCTTGAGCACGAAGGAGGTAGCGGTGCTGGTCACGCCGGGGGTGGGGGCCAGCTTCTCCGCCACGAACCTCGAGATGTCGCGGAAATCCCGCCCCTCCACCACCACGCAGAGGTCGGCCACGCCGCTCATCAGGTACAGGGAATGTACCTCGTCAAAGCGGCTCAGGTACTCCGCCACTTTGTCAAAACCGCGCCCGTGCTCCGGGGTAGCCGTGACGTTAATGAAGGCGTACAGCTTCTCGTGCTCAGCCGTCGCCTCCCAGTTGACCAGGGCGGCGTACCGCAGCAGAACCCCTTGCTCGCGCAGCGAGGCCAGCGTCGCCTCGATCTCCTCCGGGGTCTTGCCCAGCCGCACGGCCAACTCCTCCGTACTCACGGGACCTTCCGCTTGCAGAATCTCCAGCAGCTTCTTCATGGCTGTTCCCCCTCGCTCCGGCGTTCGGTCCGGTTACGACAGGGCGGCCGCCGAAGCCGCCGCCCCTAGATTGCTATTCATGTTGGGTAGTGCCGTACATCGCAGCACCTCAATACCGGCGTTTGCCACCCTTGGAAGAGGACTTGCGGCGCTCGCGGCGCTCGGCGCGCTTGGCTTCCTGCGCGCTGTTCTGCGCACGGCGCATCGCCTGCTCGGCACTGAGGCCCTCGGTCGGCTGCTCTTCCCCGCCGCTCGTGTCGGGGGCGCTGCCCCCGGCCACGACCAGGCGCTGGCGGCTCGGGGCCACCGCGGCCGACTTGCGTCGCCGGCTCAGGCTCCACTTGTCCCAACTTACCACCAGCGGGCTGGCGATGAAGATGGAAGAGTACATTCCGGTAGTCATACCGATCAGCAGGGCCAGTACGAACGGGTGGATCGTGGACCCGCCCAGGAAGAACAGCGAGAACAGCGTCAGCAGTACGACCAGGACCGTGTTGATTGACCGGTGCATGGTCTGCAGCAGGCTGGCGTTGGTGATCGTCTCCAGGTCCGCGCTGCGGTGCAGGCGCTTGTTCTCCCGGATCCGGTCGAAGATGACCACGCTGTCCGTAACGGAGAAGCCCACAATGGTAAGCATAGCGGCGATGAACTCACTGTTGACCTCGGCCCGCGCTATCGCCATCCCGCCGATCATCACTAGTACGTCGTGGATCAGGGCGACGATACAAGCCGTCGCCACGCGGAACTCGTAGCGGACGGTCAGGAAGATCAGGATGAGCAGATTGCCGATGATCAAGGCGAGCAGAGCGTTGTACTTGAGCTGCGCCCCGATGACGGGACCGACCAACTCGTTGCCCACCAGGGTGATCTTGCCGGCGGTGGGGCCCATCTTCTCGTTGAGCGCCGCCAGAATCTTGTCGGCCTGCTCGAGAGCAGCCTCATGCGAGGTGATCTGACTGCGGATCAGAATCAGGTTATTGCCGGCAACCTGGATCTGCGAGTGGGCCACCTGCATCTCGCCCAGAATTGCCCGCACGTCTCCGATGACCTTACTGTCTTGGTCACTGGTGCCGGCCACGGCCTGCTCGGTCTGGAACTTGTACAGGCTGCCGCCCGTAAAGTCGATGCCCAGATTCAGACCCAGCAGGGCCCAGGCCACCACCCCGCCGGCGATAACGATGGCGGAAATGAGGTACCAGACCCGCACCATGCTTGCGATTTTCCAGTTTGTCCTACGCCAGAAGTCCACGAGTGAGAGACCTCCTCAGATATAGCTGCCCTGTCTGTACGCCGGTGCTGCGGTTGCTTCCGGCCTGACCACCGTCCACTTGGTCCGCGCCCCTGCTACTCGGGCTTGGGCACGCCGTAGACGCTCAGCTTCTGGCCGAGGCGCGTGTGTGCCAGCATCGTCACCAGCCAGCGACTTACCGTTACGGCGGTGAACAGATGGACGATAACCCCTAAGAACAGGGTGACGGCGAAGCTCTTGACCGAACTGGTGCCCAGGAAGTACAGCACGGCGGCACCGATCAGAGTCGTCACGTTGGCGTCCAGGATGGCCGTCCACGCGCGGTCAAAGCCGGCGACCACCGCGGCTCGCGGGGTCTTACCGGAGTACAGCTCTTCTTTGAGACGCTCGAAGATCAGAATGTTGGCGTCCACCGCCATACCGAGCGACATGATGAAGGCGGCAATACCCGGGAGCGTCAGGGTCGCGTTCGCCATCTTCAGCACCGCCAGCAGCATGACCAGGTACAGGAGTAGCGCGATGTCGGCCAACACACCCGGCACCCGGTAGGCCAGCACCATGAAGGCAATGACCAGGGCGAGACCGATCAGCCCCGCCAGCAAGCTCTGCCGGATGGAGTCGGCGCCCAGCGTGGCGCTTACGGTGCGGTTCTCGGCAATCTCCAGCGGCACGGGCAGCGCGCCGGCGTTCAGCAGCAGCGCCAGTTTGGCTGCATCATCGGGCGTGAACTTGCCGGAGATGATGCCGTTGCCGGGGATCTCAGACTGGATAACCGGCGCCATCTGCGCCTTGCCGTCCAGGACGATTGCCATGTACCGGCCCACGTTCTTGCCGGAGAATTTGCGGAAGTCGTCTTTCTTCTCGTTCAGCAACTCGAAACTGACGACCAATTCCATACCCTGACCCGAGGTCACCTGGGCGTTACTCTTGAGGTCGGCGCCGGTGAAGGGGGCCTCCGACTCGGCACGCACCTGCTCCCAGGGGACATCTTCGCGCGAGTACTTGTTGGTCCACGTCGAGTAGTCGTCGCTCTCGGTTTTCTGAGGCTCATACTTCTCGGGGATCAGCATGAACTCCAGCAGAGCGGTAGTGCCCAGGATGTCCACCACGCGCTTGGGGTCCTTGACACCAGGCAACTCCACGATGACGCGGTCATCGCCCTGCGTCTGGATGACCGGCTCGCGGATGTCCGACATGGCGTACAAGCGCCGCTCTACTACGTTGCGGACCTTGTCGGCGGTATTCTTCTCGATGAAGACGCTGCGCTTGGAGCCCAGCTTCACATCCACGCCGGGGTTGGCGTCCTGTAGGTACCGGAGCACCGCATTCTCATCGCGGTCGGCCTCGGCCTGGACCTTAGCCCTGGTCTTTACCTCTATCCGGTTCGGGGAAACGCACTGCACCGTGGCTACGGTCTGGAGCAGCGAGTCTCGGCCCACCATCAATTGGCGCCCCGTCGAGGAGGTTTCCAACTCCATGCTCTTGATGGGCTGTCCTACCTGCTGGAGGGAGGCCAGAATCCGCTTACTCAGGTCCTCGGAGGTCGGCAGCTTGGCGGCGCTCGCCGCCGGCGCCACCGGCGCGGCCGGCTTCTCGCCCGCGACTGCCGCGGGCTGCTCCGGCGCGGTGATAGCCACGATCGGCTTATCCTCGGGGGAGATGAAGTTCAGGGTAGTCTCGGGGCGAGCCAGGAGTACGACCTGGGCTCCGCCCTGCAGGTCCAGACCCAGACGGATCTGCGGCTTGGGCGGGTAGATAGCGAGCCAATCGCCCCACTGGGTGATCGGCCGCTCTACCGGCTCCGGGGCGGCTTCCTGCTTGATCCCGGCATATTTGGGCTGCAGAGCCTGCAGAATCTGCTGTTGGTCCGTCGTCGCCATCTGTTCGGTGGTGGCGAAAGTGGAGACTTCGAGGAGAGTCGGGGTGATGAACTTGGCCGACTTGAAGTCGCTCACCTTGGCGCGCAGTTCGGCCCCGATCTGGCCGTTGGCCGACTCCAGGTCCTTCTCCTGGCCTACCGGCTGTGGCAGGCTGTAGCGGAACTGATTCTGCACGGTGAAGCCCTTAGGGGCGGGCCGAATCGGCCCAAACCCGATCAAGAAGCCCAGAAGTAACAGGCCCACGATACTGGCAATCCACAGCTTAAAGCGACCCTGCATCTGCTATCCAATCCTCTCCAGGAGAAATCAACCGGACGAGTGTGGGGACTCCGGGGCCCCGTTGTTCCTGCGAAGGACAAGCGAAAGCCGGGACGCATAAGTCCCGGCCGTTTAGTGCCCGCCGCCGGCTGATACACTAGACTTAGGCCTAGGGTCTGAGGACGACCCGACGTCGGTTGTGACCATCGGGGGACGTTGACCGGACAGACAAGGCCTTTCCGGCTCCGCCCACCAACTGCGTGCACGGCATTATAAGTGGGAAGCTGACCACTGTCAAGCTGATGGGGAGGCCTGCGGCTTCACTGTAGGGCGGGGGCTACGGCCCCCGCCGAGAACGTTGGGTTAGCGACGGCGGGGGACGTAG
>DASXVN010000063.1:0-2596 GCA_036504235.1 Armatimonadota bacterium | reverse complement strand
TGCAGGGAGCTCTTCGCCAGGCCCATCACCTTCGCCGCGGCGGCGACGCTGAGGGGGGCGGGGGTGTCAGGCATTGTGGACTCCTTCGTTTGGCCGGTTTGGCAGGACATTTTGAGTATTTGCACTAGTGGAATTCCGCGCATTCCGCGACCCGCCTGGTAGGCGGCCCCGCACAGTACCTTAAGCACCCGGTATCACTGGGCTTTCCTGCCTTACGACGTCCTTTCATCCCCAGCGAGCGGGCGCGCGTAGCCCTGTGTCGGGCGCCGGCGCCTTGGCCTTGGCCTCGAGCTCGTCGGCCTGGCGGGTGAAGTCGAGCGACTGCGCCTTGCAGCCGCGGGAGGCTGCGACCCTGGCCATCCCGCGGAGGTAGGCGATCTCCTGTGCCTCGGTCGCGCTGGGGGCCGGGGTGGGCGAGTAGCCACCAACGGGCTTCTTCGGGGGTGCGCCGCTCATCGGGTCGCCCTCTGCTGCAGCTGGTAGATCCGGGCTGCGGCGTCGCCGTGCGCCCGGTCCACCTCGGCCCGCAGGAGCGGGTCCAGCTCGTGGCCGTAGCCCTCGCTCTGCCCCTGCATGCGGGCGACTTCGCGGTCAGCGGCGAGAACTGCCCCGGGGTCAGTGCCGCAGTCGAGGACCAGACGTAGGGTTCCGAGGGCGTCCTTGATTCGCTTGCTGCTTGCGTCGGCGCTTGCGTAGTTGCTCATCGTGTCTGCCTCCTGGTGGTGCTGGTGGGGAAGATGGGCTTGCTGGGGTCGAGTACCTGGCCATTCGGGCCGCGCCATGTGGCATCGGGCAACGGCCTCCAGCCCTGGGCGCGCAAGCGGTGCCAGTCGCGGCACTCCTGCCTGCGCGCATCGAGGACGGCGCCTGACACCGCGGCGCGCAGCTCGGAAAGCACCAGGGCGCCAGCGTCCCGGGCTTGCCGGACTTCCAGCGCGCGGTTCGCCTTGGGCCTTGCAGGCGCCGGCCGCGGGGCCTTGGGCGGGGTGGCGCTGGGCTTCGGG
The DNA here is from genome assembly GCA_036504235.1 of Armatimonadota bacterium. Lineage (GTDB taxonomy): Bacteria > Armatimonadota > Zipacnadia > Zipacnadales > Zipacnadaceae > Zipacnadum. Next base: position 1,592 of record DASXVN010000063.1, on the reverse strand, counting down.
GTCGGCGTGGTGGGCCTGGACCTGGCGACCGTCATCTCGAGGAAGATCCGGTTCGGGACCATCCTCGCGTTCGCCTCGCCGATGACCGAGGCCGCGGCGATGTCGCGCCGCAGGACGTGAATTGACTTCATGCCCTTGCTCCCTTCCGGCCCAGCCGGCGGTGTTGGTCTGCAGCCAGGTCGTTGGCGACTTCAAGCGCCACCAGGTAGGCGCGGAATGCCGCGCGGGCGACGACGCGCGGGGGACCGGGGCGCATCCACCGCTCGCCCCAGGCATCCGCACGGACCCATCGACAACGCGCGCAGAGGGCCACGAAGACCTCGATGCGTGTCGGGCGGCCGGGCTCGGTGGCTGCCACTGGGGCGGCGAGGAGTGCGCTGACCGCTGTGGCCACTGCGGTCTCCAGACGTCCGCTGCCGGTCTGGATTTCGGGTCGAGCGTCGGAGGGCGGGGCCTCGGTCCACGGGATCGGTGTGCTGGGGGTTCTCATGGCTGGGCCTTTCCGGCAGCACGCAGGTCGACAGCGCCGCAGTTCGCGACCACTCCGTCGCTGTTGACGCGGCTGGTGATGCGCGCGCCGTAGTGCGTCTTGAACTCGGGCGCGCTCAAATTCGAGGTCAGGACGGTGGGCAACTCCGAGCCGTGGCGAACGTCGATCAGTTCGTTCAGCCTCTCCGCCCAGAACTCGGTCGCGGCCTCGGTGCCCAGGTCGTCGACAACCAAGTGGTGGACGGTGCGGAGGTCGTCCCAGGTGTCCCGGTCGTCAAAGACCGAGAGACGGGCGATCTCGGAGGCGCGCACGAACCTGATCGCGTTGAAGTTGATCTCGCTCGGCACCAGGAGGTCCTGGTTCGTCACCGGGTCGCGGGTCGTCTGGCGGCGCTGGCTAAGTAACGTCCAGCACGCGGCCAAGGACTTGCCGGTGCCGACCCCACCCAGGAGCAACAAGAAGTTCCGGCGCTCGGCAATGAACTCCCGCGCGGCGACCAGCGCGGGCGTCTCGGCGAGCGGCTCCTTCGCGGCGAGCACGCGGCAGATGCGGGTCGGGACGCCTGCCCTCTCTGCGAGCTCGTGGATCGAACCCTCGAATCGGTCCCTGCCGAGGATACGGGCCCTCTCGAGCGGAGCCGCTTTCATCAAGGCGTCGGCGTCGGTCCCCCAGTCTTCGGCCAGCTTCGCTAGATGCCGGTCGTAGACGAGCGCCTCTTCGTGGGCCTTGGTGATCTCCGGGTCCTGCAGCGGCCTGGCGGGGCGCTGGGGGCCGGCTGCCGCCTGGAGCTGGGCTCGGATGCTCTGGAAGAACGGAACCGGCGGGACCGGCGGGGCGAAGACTTCCTGCTCGTCGGCGTCGAGCGGGTCGAGGGATTCAGAGTCCACCACGCAGCACCCCCACCGGTTGCTCGGCGTGCTTGGCGTTGTCGACGTCGGAGAGGACGGTGGACTTCGAGGCCTTGCCGCGCGGCTTGGCCCAGGTGGCCCACTGGCTGGCCAGCTTCGCAGGCGTCATGCCGTGGCCGCTGAAGGCGTCTGCGAGGGCGATTCCGGCTCGGCGCTGCAGCTCGGCGTCGCTGGCCTCCGGGTAGGCGGCCAGC
>DASXVN010000062.1:0-54088 GCA_036504235.1 Armatimonadota bacterium | reverse complement strand
CCCCCCGGCAGGGTGCGGATGGGGTTGTCAGGCCGGGGCGTCTATTGACCGGGCGCGGCGGGCGCGCCTGCCGGCGGCGCGGTCTGCGGCGCGGCGGCCGGAGGTCCGGCCGGGCCCGCGGGGGCTCCCGGAGCGGCCGGGGCGCCAGGCGCGCCAGGTGCGCCGGCAGCGCCGGGCGCCGTGGCCTTGAATTCCTCGTTGAGGCTCTGGAAATCAGGCGCCACGACCTGGATCTTCGCGTCCTTGCGCAGCTGGTCACGCAGGGCCATGAGGGCCTCGCGGGTCAGCTTGGAGGCGCGGAAGTCCTTCTCCACCTGCGACTTGACCTGCTCGTAGGTGCGGGTCTGGCCGGGGGTGCGCTTCTCCAGTTTGACGATCAGGAAGGCGCCGCCCGCATTGATCGGCTGCGAATACTGGCCCTCTTTGAGGCCGGCGAGGACCTTGGAGATCTCCGCCGGGATGCTGGCGACGGGCACGTCGGGAACCCGCCCGCCGTTCTCGCGCGTGCTGGCGTCAACCGAGTACTGGCGCACAACGCCGGCGAAGTCCGCGCCACCCTTCAGGGCGGCCATCACTTTGTCGGCAGTAGCCTGATCGTTTACGATGACCTGCTGGAGGGTTACCTTCTCCTGCACGTCGTACTTGAGCTTGTTGTCGGTATACCATTTCTGCAGGTCGGCGTCGGTGACTTTCAGGTCCTTGGTGGCCAGCTTCTGGAGCATGAGCTGCGGCTTGAGCGCGCGCTCGATGAAATCCTCGGTCTTAATCTGACTCTGGGTGGCCAGTTGCTGGAAACGCTCCATGCCGCCGAAGCGCTCGTCGATGGCGGACTTGACGTCCTCATCGGTGATCGTCAGGCCGGCCTTGGTGAACGCATCCTTGATGATCTGGTTCTCGATCATCGAGGTGAGCACCTGAGAACCGGCCTCGGCGCGGAGACGCTTGGCGAATTCGCTTTCGGTGATCTTGCTCCCGTTAACCGTAGCGACGGGTTTGGTGCCACAACCAACAGCAATTAGAGCCAGGACGACACCCAGCGCACACAGCGCCACAGGTCGCCCATGGCGGCTTATCATGGACAAGAGCGATGCAACTCCTTTCGAGCTACCATCATACGTCTATTTGTTGAGAGTATAACACACGACCGACGAAATGCAAGGCAAAGAGAGGGCCCCGCAGGGCCCTCTCGGTACGTTCAGATGCGGGGCGACGGCGGGAGAAACTAGTAGGCTCCGCCCTCCGCGCCACCCTGTGCGCCGCCGGGATAGCCACCCTGCGGTCCACCGGGATAGCCACCTTGCGGGGCCGGCGGCGGAGTCGGCTTCTTGATCTCCGTGGCGATGGCCTTGAACTCCTTATCGCGGATGTAGACCTTGGCGTCCGCGTGGAGCTTGTCGCGCAGGGCGACGATGGCCGCCTGGCCCGTGATCTCGTCGGTCAGGTCAGTTTCGACCTGCGCCTTGACCTCGTCAAACGTCTTCTGCGCGGCCGGCGTGCGCTTCTCGAGCTTCACGATCAGCCAAACGCCGCTGGTCTCGATGGGCGGCTCAGTGTAGGCGCCCTCCTTGAGGTTCTTGAGGGGATCGGCAATCTGCGGCGGGATCGAGGTAAGGGCCACATCGGGAATCAGGCCGCCATCCTCTTTGGCGTTGGGGTCGACCGAGTTCTCCTTGGCGACGGTGGCGAAATCCGCCCCGCCCTTCAGAGCGGCCATGACCTTGTCCGAGTCCTCTTTGGTCTTCACGACGATCTGGCGCAGGCTCAGCATCTCGGGCGTGCCATACTTGGCCTGGTTGTTATCGTAGTACTTCTTGAGGCTCTCCGGGGTGATCGGCGTGGCCTTGAGGGCCAGCTTCTGCAGCATGATCTGCGGGCGAATGGCCCGGTCCAGGTAGCGCTCGGGGTCAATGCCATTCTGCTTGGCCATCTCGCGATAGCGATCCATCGAGCCGAAACGCGCCTCGACGAACTTGACGACCTCGGAGTCCAGCATCGGCAGGCCCGACTTGACGAAGGCGTCGTGAATAATAGCGGCGTCCACCAGCGCGGTGAGTACCTCATGCCCGGCCGAGGCCATCAATTCGGTCTGGAACTGAGCGTCCGTGATGTTGATACCGTTGACTACCGCCACGGGGGCAGCGGTGGCCGGAGCAGGGCGCAGGCCCAGCGCCAGAGTAGCGGCCAGGGCCAGCATTCCGATCAGCAGGAATCTTCGCAAGTTGTGTGGCTCCTTTTTGAGTAACTGGTTTCTACGGCGCAATGGACGACACTATAGCACAACCGCCGACCGGTGAAAAGCAACTTCCGGCGGTGGCCTTGGCCTTTTGTAGGGCGGGGGCTACGCCGCAGGCCCTGAGCCTGTCGAAGGGTCCCCCCGCCGGCCGTTGCCGTACGTAGGGGTGGATCTTTCGCGGAGCCCCACCCCGCGAAACATCCACCCGCGCCTGCCGCTGACCCTCGGCTTCGCGGTGGCCGCGGGCGGAGCAAGCTCCGCCCCTACGGGAGAGGCAGCATTTGCCTTTCTCCCCCTCTCCCCAGGTCCGCCGCGGGAGAGGGGGCCGGGGGGTGAGGCTAGACCTATCGTCTGCCTCCCCTTTTCGTCCTTGCGCTGCGACTGTCTTCCCTCCAACGCCCCCCAGCAGGAGATTGCCTCCCCGACCGGGAATCATCTTCCGGGCCCGCTTGGCCTCACCTAAGGAGCTTCATGCAACTACCCAGCAGTCTGTTCGACCTCGTCATGCATCTGGACGTATATCTGGCCTCCTTCACCGCCACCTACGGCACCCTGACTTATGCGGCGCTGGCGGCGGTGATCTTCTGCGAGACCGGCCTGGTGGTCACGCCCTTCCTGCCCGGCGACTCGCTGCTCTTTGCGGCCGGGGCCGTCACCTCCGCGCCGGGGTCGGCGCTCAACCCCCTGAGCCTGTTCCTGCTGCTCTGGGCGGCCGGCATCTGCGGCGACAGCAGCAACTACTGGATCGGCCGCTTTGTCGGCCCCCGGGCCTTCCACGGCACCAGCCGCCTGCTGAACCGCAAGCATCTGGACCGCACCCACGCTTTCTACGAGAAGCACGGCGCCAAGACGGTGATTATCGCCCGGTTCGTGCCGATCGTGCGGACCTTCGCGCCCTTTGTAGCGGGCCTCGGCGCCATGAGGTACCGGCGCTTCCTGGCCTTCAGCATCCTCGGCAACCTGCTCTGGGTAGGCCTGTTCGTCTGGGCCGGACACTTTTTCGCCAACGTGGAGATTGTCCAGAAGCACTTCTCGATGGTGATCATGGCGGTAATTCTGATCTCTCTGGTGCCGGGAATCGTCGAGTACCTGCGGCACCGGCACGAGACGAAGGCCGCGCCGCCGATCGAGCCGCGTTGACGCCGGCGCGGGGTATGTCCTATAGTCGTACCGTCGGACGAGGCTCCTGACCACGTATGATTGACTTCTGGCACGCGCTAACCGGTCTGCTCCCCAATGTCGGCGTCCTGGATCTGCTGGACGTCGCCATTGTCGCGTACCTGGTCTACCGGGTCCTGCTGCTGATGCGGGCCACCCGCGCCATGTCGCTACTCCGGGGCGTGGCTCTGGTGCTGCTCGTCCTGATGGTCTCCTCCTGGCTGCCCACCCTCAACTACCTGCTGCGGGCCATCCTCCCGGTGGCGCTCATCGCCCTGGTGGTCATCTTCCAGCCGGAACTGCGCATGGCCCTGGAGCGCCTGGGCCGCAGCGGGCTGTTCCCCTCGCCCCTGGGCTCCACCGAGGACGAGGCGGGGGCCGATGTCATCAATGAGATCGTGGAGGCGGCCTTCCGCCTCGCTGAAAAGGGCCACGGGGCGCTGATGGTGATGGAGCGCACCCAGTCGCTGGTGGACATCATCCGCACCGGCAAGACCATTAACGGCCGCGTTTCGGTCGAGTTGCTGATGACCATCTTCAACCCGCGCACGCCGCTGCACGACGGCGCGGCGGTGATCCACGGCTGGCAACTGCTGGCCGCCTCCTGCGTCCTGCCTCATTCCGAGCGCCCCGGGCTCTCGACCGAGACCGGGATGCGCCATCGCGCCGCGCTGGGCCTGGCCGAGCGCACTGACGCGGTAGTCGTGGTGGTCTCCGAGGAGACCGGCAATATCTCGCTGGCCTTCAACGGTACGCTCAGCCCCGCCCTGCAGCGGCCGCAACTCACCGAGCGCCTCATGGAGCTGTTCGAGGCCCAGCGCGCGGAGAAACGGTTCTTCTTCTGGCGCAAGTAGCGGTCGGTCGATCCCGAAACCAGGCTCAACCATGCACTATCTAATTAACGCAATTCGCCATAACTTGAGCTTGAAGATGCTCTCGCTCTTCATCGCCCTGTGCCTGTGGGCCTTTGTGGTGGTTAAGCAGAACCCCATGGTGGTCCAGAAATTCCAGGTACGCGTGATGGTGCGCAACGCGCCCGAAGGCCTGACCGTGGTAAGCTGCCGCCCGACCACCGCCACCGTGATCCTCAGTGGCCCGCAGCGCGTGGTCGAGGAGACCTCGCCGAGTAGCCTGACCCTGGTGGCGGACGTCTCCGGTCGCTCTCCCGGTGAGCACCGCGCGGGGCTGACGCTGGAGGACCTGCCTAACGGCCTGAGTCTGGAGTCGATCACCCCGGGCGAGGTCCAGGTGTTCCTCGACAAGACGGTGACCGACACCCGCAAGGTCGAGGTGCGCCTGACCGGCCAGCCGGCCAACGGTTACCAGGTGGGCGTCTCCGACACGCGGCCGGGAGAAGTGAAGGTCACGGGCGGAGCCGCCGCCGTGGCGAAGGTCGTTCGGGTGGTGGCGGAGTGCAGCGTGGAGGGGATCACGGTCGGCGCCGAGTGCCTCCCGCGCCTGCAGACGGAGGACGAAGACGGAAATCCCGTGAGTGGAGTAACCATTGAGCCCCCCGAGGCCTCGGTGCTGCTCTCGGTTACCCGCGAGGGCCTGGCCCGCAAGACCGTCTACGTGGAGGCCGAAATCGGGGATCCAGCGCCCGGCTATGAGGTGGTCGGCGTCGCGGTCAGCCCCTCCAGTCTCGTGGTCACTGGCGATCCGAAGAAGCTGGATCAACTCGGGCGGGTGCATACCGAGAGGATTGACATTACGCAGGTCCGGCGCAGCCGCGTCTTTGTCTCCGGCCTGGCGCTGCCGGAAGGCGTCAAGCGCGTGGAGGTAGGGCCCATATCCGTAACGGTGACGGTGCGTTCCACGGGGCAGAGTTCGTCTCCCGCCGGCACCGAGCCGACCACGCCTCCGGAGGGCGGGACCGTCTCTCCCCCGGGTGGCGAGGCCCAGCCCCCGCCGAGCGGCAATCCCCCCGGCGCCGGCGCCGAGCCCAGCGGACCGCCGCTCTCGAGTAGCTCCGAGCGAGGACGGCTGCCGGGCGCTACGCGCCGCTGATCGCCATCGCCCCTGCCCTTAGGGCGTAGCCGCGGGGGCGGCCGGGGCCTCGCGCAGCCGTTGCAGCGCCCGTCGCGCCGGTTCATCGGTCGGGAAGCGCTTCACCGTCTCCTCCCACGCCTGCACCGCCTCCTGGTGCTTGCCCAACACCTCCAGACAGTGCGCGTAGGTGTTGGCCGGCGCCCACCACGTCTCACATTCCCTACCCGTACACAAGAAGGGCAGCGCCTCGGTGAACCGCTTGGTGTTGAAGTAGTGGAACCCCAGGTTGAAGTGGGCCAGCGGGTCCTGGGGGTTGGCGGCGATCCCCTGCCGGAGCGTAGCCAGAGCCATTTCGTCACGCCCCTGACTCCACTGCAGCCAGGCGACATCCCCGTACAAGTCCACGCGATCCGGGCAGAAGAACAGCGCCATCTGCAGCAGATAGGTCGCCTGCTCATACTGTCCCTGGTGCCACCAGTAGTCGGTGGCCAGCACCAGGTTATCGGCCAGTTCTTCCCAGATGGTATTCACCGGCACGCCGTAGACCGCGGGGGGATGGGTGTCCGGGGCGGCCGGGGTCCAGGGACGGGTCCGCGCCGCGGTGGTCATCAGGTCGCCCAGGAAGGGATAAGGCGCGGTCGAGGGCGACGCGCTCAGGTAGGCGCGGGTCGGCGCCGTGTCCAGTCGCCACAGCCCGACCAGCGCCAGGTACCGCTGCCAGTCCGGGCCGCGCCCCAGCGTCAGCCGCGCCGTCGCCTCGCCCCGCTCGTCCCCCAGGTAGGCCAGCCCCAGCGCCGCCATCTCCCGGACCGTCGCGTCGGGCGAGGTCAGGGCCTTGGCCAGGGCCTCGCGGGCGGACGCCTCCCCGGTCAGGCCCAGCGCCAGCGCCGCGCGCGCCTGCTCTACGGGCGGCCCGCCCCGCAGGTAGCGCACCAGCGTCGCCCGGTGCGACTGCTGCCCCCAGAGCGTCTCCAGCGGCGCCCAGCCAGGCCGGCCCGGCGCCAGGGCGAAGACGTCCAGCAGGCTTTCCTGCTCCGCGGGCACGGGGCACGCCGCCGGATTGCGGGGAGCGCCGTCGGGAGCCGGCTCGCCGGGGGCGAGCGTCGTCGGGTCGGCCGCCACCAGACTGAACACCAGCGCCAGCACCACCAGCGCCAGCACCGCTTTGCCTAAGAATAGCAGTATGGTTTTCACTTTCACAGTGTACCCACTTAGGGCGCCGTCAAAGTAAAGTTGACCCCGGTCAGCACCCGTCCGCCGCCCAGCAGGATCACGTCGCGGCCGATGCTGTGCGTTCCGTACTGCGCCGTTATCCGGTACGTTCCCGGCGCGACGAACAGGTAGTAGTCCCCCGCCGCGTTCGTCGTGTCGGAGTCCACCACCTGCCCCAGCGCCTGGCTGAACGCGCTGACGATGGCCCCGGAGTTGTCCGGGTGCCCCGGGAGAGTCACGCGCCCGGTAATGGTGTACGGTTTGCCCGGCGGATTCGGCGAGGAAGGCGCCAGATAGAGCGTGATCGGGCCCATCCCCGGGGTGATCTCCAGCGTCTGCTGCAGGTCATCGTAGCCGCTGGCGGTCACCGTCACCGGCCGGCTCCCCACCTGCACGTTGGCCACGGAGAACTGCCCGTTCGCGCCGGTGGTGACCGCGGGCTGGTCGCCCAGTGTCACGCGCGCCCCCGCGACCGGCGTCTCCAGACCCAGCCGCAGAATGAAGCCGGCCACCGGCACCCGCGTCGAGCCGCTGAGCAGACTGAAGTTGACCGCCGGGTTGGTCCCGGTGGAGTCGGCCTGCAGCGTCACCTGGTGCCGATCCTCCAGGTACCCCGCGCCCTGCGCCAGGGCGGTGACCACGCCAATGGGGACGCCGCCGAACTTGTAGTGCCCCGCCTTGTCGGTAAACCCCGAGACCGCGGTGCTGCTGCCGTCCGGGGTGAAGGAGACCAGCGCATTGGCCACCGGCGCCGCTCCTGGCGTGCTGGTCACGCTCCCCTGGATCGTCGCGGTTTGCGTCGGGTCCGCCGGAGCCATCTCCACGCTGACAGTGGTGTACGAAGAGGTCGTGAGCGTCACCGTCTGCGAGACGGTCACATAGCCGGGCGCGGTCGCCGTGAGCGGCTGCTGTGGCGGGTCGCTGCTCCCCAGCGGCACCCCGGTGATAATCACGTAGCCCTGCGCGAGGTCGGTCACCCCGGTGACGCCGCCGATCACGATGGTGGCCGGCACCGGCAGCGAGGTGGTGGTGCCCGCGATCAGCGCCTCCACGATCACGGTGGCCGTCGTGGTGGGCGGCGGCGTGGTGCTTCCGATCCCCCCGCCGCAGCCGCCCAGCAGCGGCGCGACCAGCGCCAGGCCGGCGAGAAGAGCGATTAGCGAGCGCCCGGTGGGTGTTCTCATGGTTACAGGGCTGGGAAGACCAGCCTCACACCTCCCGGCACCAGGCAGCGTAGCCAGTAGCCCTCGTAGGGGTCCACGGTGTCCGCCCGTTGGTAGCCCGTCCCCGGCACGTAGCGATACAGCCCCGTCTGCAGGTAGCCGCGCGTCAGCGCGTCGGCGAAGGGAATCGCGGTGGCGGTCCCCACCTGCACCTTCAGCGAACTGACGGCCACCGAGGAGCGCCGCGGGCTGCCGATCATGTTCCAGCCTAGCCCCACCGGCACCGAGAAGTCCTGGTTCTCCGCCGGCAGCACCCCCGCCACGTTCACCTGCACATCGGTGGCCAGCTTCACCCAGTACGCCCGCCCCGGCGCCATCGGGTCCATGCGCGGGTAGATCTGGTAAGCGCCGTCCGGCGGAGCCGTGGGATCCCAGTGCGCCAGCAGCACCGCCGCGGGGTCCAGGCCAAACAGCGTGGCCGCGTTGCTCTGCAGCGGGTCTATCGGCAGGGATATCATCAGCACCCCATTGGCCGGGCGCGTGAAGGTATGGGTCAGCGCGGCCTGCCCGCCCCCGGAGGGGAAGGCGGCGTACGAGTCCCAGCCGACATTGTAGGCGCGGGTGACTTTCTGGCCCTGCGGGTTGGTGACGATGGTCGTGACCTGCCCGGGGGAGAGCCGCCCGCTGCCCAGGATCGTGCCCCAGACCCCGCGCGCGGCGCTCAGGCCCGCCTTGGTATAGGCGCCGCTCACGTCCAGCGTGGCGGTGGGTCCGTCCATAATGCAGCCATAGAAATTGTTCTCGCCGGGGTTGAAGCCGCGCACCCCATAGGCATACGGGTACTGCCCGCGCAGGCCGTTGAGGTCCACCTGGACGGTGATCCGCTCCGGTCCGCCCACCGCGACAAAGGCCGGGATGATCTGCCCCTCGCCCGCCCCGGCGCCGCTGGCGGGCACCGAGACCACGTTCCCCTCCTCGGAATAGAGGCTGAGCGTGTTGTCGTAGTTCCAGTAGATCAGGTTGGCGGTGCCCCCGCGCGGCGCTTCCGCGCCCTCCAGACCGGTCAGGTAGTGCTCGATCAGCAGCAGCACCGAGTCCTCCAGCGGGGCGTTCCAGGTGTACAGTTTCAGGCCCGTATGCACCGAGGTGTCCAGCACGTACTGCCGCTGGAACCAGTCGTAGAAGCTCATCTTCTCGACGGAGGGCAGGACTTGGGCGGCGATATCTTTGAGCCCCGGCACATCCCCCGGCAGGCCGGCCACGTAGGACGCGTAGTAGGCCTGGTTGAAGTTGCGGAAGAAGTTGTTGTCCTCGGCCCAGCACTTGAGCCACACGCTGCGGGCCATGGAGATGCGCCAGACCAGCATCCCGCTAAAGCCGGAGGCCGGGTAGAAAGTGTTGTTGCCCAGCGCCGGCTGGTTCTGGCACTCGTACACCGACCAGGCGTAGAAGGGCCCCGGGTCCACCGGGTTGTAGCCGGCGGCCACCCCCGGAATACTCTGAATCACCGTAGCGGCGGCCCCCGCCATGCCCTCCTCCCAGGCGTCGTAGTACAGCGCCACGTCGTCGCGGAAGGCATGCAGGACCAGCATGCACAGCACGAACGTGTCCTCCGGATAGTTGCCGCTCAGCGGCGGAATCCGGATCTCGTTGGTGGAGGGGTTGTAGATGCCGCCCTGCAGCGGATGAATCGTCGCGTCCTGGACGATGTTCACCGTCATATTGAAGGCAGGCGGGCCGTAGACCTGGACCATCTTGGGGTACGCGTTGGTCAGGTAGGCCTGCAGGGTCGCCTTATCGGCGTCCGCGAAGCCCTCATACGTGAAGGTGAGCGTATTGGTGGGGCTGCCCAGCCCGGTCCCCGCCGCCTGCACGCTAGCCAGCTCCGGCAGCACCAGGCGGCCGGCGCTGACCTCGTACATTAGCCGGGGGAAGCGCACCTCCGCCGCCGGGCTCTTGACCCGGGCGCGTTGCAGCGCCTGCAGGGAGTACTGCGCGCGGCGCAAGGTCGCCAGGCTATGCTGGCTCGCCACCGCCGCCCCTACCGCCTGCGCCGAGACCTGTCCGGGCGCGGGCGCGGCGACCACGATGGCCCCCTGCGGCCCGTTGCAGCGCGAGGCAAACGGGGTATTGCTCAGGGTGCGGAAGGGCGAGGCCCCGGCGGGCGCGACCGCCGCGAGCGTAACCAGCAGCAGCCCTCCCGCGAGCCCCACTCGTCGGCTTCCCGCTAGTTGCTGCCAGGTTATCCTCATTGCCATATGTCCTCCGAGGAAAGGTCCCACCGCGACAGTCCTTCCTGCCAGTACCACGCCCCGCCGGTGCCCAGCCCCGGTCCGGGGACGCCGGCCCCTCCGGCTCCCGGCGCACTCCAGCCGAGGGTGGGGGTCCCGGTCCCCTCGGTCGTCTGCTGCTGAAAATCGCCCAGCCCGCCCGCGAAGCTGCCCGGCGTCGGCGCGCTCGGCAGCGAGGTGCCGGCCCCATAGCCGGAGCCGCCGCCCGCATTGCCGAACGCGCCGCCGAAGGCCCCACTTCCCAGGCTGCCGCTGCCATAGGTGTTGCTGTTGCCGAAGGGCCCCCCGCTGAAGGAGCCGCTCCCGCTCGCGCTCCCAAAGCCGCTGCTATTGCCGAAGCCGGTATTGCTCCCGTACCCGCCGCTACTCCCGAAGCCGCTGTTATTGCTCCCGAACCCGGCCGAGTACCCGCCCGCGGTCAGCCCCGAGCCGCCCCCAAAGGCCGACTGCCCGCCGCCAAATCCCGAGCCATAGGAGGAGCTGGGCGCCGAGAAACCACCGCCGCTGCTGCCTCCGCCGCCACTGAAACTAGTGCTGAAGGTCAGCGCGAAGGTGTTGGCCAGGTAGTTCTGGTCGGTCGTCGTGCTGGCGAAGATGGGCGACGTCGGGGTCCCCGCGAGGTTGCGAATGAACCGATAGCCCAGACTCAGCCGGGAGGTCTTCAGCACCTCCGTCTCATACCCCATCTCCGCGGTCGCCTTGTCGAAGGCCGAGTAGCCGCTGGAGAAGTTGGACAGGCCCAGGTTGCAGAACAGGTTCGATTTGGCCCCCATCTGGTAGCGAATCTGGGTGCTCACGTCCAGCAGATTGGTCCCCACCATCAAGTAGCGCTGCCGGTCGCCAAAGCTGATGTACGTGGGACTCGAGCCGGTCTGCCGGTTCAGCGACAGCCCCACCCCCCAGGGGACCTTGGCCGGCTGGTAGTTGAGCGTCGCGCTGTAGATGTTGTTGGTCACCGCGCCGCGCCCCGCGTCCAGGAACTTCAGGTTATCGGTCCCCGCCGTGGTGCTCAGGGTCAGGGTAGGGGAGACCTTCCAGTTGGCAAACACATTGGTGGTGGTCTGGTTGCTGTCCGCTAGATAGCCGACGGTGCCGCCGCTGGTATATTTGCGCTGCCCGTAGTTCGCCCCCAGGCTCAGGGCGTCGGAAAGCTGGTAGGTTATCCCCAGGGTGTTGCTGACGTCCTGCAGGGAGCTGCTGGTGGTGGTCGCCGTCTGCGCCGGGAGTAGCGCCGCGTACAGCGCCGGGTTGAGCGGGGTCGCGGCCAGCGCATACGGCGATACCGCGCTGTTGGTGCCGTCGGAGGTGCTGCTCGTGCGGTCCAGGTTCACGGTGAGCCGCGAGCTGGGGCTCCAGCGGGCCGACAGTTGCAGCGCGGTGGCGTGCGCCAGCGCCGGGGTGACCGTCGTCCCGCTCAGCGTCGCGCCGGAGGTGCGGTTGGTGTTGATATTGGCCGACAGCGACAGGGCCGAACTGGGCGACCAGGTCAGCGAGTACTGCGACTGGCGCGAGTCGTTGGTGGCCGAAGTGGCGGAGGCGCCGCCGCCGCCGGTCAGGTAATCCTGCACGTTGAACTGCCACTCGGCCTGCGCGCGCAGTTTGGGGCTGAACTCGTGGCTGATATTGAAGCGGTCGGTCGTGTAGCTGCTGTCCCCGGACGTCCCCCCGGCATTGGACATGAAGTCCCGGCTCCACTGGAGCTTCGGATAGCGGGGATGGTCGAAGCCCAGGCCGATCGAGTTGCGTCGGGTGGTGATCTCATAGGAGCTAGCGCCGGTCGTCTGCTGCAGGTAAGGGTTCTGCCCCGCTCTCCCCCTCTCCTGCCAGGAGAGGGGGCCGGGGGGTGAGGCCGCCCCGGCGTTGGCCGCGTAGGGCCCCAGGCTGCCGCTAGTGGAGCCGAAGCTGAGCGCGGTGTTCGTCTTCATGCTCGAAAACGCGTCGTAAAAGGTCAGGTACCGGTTGGCCCGCCAGTCGAGGCGGCTCTCAAAGCCTGACTCCTGGTTGTAGAACCCCACCGAGTCCATGTAGCTGAAGGTGGGCTGCATGCTATGGAAGGCCGTCGTCAGGCTCAGGCCCGGGCGCGAGTAGTTCAGGGCGGTGGACAGCGCGGTCCCCGCGGCGCCGCTGGAGCCCCCCGCGCTGCTCGCGTACTGCGTGATCAGCGACAACTCGGGCGAGAGCTTGTAGGACAGGTCCAGCCCGCGGATCTCCAGGCTGGGATAGTTGGCCCCGGGCGAGAGGTTGTAGTAGTACTGGACCTTGACCAGCGCGGTGGGGGGGACGGCCCGCCGGAAGATGATCCGCCCGATCGAGCGGTACGAGTCGTAGTCCTGGCTCTCCACCTGCAGCACGTTGTCCACCAGCACGATCAGGGCGTTGTTGGTCAGCGTCAGGGACTTGCCCTTGTAGATGATGGTAGCGCCGTTGGCCACGATGGGCCGGTAGTTGGTGTCAAAGGGCCCGGTGGTGCCCGAGCCCTGGTAGATGTCCTCCTGGTACCCCGCCGTATCCCCGCCCGCCTGGGGCCGGTCCTGGCGCAGGACGGTCAGGCCCACCACGCCGCGCCCCTTAGCCAGCGGCACCTCCGCGCGCACGCCGCTCACGGTCCCCGCCGCGCTGTTGAAGCCGGATGACTGGTAACTGACGGCGATGGTCGAGGTGGCCGGGATGATCTTCGGCGGCCCCGAGGTCGGCTCAAACCACAGCTCCCCGGTCTGGTAGTCCACGCGGTAGTCGGTGCCCAGCTCCTGGGGCTGCTCGTTCACCTTCACCCGCAGCGACCCCTCGATGACCGGCGTATAGGTGAGAAAGTAGGGCCCGGAGGTGTTGTTACCGGAGAAAGTCTGGTTGCGCGTGTAGCCCTTCTCCTGCGAGTAGAAGGCCCGCATCAGCCCGTTGCCGGGCAGGCGCTGGTCCAACTGCCAGCCCTGGAGGCTCTTGGAGAAGGAGGCAAACTCGTTGCCCTGCAGGTTCACGTTCAGATCGCCAAAGTACATGGCGGTGTCGTGCCCCACGTACCCCAGGACCCACTGGGAGTAGTTCTGCCCCCAGCCGGAGGCGGAGATGTCGGCCTGGAAGCCGAACTCCTTCCAGATGGGCCCCTCCACATGTACACTGCTCTGCCGGTAGAAGTTTCCGGTATCCCAGCGCTGCCCGGTGTAGGCGGACTCCGCCCCCTGCAGGAAGTTCTGCTGCAGGGTCATGGTATTCTGGCCGCTGATCTGGATGCCGTGAAACAAGCCGGCCCGGTCGAGGGCCTTCTGGATAGTCTTGAGGGGGTCGGAGGCATGGCCGGCCAGCGGAGCCAGCAGCAGACAGCCGGCTAGCAGCACGGCCAGCCTGCCCGCCCGCCTCATGGGTTGTACTGGGGTTCTCTCCGCGGCCATGAACCACCCGCTCGGCTGCCGGACCGTTCTAGGATGACGGCAGTTGGACGCCCTCCGGAACTGCTTTGTTCCGCTCCGCGAGCGGGTGCGCCGGGTGTGCGAGCGGGGGCGAAAGGACAAGGCGCAGCGGTGATTTCGCGAGGGAAGGGGCGGGTTCCTCCCGCCGGGGCCGTTTGCCCTATGTAGGGCGGGGGCTACGCAGGATGCCCTGAGCCTGTCGCAGGGTCCCCCGCCGGTCGTTAGCCGTTGCCTTGGCCGTTTCCCGGAGGGGCCGCACGAGCGCAGCGAGGCCGGCCCTGCCGTTAGCTCGTATGTAGGGGTGGAGCTTTCGCGGTGCCTCACCCCGCGAAACCTCCACCCGCGCCTGTCGAGAACCGTGGGTCCAGTGGTCGACCCTGCCGTTGCCTCTGCCGTTGCCCCCCTCTCCCCAGTCCGCGCGGGGAGAGGGGCCGGGGGTGAGGAAGCCGTTAGCCTTTTGCCTTACTCCCCCTCTCCTGCCAGGAGAGGGGGCCGGGGGGTGAGGCCGGCCTGCCGCTGCCGACACGTGCCGTTGCCTCTGCCGTCCCCCCCGCTAACCTCGCTCAAGGCAGGTCCGCCCCCAGGTCAACGGTGGCCGCCAGCAGGGCCAGAGCCCCCGAGGAATCCGCAGGCGCCAATTCCGCCAGGCTGCCCTCGGCCCAGGCCCCCAGGTCCATGACCGCGGAGGCGGCAGGCACCGCGACCTCCCGGTGCGGGACGCTGAGGAACTGCTCCCAGGCGTACCAGGTGGGCAAAACCGCCGGGGCCTGGCGGTCGCTGACCACCAGCAGCACCGGGACGCGCAGCGCCGCGATCGCCGCGGCGGTCGTGAGGGCGGCAGGAGTCGGCGCGTCTCCGGAGGTGGCCTCCCAGACCGGGTCGCGCAGCACCAGGAAGGCGAAGTCCGCCGGGCGCAGCGCCGCCAGCAGCAGGGCGCTGGGCGCCGCCGCGCCCTCCGCGTACAGGCCCACTCGCCCCGGGGTCACCTCCGGCGCCGCCAGCAGCAGGTTCGTGGCCTGGTAGAGATTGAGCACCTCCGCGGTGCGCGCGGCCGGGCTGAGCGCCGCCGCCCCGGCGGGCCGCGCTACCCAGGTCACCAGACGGGTCATCCGCGCCTCGCCCCAGGCCACCGCGGGCGTCCCCGGCCGGTCCAGGACCTCCAGCACCGCGCCGTCGTCGGACCCCGAGCCAGAGGGCAGCGCCAGGGTGGCCCGGCACGCCGCGCCGTCCATGCCGGTGAAGGTCACCCGCCCCGCCGCCGCGTAGACCGGGTCGGCAGCCCAGGGGGCCAGGCTGGGGATCGTGCGGTTCCAGAACGAGTCGAAATCCGCCTCGCCGCGCGGAGCGGTCTGAGCAAGTCCGTACGTCAGGGGTAGAGCGAGCAGAGCCAACAGGGTGAGGAAAGTCCGAGTTGATTTCATGAGCGCCTCCGTTGCCTAGGGTGTTGCCCCTGTCATCGGCGGCGCACGGGGAGGCTAAGCCCGGCGCTGGTAACGGAGGTCTGACGGAGAGGCTACGGCTGCGTAACGTTCTGCCGGGGATGCGGGGGAGAGGCGGCGCGTCAGTGCTCGGCGGGCGCGTTCGTCTGGTCGGCCTCGTACTCGGCCTGGGTGGAGACCTTCTCCAGCTGGCCGTCGCGAATCCAGCAGACGCGGTTGGAGGAGGTGATCATCCGGGAGTCGTGCGTGGCCGAGATGATGGTCACGCCCTCTTCGGAGTTGAGTTCCTTGAGCAGCTCGATGATCTCGCGGCCGGTCTTGGTGTCGAGGTTGCCGGTCGGCTCGTCGGCCAGGATAACGGTCGGTGTGTTGGCCAGAGCGCGGGCCACGGCCACGCGCTGCTGCTGCCCGCCGGACAGCTCAAAGGGCTTGTGGTGCATGCGGTGGTCGAGCCCGACGCGCTGGAGAATCCGCGCCCCGCGCTCCTCCGCCTCTTTCTTGGTGGCCCCCTGGAAGGTCATCGGCAGCGTGACGTTCTGCAGCGCGCTCATCACCTGCACCAGGTTGAAGGTCTGGAAGATGTAGCCGATCCGGTTGCAGCGGAACCAGGCCTGCTGGCTCTCGCTAAGGTCAAAGACCGACTGCCCCTCGAAGAACACCTTGCCTTCGGTGGGCTTGTCCAGGGCGCCGATCTGGTTGAAGAACGTGGACTTCCCGGAGCCCGACGGCCCCATGATGGAGAGGAATTCCCCGCGGTAGATGTCCAGGGTGATGCCCTGGAGCGCCCACAGCACCTCGCCGCCCACGATGTAGCGTTTGCGGACATTCTCGGACCGGATTATCACGTCGGTATTGCTGGTCATAGCTGGTTGTCCCGTAGGGGCGGAGCTTGCTCCGCCCGGCCTTTGCCGTTTGCCGTAGCCGTTCCCCGGAGGGGCCGCACGAGCGTAGCGAGGCCGGCCCGGCCGTTTGCCGTCTAGCCCCTCCCGTTTCGGGAGGGGTGCCCGCGGTCTGCCGCGGGCGGGGTGGGCGCCGTTGCCGTCTCCGCGTAGGGGCGGATCTTTCGCGGAGCCTCACCCCGCGAACCCCTTCTAGTCGAAATCCCCCAGGGAGAAGTCAATCTCGTCGGGTCGGGCCATCTTCACGATGCGCCCGTCTTCAATCCACAGAATGCGGTCCGATTTGCGCAGCATCTTCAGGTCATGGGTGGCGGTGACGATGGTCACGTTCAGCTCCACCTTGAGCTGGTCCATCAGGTCAATGATCTCGCGCCCGGTGTGCGAGTCCAGGTTGGCGGTAGGCTCGTCGGCCAGGATGATCTCGGGGCTGTTGGCCAGCGCCCGGGCGATGGCGCAGCGCTGCTGCTGGCCGCCGCTCAGCTCGCTCGGCTTGTGCAGGATGCGCTCGCCCAGCCCGACCAGCCCCAGCAGCGCGATCCCCTTCTCGCGGGCTTCCTCGGCTTCCATGCCCGCAAAGGCCATGGGCAGCGTGACATTCTCCAGGCAGGTCATCACCTGAATCAGGTGATAGGACTGGAAGATGTACCCGACCTTGCGGCAGCGCAGCCAGGCCAGTTCGTTGTGGTCCAGTTGCGCGATGTCCACCTGATCAATGTACACCTTGCCCGAGGTCGGCTTGCCCAGGCCGCCGATGATGTTGAACAGGGTAGTCTTGCCCGAGCCGGAGGGCCCCATGATGGACAGGTACTCGCCCTTGAAAATGTCCACGGAGGCGCCGCGCAGGGCCGGGATCACCAGCGTGCCCATGCGGTAGATCTTCTCGACCTCCACGGCGCGGATGATGCAAGGCGCCTGCTCCTCAGCGGGGCTGGCGAACAGCGCTTCCAGTTTGGCGGAATCTACGTTCATAAGTGTTTAGATATTGCTCCGCAGGGCTGTCCCCGGCACCATGCTGGCGGCGAAGCTAGCCGGATAGAGAGCCGCGATGATAGACAGCACGACCCCCACCGCCAGGCAGGGGAGAATGTAGAACAGGACCAGTCCCCAGTTCATGGACGTGAACACCAGGCCGAAGCCGAAGAGCAGGCCATAGCCCAGCACGGAAAACAGTAGGCCGACGAGGCTGCCGACCAGCGCTCCCACCAGCCCGATCAAACTGGACTCGATCAGGAAGAGCTGGCGAATAAAGCCGGACAGCGCGCCCAGGCATTTCATCGTGCCGATTTCCTTGAAGCGCTCGGTCACGGACATGAGCAGCGAGTTGCTGATACAGATGAAGGTCACCAGCAGCGAGATGATGGTCATCCACAGGCTCCGGAAGGCCGCCTGGCGCTTCTCCAGCTTCTGCGCCTCGATTTCCTCGGGCTTCAGTTCCCGGGCCAGGTTGACCACGGAGAGAGACTTGGGCAAAGCGGCCTGGTCGTAGCTCTGGCCCAGGGCCAGCACCGGCTGGCGCATCCCGGCGGTGACCTGCGCCCAGTCCAGTTGCGGCAGGGACCCCTGGCCCAGAATCAGCAGCGCATCGGCGCCCGCGCCGGCCTGGTCCGGGCTAACTGTCGCGCCCACTTGGCCGAGAGCCGGAGCGGTCCCCTGCGTCCCGGCGGCCTGGGACCAGTTGACCTTCTGCAGGCCATTGTCGAGCAGCGTGGCGATCAGCCGAGCCTCGGCGTCGCTAAGCGCGCCCACCTGGATGACGCCGGCGACGCGGTTTTTCGGCGGCCCCATCTCCGAGGACAGGAAGCTGTACATGCGCTTGGTTTCCGTGCGCAGGTCGGCCTCCTTGCTGACGCCGGTCTTGATGACCTGCCCGCTGAGGATGGACATAAGGAAAGCCACCCCCAGGACCACGCCGGTAGCGGTCACTATCGAGCGGCCAAAGCGAATGCGGATCCCCTGCATGGCGACCTCAAAGGCCACGGACAGCGGCAGCTTCACCTGGTCTCGGATTACGTTGAGTTCGTTTGCGTTAGCCATAAGCTAGAAGGGCAGGCTCGAAATGGAGGCCTTAATCAGGGTCATGCCGATAGTCGCCATGCTGATCAAACCCACGCCGGTA
Source organism: Armatimonadota bacterium (assembly GCA_036504235.1). GTDB lineage: Bacteria > Armatimonadota > Zipacnadia > Zipacnadales > Zipacnadaceae > Zipacnadum. The sequence goes on along the minus strand of DASXVN010000062.1, from coordinate 36,184 downwards.
TAGTAGCCGGCCAGAATGGTGGGCGCCATGCGCAAGAAGTTGCTGGCCCCGTATTTCTTCTGGTAGTAGTAGCGCCCCACGACCGCCCCCACGATCTCCAGCAGCATGTAGTGGGGGAGAGCCCCGATGCCGCGGACGAAACCGTACAGGAGCAGAGTGGGCAGGCGGAACACGCTCAGTAGCGCGAAGACAATCACCGTTAGGGAGAAGCCGGAGCCGATAAAGAGCGGGTGAATAGCGCGCATAAACTGGCTGTCCATCAGGCTCTTGCTGGCGGGATCCTCTCCGGCCGGCACGAAGGTGGAGGAGAACAGCAGCACGTTGTTCTTGGCGGCCAGCTCCCAGTTGACCTGCGCGGCCGGGAAGGCCGCCGAGGGCACGGCTTCCGCGCGCCAGATGAAGGCCCAAAACAGCAGCGAGAGCACAAACAGGGTAGGCAGGGCGACCAGCTCGGCCTTGATGAGCGACCAGAAACGCACCCCGGTCAGCTCATTGACCCGGAAGGACTGGGCCAGCCCGCCGTAGTTCTCCAGCGGCACCGGCGCGAGCCAGATGTCCACGCCCTTGGCTCCCGAGAGAATGAAGGAGGTCTCGCGAACGTACGGGATGTCCACGGTCTGCCCCGCGATGCCCAGCAGGCGCGCGTTGACGTACGAGATGAACGGGTTGTACAGGAAGCTGAAGATGAACAAGAACAGGACCGGCAACTGGGGCACCAGGTGGTGTACCAGGGCGATGACGGCGATGGAGGCGACCGCATAGGCCACCAGCGCCATCCAGATCGGGTAGTCGCCGCGCCCGGCCCGCGGCGGCGTGGACAGGCTGTCGCTGCGCGCCCCGCTATGCTCCTGACGCAGCCGCTGGCGGATGTCGCGGATGGTCGAATAGACGCTGACCAACGCGATCCCCGCGCCGGTGCCGATGCCGAAGCTCAGCCAGAAATCAATGCTGTTGCCGAAGGTGGCGTTGACGGTGTTCATGCCCGGCTGCCAACTGGTCAAAATCCCCGCGCCATGCAGGATGGGGTTGACCACCGCTGTCAGCAGGATAGCGGCGAAGCTGCCCACCACCGCCCAGAAGGGCAGAACAAAGCCGGTTAGGATCACGCCCAGGTCAAAAGCCACGCCGGTCGGGGTCGCCGGCATCAGCTTCTCGGTGAGCGTGGTGGTGTCAATGAAAGGCTGCGGGATCAGGAAGATCGGCTTGGCCAGGAACAGCCCGGTCAGCGCCGGAATGCCGACCTGCATAAAGCCAAAGGCCAGACCGATGGTGACGCCCAGCGAGAAGAGCCGCCAGCGCGAACTGCCGCCCTTGTGCCGCGCCCCCTTACCCCAGGCGCCCAGCGCCTCCGCGGCGCCCCACTTGACCTCCGGGCCGGCCGGCTGCTCGTCGGTCTCGGCCAGGGCCATGGCGCCCTGCGCGGCGATAGGGGCCAGCGGGAAGGGCAGGTTCTCGATGTCCGAGGTCACGCGGAACAGCGCGTACCCCAGCGTATAGCGGCTGATCAGGCCCAGGACCAGCACCACGAAGGTGATGGCGATGGGGATGAGCCAGTCCGGGTGGAAAAGATTGCGCTCCAGCAGCGCCGGGCTGTTCAGCGGCGGGACCCACCAGCGCGGGAAGCCCTCGGCCATCCCCGCATCGCGCGCCGCCTCGCTGCCCACCAGGAAGGACCGGTAGACCAGCATTCCAAACGGGCCGCCCGGGAACATGGCGTTGGCCGCGATCATGATGTTGGCCGCGTACAGCAGCACGACCAGTTCCTGCTTGGACATGGTCTTGAGCGCCCGCCGGGAGATCTCGCTGAAGAGAATCACGGTCACCCAGGTGGCGGCGGCGCCCATATTGCCGCCCGTCATCAGCCCCAGATAGATGGAGCCGGGCAGCATCACCAGGCCGCAGAAGATAATGCCGGCGATGGTCGTCCAGTTGAAGCCATCCTTGAACTCGGTGGGGGGCTCCAACAGCGTGCGGTAGCGTTCGAGATCGGCGTCGATGACCGGTCTAGCCATGTCGCCCCTCCTCTGGCTCCAGATTCTGCACAAGAATGGTCTTGGCTTCCTCGAACATCTCGAGGCGCTCGTCCGGGCTAACCGCGCGCCAATACAGGAAGTGGCGGCGCAGCAAAGTGACAAAGTGATGGTTTACGCGCTTCCAGTTCTCCAGAGTCCCGGAGCGGCGGACCAGCTCGATATTGGCGATGTATTCGCCGGTTTGCGGGTCGGTCGGCAGCAGGATAATCAACTCCTGCGAGACGCCCAGGTCAAAGGGCTTCAGCCAGATCGGCACCGACAGAATCGGGATATAGCCGTCGTCGGCCAAGGGATCGCGACGCTCGCTGACCGTCACCAGCGGCTTGCCCGCGAAGAACGCCCCCGAGCTGCCCTCGCCGTGGTCCAGCAGGTAGCGGCGGAAGAAGGACAGGATCGCGATGCGGTCGCGGGAGCTGAAGGTGAAAGGCAGGCTGAACGTAATCACGTCGCCCACCGGCTCGGGCAGTTGCCAGCCGGAGTCCTCGGCGGGCGCGGCGATCTGCATCGCGGACTTTGCCGGGTAGTACGTCGAGGCGAAGACCGCCGCGGCGATGGCCAGTGAGGCATAGATGGTCGTCGCCGAGGTGAAGGTCATGTTCATCCCGCCGGTCTGCCCGAGCGCGGTCAGAATGGTCCCCGTGCCCTGGCTGAGCAAGTAGCCCAGCACCGACCCGACCACCGCGTAGACGAACGCCTCCGCGAAGAACATGAAGAAGATATAGCGCGGCGCGATGCCCACCGCGTTGTAGACGAATATCTCCTCCCGCCGCTCGTAGACCGACCCTTTCATGGTGTTAAGCACGGTCAGGGCCGCGATAATCAGCGGGATCAGCATATCAATGGAGCCGGCCAGCGTGCTCTGCCGGGCGCGCTTGCCCAGGAAGGCGTAGCTATCCACGCCGTAGTAGGTGGCCTTGCCGCTTTCCTCCAGGAAGTCGTCAATGACCGCCTTGGCGGACTTGTAGGGCGTGCCGTCCGGCAGCACCACGGCCACCGAGTTGAGAATCAGTTTGGAGGTATCCACTGTCATCCCCAGCAGCCGCGCGGGCGCCAGGATCACGCGCTCCGGGTTCATGCGCGGGTCAGTGTCCTCGGCGATGATGTCGTCGACGTTCTTGTTAACGGTGGCGAAGGCGGTTACATCAAAGGGCAGCAGCGTCTTGCCGTCCAGGTCGGTCAGTTCGCCGAGGGCGGCGGAATCGAAGATGCCCTGCACGAGCACCTTCTGCCCGTTCAGCGTAATCGGCACCGGGGCCTTCTCCACCTCGGGGGGAGTGATCCCCAGCTTGGTGGCGGCGGCGTCGGAGATGATCACCGGAATGTCGCCGCCCTGGGCCCGCTCCTGGTCCTCGGTGAACCAGCAGTTCGGCGTCAGGAACTTCATCTGCGGCGCCAGCGGCTCGTGGGCGCCAAACTGCAAGATCGAGTCGCAGGTCACGGAGCGCGAGGTGGTGGGGTTGGGATTGTACAGCATCTCCAACTTCGGATTGCTGCGCTCCAGGGCCGGCCACTCCTGAATGCCGACGTACATCAGGCGCGGCGCCACCGAGAACTTCTCGCCGTACTTGGTGCGCATGGCGAATAGCTCGGCGTCCGACAGCGGGATGAACTTCTCATTCTTCACCACGAAGCCGCTGTAGGCCGCCTTCCCGACGGCGGTGGCCTGCTCCACGATGTCGCTGCGCACCGAGGTGAAGCAGATCATCACAAAGGTGAGCAGCACCAGCGTCGCACAGGTAAAGCCGGTGCGCAGCCGGCGGCGGTGCATATTGTTCAGACCCAGCATGAACGCGGTGCCGACCACGCCCATGCGGTTGACTTCCGCCGCGGTCACCTGTCCGCGCTGGCGCTTGATCTCTTCCAGGTTCGCCTGGAACTTGCCCCAGAACAGCACCGTAATCCCGGCGGAGAACAGGAAAATGATGAAGCCCAGCAAAATCATCGTCGAGGAGCGCAACATGGCGAAGGCCGGATGCAGCGTGCGCAGCAGAGCGAAGACCACCAGGAAGATGATCAGGTTTGTGATGAGCTGCTTGCGGATATCGGTGAAGCCAAAGACCAGCTTCTCGAAGAAGAACACAAAGGGCACCAGCAGCCCCAGGTACCAGAGAATCCCGACGACCGCCTCGCCGATGGTCTGTTTGAGCACCGGGTGGTTGAGTTCCGCATAGGTCGCCGCGTCGCGGCCCAGCAGGATCGCGGTATGCTGCGATTCCGTGGGCTGCAGGCCCTGCTTGATCAGGTCCAGGCTCTTCTCGTGGAAGCGAATTGTGCGCTCATCGAAAAGGTGATACTTGCCGCCCACCGCCAGGCGCTGCCCGTTGACGTACGCCATGGACTTGGCGATCTCCAGCGGGATGCTCAGCAGCAGCGGCTGGTCGGCCGGCAGGTAGCCTCCGCCGTTGATCTCGTGCCCCAGCGTCGCCACGCCCGGGTCGGCGCGCAGGGCCTGCTCCGGCGTGGTGCCCAGCATGAAAGCCCGGATGGTTTGGACCAGTTCGTTCTGGACCGACCCGGCCTTCAGAGTCATATAGAAGGGCTCATCCGGCTTGATGAAGTTCGTCGCCAGATTGTCCTCGATGAACAGGTTGCTGTTGGGGAAGCCCGACAGGGTCTTGCTGCTGATCGGCGCCGCGGCGGTAAAGGGCTTGAAAGTCTGCGGATTAGTCATGTCCAGGATGGACACGGGGTTGCCGCGGTAGGTGACGATGTTGACGGGAGTGGTCAACTCGTTGACGCGCAGCATCATGGACTTGTAGACCGACTGCGCCGATAAGCCCTCGTCCTTGATGTAGGCGATCGCGCCGTCCGGGCCGTAGCCGGCCGCGTCGGGCGTGTACCCCTCAATCTTCTCCGGAATCAAGCTAGCGGCGGCCGACATCCGGCTGTAGCGGCCGTAGGGGTCCGTCATCAGGACCAGAACGGGGGAGTAGCCGAGGTTCAGCGCCCACTTCTTGCAGCAGACGACCGCGTTTTTGAGCGGGTAGTTGGGGATCAGCGACTCCCCGACGCCGGAGACCAGCACCTGCCCGAAGAAGTCCTGCGCCACCTTGGCCACGACCATGGTGTTAAAGCGGCCGTTGCCCAGCGCGCCGGAGAGCGTCGCCTCGCCCAGCACCTGCAGCGAGTTCTTGACGCTGTCCACCTGCCGGGAGTACGGGTACTCCACCGGGGCCGCCATCTCCGTGTACAGGCCCTTGGCGTTGACCACGCTGAAGGACGGGTACGAGTAGCTAGTCCACAACTCCGCCTGCAGCGGGTAGGAGGCGGTCAGGGTCTTGACGTGCCCGCCCTGGTCCTTGCCGACGAAGTCCAGCGAAACCTGTTTGTCCAGCTTGAGCGTCTGGATGGCGTCGGTGAGCAGGTTGCGGAAGGCCTGCGCCTGCTCGCCGTGCTTGACCCACAGACCCATCGAGAAGGACATGACCTCCTGCGGCGCGGGGGCGGCCGAGGGGGTCAGCAGCGGCGCGACCACCATGACACTCGAGTAGTGCGCGAACACCTCGTGCAGTTGCAGGCCCTGGTTCAGCCGCATCTGCTGGGTCTGATGGAACTTCAGCAGCTCGGTGAAACGGGCCAGTACCCGGTCGCGAATCCGGTAGTCGCGGGTGAACTGCGCCTTGGAGCTCAGCAGCCGGGGCAGCGAATAGCCGGCGGCGGAGAAGGCCTGGTCATAGTTGCGCTTGACCGCCTGAAAAGCGGCGTATTCCTGGCTGTTGAAGTCCTTGCCGCCGGCGCGCTCAAAGCCGATCTTGGCCTGCAGCAGGTCCTCGGAAAGCTCGAAAACCAGGGTATTCAGCACGTACTTGGTCTGGTTGTCGAAGAAAGTGCGCGTGGCGGGGTCCAGGCCGGTCAGAGCTTGCTCCGTGGCTGCGGCGTCCGCCCCAAACTGGGCGGTGCCGAACAGGCCGGCGATCTGCGTGACCTGCTTGAGCGCCAGGTCGTTACTCTTCTGGTTCTCCACGATCTTCGCGCGCCGCCCGGCGGGGTCAATGGCCGTCCCCACCGCGCCGAGCAGGCCGGTCAGCCCGTCCTGGCCCATCGCGCCCGCGCCGGTGCTGACGAAAATCACATCGCGGCGGAGCTGCGCCCGGTACGGCGCCAGCCCCGCAGCCAGGCTGAGCTGCGTCGCCACCGGCAGGCCGCTGACCGCGCCCGGGCTGGCGTCAGGCAGGATCGCCGGCGTGTCGTAGGCGCAGGAGACGACGATGGCTTCCTTGTTGTCGCCGCTGCCCTTGAGCACCCCGATAATATTGCGGGTGGTAGTGGCCTGGTAGGTCACCTTGACCTGGAGCCGGATCTGCTGGCCGGCGTACTGGAGAATCTCCGGGGAGGCCGCCAGGCGTACGTAGTTGACCGGGTTCTGAGACGCCATCGGCCCCATGCTGGGCCAGGAGATCTTCTCCAGACCGCCGGGATGCGTGACAATCAGCGCCGACAGCCCCAGTTGCGCGTATTTGATCCAGTCGTAGTCAAATCCGGCCGGGCTCTTCTGCGAGTTGTCGATCAGGCCGATGCAGCCCCGGAAACTGGGCCGCGTCCGCATGACCGTATCATTGAGCAGCACCAACTCGCCGGTCAGACCGGCCGCCGGAGTCGCCATCGGCTGCATCTGGTTGGGCTGGAAGGGGTACAGCTTGACCGGCAGCGGCTGGTTGGTGGCGGAGAAGGCCTGGGCCACATCGGTGTGGGGAGCGGGCGTCTCCATCTCCTGCTCGTATACCTGCAAGCCGTCGGCCTGGTACTGGTCCTTGAGGTACTGCTCGGCCTTGTAGAAGCCCGGCTGGCCCATAAAGCGCGAGCCGCAGGCCAGCAGGCCGTCCAGTTTCGTCCGGACCGCCGCTGGGAGCATGGCCTGGCTCAGCGCCGTGCGGTCATAACCGCGGAAGGGCTCCAGCGGCGCTTCATACGGCTTGGGCGCAAAGCCGCGCAGCCAGAAGACTATAGCCACGATGGTGATCACGGCAAAGCCCAGCGCCGCTAGCCCATTTCCCAGTTTGGAGGGTCGTTTCTCCGTCATAAGCCTCGTTCATCGCGCGCCGGGCGCGGTATCCTCAGGTGTCCGGCGTCCGCCCCTAGGGCAGGATTCCGTACGAGCGATCAATACCCGCCCCGCGCAGGAACAGTCCATGAATGTCCCAGATCAGGATGGTGATGATACAGCCGACAAAAAAGCCCACAAAGAAGGGCAGGAGCTTGTTGCGGACCGTCGCGGCTCCGCCCAGGCGCAGCACGATACTACGAATCAACCACGCCACCAGCAGGCTGCCCCACACCGTGTCCATATAGTAGGTGGAGCTGAGGATAAAGCCGATGGGGTGGAACCAGAACCCGGCGAAAAGCTGCCGCAGGATGGTGAAGATCGCGGTAACCACCGCGCCGTAGAGGTATCCATAAGTTGCCGGGTTGAGCGCGCCGGCCATCTTGGTGCCCGCCTGCTGCCGGAGGTATCCACTCGTAGCGGCGGAGATCTCCGAACGGTACGTGCCGAAGAACCAGTTCTGGTCGAAGGACCACTGGGTCTTGATGTTGTCCCCGCCCAGTGCGTACGCGTTGGACAAAAACACCCAGCCGCCGATCAAGAGCCCCCCGAGGGCGCCGAGCAGGCAGGCATAAAGCACGTGCTTGGGGATCATGCGGAAGCGCCGACCAAACTCCATGGTCTCCAGTTGCGCGCCGGGAATGAAGAAGAAGACCGAGACCGTGATGAAACCGGAAGCGATCAGGCAGACCATCACTCCACTGGCCCCAAAGGCGGCCATCCCGCCCAACAGCGACAGGAGGAGCATAGCGTTATACGGTGTGAAATACCCGTATGCGAAGCCGCACTCGGCCCGGAACTTGGAGGAGACAAAGCCGATTACGACCAGGAAGAAGAAGAACAGGAGAATGATCCAGCGCGAGACGCCCAGCCAGGCGGCCCAGCCGATCATGCCCAGGAAACAAGCCAGAATAATCAAAAACGCGGTCCGGTAGGTGAAGGTCTCGCGCCCCGGCGACTCCGTATCCCGGCCACAGGCCAGTTTCAGCACCTTCCACAGGTACTTGCGGGTGAAGAAAACGACCAGCGCCGCGTACGCCAGGTACGACCCAATAGTCTGCTCGTAGCGGAAGGGATAGCCGGTATAGGTCTTCAGGTTGGTGAATTCGCCCACCCAACCCAAACTCTTGTACATGAAGTAGCCCACGACCAGACTGAGCAGGACGTTGAGTTCCATGAACACCGCGAAGCTCACAAACAGCCCCTTGACGGTGAACGAAGTGTCCCACATCGTGCCAAAACGCGGGTCCTGGAGGTACTGTTTGAGCGAGATATCCACTTCCAGCGACGGAATGCTGTTGTTGAAGAAGTGCCAGCCCTTGAACATCCCAAAGGCAATCGCGAGGACCAGCCCGACCCACATATAAGGATTGCGCCAGACGGCCACGAAGGCATGTCCGGGGCTCTCGTCCTCATGGCCCAGCAGTGCGTAGGGAATCTGGAAAAGCGGGAAGGGATAGCGCTCGTTTTCGGCCCACTGCTTGCGCATGATCACGTTGAGCGCCAGCGTGGTGGCCAGCAGCAGCAGCACCAGCGTGGACCAGGCGATCGCCGGCTGGATCCAGGCGTGCAGCGGGATGTAGCCGGAAATCAGGAACCACAGGCCCGCCGGGCTATACATATTGTCGGGGCGCACGATCAGGCCCGCCCGCTCGTTCTCGGGGAGCTTGGCAAAGTCGCTGGCCGCGATGATCCGCTTGCCGGTGTAGATATTCTCCAGCGCCGCGACGCTGAACAGCTTGGGATCGTAGATCGCCAGCGACCCGGCGCCGCTCAGGCCGATCTCCATCCGCACGTATTCCTTGGCCTTGGCGCCCACGATCGCCCCATAGTTGCCCATGCGCAGGTAGCCCTGCTTGTGGACGAAAGTGACCGTGGCCTTCTCCTTGCTGTTGATGACCTCCGTGAAGGTCTTCTGGTCATCGTCATACATCCGACAGAAGAAGAAGCTCTCCGGCGGCAGGTTGTCCGGATGGGCCAGGAAGCTGATCAGATAGGGCTCGCCGGGGGCCAGGTAGGCCGCGCCGTTGACTTTCAGGGGAATCTTGATCGTGACGGAGGAGACCTCGTCACGCTTTTGGTTGGTGAGGACCGGCAGCTCGGCGGTCTCGCCCTTCTCGTACTCCAGGCTCTGCCAGGCGGGCCGGTTGCCGGTAAAGGTCAACTGGTCGGCCGCGGCGTGGGCGAGGCCGCCGGGGATGAGATTGGGTCCGTGCGGCCAGAGCTTGTCGTTGTAGGTGTCGATCCAGGCGAAGCTGCTGGTCTTGGGCGGGGCGGCGAGCAGGCCGATGAAGCGGTGCCACATGCCCTGGGTCATCAGCGGCGCGGCCATGAGCATCGCGCACAGGATGCAGAGCAACTCCGGCTTGGTCAGCAGCCGGTAGCGGGTGAAGAGGTACAGCACGCCGGTGAGCACCGAAATGGCGACGAATACCAACATAACCGGCACCGCCAACGCCTGCTCGGCCATCGCACTGCTCACGGAGAGGATGATCTCCGCGATCTGTACATGCATGCCCATGATGAGCATGCACATAATGCTGGCCACGACAGAACGTATGGTGATCCCGGGAAGAAGGCCGCTACGGACTTCAGGGGTTACGGGGATGCTGGGTTTGTCATTACTCATCGCCGACTCACAAATCCCTCCGGCTTGGACCCACTCCCATTCCCCGGGCAGGTCCCGCAATCCTTCTTGCCCCCAAAGAAATCGAAAGAGTCAGCCGGGAACGCCGGAGCGCCCGTGCCGGAGCCAGGAACTGCTCGCGCCAGCACTAACACCGCCGCCGCGTTGGTGGTTCCATGAAAAAGGATAATTGGCCGCCAGGGCGAACTTGCCCCCCGCGCAAAACCGATTCGGATACTGAGCGAAACATGAATACTCTACGTATAGGCCTGGTGGGCGCCGGATTTGCGGCGTCCTATCATGTACACTGTCTCCGGCGCACCTACGGGGTGCCGGTCGAGGTCGTCGGCGTCACCTCGCTGCGCGCCGCCAGCCGGGAGGCCTTCGCGGCCACCCACGGCCTGCGCGCCTACGAGAGCCTCGCCCAGATGCTCCCGGCGGTGGACCTCGTGGACGTCTGCTCCCCGCCCTACGCCCATGAGGCACAGATACTAGAGGCCGCGGCCGCCGGCAAGCACCTCATCGTCGAAAAGCCCCTGACCGGCTACTTCGGCCCGGCGGAGGACCCTCCCCTGTCGGAACCCCCTCTCCTGCCAGGAGAGGGGGCAGGGGGTGAGGCCCCCTTCCTCGGCAACCAGGCCCCCAAAGCCCCGATGCTGGCCGCGGTGCGAGCGAGCCTCACCCGGATTCGCCAGGCCGTGGCCGCCGCGGGCGTGGTCTGCGGCTACGCCGAGAACTTCGTCTATGCCCCGGCCGTGCAGAAGGAGCGCGAGATCGTCGCCAAGTCCGGCGCGCAGATTCTGCGCATGTACGGGGAGGAGTCGCATAACGGCTCGGCCTCGCCGGTCTACGGCCTCTGGCGCTTCTCCGGCGGCGGCTCGCTGATCGGCAAGGGCTGCCATCCCCTCGGCACCATCCTCTACCTCAAGCGCGTGGAGGGCCTGGCGCGCACCGGTCAGCCCCTGCGCCCCGTCTCCGTTTCGGCGCGCGTGCATGAGATCACCCGCCTGCCGGCCTACCGTGACGAGGGCCACCTGCGCACCGACTACCGGGATATCGAGGATTACGGCCAGATGCACGTGACCTTCGAGGACGGCACGGTGGCCGATGTGATTACCTGCGAGTTGGTGCTGGGCGGCATCTACGACTTTGTGGAGGTCTTCGCCAACAACCACCGCACCCGCTGCCGGCTCAATCCCAACGATATGATGGAGGCCTACAACCCCGATGGCCCGGCCTGGGCCGATATCTATACGGTAGAGAAGATCAGCACCAAGGAAGGCTGGTCTCCGGTGGCCCCGGACGAGAATTTCTCCATGGGCTACCAGGCCGAACTGCAGGATTTCGTAGAGTGCGCAACCCGCGGCGCCCAGCCCCAGAGCGACCTGGCCCTCGCCGACGATTGCACCGCGACCATCTACGCCGCCTACCTCTCCGCCGAAAATGACGGGAAGGAGCAGGAGATACCGCTCGCTGGGAGAGATTCCGCCCCAGATATGACGGACAATGCTTCTTCTCTCGTGGTATAATGGAGTCGGAGGAAGATGAATATGGACGACTGGAAAGATCACATAAGCGTTAACCCGGATATCTGTCACGGCTCGCCTTGCATACGAGGCACGAGAATACCCGTGTCGGTCATTCTAGATAATCTTGCCGCGGGCCTTGATGAGGCGCAGCTTATTGAGAGCTATCCGCCTCTCTCTTGCGACGACATCAAGGCTGCTCTGGCCTATGCAGCAGAACTGGCGCGCCAGCGCATAGTGGATTTGCCGGCGGAGATTCCGGCATGAGGTTCAAGGTGGACAATAACCTCTCAACAGAGGTAGTCGATCTGCTGAGGAGCTTGGGGCACGACGCAGAACGGGCGCACGAGGAAGGACTATCCTCCGCACCTGACGACCGCCTATTAGCGGCCGCCGTGGCGGAGGGCAGGGTGCTTATCACCCTGGATGTAGGTTTCGGCGACATCCGCGTGTATCCGCCCTCGACGACCGCTGGTATTATCGTCCTGCGGCCTCCGTATGAGGATATCCCCGTCATTCTCGCCCTAGTCATGCGTCTCGCCAACCTCTTACCCACGGAATCACCGGATGGGCACCTGTGGGTCGTGGACGAGCACCGCGTTCGGATCCACGAATAGACTGGGACCTGCTCGGATTCCCCTAACCAAAGGAGCTTCACCCATGCCTGACCGCATCAAGTTTGTCGTGACCGATTACATCGAGGCCGATCTGGACTGGGAAGTAGAGCAGTTCTCGTCGCGCCCCGTTGATTTCGCCTATTACCAGCTCAAAAACGCGCCGATCGAGGAGCTGGCGGCGAAGACCCGCGACGCCGACGTGATCCTGGTCAACATGGCCCCCATTACCCGCGAGTTGATCGCCCTCTGGGACCGGCCCAAACTAGTCATCCGCCACGGCATCGGCTATGACAACGTAGACGTGGCGGCGCTGACCGACGCGGGCATCATGTTCGGCTACCAGCCGGACTACTGCGTGGAGGAGGTCGCCGAGCACGCCATCGCCCTGCTCTTCGCCAGCGCCCGCAAGGTCGTCCCCGGCCGCAAATGTCTGGAGAAAAGCTCCGCGGCGGGCAAGTGGGACTTCTCCGAGGTCATGCCCCTGTACCGCATGGCCGGCAAGACCCTGGGGATCATCGGCTGCGGCCGCGTCGGCAGCCGCGTCCTGCAGAAGCTCCAGAGCTTCGGCTTCAACTTCCTGGTCTGCGACCCCTACCTCAGCGCCGACCGCCAGGCGGAGCTAGGCATCGAGGTCGTGGACCACGAGACCCTCTTCCGGAACGCCGATTTCATCACCTGCCACACCCCCCTGACCCCGGAAACCCGGCATATGATCAACGCGGAGAGTCTCGCCCTGATGAAGCCCACCGCCTACCTCATCAACACCTCCCGCGGCCCGGTAGTGGACCACGAGGCCCTGGCCGCCGTCCTGCGCGCGAACCAGATCGCCGGCGCGGCGATTGACGTCTACGACGTAGAGCCCCCGCCGCCCGACTACCCGCTCTTCCCGCTCGACAACGCCCTACTCGCCCCGCACCTCGCCTGGGCCTCCGAGGAGGCCAACTGGGTCATCCGCAAGAACATCGTGGGGGACGTAGACCGCTTCACCCGCGGCGAAGGGCCGCGCAGCTGGGTGAACCAAAAGGAGATGCACTAGCACTTATGTCCCGCATAACTAACGTATCCACCCCTCTCCCCGGCCCCAAGGGCGCTGCCCTGCTCGCCGAGTGGCACCAGTATGAAGCCAATTGCGTCGGCTACCAGGCTCCCGTTGTCTGGGACCACGCGCAGGGCTGCGTCGTCACCGATGTGGACGGCAATACCTACCTCGACTGGACCTCCGGCGTCCTGGTCACCAACGTCGGCCACTGCCACCCACACCTGGTCGAGGCCGTGCGCCAGCAGGCCGGCCGCCTGCTCAACAACTACGAGTGCCCCACCGCCGAGCGCATCTCGGCCGCCAAAATGATGGTGGAGACCACCCCGGCCAACCTCGACCGCACCTTCTTCATGTCCACCGGCAGCGAGGCCACCGAGGCGGCCATGCGCGTGGCCAAGCGCTACACCGGCAACTTCGAGATCATCTCCTTCACCGGCGGCTTCCACGGGCGCACCTACGCCGCCGCGGCGGCGGGCGGTCTGGCCGGGCCCAAGCGCCAGTACGGCCCGATCATGCCCGGCGTTATCAAGACGCTCTACCCCTACTGCTACCGCTGCCCCCTGGGCAAGACCTGCGACAATTGCAGCATGGAGTGCTTCGACCTGATGGAGTCGTTGGTCCTGGCCTCCAGCACCGGCAGCCTGGCCGGGCTAATCATCGAGCCCTACCAGGGCGCGGCCGGCTTCATCTTCCCGCCGGAGGGTTTCCTCCCGCGCCTGGAGGCCTGGGCCCGCGAGCGGGGGATCATCTTCATCCTCGACGAGGTGCAGTCCTCGTACGGCCGCACCGGCAAGATGTACGCCGCCGAGTGGGAGGACCTGCACCCGCACCTAATGTCCGTCGGCAAGGGCATCGGCTCGGGCATCCCCGTCTCGGCGCTGATGGCGGAGGCCGAGGTCATCGGCGCGCTGCAACCCGGCGAGATGTCCAGCACCGCCGGCGGCAACCCGGTCTCCTCCGCGGCGGTCATCGCCGTGCTGGAGATCATCGCCAAAGAGAACCTGGTGGAGAACTCCCGCCGCCTGGGCGAGATCATGAAGGCCCGCCTCCTGGAGATTCAGCAGAAGTGCCCCTATCTAGGCGATGTGCGCGGGCGCGGCCTGATCGTGGGCCTGGAGTTTGTCAAAGATCAGCAGACCAAGGAGCCCGCGCCGGAGCTAATCCGCCAGATCATAGACCGCGCCGCCCAAGCCGGCGTGCTCTGCGGCTCAGTGGGCATCTACGGCAACGTCCTCCGCGTGGCCCCGCCGCTGGTAATCACCGAAGACGAACTGCACGAGTCGCTGGATATTATGGAAGAGGTGCTGACGAATCTGAGTGTCTAGTCGTCGGTGGCACCGGCGTCTCGCCGGTGTGCCGTTGCCGTTGGAGGGGCCGCACGAGCGTAGCGAGGTCGGCCCGGCCGTTGCCGTTTCCCGGAGGGGCCGAATACGAGTACGACCGACGTCTGCGTCGGGCGCACGGAAGTATCCGGCCCAGGCCTTAGCGCTAGCCCTGGGCCGGATACTTGCGGCGTTCGCTGCGCTCACGTCCTCGTATTCGGCCCCTCCGGGAAACGGCCGTTCGCCGTTGCCGTAGCCCCTCCCGTTGCGGGAGGGGTGCCCGCAGGGCGGGGTGGGCCGCCGTTTCGCCCGCCGGGAACCCGCCTCCACCATCCGAAAGGACTCCCTATGCCTTCTCTATCCGCCGCCCTAACCAACAACCTACCCGCCGCGCAGGACTTCCTCCTCGCGCTCTTGCGCTACCCCTCCACGCCCGGCCAAGAGGCCGAGGCCATGGACTTGGTGTACCGTTCCTTCGCCGACCTGGCCCCGACTGTGGAGAAAGTCCCGATCCCGGTGGACCTGCCCAGCGACCCGGATTACAGTACGCCGCTTCCCGACCTGACCTACGCGGGGCACCACAACGTGCGGGTGCATCTGCCCGGCGGGGGCGGCAAATCGCTGCTGTTCAACACGCATCTGGACGTCGTCCCCGCCTCCGAGGGCCAGGAGCGGCCCTTTGATCCGCGCGTGAAGGACGGTGTCATCTACGCCCGCGGCGCTTGCGACGCCAAGGGCCAGGTCGCGACGCTCTACCTGCTCCTGCGGGCGCTGCGCGAGGTAGGCCAACCGCTGCCCGGCGACGTAATCCTGAACCTGGTGGTGGAGGAAGAGGTCGGCGGCAACGGCACGCTGGCGGCGGTGCGGCGCGGCGAGCAGGCGGATGGCGTGATCGTCCTGGAGCCGACCAACTTCCGCATTCTCCCCTCCGTGCGCGGCGCGGTCTGGTTTCGCGTGGAGTGCCGCG
Organism: Armatimonadota bacterium; assembly: GCA_036504235.1. Classification (GTDB taxonomy): domain Bacteria; phylum Armatimonadota; class Zipacnadia; order Zipacnadales; family Zipacnadaceae; genus Zipacnadum. Next base: position 21,013 of record DASXVN010000062.1, on the reverse strand, counting down.
GCCGCGCCGGCCACAGCGGCCAGGCGGGCCAGACGGTCAGCGCGCTGAAGATGGCGGTGCGGGTGATGGAGATTCTGGAGGGCTACCACGACCGGCTGCTGGCCGGCTCGCGGGGCCTGCAGTTCTTCGACGATTTTCCCAACCCCATGCCCATCACCTTTGGCCGCCTGCACGCCGGTGACTGGCCGGCCACCGCGCCCAGCCGGGCCACCGTGGAGGGCGTCCTGGGCCTGCTGCCGAACAAGACCCATGCGCAGGTCGCCGCTGAGATGCGCCAGGCGATCTGCGACGAGGGCGACGAGTTTCTGCGCGAGAACTTCGAGCTAAGCTTCATGTACCGCCACGACTCGCACGTGCTGGACCCCGCGCACCCGCTGGTCACCGGCCTGGCCGCGACCTGCGCCGAGTTGCAGGTCCCCACGGAGATCACCGCCATGACCGCCTCCTGCGACTCGTGGTTCTACAACAACCAACTGGGTATCCCCACCCTGGTCTTCGGCCCCGGCGACCTAAAATTCGCCCACGCCAACCAGGAGCAGATAGAGATAGACGCCCTCCGTCGCGCCGCCGAGGTTTTGGGCGTGTTCCTGCAAAAATGGGGTGCCTCCGGGTAGCACAGGCTTCCAAGCCTGTGTGCCGTTGCCTTACTGTAGGGCGGGGGCTACGTCCCCCGCCGGCCGTTGGTCGTTTGCCGTGGCCGTTGCCCTTTCCCGGAGGGGCCGCACGAGCGAAGCGAGGTCGGCCCTGCCGTTGCCGTCGGTGGCACCGGCGTCTCGCCGGTGGGGGCTGCCGCTGGGCCTATCCTAGGAGCCGTTTGCCGTTGTAAGGGCGGAATTTGCGGGTCTGCCCGCAATCTCCGCCCGCGCACGCCGAGAACCAATGCTCCACCGCTGTATCTAGGGTGCGCGAGGGAAAGCTGCCGAGGCGGTCGCCGCGGGCGGCGGATGTAACCGCCGCCCCTACGGGGAAACGGCCGTCCGCAGTTGCCTTTGACGTAAGCCCCTCCCATTATGGGAGGGGTGCCCGAGGTCCGCCGCGGGCGGGGTGGGCCAGCCCCGCCCTACATCAAACGAGACGATCCGAGGCGATAGTAATGCAAGCATTAGTCAAAACGCAAAAGGGCGTAGGCTTCCTGGAGCTACGCGAGGTCCCCGAGCCGGTGCCGGGTCCTGGTGAGGTGCTCATCGAGGTCCAGGCCTGCGGCATCTGCGGCACGGATGTTCACGTCAAGCACGACAACTTCCCCTACTGGCCGCCGGTCATCCTGGGGCACGAGTTCTCCGGGGAGGTCGTCCAGCTTGGCCCCGACACGACGGGCCTCGAGTTGGGCGCGCGGGTGGTGGGGGAGCCGCACACCCAGCACTGCGGGCACTGCTATCTGTGCCGCACCGGCAACATCCAGATCTGCGCTTCCAAGCGCTCGCCGGGCTGGGGGATTGACGGGGCTTTCGCCAAGTACCTGAAGATGCCGGTCAAGCTGCTGCACCGCATTCCCGACTCGATGTCCTACGACGAGGCGGCAGTCGTGGAGCCCACGGCGAACGTGGTCACCGACCTGATTGAGCGCACCGGCGTGACCGCCGGCGATTTCGTGGTCGTCATGGGGCCGGGGCCGATTGGCCTGCTGGCCGCGCTGGCCGCGCGGGCCGCGGGCGCGCGCCACGTCGTGATTGTCGGCACCCCCGCGGATGAGGCCGTCCGCCTCGCCAAGGCCCGGGAACTGGGGATAGACACGGTGCTCAACGTGGCCGAGGCGGACCCTCGGGAGGTCGTCGCTGACCTGACCGACGGGCTGGGCGCGGACGTGGTGGCCGAGTGCAGCGGCGCGGCCCCGGCGATTGCCACCGGCATTGACGTGCTGCGCAAAATGGGCAAATTCTGCGCGATCGGGCTGGCCGGCAAGGACAAGCTGGAGTTCCCCTGGGACAAGGCGCAGGGCAAGGTGTGTACCATTACCTTCAATATGTCCACCCAATACACCAGTTGGGACCGGGCGATTGCTCTGATCGCTACGGGCAAGATTCCGGTCGGCCAAATCATCTCGCATCGCGAGCCGCTGGCTAACTGGGAACACGTTTTCGAGGAAATCGAGTCGCAAAGGGCGCTCAAGGCGTTACTGATTCCATAAGGCGAAACTAAAGATACGATATGCTTAGGTAAGACGGTCTTACGTAAGATAATCTTACCTCACGGGAGGAACTAACATGGCTGACTATCCGGTAGGTTTTGGACTACTAGGCGCGGGACTGGTCGCGCCCTTTCATGCCCAAGCGCTGACCAACTCGCCGAAGACGCGGCTGGTGGGCGTGGCGGATATGAATCTGGAGCGCGCCACCAAGCTCGCGGGCGAATTCGGCGCGCCGGCGTATGGGAGCCTGGAGGAGATGCTGGCCAACCCGGAGGTGCAGTGCGTGAACGTGCTGACCCCCAACGCCTTTCACTATGACGCGGTGGTGGCGGCGGCGCAGGCCGGGCGGCATGTGCTGGTCGAGAAGCCGCCGGCGATGAGCCTGCGCGAGACCGACAGCATGATCGCCACCTGCCAGGAGCACGGGGTCAAGCTGGGCATCGTCCTGCAATGCCGCTTGCGCAAGCCGATTCAGGCCATGAAGCAGGCCCTGGCGGCGGGGCGTTTCGGCCGGGTGCTGATGTGCTCGGCGCATATGAAGTGGTTCCGCTCGGCCGACTACTACCAGTCCGAGGCCTGGCGCAGCTCCCGCAAGTCGGGGGCCGGGGTGACCATCCAGCACGCCTTTCATTACCTGGACCTGTGCCAGTACCTGATGGGGCCGGCCCAGCGCGTGCAGGCCCGGATGGAGAACCTGGCGCATCCCGAGGTGCAACTGGAGGACACGCTGCTGGCCTACGTGGACTGGAGCAACGGCGCGCTGGGCGTCGCGGAGGCCTCCACCGCCCTGTGGCCGGGGGCGGACATCCGCATTGAGCTGAACGGGGAAAACGGTACCGCCATTATGGTCGGCGAGCGCATGGATACCTGGAAATTCCGCGAGGAACTGCCCGAGGACGAGGAGGTTCGCACCTACGGGAGTGCCGCGGTGGGTACCGCCGCCACCGGACCGGCGGATTTCGCGTACTTCGACCACCGGCTGGTGATTGAGGACATGGCCGGGGCGATCGTCGAGAATCGCGAGCCGTGCATCCCGGCGACCTCGGTGCGGCCCACGCTGGAGATGGCGCTGGCGATGTACCAGTCGGCCCGCGACGGGCAGCCGGTGGACCTGCCGCTGGCGAGCGAAGAGCATATTTTTGACTGAGGCGCGACAACCGGGTATGCTGACGGAAGTAGAGCGGGCGGAAAGACGACGCGATTTCCGCCGGCGGTACCTGGGCGGAGGGAATCTACGAAGGGGAATGGTGGAGAATATGGGAGTAGCTAGGGACCCGAAGCGGGGACGTGCGGGCGGCCTCGGCGGACCGACCCGCCTGCTGGTGGGGGCGATTCTGATTGTGGCGCTGGGTGTCTCCGGCTGTGCGGGGATTCTGGCCCTGGCCGGCTGGATGGCCGCGGCCAGCTCGATCAAGTCCTTTATTGACGATCTGAACCCGAGCCACCCGACTTACGGCATGAGCGGCTACGTTTATATAGACCGCGCCGCCAACAAACTGGCGGTACAGGGCGACGCCACCTTGCCGACCGGCGGGAACTTCGTCATTTATGTAGACGCGCCGGTGAGCATGGATACCTCGCCGCCCAAGACGACCACGACCAACGCCCAGGGTTTCTTCCAGTTCACGGGCATTCCCCTGGCGGAGACCACCCACATCTTGACTGTCACCACCCCCGATGGCGGGAAGGTGCAGTTCACGGTGCGCAAGGACCAGCCGTCCATCACGCCCATCACGACCAGCGCTACGACCTAAGCGGGACCCGGAACCCCGGCTCCCCGACTGCCCAGTGAGGTGTTCTACATGAACAAAGCTAGCCGCTCGGACCGTATTCCCCGGGGGCCGGAGTGGGGCTGGCGGATTGCCGGCGCGCTGCTGTTGTTGGCGACGCTGCTGGCGGTGGCCGGTGGCTGCGGCGGGGCGCTGAACGCCACGGCCACCTACACGGCCGCGCCCAGCACGATCGGGTCCGCCGTGGACACGACCGACCCCGCGGCGCCGGTCTACACCCTCAAGGGCTATGCGTTCATCGATCGCATTAGATACCTGATCACCGTGCAGGCCGACGGCGCTACGCCCGCGGTCGGGTATTACCAGCGCTTTGCCGGCGCCCAGATAACCCTGGCGACCGCCACGACCAGCACCTCCACCCGGGCCGACAACACCGGCTATTTCGAGTTCCCCGGCCTCCCCGCGGACGTGCCCACGTACACCCTGACTGTAGCGACTTCCGGTAGCGCCGGAGTGAAGTTCACCGTCAATATCGCGGGGCCGACCATCACGCCGGTGACGAGTAGCTAGGCAGATTCTCCCCGCAGCCCAGAAAGGAGACCACTAACGTGGCCCCCCACCCCAACGACAACATGATTGCGACTTATTACCTGGAGACGGACGGCGATCTGGCCGCCGTCGCCCGCGACGTGATTACCCTGGAGACCACCGGCGGATGGGACGGTCCCGGCGAGCCGCCGGAGCTGTTCGCCGCCTGCACCGGCGAGGTCGTGGCGGTCAACGAGACCCGGCCCGGCTGTGGGACCGTCTCGCTGGCCTTTCCGCTGATCAACTTCAACCTGGAGGAGTCGGCCTTCCCCTCGCTGTGGCTGGCGATGGTGGGGGGCGGCACCCACGCGCTGCTCGCCTACCACAAGTCGCGGCTGGTGGACTTCGTGCTGCCGGAGGCGGCGCTGCAGTACTTTCCGGGACCGGGCTTCGGCATGGCCGGGACGCGGGAAATTCTGGGGCTGGAGCCCGGCACGCCGGTGATCGGCACCATCGTCAAGCCCACCTGCGGCCTGACCGCCGACGAGGTCGCGGACCTGGTTTATCGCATGGCGGCCGGCGGCGTGCGGTTCATCAAGGACGACGAGAAGATGCTCAACGTCGCCTATTGCCCCCTGCAGGAGCGAGTGGAGAAGGTCTGCGCGGCGCTGCGGCGCGCCGAGGACGAGACCGGGCAGAACGTGCTGTACGCCCCGCATATCACTACCGGGCCGGACAACCTGGAGCGCTTTGCCGAGACCGCGCTGACCGCCGGGGCCAACGCGCTGATGATTAACTTTTTCGCCGCCGGCTTCCAGTCGCTGGAGGTCCTGCGCCGCAACTTCGACGTGCCGATCTACGCGCACTGCGGCGGCAAGGAGGCCTTCGGCCGCGAGCCCGGGCAGGGGGTGGCGCCGGAGGTGGTGGCCAAGTTTGCCCGCCTGCTGGGCGGCGACTACTTCCGCACCGGCGTGATGGGCGGATATCTGGTGGGCGGCAGCCGCGCCGAATTGGACGCCCTGACCGCGGTGCTGACCGAGGAACTGCCGGGGATCCGGCCGATGGCTCCGGTGCTCTCTGGTGGGCTGAAGCCGACCAACCTGGGCGAGAACCTGGAGGCCTTCGGCTGCGACGTGCTGGCGCTGGCGGGGACGGGGCTGACGCGGCATCCGCAGGGCATCGCTTTTGCCGTAGCAGAGATGCTCCGGGTGTCGGGCGAGGTCTTCGCCGGGTCCGCGGGAGGGGAGTCCTGATGCAGATCGTGGACAAGCCGTGGGGGCGCGAGATTTGGGTGGCGCATTGCCCGGATTATGCGCTCAAGATCATTGAATTCAACCAGGGGGCGCGCTCCAGCCTCCAGTATCACGAGCACAAGCACGAGCACATCTACGTGGACCGGGGGCTGCTCAAGATGGAACTGGAGCAGGCCGACGGGACGATGAGCGTGGGCGAGTACGGGCCGGGCACGGTCTTTGAGGTGACGCCGGGGCGCAAGCACCGCGTGGAAGCCGTGGAGGACGTGCGCCTGATTGAGGTCTCTACCCCGCAGTTGGACGATGTGGTGCGCGTGGAGGACGACTATGCCCGGTAAGCGGCTGGTCTTGTTTGGCGCCGGGATGACCGGGCGCGGGCAGGTCGCGCAACTGGCCTACGAGGACGGCTGGGAGCTGACCCTGATTGACGCCAACGCCGAGCTGGTCCGCCGGCTGCGCGAGGCCGGGCAGTACACGGTGCGCTTGCTCAGCGACCACCCGCGGGAGCTGATTATCAGCGGCTGGGAGGTGCTGCATACCTCCGAGACCGAGGCGATTGGCGCCGCGGTCGGCGCGGCAGATTTCGTGTTGACCAGCGTGCTGGAACCGAATCTGCCCGCGGTGGCGGAGGTGCTGGCCCCGGCCCTGGCGCGGCGGCTGGCGACTTACCGCGCGCCGCTCAACGTGGTCGCGGCCGAGAACATGATGAACAGCTCCGAGGTGCTGGCGGGGTACGTGCGGGCGCTGTGGCCCGCGGGCGCGCCGAGCCTGGAGGGGGTCATCGGCTTTCCCAACTCAATGATTGCGCGGGTGGTGCCGATTGCGTCGGACCCGCTGCTGATCGTGGCGGAGGAGTTCAGCGAGTGGACTGCCGACGCGCACGCCGCGGTGGGGGAGGCCCCGGCCCTGCGTGGGCTGGAGTGGGTGGACAACCAGACCGCCCGGCTGCAGCGCAAGCTCTACATCCACAACACCGGCCACGCCGTGTGCGGCTATTTTGGCTGGCTGGCCGGGTATACGTACATCCACGAGGCCGCCGGCGACCCGCGGATCATGGCGCGGATCAGGGCGGCGATTGCCGAATCCGGCGAGGCGATCAGCCGCGAGCATGGGTTTTCGCGCGAGAGCGTGCGGGCGTATGAGGAGAACCTCACCGGGCGGCTGGTGCTGAGCGCTTTGCCCGATGATATTCGCCGGGTGATCCGCCAGCCGCTGCGCAAGCTGGGCGGCGACGAGCGGCTGCTGGGGCCGCTGCAGCTTTGCGAGAAGCACGGCGTGCCTACGGAGGGGCTGAGTTGGGGCATCGCGGCGGCGCTGGCCTCGCGCATGTCGGGCGAGGAGCAGTTTGAGCGCATGGCCGAGGCGGTGGACCGGCTGGGGCCGGGGGCGGCGCTGGGGGAGTTGGTGGGGTGGACGCCCTCCGCGACCGCGGGGGCGCAGATCGCTGCAGCGTACGAAGCACTGAAATCCTGAAGACATTTTTCCGACACGGCAGGAGAAGCCGTGGCGGATAGCGAAACCGTTAGCTTGTCGGGGTCGGAGGACCTCGGCACCTGCCTGGAGGGGCCCGGCATCCACCTAGGGAGGATTACGCATGCTCAGTTTCCGCCGACCGCTTGTGCCGTGCCTGCTCGTGCTCGCGCTGGCCCTCAGCTTACTTGCCGGCTGCCCCAAACCGCCCGCCAGTCCGACGCCCCCGCCTGGTCCCGCCCCCGCCGCCGGCGCTGCCCCGACAGGTGCGCCCCTGAAGATCGGCGCTATTTTGAGCCTGCAGGGCCCCGGCGCGCCGCTGGGCACCCCGGAAAGCAGCACGCTCAAGCTGCTGGAAAAGAGCATCAACGCTGCCGGAGGCATTAACGGTCGGCCGCTGCAGATCGTCATCCAGGACGACCAGAGCGACGAGACCGCGGCTCTGACCGCCGCCAAGCAACTCATCGAGAATGAGAAGGTGCTCGCGGTGATCGGGCCCTCGATCAGCGGCACCTCGCTGGCCGTCATGCCCACCTTCGAGAAGGCCGGCGTGCCCCTGATCTCCTGCGCCGCCGCGGTCAAGATCACCAAGCCGGTCAACAAGTGGGTCTTCTCCACCGCGCAGCCGGACACCCTGGCCGTGGCCAAGCTGATGGACTACCTCAAGGCCAAGGGGATCAAGCAGATCGCGGTGCTGACCGACTCCAACGCCTTCGGCTCGAGCGGGCTGGAGGCCCTCAAGGCCCAGGCCGGCAGCCAGGGCCTGACCATCGTCGCCGCGGAGACCTTCGGCTCCAAAGACACCAGCATGACCACGCAGTTGACGCGCATTAAGGGCAAGAGCCCGCAGGCGATCATCTGCTGGGGCACCAACCCCGGACCGGCGATCATCGCCAAGAACGCCAAGGACCTCAAGCTGACCATTCCTCTGTTCATGAGCCACGGCGTCTCCAACCACAAGTTCGTGGAGCTGGCCGGGCCGGCTGCGGAGGGCGTCATCTTCCCCAGCGGCCGCATCCTGGTGGCCGACTTCCTGGCCGCGGACGACAAGCAGAAGCAGGGGCTGCTCGACTTCACTAAGGCCTACTCGGCCGAGTACGGGACGCCGCCGGACCACTTCGCGGGGCATGCCTGGGACGCGATGCAGATCATCGCCGCCGCGCTCAAGAGCTCCGGCGACGATCGCGCGAAGCTGCGCGACGCTATCGAGAAGACTACCGGTTTCGTCGGCATCGGCGGAATCTTCAACCTCAGCGCCACCGATCACAATGGTCTGACCAAGGACGCCTTCGTGCTGGTGACGGTCAAGGGTGGCAAGTGGGAAATTGTAAAGTAGCAACAGTTGCCGTCATAGTTGCAGCTTGCCGGCGTAAAGGCGCCGTCCGGGCCCTCGGGCTCGGGCGGCGCCCCGTTCAAGAAGGATAACGTAACGCTGACCGCGAAACCAAAAGCCTGCCGGGCCGGAGGGCCACGGCACCTGCCTGGAGGGGGCCGGCTACCACCGCTAGGGAGGATTTGCTAATGCTCAATCTCCACCGCCCGCTGGTGCCGTGCTTGCTCGTGACCGTGCTCGTCCTCAGTCTGCTCGCCGGCTGTCCGAAGCCGCCGACTGCCGCACCGCCCGTACCGACGCCCGGCGCGACCGCCGCGGCCCCGCCGACCGGCGAGCCGCTCAAAATCGGCGCCATTTTTAGCCTGCAAGGGGCGGGCGCCCCGCTCGGCACCCCGGAACGGGACACCCTGCTGCTCCTGGAAAAGAGCGTCAACGCGGCCGGCGGCATCAATGGTCGCCCGCTGAAAATCGTCATCCAGGACGACCAGAGCGAAGAGGCCGTGGCGCTGACCGCCGCCAAGCAGCTCATTGAAAACGAGAAGGTGCTGGCCGTGATCGGGCCGACGATTAGCGGCACCTCGCTGGCCATCCTGCCGACCTTTGAGAAGGCCGAGGTCCCGCTGGTCTCCTGCGCGGCCTCCGTCAAGATCACTCAGCCGGTCAAGAAGTGGGTTTTCTCCACCGCGCAGCCGGATACCCTGGCCGTGGCTAAGCTGATGGACTACCTCAAGGCCAAGGGGCTCAAGCAGCTCGCGCTGCTGACGGACTCCAACGCCTTTGGCGCCAGCGGCCTGCAGGTGCTCAAGACGCAGGCCGCCGAGAACGGCATGACCGTGGTGGCCGCGGAGACCTTCGGCTCCAAGGACAGCAGCATGACCACGCAGTTGACGCGCATTAAGGGCAAGAGCCCCCAGGCGATCATCTGCTGGGGCACCAATCCGGGGCCGGCCGTGGTGGCGCGCAACGCGCAGGACCTGAAGCTGAAGATTCCGCTGTTCATGAGCCACGGCGTCTCTAACCACAAGTTCGTGGAGCTGGCCGGGGCGGCCGCCGAGGGGATCATCTTCCCCAGCAGTCGCATCCTGGTGGCCGAGGCCCTGGCCGCGAACGACCCGCAGAAGCAGACGCTGCTGGACTACACCAAGGCCTTCACGGCGGAGTACCAGCAGCCGCCGAACTCCTTCGGCGGCCACGCCTGGGACGCGCTGCAGATCGTGGTCGCGGCGCTGCGGAGCGCGGGTGACGACCGGGCCAAGCTGCGGGACGCTATTGAGAAGACCACCGATTTTATCGGCATCAGCGGCGTCTTCAAGATGAGTCCCACCGACCACAACGGCCTGACCAAGGACGCCTTTGTGCTGGTCACGGTCAAGGGCGGTAAGTGGGAAATCGTCAAGTAGCGGAGTCGTAGCCAGCCGCCACCGTAAGCGACGCATGGGCGCCGTTCGGGCCGGAGAGGCCCGGGCGGCGCCGTCTGGTGTCAAGCTATGGATAGCGCCCAGCTTCTCCAATTTGCGGTGACCGGAATCGTGCAGGGCGCGATTTACGCGCTGGTCGCGGCCGGGTTCAACCTGGTCTACTCGGCGACCGGGATCATCAACTTTGCCCAGGGCGAGTTCGTGATGCTGGGCGGCCTGCTGGCCGTCACCGGCGCGACGCTGCTGCATCTGCCGCTGGTGCTGGCGATTCTGCTGCCGGTGGTGGTGGTGATGGGGCTGGGCGCGGCGATGCACTGGTTCACGATCCGGCCCCTGAAGCACGCCCACATGGTCACGCTGATCATGGTGACCATCGGCGTCTCGGTGGCGGTGCGGGGGGGCGCCAAGCTGATCTGGGGCGCGGACCCGCAGCCGCTGCCGGCGTTCAGCGGCGGCGAGTCGCTCCAGTTCGGCGGCGCGATGATTGAGCCGCAGAGTCTGTGGGTGCTGGGGATCGCCGCGGGAGCCGGACTGCTGCTGGCCTTCTTTTTCCGGCGCACGCTGGTGGGGCGGGCCATGGCGGCCTGCGCCCTCAACCGGCGCGCGGCGGAGCTGGTGGGGATTCGGCCCGATCTGATGAACATGTGGGCCTTCGCCCTGGCCGGCGGCATCGGCGCGCTGGCCGGGGGCGTGCTGGCGCCGCTGACTTTCGCCTCCTTTGACATTGGGGTGTCGCTGGCGCTGAAGGGCTTCTGCGCGGCGGTGCTCGGTGGGATCGGCAGCAACTCCGGCGCGATCGTCGGGGGGCTGCTGCTGGGGCTGGTGGAGTCCATGGGCGCGGGCTATATCTCCTCCGGCTACAAGGACGCCTTTGCTTTCGCGATTTTGCTGCTGGTGCTCTTCCTGCGGCCCTCCGGGTTGCTCAACGTGCTGGTGCGGAGGGATGAGGAGTGAGCCGGACTCCGTGGTGGCAGGGGCGGGCCGTGGGGTTGGTCGCGCTGGGCGCGGCGGTGATTGCCTTTGGCCTGTTCGTGCACAATCCCTACTACCAGAACCTGGCGGTCACCATCGGGATTCAGGGGTTGGTGGCGCTGGGGCTGGGGTTGCTGATGGGCTGGGCCGGGCAGATCTCGCTGGGGCATGCGGGTTTCTACGGGCTGGGAGCGTACGCCTCGGCGATTCTGACCACCCATTTCTCACTGAATCCCTGGCTGGCGTTGGTCGCGGGGGCGGTGAGTACGGGGCTGATCGCTTATGCGGTGGGGCGGCCGACGCTGCGGCTGCGGGGGCATTACCTGGGCATGGGGACGCTGGGCGTGGGGCTGATTATCCAGACAGTGTTCGTGCAGTGGGCCGCGTGGACCGGCGGGCCGTCCGGGATCACCGCCGTGCCGCCGCTGGTTGTGGGGGGGCTGGCGCTTGATACCGACCAGCGCTTCTTTTGGCTGGTCTGGCCGGTGGTGCTGGTGGCGCTGCTGCTGATGGGCAATCTGGTCAACTCGCGGACCGGGCGGGCGCTGCGGGCGCTAGGCGAGAATGAGGGGGCGGCCAGCGCCGCCGGGGTGGATGTGCCCCGCGCTAAGCTGGCGGTCTTCATGCTCAGCACCATTTTCGCCTCGGTGGGGGGCAGTTTGTACGCTCATTACACGAGCTTCGTCAACCCCAGTCCCTTCGGCTTCGCCTTCTCCATCCAACTGCTGGTCATGGTGATCGTGGGCGGCGCGCGGTCCGTGTGGGGGCCGCTGGCCGGCGCGGCGGTGCTGGCGGCGCTGCACCAGGGGCTGGCCACGGCGGCGATTCGCGTGCCGGCGCTGGAGGGCCTGGAGGTGGTGGCCTACGGCGCCATCCTGGTGATCTTCCTGATCTACCGGCCGCAGGGGCTGCTGCGTCCGCGCCGGGCCGCCGGCCCGCGCGCCGAGGGGGAGACGCCATGAGCGCTCCCGAGTTGCGCGTGGTCGGCCTGGGGCGGCACTTCGGCGGGCTGCATGCGCTGGAGGACGTGTCCTTTGCCGTGCAACCGGGCAAAATTAACGCCCTGATTGGGCCCAACGGCGCGGGCAAGACGACTTTGTTCAACTGTGTGACGGGGGTTATCGCTCCCACCTCCGGCGAGGTGCGGCTGGGCGAGCGGCGGATTGACGGGCTGCCCCAGCACCGCATCGCGGCGTTGGGTCTGGCCCGGACGGCGCAGAATCTGCGGCCCTGGCGGGAGATGACGGTGCTGGAAAACGTGCTGGTCGGCTGCCACCTGCTGGGCCGGAGCAGCTTCCTGGGCGACCTGCTGTGGCTGCCGAGCAGCCGCCGGGAGGAGCGCCGCCTGCGGGAGACCGCTTTGGAGCGCCTGGAGCAAGTGGGCCTGGCCGACCGGGCGGAGGAGCTGGTCGGCGAATTGCCCCTGGGGCAGCAGCGGATGGTGGAGCTGACTCGGGCGCTGGCCTCGGAGCCGCAGATTCTCCTGCTGGACGAGCCGGCTGCCGGGCTGCACACGCGCGAGACCGCAGAGCTGGGGCGGTTGCTGCTGGTCCTGCGCGAACAGCAGCTTACGATTCTGCTGATTGAGCATGACATGAGCCTGGTGATGAACGTCTCCGACCACGTGGTGGTGCTCGATTACGGGCAGAAGATCGCCGAGGGCACGCCGCGCGCGGTGCAAGCGGACCCGCGGGTCATCGCGGCGTACCTGGGGGAGGAGGCCTGATGGCGCCCCGGCGGCCTTCCCTGCTGAGCTTGCAGAGCGTGCGTGTGTTTTATGACAGCCTGGAGGCGCTCAAGGGCGTCTCCCTGCACGTCAACGAAGGGGAGATCGTGGCCCTGGTGGGCGCGAACGGGGCGGGCAAGACTACGCTGCTCAACGCCGTTTCCGGGCTGCTGCCGGTGCGGGCGGGGCACCTGCTCTGGGAAGGCCAGCCCCTGGCCGGAAGGCGTCCGGACCGGATTGTGCGCCTGGGGATCACGCAGGTCCCGGAGGGGCGGCAGGTCTTTGGCGCGATGTCGGTGCAGGACAACCTGCGGCTGGGGGCCTACCTGCGCCTGCGGCGGCGCGAGCACCAGGCGGTGCGGGAGGACCTGGAGCGCGTTTTCGCCATGTTCCCGGTACTGCGGGAGCGCTGTGGGCAGCCGGCGGCCAATCTCTCCGGCGGCGAGCAGCAGATGCTGGCGGTGGGCCGGGCGCTGATGTCGCGGCCCCGGTTGTTGCTGCTGGACGAGCCGACGATTGGGCTGGCGCCGAAGATGGCGCACCAGATTCTGGAGACGGTAGCGGAGTTGCGGCAGCAGGGCACCACGATTCTCCTGATCGAGCAGAACGTGCTGGCCAGCCTCAGAGTGGCGGACCGGGGCTACGTCCTGGAGACGGGCCGGATCGTCCTGGAGGGGCCGGCGGCGGAGTTGCTGAGCAACCGCGACGTGCAGCGCGCGTACCTGGGCAAGGACTACGAGGAGGTCTGAAGAGGCGATGTGCGCCATCTGGAACCCGCAAGCTGAGACCATGCCGCGCGAGGAGCTGCTCCAACTGCAACTGGAGCGCCTGCAGTCCACGCTCAACCGCGTCTATCGCTATGTCGCCTACTACCACCGCGTCCTGGACGAGGCGGGGTTGCAGCCGGAGGACCTGCAGTCGCGCGAGGACCTGCAGCGGCTGCCCTTTACCACCCATCAGGACCTGCGCGAGAGCTACCCCTACGGTATGTTTGCGCTGCCCTTGCGGGAGATCGTGCGCCTGCAGTCCTCGCTGGGCACGACCGGGCATCCCACGGTGGTCGGCTACACGCGCAACGACCTCAAGCACTGGACCGATCTGGTGGCCCGGAACCTCTCCGGCTGCGGGATCGGGCGCGAGGACGTCGTGCAGATCTTCTTCGGCTACGGGTTGTTCACCGGGGGCTTTGGCTTCCACTACGGGGCGGAGGCGGTTGGCGCGGCGGTCATTCCCGTGTCCTCCGGCGATCTGGACCGGCAGCTCAGGATCATGCAGGATTTCCGCACGACGGCGCTGCTGGGCACCCCCAGCCACGCGCTGTACATGGGGCGGCGACTGGTCGCGCAGGGGCTGGACCCGCACTCGCTGAGCCTGCGGGTGGGGCTGTTCGGCGCGGAGCCCTGGAGCGAGGAGACCCGGCGGGAGATTGAGGAGAGCCTGCTGCTGACCGCGTACGATTCCTATGGCCTGGCCGAGATCGGCGGGCCGGGGGTGGCCGCGGAGTGCGAGTGCCGCTGCGGGCTGCATCTGGCGGAGGACCATTTCCTGGTGGAGGTCGTGGACCCCGCGACCGGCGAGCCGCTGCCGGAGGGCGAGGAAGGCGAGCTGGTCTTCACCACGCTGACCAAAGAGGCGTTTCCGCTGCTGCGCTACCGCACCGGCGATGTGGCCTCCCTGGACAGCAGCCCCTGCGCCTGCGGGCGGACGCTGGCGCGCCTGAGCCGGGTCCTGCGGCGCACCGACGACCTGATCATTCTCCAGGGAGCCAGCATTCTACCCGAGGACGTGGGGCAGGAGCTGGCGTCTTTTGCCGAGTTGGGGCAGGGCTTTCAGCTCCGGGTCCGGCGCGGGGAGGAGGCCGACGACCTGGAAGTGCTGGTGGAGATCGGCCAGGTGCCGGACATGTCTTTCCCGGTGGTGGAGCATCTCCAGGAGCAGGTCCGCGACCATCTGCGGCGCGCGCTGGGGCTGGATCTGAGCGTCAAACTGGTGGAGCCCCGCTCGCTGCAGGGGGCGGGCGCGCCGGCTCCGCGGGTGGTGGACGAGCGGACTCTCTGACCGGGGGCAGGACTGATCGCGCCGGACAGCGAAACTAGGGAGAAGACGGGGTTTTCATTGCCGTCGGCTGGGGTAAACCAACGGGGGGAATGCTGTCAGGGGAGTGATGAAGCCCATGATTCGCTACTGTCTCCGTATTGGCATTATTTTGACACTGGTGTTGCTCTCTACGTCGCTTTTTGCCCGCAGCTTGCCGCGGGTCCCTGCTCGGGCCTACGTGCCGGGGCAGTTTGTGGTCGGGTTTGACCATAGCGCCACGGGGGTCACGGTGCAGTCCGTGCAGACCCTGGGTGGAGCGCTCACGATCAAGCACCTGCCGCAGGTCGGGGCGCAGTTGATGCGCACCAGCGCGGCTACCGATATTCCCGCCCTGTGCGCGCAGCTCCGCAAGCTGCCCGGGGTTCGCTACTGCGAGCCGAACTACACCCGCCGGGTGCTGCTCGCCGCGCCCAATGACCCCGCCTACAGCAACCTCGACAAGACGGTTGCCCCCTTTGACCCCGATTTCGACCCCGCTAGCGCCATCCCGTTCCAGTGGGGGCTGCATATCATTCAGGCCGCGGAGGCTTGGGGGGTGTGGCCGAATACTTACTACACCTCCGCGACCAAGCCGGCCAACGCCGTGAAGCTGGCGGTGATTGACACCGGTCTGGACATCGGCGGGCCGGATGGCGTGCCGCAGCCGGACTTCATCAACGCGGGCGGCACCAGCCAAAGCGCGCTGCTCGGCGGTCAGGTGGATCTCGCCGAGGGCATCAACGTGCTGGCCGCGTACGCGGACCCCTCGGCTTTCCAGGACGACTACGGGCACGGCACGGCGGTGGCTAGTGTGGCCGCGGCGGCCACCAATAACGGGGGCACCCCGCAAAGCGCCAATGTCACCCCCAGCGCGCCTACTCCCGACGGCGTCGCCGGGCTGGGCTACAACGCGCAGATCATGCCGATCAAGGCCATGGACGCCACGGGCAACGGTACCGAGGCGGACATCGTGGCCGGGATTATGTGGGCCGTGGACCACGGCGCGGTGGTCATCAACATCAGCGCCGGCGACTATTCCTACTCGCAGGCGGAGCAGGACGCGGTGGACTACGCCTGGGAGCATGGCACCCTGATCTGCGCCGCCGCGGGCAATGACGGCAGCCCCACGCTGCGGCTGTACCCGGCGGCCTGCGCGGGAGTCATGGCCGTGGCCGCCACCGCGATCTACTTCGACCCGGTGTTTGGCCTCATAGACATGCCCGCCTCGTACTCCAACAGCGGCAACTATGTGGTCGTGTCGGCTCCCGGCGGGGATGTTTCCTACGTGCCGCTGGGTTTCTGGGGCATCTGGTGCGCCGAGCCGACCGACTCGGTGCCGGTGCAGATCGGCGGGTGGCCGCCCTTTGAGGGCACGGGCACGCCGCCGCAGTATCAGTACCAGGTCGGCACCTCGGTGGCCTGCCCCTTCGTAGCGGGGCTGGCCGCGCTCTACGCCGGGTCCCAGGGGATCACCCAGGCGACGCCGGGCGGCGTCATGCAGATGTGGCGGGCGATTCTGCGGGGCTGCGACAACACGGCGCAGACCGGCGGCTGGAATTCGCAGTATGGCTGGGGCCGCATTAACGCCTATCAGACCATGCTGGGGGCCGACAACCGGGGCGCCCTGGTGGGCGCGATCACCGGACAGGTCTACTACCGGGGCACCGTCGCCGGCAACGCCTCGGTGCGGGCCGTACCCAGCGGCGGCGGCAGCCAGATCACCGCTACCACCAACGTCAACGATGGGACCTACCGGCTCGGCGGCCTCACCGCGGGCACCTACAACGTGACCGCCTCGATCTTTGGCGAGAACCAGACGATCAACACCGTAACGGTGGAGGCCGGCGTGGATACGCCGCGGGTGACCTTCCAGGTCGGCTCGACGGCGCTGCCGGTGACGGTTACCGGGGCAGCCTGGGTGGACGCCACGCATGTGGACGTGACCTTCAACCAGAAAGTGGACACCACTACCGCGCAGACGGTGGGCAACTACAGTCTGGCGCCGACCACTACGGTGAGCGCGGCGGTGCTGAACGGGGCCGGCACCGTGGTGCGTCTGACCCTGGCCGCACAGGCCGCCAACACCAGCTACACGCTCACGGTCACGGGCGTGCAGGACCTGGTGGGTAACCCGATTGCCGGCCCCGGGAATACGGCTACCTGGATAACCCCCGGCCCGCCGATCCTGAGTTGGACCGGCGCGTCCGGCTACACCAGCGACGGCGTCCAGCCGGACCGCGGCCCGTCGGGCGCGAGCTTCACCTTCAAGGTGCGGCTCCAGCAGCCGGACGGCACGGCTCCCAACTCGGTCCTGCTGCACCTCACCGGGCCGCTGGGCGAGGTTGCGGGGAGTCCCTTCCTGATGACCGGAGCCGGGGCGACCTGGACGACCGGCGTGGTGTTCAGCAAGTCGGTCGCGCTGGCCGAGAGCGGCGCGTACTCGTATTACTTCGAGGCCGTCAATGGCGTGGGCACGACCGCGCTGCCAGCCGCGGGCTCCAAGTCGGGGCCGCTGGTGAGCCAGCCGCCGGATCTGAGCCTGACCGGGGAGGTGGGCTACACCGCGAGCGGCGTGGCCCCGACGCGCGGCACCCCGGGGGCGAGCTTCGTCTTCCGGGTGCTGTACTCCGACGTGGAGGGGGATCCGGCGAGCTACGTTAAGGTCCGCATTTGGGGGCCCAGCGGCGAGGTGGCCGGCAGTCCCTTCCTGATGGACAACGCCACCGGTGGCACGGACTGGACGGGCGGGGTGATCTTCACCAAGAGCGTGGCCCTGATCGCGCGGGGGTCGTATCGCTACCGCTTCGTGGCCAGCGACGGCATCGGCACGGGCACGCTGCCCTCGCCGACGCGCACCTGGAGCGGGCCGATCGTGGATACCGCGCCGGTGCTGACCTGGGCCGGCACGCCGGGCTTCCTCAGCGCGGGCGTGTCTCCCACCGTGGGTTCGGTGGGCAACTCGTACAAGTTCCAGATCAAATACTCCGATGCGAATGGCGACCCGGCCCAGTACGTGCGGGTGCGCATCTGGCTGGCCAGTACCGGGGCGGAGATAGCCAATAGCCCCTTCACGCTGCGCAAGTTCGCGGGGACGGACTTCATCGGGGGAGTGGTCTACGGGACCACCGTCACGCTCAACACGGCGGCTACCTATCGCTACAAGTTCTACGCCAGCGACGGGCTGCTGACCACCAACTACCCGGCCAACCCGAAGTCAGGGCCGACGGTCAGTCCCTAACGGCGAGGGGGGCGGTCAGCCGCCTACAGCTCGACGCCGAGGCCCTCGGAGTAGAGGGCCAGGACGTTCGCTAGCGGCGTGTCCGGCTGGAGGCAGTGGGCGGGGGAGAGGATGTAGCCGCCGCCCCGGCCCATGACCTCCAGCCGGTCGCGCACCTCGCGGCGCACGTCCTCGGGGGTGCCGTGGGGGAGGGTCTGCTGGGTGCTGATCAGGCCGCAGAAGGTCAGCCGGTCGCCGTAGAGCCGCTTGATCTCGGCGGGGACCATGCCGAGCGGCTCGGGCTGCATGGCGTCGAGAATGTCCAGGCCCATCGCGACGAAGGTGGGCATGATCTCGTGGGTGTCGCCGCAGGAGTGCAGCATCGCCAGCGCCCCGAACTCGTGGGCCAGGTCAATGAAGCGCTGGAGGCGCGGCACGAAGAAGCGGTCAAAGCAGGCCGGGGAGAACATCCGCCCGTTCTGGTTGCCGCAGTCCTCGCCGAGGCAGAGGATATCCACGCGCCCGCCGGCGGCCTGCAGAGTCCGGCGGCAGACCTCGTAGTAGTGCTCCACGCGGCGGTCAATGATCGCCATCCCCACCGGATCGCTGGTGGCGATGTCCACCATCACTTGCTCCATCCCCCGACCGCGCGAGACCCCGTTGAGGATATCCGGAACGCCGGCGCTGCCGGCGCAGACCGCGTAGTCCGCCACGGCCGCGCAAGCCGCCGGCAGGACGGAGTAGTCGTAATCGTCGGGGGAGGGCCAGGGGAAATTCTCCACGTCGTCGAGGGTCTTGATCTGGGCCAGGGACAGCTCGCGGGCCTCCGAGTAGGAGCCGCCGCTGGCGTTCTCCTGCTGGCAGTAGCCGGTGCCCCACTCATCGTAGGTTTCGGCCAGGCCGGGCAGACCGGGCCCCGGCCGGCGCTCGCCGGTGAAGGGCGCGCCTACTCCGCGCAGGTCTACGCCCAAGCACTCCAGGATATCGCGGCCGGGGAAGTGCGCCTGCAGCATCTCATGCACCTCGCCGGTGAGGTAGGTCTGGATCGGCACCCGGTCGGTTTCCTCATGCCGGCAGGCGGCCAGAACTCGTTCTTTGGAGGTCACGAGGGCAGCTCCTCTAGATGGCGGGCATGACGTTGCCGCCGCAGACGGGGATATAGGCGCCGGTGATGAAACTGGCCAAATCGGAGGCCAGGAAGGCGACGACGTTGGCGATCTCCTGGTCGGTGCCGCGGCGGCGGAGGGGGACGTGCTGGTCGTAGTGGGGCTGCTTTTCGCCGCCGACAGCCCGGGACTCGTCGCTGATGGTCCAGCCGGGGGCGACCTGGTTGACGGTGATCTGGTGCTCGCCGACTTCCTTGGCCAGCACCTTGAGCACCCCGTCCATACCGCGCTTGCCCGCCACGTAGGCGGATTCGGTGGGCCACATGCGCATGGCGCACTCGGTGTTGATGCCGATGACGCGGCCCCAGCCCTGCTCGATCATGGCGGGCACGAACGCTTTGGCCATGTGGACGTTCTGCATTACGCAGGTGCGGAATTGGCTCTCATAGTCGGCGGGGTCCTGTTCCAGCACGGTGGTCCAGTCGTACTGGGCCACGGCGTTGTTGACGATGATACTGGGGACGCCCAGACCGGCGGTGACGGTCTCGCGGAGGGCCAGGACGGAATCCCCGTCGGTCACGTCGGCCTGCACGGCCAGCGCCCGGCCGCCGGCGGCCTCGATATCGGCCACCACCTCGGCCGCCTTCGCGGCGTTGCGCAGGTAGTGCACGGCGACGCTCGCGCCGCAGTCGGCCAGCGTCCGGGCCATGACGCGCCCGAGTTGCCCGGCGGCGCCGGTGACTACGGCTACTTTTCCTGTCAGATCGAGACAGAGCATGGGCTTCTCCCCTAGAGTATGACCTTATTCAGCGGGTATTCGATGATCCCCTGAGCGCCGGCGGCTTTGAGGGCCGGGATGAGGCGGGCTACCTCGCCCGTGTCCACGATGGTCTCTACGGCTACCCAGTCGTTGCTGGCCAGGGGGGAGACGGTCGGGTTCTTGAGCGCCGGGAGGGCGGCCAGGACGGCCGGGAGGTCGGCGGGGGCGACGTTCATCTTCAGGCCCACCTTGGTCTCGGCGGTCAGGACGGCGTTGAGCATGAGCGAGATGGACTCCATCTTCGCGCGCTTCCAGGGGTCCGCCCAGGCGGCCTTATTGGCGATCAGCTTGGTGGTGGAGTAGAACAGGGTGTCCACGATGCGCAGGTTATTGGCGCGCAGGGTGCTGCCGGTCTCGGTGCCCTCGACGATGGCGTCCACGAGTGTGGGGCACTTGGCCTCGGTGGCGCCCCAGGAGAACTCGACCTCCGCGGTCACGCCGTGCTGGGCGAGGTACTTGCGGGTGGCCTCGACTAGCTCGGTGGCGACTCGCTTGCCCTGCAGGTCCTGCGGGCCGTGGATGTCGGAACTCTCATGCACCGCCAGTACCCACTGGTACGGGCGCATCCCGCGCTTGGCGTAGACCAGGTCGGTGACTTCCACGACCTCGTTCTCCAGGCCGCGCTCGAGGATCCAGTCCCAGCCGGTGAGGCCGCAGTCCAGCTCCTCATGCGCCACGTACAGGGGCATTTCCTGGGCGCGCAGCAGCACGCCGGCGATCTCGTCATCGTCGAAATGCGGGCGATACTGGCGCTCATCAACGGATATTTTGTACCCGGCCTTGGCGAACATGGCCAGGGTGGCGTCTTGCAGGCTGCCCTTGGGCAGACCGATCTTGAGCTGATTCTGGGACACGGGGCGTCACTCCTTTGGCGGCAACAATTGGGGCATTATAGCACAGGTGGGGCAGGGGAAAAAGGCGGGGGGAAACGGCGCCTCACCCCCCGGCCCCCTCTCCTGGCAGGAGAGGGGAGAACGGCAACGGCAAAGGCAACGGCAACGGCTTCCTCACCCCCGGCCCCTCTCCGGGCACTTGAGTACAAGTGCGGCGCGGACTGGGGAGAGGGGGGAACGGCAGAGGCAACGGCAGCGGTTGGGGCTAGGGGCGGAGGCGGGAGATCAGTCTAACCTCACCCCCCGGCCCCCTCTCCCGCGCCTTCGGCTTGGGAGAGGGGGAGAACGGCGACGGCGAACGACCTCGGGAAGAGCCGTTTTCTCTCTCCCGCAACGCGGGGGA
>DASXVN010000061.1:0-44551 GCA_036504235.1 Armatimonadota bacterium | reverse complement strand
GGTCATGCCGGGCGACAATACGAACATGACGGTGGAGCTGATCCAGCCGGTAGCGATGGAGGACGGCCTGCGCTTCGCGATTCGCGAAGGCGGCCACACCGTCGGCGCCGGCGTGGTCACCAGCATCATCGAGTAGTAGGGGAGTGTGGAGAGAATGGCTGCAGGCAGCAGCATCCGCATCAAACTCAAGGCCTTCGATCACGAGCTGTTGGATCAATCTTGCCAGCGCATCGTGGAGACGGCGGAGAAGACGGGCGCCCGTATTAGTGGCCCCATTCCCCTGCCTACCCGCAAATATGTGCATGCGATCGTGAAGCCGACGGCCCTGGGCCGCAGTTCCCGTACCATGGAGCACTACGAGATCCGGGTGCACAAACGCCTCATCGACATTCTGGAGTCCACCGGTCGCACCGTGGACGCCCTGATGAAGCTGGACCTGCCGGGTGGCGTAGACATTGCGATTAAGACCTCCCGCGGCTAGGCCAGGTCTTTTATCCAGCCGCGTGTAGAGAGTAGTGGTGAAACGATGCCAGTGGGATTGCTCGGTAAAAAGCTAGGCATGACCCGCGTATATGTGGAGAGCGGCGCGTCGCTCCCGGTGACGGTCATCGAGGCCGGCCCATGTGTGGTCGTGCAGCGCAAGACCGTTGACAAGGACGGGTACGAAGCGGTACAGATCGGCTACGGGGAGCGCTCGCGAAGCCGCACCAACCAGCCGCTCACCGGCCACTTCGAGCGCCATGGGGTCACCCCCAAGCGCCACCTGCGGGAATGGCGACTGGAAGCCGGCGAGGATTTCCAGGAGCAGCAGACGTTGACGGTGGAGCTATTCAAGGAGGGCCAGATCGTGGACGTCATTGGCACCTCCAAGGGCCGGGGTTTCTCGGGCGTTATCAAGCGCCACGGACACCACGGCGGCCCCGCCCAGCACGGCTCTAAGGTCCATCGCCAGCCGATGTCTTCCGGCGCGACGGATGCGGCCCGGGTGTTCCCCGGCCGAGGCATGCCCGGTCACTATGGCGCCGCCCAGATTACGGCGCGGGCGCTGAAGATCGTCCGGGTCGACGCAGAACGCAATCTCTTGCTGGTCGAGGGCTCCGTGCCCGGAGCCACCGGTGGCCT
This sequence comes from Armatimonadota bacterium, assembly GCA_036504235.1. Classification (GTDB taxonomy): domain Bacteria; phylum Armatimonadota; class Zipacnadia; order Zipacnadales; family Zipacnadaceae; genus Zipacnadum. The sequence continues at coordinate 43,429 of DASXVN010000061.1, read as the reverse complement.
CGTCGCCGTGGGTCCCAGCAAGAAGACGTTGAAGCGAAAGGGTTGAGCAGCATGCCGCAGGCCGCGGTACTGAATATGCGCGGAGAGGAAGTAGCCCAGATCGAGCTGGACGCCAAGCTGTTTGACGTCGAGCTGAACATGGACCTGCTTCATCAGGCCGTGCTGTATATCGACAACAACAAAGCGCAACTGCGCGGCTGCACCCTGACTCGCAGTCAGATCAGCCGCACGGGCGCCAAGATGTATCGCCAGAAGGGTCTGGGTCGCGCTCGCCACGGCGACCGGGGCGCGCCGACTTTCGTCGGCGGCGGGAAGGCCATGGGCCCGGGACGGGAGCGCCATCGCCTGCGCATGCCGCGCAAGATGCGGCGCCGCGCGCTGGCCTGTGCTCTGACCGCCCAGCTGCGCAAGGGTCTCATCCGCTTCGTGGATGAACTCCGGCCGGAAGAGGTCAGCACCAAGCTGATGATCACGGCTCTGGAGAACCTGCGCTGCAGCCGGGGCAAGATCCTCGCCCTGGTGGGTCCCGAAGAGTACTACGATGAAGTCGTGGACAAGTCCAGCCGGAATGTCCCGCGGTTCATTCTCCGTCTGGCCCCGCACGTGAATGTGCGCGACCTGCTGGTCGCCGATCATATCATCATGACCCAGGGGGCCCTGGCGCAGATGAAGACCCTCGTGGGAGGTGCCGCGGATGTTGAGTAGCGATCAGGCGAATCACTTTCGCACAATTATCGTGGCCCCCGTCATCAGCGAGAAGGCTATGGCCGACGCTGAGGAGGCCCACAAGTACCACTTCCGCGTGAAGAAATACGCGAACAAGGTGGAGATCCAGCAGGCCGTTGAGGCGCTGTTCAATGTGCGCGTGCTGTCGGTCAACACCCTGAACGTGCGGGGCAAGTTGCGCCGCCGCAGCGTCAAGCACCGCATGGGCAAGACCGCTGACTGGAAGAAGGCCATCGTCAAGCTGGCCCCCGGGGACCGCATTGACGTTATCGCCGGCCAGTAGACTTGATTGATAAACCGGCCGCGCTCGGCGCGCGCAGGGGAGATAGAGATGCCTACCAGACAACACAAGCCAACTTCAGCCGGTGAGCGCTTCCATCAGTCTCTGGATCGGCGTGATCTGGACAAGAAAGAGCCGGAGAAGAGCCTGCTGCGCCCCGCGAAGTCCAAGGCGGGCCGCAACAACCAGGGTCACGTTACCTGCCGGCATCAGGGCGGCGGACACAAGCGGGCCGACCGCATCGTAGACTTCCGCCGCGACAAGGACGGGATCCCCGCCAAGGTCGCCGCGATCGAGTACGATCCGGGCCGCTCGGCCTTCCTGCTGCTCCTGCACTATGCGGACGGCGAGAAGCGCTATATCGTCGCCCCGCAGGGGATCAAGAAGGGTGACGTGCTCATCTCCGGGCCGGACGCCCAGCCGCGGGTGGGTAACTGCCTGCCGCTGGAGCGGATTCCGGTCGGTACCCAGGTACACATGATCGAGCTGACCCCGGGCCGGGGTGCGCAGATGGTGCGCGGCGCCGGCGGGGCCGCCCAGATCGTGGCCCGCGAGGGCAACTACGTGACCCTGCGCCTGCCTTCGGGCGAGATGCGCATGGTGTCGGGCAAGTCCCGCGCCACGCTGGGTCGCGTTGGCAACCTGGACCACCAGAACATTCAGGACGGCAAGGCCGGCCGCAAGCGCTGGCGCGGAGTTCGCCCGAGCGTTCGCGGCGTCGCCATGAACCCGGTCGACCATCCGCACGGCGGTGGCGAGGGCAAGGCTCCTATCGGGATGCCTTCTCCGGTCAGCCCCTGGGGCTGGAAGACTCTGGGCCGCAAGACCCGCAAGCCCAACAAGGGCTCCAGTAAGTTCATCGTTCGCCGCCGCGGCACGACGCGCGGCTAGTCGAACCAGTTAGCTTAAGCTAAGCAAGGGGAATTGACTCATGGCCAGATCAATGAAGAAGGGGCCGTACATTGAGGAGAGCCTGCTGCGCAAGGTGGAGAAGATGCGCGCCACCGGCGATCAGCGTATCCTCAAGACATGGTCGCGGCGCTCCACTATCTTCCCGGAGATGATCGGGATGACCATCGCGGTTTACGATGGGCGGCGCCATGTGCCCTTGTACATTACCGAGAACATGGTCGGGCACAAGCTGGGTGAGTTCTGCCCCACCCGGACCTATCGGGGCATGCGCCCCAACAAGCGCGAGCGTTCGACCGGACGCTAGCAGTAACGCTAAACCCTGGCAACGGCGGGAGAGAACTGTCTCATGGAAGTCAAATCAACTGCAAAATGGATACGGACGGGCCCGCGCAAGCTGCGCAAGTACGCCGACGTGGTCCGGCAGCAGTCCCTGGACCAAGCCCGGGGTACGCTGACGATTCACCCGTCGCCGGCGGCGAAGGCCCTGCTCAAGGTAATCAACTCGGCGGTCGCCAACGCGGAGAACAACCACGGGCTGGACGCCGAGGATCTGCGCATCAAGGCGATCATGATTGATGAGGCCATGAAGCTTCCCCGGCTGCGCTGCCGCGCTCGTGGTCGGGCGGACCGGTACTACCACCGCAGTTGTCACATTGCCGTGGTCGTAACCGACGAGGAGGCCAAGTAGCACATGGTGGCATGCATTCGTTTCGCGAGCAAGCGGAGAGTGAGCTGAATGGGTCAAAAAGTTCATCCTTATGGTTTTCGTCTGGGGATCATCCGCAAGGAGCGCAGCCGCTGGTTCGCTGAGGGCACGCGCTACCGCGAGCAACTGATCGCCGACATAGCGATCCGCAAGTTCATTATTGACACCCACCGCAATGCGGGCATCTCGGAAGTACTCATCGAGCGCAGCGCGGATAATACCAGCATTACCATCCAGACCGCCAAGCCGGGCATTATCATCGGCCGCGGCGGCCGGGATGTAGACGCTCTGCGCCAGCGCATCGAGCGCCGCGTCGGCGGGCGAGTTCGACTGAACGTCGAAGAGACGCCCGATCCGGACATTAACGCTCAGTTGGTGGCCGAGAGCATCGCCGGACAGATCGAGCGCCGCGTCTCGCACCGCCGCGCCATGCAGCAGGCCGCCGAGCGCGCCATGCGTATGGGCGCCCAGGGCGTACGTATCGCCATCTCCGGTCGCCTGAACGGCGCCGAAATCGCCCGCACCGAGGGCGTAGGCCCCGAGGGCCGCGTGCCCCTGCACACTCTGCGCGCCGATATCGAGTTTGGCACCGCCGCCGCCCGCACCGCCTACGGCCCCATCGGGGTCAAGGTCTGGACATACAAGGGCGAGATCCTGCCGCCGCGCAAGACCGAGCACAAGGTCGGCGTGGAGGAAGAGGGCGTAACTGCCGAGGATTGGGAGCGCGTGGCCGCCGTGCAGCGAGCCCGAGGCGGAGCCGCCGAAGGCGCTCCGGCCGTTGAGGAAGTTGCCCCGGTCGTCGTGGCGACTCCGGCTGAGGAAATCGCCCCGGTCGTTGTGGAGGCCCCGGTCGTGGAGGCCCCGACGGACGAAGTGGCAGCCGCACCGCAGGAGGATACACCCAATGTTGATGCCTAAGAGGCTTAAGTACCGCAAGCACCACCGTGGCAAGATGGGCGGCAAGGCCCGTGGCGGCAACGAACTGAACCAGGGCGATTTCGGCCTGCAGGCGCTGTCCTGCTGCTGGATGACCGCTCGGCAGATCGAGGCAGCCCGTGTAGCCATGACCCGCCATGCCCACCGCGGCGGCAAGGTCTGGATTCGGATTTTTCCGGACCTGCCCGTCTGCCAGAAGCCGCTGGAGACTCGCCAGGGCAAGGGCAAGGGCGCCGTCGACCACTACGTGGCCGTCATCAAGCCCGGCCGGATCATGTTCGAGATGGCGGGGGTGCCGGCGCAGGTAGCCAAAGAGGCCATGCACCTGGCCGCTCAGAAGCTGCCGATTCCCACGCGGTTCGTGACGCGGGAGGAGTAAACCATGCCCGATAATGCTAGTAGCACTAGAGATTTCATGGAGCAGATCAAACAGGCGCCCGACGAGGAACTCCACGGCCGCAAGCGGCAGATCACGGAGAGCCTCTTCAATCTGCGGTTCCGTCTGGCCTCCGGCCAGGTGGAGGACCCCAAGCGCCTGCGCAAGTATAAGAAGGGCATAGCGCGGATCAATACCGTGCTGCACGCCCGGGAAATGGCGCGTCAAAGAGGGGACGAGTAAATGAGCGATCTGCGGAGCGTCCGACGGGCCCAGCAGGGCCTCGTCATCAGCGATAAAATGGACAAGACCGTCGTGGTGCAGATCGAGCGGCTCACCCGGCATCGCCTCTACGATAAGGTCACGCGGAAGGCCGTGCATTTCAAGGCCCATGACGAGAAGAACGAGTGCCGCGTCGGCGATGTGGTCAAGATCGTCGAGTGCCGGCCGCTCAGTCGCCAGAAGTCCTGGCGCGTTACGGAGATTCTGGCCCACGAGAAGTAGACGGAGTCACGGCTGATATAATTGGAGCAACACTCAGACCTGTCCAGCGGCAGGAGGCTTACCAAGTGGCGGAAGCAACTGAGAAAATCAGAAATCTGGCCGTAGTTGGCCATCGCGGATCAGGCAAGACCACCCTGGTGGAGTCGCTCTTGTTTGCCGCCGGCGCGCTCAAGCGGAAGGGTAGTGTCGAAGAGGGCACGGCCACTACCGATTTCGAGCCCGAAGAGAAAGAGCGCAAGATTTCGATCTCACCGGCCCTGGCTAACTGCCGGGTCGGCGATATCAAGCTGAACATCATTGATACCCCGGGGTACGGTGAGTTCGTCGGTCAGGTCGGCCCTTGTTTGTGGGTCACCGAGACCGCGCTGGTTGTGGTGGACGGCGTCTCGGGAGTGGAAGTCCACACCCGTAAGATGTGGCAGATGTCCCGGGAGGCCGGACAGGCTGCCGTAGCGATCGTGACCAAGCTGGAGAAGGAGCGGTCTGATTTTGCCGCCGCTGTCACCAGCATGAAAGAGTCCCTAAGCGGGGCCGAGTTCGCCGCGGTGCAGATCCCGCTGGGCAGAGAAGCCGGTCTGGTGGGCGTGGCGGATCTGGTCACGATGAAAGCCTATTTGGGAGACGGTGCGAGCCCGGTGGCCATTCCGGCGGAGTACGCCGATGACGCTGCTCTCGCCCGGGTTGAACTGGTTGATGCCGTCGCCGCCACTGACGACGATCTGACCATGGCGTACCTAGAAAATGATACGTTGACCGACGCCGAGCTGCAGCAGGGGCTCCGGCAGGCCATTCTGGACGGCAAGCTGGTCCCGGTACTGGCCTGCGCGGTGCAAAAGGGCATCGGGGTCAACGCTGCACTGAATGCGCTCGCCGATCTATGCCCGAATCCGCTGGCCCACCGGCCGTGGACGGGCGTAGACCCCAAGAGCGGAGCGGAGATTGCCGTTTCTCCGAAGGATGCGCTCTGCGCTGTGGTCTTCAAGACCATGAGCGACCCCTACGTGGGGCGGATCAGTTTGCTGCGAGTTGTCGCGGGCACGGCCTCGGCCGATGTCATCGTGACGAACGCGCAGAACGGCGGCCGCGAGCGTTTGGCCGGCCTGGCCACGATGATGGGCCAGGACCTGACGCCGGCGGGGACGCTGGTAACCGGGGACCTGGGCTGCGTCAGCAAGCTCGAGGCGACGGTCAGCGGCCATACGTTGTGCGACCCCAAGCGGGTGGTCGCGATTCAGATGCTCCAGGTGCCGCAGGGCATGCACGGGGTGGCGCTGGTCGCCGCAACGCGCGCGGACCAGGATAAGCTTTCGCAGGCGCTGGTGAAGGTGGGCGAGGAGGACGTAGGTTTCACCTACGTGCGCTCTCGCGAGACCGGCGACCTGGTAGTGCACGGCATGGGGCCGCTGCATGTGGATTTGGCCATTCAGCGCCTCAAGCGCAAGTTTGATGTCGCGGTCGAGCAGAAACCGCCGCGCATCGCCTATCGCGAGACCGTCCGCAAGCGGGTGGAGGTCCAGGGGCGCCACAAGAAGCAGACCGGCGGCCGCGGGCAGTTTGGCGACACCAAGCTGCGGATCGAGCCGCAGGAGCGCGGATTGGGCTTTCAGTTTGTGGACGAGGTTGTCGGCGGTTCCGTGCCGCGCAACTTCATTCCCGCGGTGGAGAAGGGCGTATCGGATCTCCTGGAGCGGGGCGTCCTGGCCGGTTATCCGGTCGTTGACGTCAAGGTCACTTTGTATGACGGGTCCAGCCATCCGGTGGACTCTTCCGAGCAGGCCTTCCGCATGGCCGGGCAAAACGGCATGCGTCTCGGTCTGGAAGAGGCCGGTCCGGTGCTGCTCGAGCCGGTCGCGACGGTCGAGGTGACGACGCCGGAGACGATCACCGGCGATATCATGAGCGACCTGAACGGCAAACGCGGCCACATCCTGGGCATGGATAGCCTGGGCGGGGGCCTGCAGATAGTCAAGGCGCGCGTGCCGGTGGCCGAGTTGGCTTCATACGCCGGCGACCTGCGGTCCATCTCGCAGGGGCGCGCGAGCTATACGCTGGAGTTCTCGCACTATCAGGAAGTCCCGCGCGAGATTCTCGACCGGGTCGTGGCCGAAGCCAAGGCCGCGCAGGAAGACAAAGACTAAGGCAGGTAGTTAACCATGATCCAGACCGAGAGTAGACTTAAGGTAACCGACAACTCGGGCGTGCAGGAAATCGGCTGCATCCGGGTCAAGGGCGTAGGTCGCAAGCGCTGGGGCAGCCTCGGCGACGTGATCATCGCCTCCGCCAAGAGCGTCACGCCGCAGAGCCCGATCGCCAAGGGCACCGTGCTCCGCGCCGTAATCGTCCGCTGCCGCCAGCCGGTGCAGCGCGCCGATGGCAGCGCGATCCGGTTCGACGACAACGCGGCCGTCATCATTGACATCAACGGAAACCCGCAGTGCACCCGCGTCTTCGGGCCGGTCGCCCGGGAGTTGCGCGACAAGCAGTACATGAAGATCGTCTCACTGGCCCCCGAGGTCGTATAAGTCGCGGATAGCGGAAGGTAGCTACGATGAACAAAAAAGTGACCAAAGTTAAGCCTCTGGATATCAAGAAGGGCGACGAAGTCCTCGTCCTGGCCGGCAAGGATGCCTCCTATAAGGGGCACCAGAAGCGCGGCAAAGTCATCGGCGCGCTGCCCGCGGAGGGCCGCCTGCTGGTGGAGGGCGTCAACATCATCAAGCGAGCGGTGCGCCAGAATCAGCGCATGCGCCAGGGCGGGATCATCTCCAGCCCGGGGCACATCGACCGCTCCAACGTGATGCTGATTTGCCCTTCCTGCGACAAGCCGACCCGCATCGGTCATCGCCGCAACGATAAGGGCGACAACCAGCGGATCTGCAAGAAGTGCGACAAAGTCATCGAGTAGAATAGCCGGCCGCTGGTCGGGCGCCCGTAGCGCCGACCCTGCAAGCGGTAAGTGAAAGCGAAGGCAAAGACATGGTATACGTTCCGAGACTTAAGCAGAGGTACGCGGACGAGATTCGTCCCGCCCTGATCGAGCAGTTCGGCTACAAGAACTTGCATCAGGCGCCCAAGCCCGTCAAGGTTTGCATCAGCATGGGCGTTAGCGAGGGCGGCACGAATATTGACACGCTGGAAAAGGCCATCAACGAGGTGTCGCGGATCATTGCCCAGCGACCCTGCATTACGCGAGCGAAACGCTCGGTGGCCAACTTCGCGGTGCGCCAGGGCATGCCCATCGGCTTGCGCGCCACCCTGCGGCACGACCGGATGTGGGAGTTCATGGATCGGCTGTTCTCCGTGGCCATCCCCCGCATTCGCGACTTCCGCGGACTGCCCCGGGAGAGCATGGACGGTCGCGGCAGCTACACTATGGGCCTGACCGACCTACTCATCTTCCCGGAGCTCAACTACGACGACGTGGAGAAGACCCGGGGGCTGAACATCACGCTCACGACCTCGGCTCGCACCGACGAGGAAGGACGCGAGCTGTTGTTGCGTCTGGGCCTGCCGCTGAAGCGCCCGGAGTAAGCGGGCCGGGAACTCTTGCCAGGAGGCAACGTAAGTGGCCAAGAAATCTTGGATAGCCAAGCAGAAAAGAGAACCGAAGTTTTCGACGCGGCGCTACAACCGCTGCCAGGTCTGTGGGCGGGCGCGCGGCTACATGCGGGCCTTCGGGATGTGCCGTATCTGTTTTCGAGAGAACGCTCAGGCCGGAAATATTCCGGGTCTGACTAAGTCAAGTTGGTAGTGAGCGCAGCTGCTCAATACTTCCAGTTGAGGTGTCGAGGGAATGGCACAACGCAGCAGCAGCAGCAAGAAAGCTAAGCCGACGCGTCGCAAGATGATGCGGAGCGCGAACCCGGCGGTCACTGACCCGATCGCCGACATGTTGACGCGGGTCCGTAACGCGGCGATGGCTCGCCACGTGGACGTCAACGTCCCCGTATCCAAGATGAAGATGGAGATCGCCTCCATTCTGCATCGGGAAGGGTACATCCGTGGCTTCCAGCTCGTGGATCGCGGGAAGATGTTGCGCATCCGGCTCAAGTACGATGCCAACCGTCATCCCGTGATCAACGGTCTCAAGCGCGTCAGCAAACCCGGTCGCCGGGTTTATGCGGGCCGCGAGGACCTGCCGCGGGTACTCAACGGTCTGGGGATCGCGATCATGTCTACCAGCCAGGGCGTGATGACGGCTCGCGAAGCCGCACGCAACGGCACCGGTGGCGAGGTCGTCGGTTACGTCTGGTAGCCGGGCGCACGGGCGCCGGCAGATGATGAAGGAGCGGGTACGATGTCTCGTATAGGAAAGAAGCCCATTCCGCTTCCCGATAAGGTGAGCGTGCAGGTCCAGCCCGGTAACTATGTCACCGTGACTGGCCCGCGCGGCGAGCTGTCCGCACAGTTCTCGCCGGACATGACCATTGAAAACGATGGTCAGACGGTCGTGGTGACACGCCCGACTGACAGCGGACGCCACCGGGCGATGCATGGTCTGGTTCGCTCCCTGCTGGCCAATATGGTCACCGGGGTGAGCACCGGATTCGAGAAGCGCCTGGAGATCCAGGGCGTCGGCTACCGCGCCGAGATTGACGGCGGCAACTTGCGCCTGCGCATCGGCTACTCGCATGACGTGGTGCTGGAGCCCCTGACCGGCTTGGAGCTGGCCGTGGAGGGCAACACCAACGTCATCGTCCGGGGCACCGATAAGGGCGCGGTTGGCCAGATGGCCGCCAACATCCGCAAGGTTCGCCCGGTGGAACCTTACAAGGGTAAGGGCATCCGCTACGTGGGCGAGAAGGTCCGGCGGAAGGCTGGCAAGCAGGCCAAGATCGGTGGTTAGTCGGCCTAAGGCGCGCCCTTCGGCGCAGGCCGTGAGTATACAGCGAGGTGCTTTACAGTGAGTGTGGAGAGAGAACGAAAGGTAGCCCGCCATCGCCGGCATTTGCGCGTACGGCGGAAGGTAGTCGGGACCGCTAGCCGGCCCCGCCTGTGCATCTATAAGAGCACCCGGCATATTTACGCCCAGATCATCGACGACGTCGCTGGTCGGACCATGGTAGCCGCTTCGACCATGGAGAAGTCCATCGGCGAAGGGCTGGCCAGTCGCAAGGACTGCGCCGCCGCCTCCGCCGTAGGCAAGGCCGTCGGCGAACGGGCGCTGGCCGCCGGGCTCAAGCAGGTCGTCTTTGACCGCGCCGGTTGGCCGTATCATGGCCGCATTAAGTTGCTGGCCGACGCCGCCCGTGAGGCCGGCCTGAAATTCTAGGTAGCCGCCCCCCGGGCAGCACCCAGGAGAAAGTAAAATGGCAAAAGAGCTGATCGTAAAACAGACCGGCAGCACCATCGGCGCGCAGTTGCAGCACAAGCGCACGATCCGCGCCTTGGGGCTGGGCAAACTCAACCGCACCCGCCGTTTGCCGGACAATCCGGCCGTGCGGGGCATGCTGCATCACGTTCGGCATTTGGTGGAAGTCACAACGGCTGAGTAGGACGGCGAGTACGCCGGTGGCGATGCCTACATCGCCCAGGCAGTTCGAGACACGGAACAGGATACTACCATGAAACTAACCGATTTGAGACCCAACAAGTCGCGGACCCAGTCCCCGAAGCGCGTGGGGCGCGGGCACGCTGCCGGCCAGGGCAAGACCTCCGGGCGCGGCCAGAAGGGCCAGCGGTCGCGAGGCCCGATCAAGCGAGGCTTCGAGGGCGGGCAGACTCCGCTCTACCGCCGGCTGCCGTCCCTGCGCGGCCAGAGCAACAAGGCCTCCAATATTGGCCTGTTCCGCCACGAGTTTTCGGTGGTCAACGTCGAGAATCTCAACCGCTTCGAGGCGGGTACCGTGGTGGATCAAGAGGTACTCGAGGCTAGCCGGCTGGTGAAGCAGGTCAAGCACGGTGTCAAGATTCTGGGTCGAGGCACACTCGACCGCGCTCTGACCGTGAAGGCCAACGCCTTTAGCGCAACCGCGCGAGAGGCCATTGAGCAGGCGGGCGGAACCGCCGAGGTGATTGGGCGATGAAAGAGCGCCTGGCGGCGCTATCTCAGGCTCTGCGACTGCCGGATGTGCGCAAGCGCATCCTATTCGTGGGGCTCATGTTCGCGGTCTACGGGGCCTGCGCGCACGTCCCCCTGCCGGGGATCAACCACGCTGGTCTCGCCAACCTCTTCGGGGGTGGCGGGGGCGGCGGCGGCGGCCCTCTGGGCAACTTGGGCGATCTGCTCAACGCCTTCAGCGGTGGTTCGCTCAAGCGATTCTCCCTGTTGGCGCTAGGCATCATGCCCTACATCAACGCGTCGATTATTTTTCAGCTCCTGGTAATGGCCATCCCCTCCCTGGAGGCCCTGCAAAAAGAGGGCGAGTGGGGCCAGCGTCAGATCCGGAAATGGACTAAGTACCTGACCGTCGCCTTGGCCTTTCTGCAGGCTGCGGGCATGATCACCCTGTTTAAGCAGGCCGGCCCGAACGTCTATACGGGCACCCCGCTGATCACGGTCTTCAATATCGTGATGATGACGGCCGGCACGGCGTTCCTGATGTTCTTGGGCGACCTGATCACCGAGAAGGGCATCGGCCAGGGCGTCTCGCTGATCATTTTCGCCGGCATCATGACCAGCATGCCCTCCGATCTAGCGCGCACCATGCAGATCTGGAAGACCGGTACCATCGGTCTGCCGAACCTGATGCTGCTGGCGGCCATCTTCCTGGGCAGCATCTACGTAATCGTGCTGTTCCAGCAGGCGCAGCGCAAGATTCCGGTGCAGTACGCCAAGCGGGTGCGGGGCAACCGGACCTACGGCGGGCACACCAGCTATCTGCCGTTGCGGGTCAACCAGGCCGGCGTTATCCCGATCATCTTCGCCATCGCGGTGGCTATGTTCCCGGCCACCATCGCGGGGATGTTCCAGATTGAGTCCATCAAGGGCTTCTTCACTAACGTCCTGCATCTATCACCGGAGGCGGTGGGCAGCGCGGTCAACGCCCTGCGGGAGTGGACCATGCCGGGGCCGCAGAACCATCTGGCCTCCTTGTTCTACTTCTTCCTGGTCATTATCTTCACGTACTTCTATACGGCGGTTACCTTCAACCCGGAGCAGATCGCCGAGAACTTGCAGAAGAGTGGCGGCACAATTCCGGGCGTGCGCCCCGGGGCCAAGACGCGAGACTATCTGGACCGCATCTTGTACCGGATCACTCTGGCCGGCGCAGTTTTCCTGGGCGTCATCGCCGTTCTGCAGTATTATGTAGGGACCATCACCGGCGTGCATACCTTCAGCCTGGTCGGCGGCACTTCGCTGCTGATTGTGGTCGGGGTCGCACTCGATACGATGCAACAGATTGAAGCGCAGTTGCTCATGCGCCATTACCGCGGCTTCCTGTCCGCCTAACGGAGTTCGGAATCTTGGACAAGCTCAACGTCATCTTGCTGGGAGCGCCGGGAGCGGGCAAGGGTACTCATGCCGAGGCCCTGAAAGCCGCCTATGGCGTCGAGCATATCTCGACCGGAGACATGCTGCGGGCCGCGGTGGCTGCCGGCACGGAGCTGGGCCGCGAGGCCAAGCGCTATATGGACGCTGGCTCGCTGGTGCCCGACGAGGTAGTCATCGGCATCGTGCGGGAGCGGTTGCTGCAGGATCAGCCGGCGCGGGTGCTGTTCGATGGTTTTCCGCGCACCGTGGCGCAGGCCGAGGCGCTGGAGAAGGTCTCTGACGAGGTGGGCCTGCCGAAGGCCCTGGTCATTTACCTCACCGTCAGTGACGAGGAAGTAATCGCTCGCCTGAGCGGTCGACGGCAGTGCCGCGGCTGCAAGGCGATCTACAATACGCGACGCGACGCTCTCGAGGTGGGGGACGCCTGTCCCGCCTGTGGCGAGGGCGAGATCTACCAGCGAGACGACGATCAGGCGGAGGCCATTGGCCAGCGTCTGGTAGTTTTCCGGAAGCAGACCGCGCCGCTCATCGACTACTATCAGCAGCGGGGGCAGTTGGTCGAGATCAAAGCGGAAGGTGACACTGTCGAGGCGATCGCGGCGGCCGTTGTTGGCGCCGTTTCCGCGCACCGCGGCTAAGGATATGCCTTCGCGTCATCGGCAACGTGTCGCCCGCAAGACACCGCAGGAATTGCAGCGGATGCGGGCCAGCGGGCGACTCTTGGCCCGCACCCTGAATGAGGTAGTCGCCCGGGCGCAGCCCGGGGTGACCACGCGAGAACTTGACAATCTGGTCCGTCAGCGCTTGGCCGAGGCGGGAGCGGTGCCGTCCTTCCTGAACTATCACGGCTTTCCCGCCGCGATCTGCGTGGAGGTCGAGGACATCGTCGTCCATGGTTTTCCGGATGATCGCCCGCTGGTGGCGGGGAGCATCCTGGGGATTGACGTGGGCGCTATCCTGGAGGGCTACCACTCGGACATGGCCGTGACCATTCCGCTGGGTGAGGTGGACGAAGAGCGCCGCCGCCTGATTGAGGTGACCCGCCAGTGTCTGGAGGCGGCGATCAGCCAAGCTCGGGCCGGGAATCGGTTGCGCGATGTGTCCGGCGCGGTGCAGGAGATTGCGGAGGCGGCCGGATTCGGCGTAGTCCGCGACTTGGTAGGCCACGGCATCGGCCAGGCCATGCACGAGGCGCCGCAGGTGCCGAACTTCGTGGCCGAGGGCCAGTTTCACGAGTATGACTTGCTGCTGCGCCCGGGGATGACGCTGGCGATTGAGCCGATGATCAACGCCGGGACGGCGGACGTCAAGGTTGATCGAGACGGGTGGACGGTTCGGACGGCGGACGGACGCCCCTCAGCGCACTTTGAACACACCATCGCGGTGGGCCGCGACGGTGCGGAAATATTGACACTACCGTAAAACGGAAGCGGGGCTAAATGGGACGAGATACCAGCAATAAGGATACTAAGCCGCGCGTTATTGGCGTAGTGAAAGAGAAGCTACCTAACGCCGGCTTCCTGGTGGAGTTGGAGAACGGCCACCAGGTCCTGGCCACTATCTCCGGTAAGATGCGCAAGCATTTCATCCGCATCATGGCGGGGGACAAGGTCGAGCTAGAGTTGTCTCCTTACGATATCACGCGGGGCCGGATCGTTTGGCTCCACCGCTAGACCGGTCGCCCGCGCGGCGGCCAGGAGAAGGTTGGAAGATATGAAAGTACAAGCGTCAGTCAAGAAGCGCTGCGACAAGTGCAAGGTCATCAAGCGCAAGGGCGTCGTGCGGATCATCTGCGAAAATCCGCGCCACAAGCAGCGCCAGGGTTAGACCTATTACCACCACGGCTCTCCCTGAGGGCCTAGGAGGAGATTGAACCGTGCCTAGAATTGCTGGGGTAGACTTGCCCCGAGACAAACGGGTGGAGATCGCCCTCACTTATGTGTATGGCATCGGGCGGAGCCGTGCACTGGAGATCCTCGAGAAGACCGGGGTGAGCCCTGATACTCGGATGCGCGACATCACCGAGGAAGAGGCCGCCAAGCTGCGCGAGGTCATCGAGCGGGATTACACCATCGAGGGTGACCTGCGCCGCGAGGTGCAGAGCAACATCCAGCGCCTGATGGAGATCGGCACCTACCGGGGACTGCGGCATCGCCGCGGCCTGCCGGTGCGGGGCCAGCGCACCCGGACGAACGCCCGGACGCGCAAGGGTAAGAAGAAGACTGTGGCCGGCCGCAAGCGCGCTGCCCACTAATCGTCTGCGGGCGCGAGTATTCGCGCCAAACTGAGCGGAGGTCCAGGATGCGCAAACCGAAAGCAGGAGCTACTCGTCGGACCAAGGTCAAGCGGCAGGTACCGTCGGGTCGCGCCTACATCAAGGCAACCTTTAACAATACAATCGTGACCATCACCGATCCGGCCGGCAACGCGCTGTGTTGGGCCAGTGGCGGCACCAATGACTTCTCCGGGAGCCGCAAGGGCACGCCGTTCGCGGCCCAGCTTGCCGGTCAGTCGGTGGCCCGCCGGGCCATGGATTACGGGATGCAGCGCGTAGATGTCTACATGAAGGGGCCGGGCAGCGGAAGGGAAACCGCCATTCGCGCCATGCAGGCCGCCGGACTCGAGGTGCGGCACATCAACGACCGCACCCCCAGCCCGCACAATGGCTGCCGCCCCAAGAAGCGGCGCCGCGTTTAGGGCGTCGTTGGGATAGCAGTGGGGCGCAGGCCCGCCCGTGGGTCGGTCTGCGCATATCTTTCGGAGGTGACCATCTTACATGGCACGGTATACAGGGCCGGTTTGCCGGCTGTGCCGCCGGGGCGGACAGAAGCTATTTCTCAAGGGCACCCGTTGCATGGGGCCCAAGTGTGCGGTGGAGCGACACAATATTCCTCCCGGCCAGAGCGGCACGGGGAAGATGTCGCAGCGCCGGCCCAGTGACTATGCCTTGCAGTTGCGCGAAAAGCAGCAACTCAAGGCCATCTACGGGATGCTGGAGCGCCCCTTGCGCCGCCTGGTGCGGCGCGCGGAGCGCATGTCCGGAGTAGCGGGCGAGAACCTGCTGCAGCTCCTGGAGCGGCGTCTCGACAACGTCGTGCATCGCTCGGGGTTTGCTACCAGCCGGGCGCAGGCGCGCCACTGGGTGCGGCATCGCCACTTCAGCGTCAACGGGCACACCGTGGACATCCCGTCGTACTGTGTGCGCCCCGGTGACGTCGTGGAAGTCCGCGAGGGGTTCCGCACTTCGCCGCAGTTGGTGGCCGCTATCGCCACCACGGGCGGTGCCGGCACTCTCTCCTGGTTGCTGTGCGACGTCAGCCTGTTCCGGGTGGAGATCATCGGCACGCCGCAACGCGAAGACATTGACGCACCGATCGCCGAACAGGTGGTCATGGAGTTCTACTCGCGGTAGTGATCGATAGCCGGGGAGCGGTCACGCGACCGCGGACAACCTAACCGCCCGTCCAGAGCAGCCGGCGCCGTGGGCGCCGGACCGGAGTGAAGCGCAGGTTATCCCTAGGCCAAGGAGCGTTAAGCATGCTTGAGGAGCTCGAACCGAAAATCGTAGTCCTGCATCAGGAGCCTAAGTATGGCAAGTTTGCCATCGAGCCCCTGGAGCGGGGTTTTGGGCATACCCTGGGCAACGCGTTCCGACGCGTGCTGCTAGCCCATCTGCCCGGCGCCGCCATTACGGACGTGCGCATTGAGGGCGTCGTGCAGGAGTTCACCACTCTGCCCGGCGTCATGGAAGACAGCATGGAGATCCTGCTCAACCTCAAGGAACTTGCCATCCACGTGGACGGCGACGTGCCCGAGGACCGCGAGCTGATCTGCCACATCGACGCCTCCGGCGCGACCTCAGTGAGCGGCGCGGACATTCAGTGCCCGCCGGAGGTCACGATCATCAACCCGGAGCACCACATCGCGCAACTGACCGAGAAGAATGCCGCCCTGCGGGTGGATATGTGGGTCACGCGCGGCGTGGGGTACGTTCCGGTCGAGCAGCGCGACCGCGAGCTGACCGGGCTGGACATCATCCCGATGGACGCCCTGTTCTCGCCGGTGCCGCGCGCCACCTATAGCGTAGAGGCTACCCGCAAGGGCAGCCGGACCGACCTGGATCGCCTGATCCTGGAAGTGTGGACCGACGGGACCATCGAGCCGCAGGATGCACTCAAGCGCGTGGCCGGTATTTTGCACGAGTACTTGAGCATCTTCGGCGAGATGCCGACGGCGAGCGCCGCTCCGCTGGAGCTGGGCGAGGCCGCGGCCGAGGGCTACGATCAGACGCTGGATCGGCCCATCGAGGAGCTGGACTTCTCGGTTCGCACCTTCAACTGCCTCAAGAAGGAAGGCGTGAACACGCTGCGCCTGCTGTTGCAGCGCACGCCTGAGGACCTCTTGGACATCCGGAACTTCGGCAAGCGTTCGCTGGACGAGGTCACGGAGAAACTGGCCGGCCTGGGCCTGGAACTGATCGGCCCGGCGAAGTAGATTGGCGCCGCGGGGCCGCAGCCCCGGCGTACGTGGAAGGAACGACTATGCGACACCTTAAGAACCATCGAAGACTGGGCCGGGCCACCGATCAGCGCACCGCGCTGCTGCGGAGCCAGACCGATAGCCTGCTGCGGCACAACCGCATCAAGACCACCCTGCAGAAGGCCAAGGAGACCGCTCGGTTCGCCGAGAAGCTCATCACCCTGGCCAAGCGCGGGGATCTGGCCGCGCGCCGCCTGGTGCTGCGCGATGTCCATGACCCCGAGCTAGTGGGGCACTTGTTTGCCGAGATCGCGCCGCGGTATACGACGCGCCCCGGCGGTTACACGCGGATCATCCACGCCGGCACGCGCCGCGGGGATGCCGCGGAGATGGCCGTTCTCGAGCTGCTTGACTAGTATCCGGCCCGACGAGGGACCCGTCCTGTGCGCAGAATCATGCTGGTAGTCCAGTACGACGGCACGGATTACGCCGGGTTCCAGGTGCAGACGCGGGACCGGACCGTGCAGGCCGAATTGGAGCAGGCCCTGGCGAAGGTGCTGGGGCGCCCGGCGCGCATCACCGCCTCCAGCCGCACGGACGCGGGAGTGCACGCGCTAGGGCAAGTAGTTACCTTGGAAATTGGCTGTGGTATTCCGGTCGCCAACCTGGTCCGGGCGCTTAACGATCATCTTCCGCTCGCTGTGAACGTGGCGGCGGGGGAAGAGGTCCCGGAGAGCTTCCATCCGCGGTATGCCGCGACCGGGAAGCTGTACAGCTACCGGGTCCTGAACCGGCTGGGCGGGTCGCCCTTTTTGGCGCGCTACGCCTGGCATCTGCCGACGCCGGTGCTGGACGTGGAGCGGATGCGGGAAGCGGCCGCTTTCCTGCTCGGCGAGCACGATTTCATCGCGTTTCGCTCGGCGGGGAGCTCGGTCAAGACCACGGTGCGCACCATGTCCCGTTTGGACATTGAGCGCCACGGCGAACTGGTGGAGTTCTGGCTGCAGGCCAATGGGTTTCTCTACCAGATGGCGCGCAATCTGGTCGGGACGCTGGTGGAAGTGGGCAGCGGCCGGCGCGAGCCGGAGGAAGTCGCCCGGCTCTTGGAGCAAAAGGACCGCACACTGGTCGGAGCGCCCGCTCCTCCGCAGGGGCTCTGCCTGGTGCGAGTTTACTATTGAAAAGCCAGTCTTACCGCGGAGAAGCATAAGGAGATGGGGAAGTTGACTACTCGTAGCATTCAAGAAACGCCGGACCAGCTCCGCTGGTATGAGATCAGCGCGGCCGGGCTGACCCTGGGCCGGCTGTCCAGTCGCGTAGCCATCGTGCTGCGGGGCAAGCACAAGCCCACCTTCACGCCGCACACCGACAACGGCGACTTCGTGATCATCACGGACGCCGAGAAGGTAGTCATGACCGGGAACAAGTGGCGGGACAAGAAGTACTACCGCCATTCCGGGTATCCGGGCGGGCTGCGCGAGGAGAGCGCCGGTCACCTGCGCGATCGCAAGCCGGAGGATCTGATCCGCAAGGCCGTCGAAGGTATGCTGCCGCACAACGCGCTGGGCCGCAAGATGGCCAAGAAGCTGAAGGTTTTCGCGGGCTCGGAGCATCCGCACAAAGCACAAAATCCGGAACCGCTAGATATCTCGCAGTGTTAAGCAACTAGCCGAAGGAGGCAACTGACTTGGCTGCACCCGCTCGTAATTACGGAACTGGCAAGCGCAAAGGCGCTGTGGCTCGTGTCTGGCTGCAGCCGGGCACCGGCAAAATCACCATCAATGGCAAAGAGGCCATGGACTACCTCTGCCGCGTCAAGCTGGTGGGTATGGTCGAGCTGCCGCTCGAGCTGACTGAGACCCGGGACTCGCTCGACGTGGTCGCCGACGCCTCCGGTGGCGGCATCGCCGGACAGGCCGGGGCGGTTCGCCACGGCATCTCCAAGGCGCTGGTGGACATGGACGCAGGTTATCGCACCGTGCTGGGGCCCAAGGGTCTGCTCACTCGCGATCCGCGAGTCAAAGAGCGCAAGCACGCCGGCCGGCATCGCGCCCGCCGGGGCAAGCAGTTCTCGAAGCGCTAACCAGCGCGGAGAACTACTGCGGCACTCCGAAAGGCCGCCGGGCGACCACCTGGCGGCCTTTTGCGTATATCGGTAGGGCGGTTGTATCGGGAGGTCTGGGCATGAGCAGACTCGGCAAGATCGGGTTCGGAGCGCGGCGGAGCGGGCGCTGGATCGGGCTGGGAATGGCGCTGCTGGGCGTCCTCAGCGTCGCCGCGGCCGCGGCGCCGCCGCCGGAGGCGCGCACCGCCTTGGCCGAGGCGACGCTTAGCTACTCCGCCACGCTCGTCACGCCTAACAGTTTTCTGGTGCTCGACGAGACGCTGCATCCGGAGTACGTGCGGTTCAGCGCCGGATATGTCGCGGCCGCGCTCATGCAGGGCAAGACCGACGATCGCGTCCTGGCGTGCCTGAAGTCCTTGCTCGCCGGACAGGATCTGACCCCCAAGTCGCTCGCGCACGGGCTGTTCCGCCCCGACCCCCTCACGCCGACCCCCGGGCTGGCCGCAACTTGCCAGTTGCTGCCGCTGCTCTCCTACATCTATAACCACGGCGAGGCCCTGCCCGCCGACCTGCGGGCGCAGGTCAAGCTGTCCCTGGAGGCCGCCTATGCGGCCGTCAGCAAGCAGCCGGCGCCGCCGGAGCACCCCTATCTGGACCTGGTGCGGGCGGCCGCGCTGGCGACCGCCGGCAAGACTCTGGGGCATCCCGAGGGTCTGGCTGCGGCCAACACCGCGGTGAACCTGTGGACCAAACGGCAACTGCAGGTCGGCTGCTGGACCGGGCATAGCGCGACGGCCGACGCCCTGCGCCTGGGCGCGTTGGCCTGGATCGCTGAGGCGGCGGGGCAGGCTTCGCCGAATCTCAACGCCGCGATCCGGCTGGCCTACCTGGACCTGGTGCAGCGGATCCAGCCCGGTTCCGAGGCGTTGGCCGGCGCTTCGACTTTCGTGCAGCCGCTGGACTACACCCAGGGCGGCGATCTGCATCGCTATCTCCTGTTCGCCTGGGGCGTGGGCCCCCGGCCGACGCTGATTCGTCCGAGCGCCATGTACTTTGCGGCCTGCACCTGGACGCCGGAGCTGCCGGCGGTGCCCGCCGATCTGGCCCTGCCGCGGACGGTGGTCACGGTTGCCCGGGAGGGCGCGCCGGTGACGCGCACCGATACCTATCTTACCCCGGAGTTTTCGCTGGGCACCATGTCCGGGGTGCTCGGCTCGCGGGCCATCCCGCTGGTGGTCACGCTGCGCAACTCGGCGCTGCGGCCGACCGCGTACTTCTTTGCCGAGCCCGCGGGGTCCGCGGTCTCCGCGGTGCAGCAGGAGGGCACGGCGCTGATGACCGTGCACTTCAACCAGATTGGCGCGCCGGACCGGGTCCGGGCTTTCCTGCAGGGAGTGCTGGGGCCGCGCCGCGAGATTGAAGAGGTCTGCGTCAACGGCGAGGCCTGGGGCGGGGAGCCGGCGGCCATCGGGCAGAATTCCGTGGTGGCGGTCAAACGCGACGGCGTCTACCTGGGCGTGCGTCTCGGCCTGGCCGGGGCGGCGCTGCTCCAGGAGCGGCACGACATCACCAAGCCCGGCATCCTGGCCTGGCAGAGCGAGGACCCGGGGGCCGAGCTGGAGCTATACGTGTACGCGCGCAAGCAAACCTATGAGCTCCAACCGCCACAGGACAATTTGCTGGCGGGCGTACTGGTGCAGGTGGTTCCGGAGACGGCCTACCCGAGCTTGCAGGCCTTCGCCCGGCAGTTGCAGACGGGCAAGCTGCGCCAGACGGTGAGCACTTCGGTAGAGCGCCTCACGACACAGGAAGACCCGAACACCGCTTTCCTCAATGAGAACAAGCCCAAGACGCGGGCCCAGTACAAGCTACTGGCGCACCTGCTGCTGGACTCCACGTACCAGCCCGGGGCGACGCCCTTCCTGCATCAGCAGGTGGACATCGCCCACGATCAGGTGCGGGCCACCGAGGTGCAGGGGGCCGCGCCGACCGTCGCGGGGCCGTGGCAGTCGCCGCTGCTGACCCTCCCCTGGGACGCGGCCGCCGCCTGGCTCACCTTGACAGGGCCAGGGCGATAACGTATACTTTTGGTTAGTTAAGGGGTGCCGAGAACGCGGCCGAGGGCCGCGTTAGGTGTTATGAGGTGCCGACTGCTGGGACAATTGAAGGGTCCGCGGGGCACGGCCGAGTGCGAAGTAACCGGCCCCGTACCGCCCGGAACCGGCCTGGAATGGGACGGTCCGGTGCGCGGCGCCCTCACGTTGGAGAAGACCGGAGTGGTCTACTCGGCGCGGGGCTGGCTGGAGGCCACGGCCGTACTGCCCTGCAGTCGCTGCACCACGCCCCATGCTGTCCCCCTGCGAATTGCGGTAGACGAGACGGTGTCGCTCAGCCAACTGGACGAGCCCGAGTCGTACCAGGCTGCCGACGAGACGGACGAGGCCATCCCGATTCTCGACGGCGACACCATTGACCTGAGTGAACTGGTTCGCCAGATGCTAGTGTTGCACGTTCCGCCCCGGAGTCTGTGTCAGAGTGACTGCCGGGGGTTGTGCCCACACTGTGGGCAGGATCTCAATCGAGAGACGTGTTCCTGCGCGGATCAGCAAGTTGACCCGCGGCTGGAAGCCCTGCGTAAACTATTGTAGCCCGTCGCCGGGAGAGGCGAGAAGGCTGCGTGGGAGCAACAGGCTCCCAGGCAGTTTTTCCGATACTAAGGAGCGATTTCCATGGCCCTACCAAAGCGAAGACACTCCAATACGCGAACCCGCAAACGCCGCTGTAATCAGGTTCTCGGCGTGGTGACGGTCGCGCGTTGCCCCCACTGCAAGGCCTACACCCGACCGCATAACGCCTGCCCGAAGTGCGGGTATTACCAGGGCGAGAAGGTCGACCATACCGTGCAGGAGAGCAAGAGCAAGCAGGCCCACTAGGCCGCTGGCTTTAGGGGGCCGCCGGCGTTAGCTTGCGGCTGCCCCTGACCTTAGGGGAGTAACGATGGTAATAGCCGTTGATGCCATGGGCGGAGACAACGCCCCGGAGGCGGTAGTCGCCGGCGCCTTGCGCGCCGCGCCCCAGGTGCCGGGAGAAGTCATCCTGGTGGGGCCGGCGGAGCGAATTGAGGCGCTGTTGCCCCCGGAGCGCTCCCGCCCTGCTAACCTGCGCGTCGTGGATGCGCCCCAGGTCATCGGCATGGGGGAGAACGCCGGCCGGGCTGCTCGCAGCAAGCCGGATTCCTCGCTCGCTGTGGCGGTGAATCTGGTGCGCGACGGCGTGGCCGATGCCGCCGTTTCGGCAGGCAACTCGGGCGCTTTCATGTTCCTGGCCCAGGTGCGGCTGCGCAATCTCCCCGGACTGCAACGTTCCGCTATCGCTGTGCCCCTGCCCGGCCCCTCCGGCCCCCGCATTATGCTTGACGCGGGCGCCAATATGGACTGCAAACCGATCCACTTGGCGCAGTTCGGGCTGATGGGCAGCGTCTATGCCGAATACGCCCTGGGCCGGGCTGAGCCCCGGGTCGGCCTGCTGAGTATTGGGGAAGAGCCGAGCAAGGGTGATGAACTCACCCGGGCCGCGCACAAGCTGCTGCAGGCCGCGCCGATCAATTTCGTCGGCAATGTCGAGGGCAGCGACGTGCTGACCGGGGACTGTGACGTGATCGTCGCCGACGGATTCGCCGGCAACGTGGTGCTGAAGGTCGCCGAGGGCGTCGCCAAGTGGCAGTACACTCTGGTGCAGCAGGAAGGCCGTCGCGACCTGCGCTCCCGGTTGGGCCGCCTCTTGCTGCAGCCCGCTTTGCGGCGGGTGCTCGGCAAGCTGGATCACGCCAACTATGGCGGGGCGCTGCTGCTGGGCGTTCAGGGAATTTGCATTGTAGGCCACGGGTGCTCCAACGCCCGGGCCATCGAAAACGCGATTCTGATGGCGCAGCGGGCCGCGGAGAGCAACGTCCTCCAGCACCTCAGTGAGGGCCTCCAGCGCCTGGCCGCTGCGGTCGGGACCGAGGAACAGGTCAGCACGCAAACCGCGTGAACAGGAAGAGACACATGGGCGGAGCAATCATCACCGGCAACGGGTCCTACGTTCCGGAGCGCGTTATCACCAATCGCCTCCTCGAGAAGATCGTAGACACCACGGACGAATGGATCGTTTCCCATACGGGGATGCGGGAGCGGCGCATGGCCGCCCCGGAGCAGAACACCTCTGATCTGGGCACGGAGGCCGCGCGCGAGGCGCTGGCCGATGCGGGGATCACGCCCGACGACGTGGACCTGATCATCTGCGGCACGGTCACGCCGGACATGATTTTCCCGGCCACCGCTTCGATCATCCAGGCCAACCTGGGGGCGCACCACTGCGGCGCCTTTGATATGTCCGCGGGTTGCACGGGCTTCGTTTACGCCCTGGCGATGGCCTCCAACTGCGTGCGCAGCGGCGATTTCCGCCACGTGCTGGTGATCAACGCCGACTGCCTCACCCGCATCACCAACTGGACCGACCGGACCACGTGCGTGCTGTTCGGCGACGCCGCCGGCGCTGTGGTTGTGGAGCCGGGGCCGGCCGATACCGGCATTCTAGCGTACGAGCTGGTGTCCATGGGCGAGGTCCGCGACATGCTGACCATCCCGGCGGGGGGCTCGCAGCAGCGGCTGAACACCGACCTGCTCGCCCGGCATCAGGACCGCCTGCATATGAACGGCCCGGAGCTATTCAAGGTAGCGGTGCGGCTGGTGCCCGAGATCGCCGAGCGCGTCGTGGCCAAAGCCGGTCTGGCGCTGGGCGATGTAGATATGGTCATCATGCACCAGGCCAACCAGCGCATCATTGATGCGGCGGCGCGGCGCCTGGATATCGCCCCCGAGCGCGTGGTGAGCATCGTGGAGGACTACGGCAATACTTCCGCCTCCTCCATGCCGCTGGCCATGGATATGATGTACCGGCAAGGCCGTCTGCAGCCGGGCGACAATGTACTTGTGGTCGGCTTCGGAGCCGGCTTTACCCTGGGCGGGGCGCTGGTTCGCTGGACCAAGCCGGTACCGCCGCTCGCAACCACCACCATCTAGGGAGGACCCACCATGGATTTTGCTTTCTCCGCCGAACAGCTCGACATCTTTGGCGCGGTTGATGAACTGTGCAGCGAGGTATTCGCCCCCAACGCCGAGGCCGTAGACGACGCCAAAGCCTGGCCGGCTGAGAACGTGCAGCTCATGGCCGACAGCGACCTGATGGGCATACCCGTCCCCGAAGAGCACGGCGGCATGGGCCTGGGCTTCCTGGACTGGGCGGTCATCGGGGAGAAGCTCTCCGCGGCCTGCACCACCACCGGCGCGGTTTTCGGCGCGCACATGCTGTGCGTCTATCCCCTGATGCTCTTCGCCAACGACGATCAGCGCAAGAAGTACCTCACCCCGCTGGCCAAGGGCGAGCACGTCGGCGCCTTCGGGCTCACCGAGCCCAACGCCGGGTCGGACGCCGGCAACGTCCAGACCCGCGCCGAGAAGGTCGGCGACGAGTACATCCTCAACGGCAGCAAGGTCTTCATCACCAACGCCGGCGAGGCCCAGACTTACATCGTCATTGCCAACCTCAACCCGGACACCGGCACCCGCGGCCTGACCGCGTTCATCGTGGAGAAGGGCTTCGAGGGCTTTGAGTTCGGCAAGAACGAGCAGAAGATGGCGTACGGCTCGCTGCCCAACCGCGAACTGATCTTCAACGACTGCCGCGTCCCAGCGGAGAACGTTCTCTACAAGCCCCGCGGCGGCTTCCGCGTGGCCCTGCAGACCCTCGACGTGGGCCGCATCGGCATGGCCATCGGCGCCGTGGGCGTGGCGCAGGCCGCCTTCGACAAGGCCCTCGCCTACTCCCAGACGCGCGTGCAGTTCGACAAGCCGATCTGCGAGTTTCAGCAGGTCCAGAAGATGATCGCCGACATGGCCGTCGAGCTGCAGGCCGGCCGCTGGCTGACCTACGACGCCGCGTGGCGCAAGGACCAGGGCCTGGACTTCGAGAAGGAAGCGGCCATGGCCAAGCTGTACACCTCCGAGATGGCCGGGCGAGTCACCGACCACGCCGTGCAGATTCACGGCGGCTACGGCTACTGCAAGGAGTACACCGTGGAGCGCTACTTCCGCGAGGCCAAGCTGTTCGAGATCGTCGAGGGCACCTCGGAGATCCAGCGTCTGGTCATCGCCAACAAGGTGCTCAAGGAAGCCATCAAGGCCGCCAAGAAGTAGAGCCCGGCGGGCCGGGTCGTCCCGCACAAGGCCCGCCCTGCCGTTTCTGTTCCCCTCCCTTCTTAGGGAGGGGCGGCGGCGCAGCCGCCGGGGGTGGGTCCGCCGTTAGCAAGGGACCCCTCCTGGGAGTACATGCATACTCGACGCCCTCCCCTAAAGAGGGGAGGGATCGGAAGAGAAACGGCACACCGGCGAGACGCCGGTGCCACCGACGCGCCAGCGGCGGGGGACGTAGCCCCCGCCCTACAGGACAGAGGATTACCGCATGAACATAATTGTCTGCATTAAGCAAGTTCCGGACACGACCGAGGTGCGGATTGACCCCGCTACCGGTACCCTCGTGCGCGAGGGCGTGCCCAGCATCATTAACCCCTTCGATGAGAATGCGATCGAGGCGGCGTTGCAGTTGGCCGAGGCCAATGAGGGCAGCCGCGTGACCATTATCACCATGGGGCCGCCGCAGGCCGACCAAGCGCTGCGGGAGGCCGTCGCCATGGGCGCCGACCAGGGGATTTTGGTCAGCGACCGCGCCTTTGCGGGCTCCGACACGCTGGCCACGTCCTATACGCTGGCCCGCGCGGTCCGGCACGTAGGCGACTTTGACCTGATTCTGTGCGGCAAGCAGGCCTTCGATGGCGACACCGCGCAGGTCGGGCCCGGCCTGGCCGAGCACCTGGGCATCCCCCAGATCACCTATGCTATCGGCCTGGAGGTCGAGGGCAAGAAGCTGCGCGTCAAGCGCCTGCTGGAGGATCGCTACGAGGTGGTCGAGGCGCGGCTGCCGGCGCTGGTTACCGTGGTCAAGCAGGCCAACGACCCCCGGCACCCCGGTTTGCGCGGCGTCATGAAGGCCCGTAAGGCCGAGATTCCCGTGTGGACCGCCGCCGACATTGAGGCCGATGTCGCCCGCTGCGGCCTGAGCGGCTCGCCGACCAACGTGCTCCGGGTCTTTGCCCCCACGCGCCACGCCAAGGGCGAGCGCCTGGAGGGCGAGCCGGCCGAGGTGGCCGCCCAGTTGTACGACAAGCTGCACGCCACGCAGGTGGTGTAGATCTCGGTAGGACGGGCGTCTCGCCCGTCTCCGTGAGCCGGGGAGTGACGGGCAATACGCCCGTCCTACCGGACCCCTTCAGGAGGACCTTTTCCGGATGAGTATTTCCCTGGATAGAGAAAAGTGTACGGGCTGCAAGCTGTGTATCGCTTCCTGCCCCTATTTTGGCGCGCTAGTAATGACCGACGGCAAGGCCGAGTTGACCGACTCCTGCGTGGAGTGCGGGGCTTGCGTCGCCTCCTGCCCGGTGTCGGCGATTGTGCTCGAGGTCATCCCCAAGGAGCAGGTGGACACCAGCCAGTACCGCGGCGTGTGGGTGGTGGGCGAGGTCGCCGACGGCCATCTGGCCGGCGTTTCGCTGGAGCTACTGGGCAAGGGCCGCGAACTGGCCGACACCCTGGAGGTGCCGCTGAGCCTGCTGCTGCTGGGCGATCAGGTGGAGGACCTGGTTCCCGTCGCCGGCGAGTACGGCGCGGATCAGGTCTACTTGACCCAGCACCCGGTGCTGGCGCACTATCGCACCGCCCCCTTTACTGACGTTATCTGCGGCGTCATCAACCGCTACAAGCCGGAGATCGTGCTCTTTGGCGCTACCGCTATGGGGCGCGATTTGGCCTCGCGGATCGCCGCGCGCATCCAGGCCGGCCTCACCGCCGACTGCACCGGGCTGGACATTGACCCCGAGGAGCGGCTGTTGCAGCAGACCCGGCCGGCCTTCGGCGGCAACGTCATGGCCACCATTCTCTGCCGCCACGCCCGCCCGCAGATGTCCACCGTGCGCCCCAAGGTTATGACCAAGCTGGAGCCGCAGCCGGGCCGCACCGCTACGGTCATCCCGGTCGAGGTGGACCTCGACGAGCGCCGCGCCATGACCAAGCTGATCGAGGTCATCCGCGAGGAGGCGGGCGCGCACGTCAACCTGGGCGAGGCCGACATCATCGTCTCCGGCGGTCGCGGTCTGGGCAAGCCGGAGAACTTCGCGCTGATTCACGAACTGGCGGACGCGCTGGGCGGCTCGGTCGGCGCCAGCCGCGCCACCGTGGATGCCGGCTGGATTCCCGCCTACCATCAGGTCGGCCAGACCGGCAAGACCGTCCACCCCAAGCTGTACATCGCCTGCGGCATCTCCGGCGCGGTCCAGCATCTGGCGGGGATGTCGTCTTCCGATTGCATCGTGGCCATCAACAAGGACCCGCACGCCCCGATCTTCGACGTGGCGCATTTCGGCATCGTCGGGGATCTCTTCGAGGTCGTGCCCGCCCTGATCAAACAGCTCAAACAGGCCGAGGGCCAGGTCAGTGGCGACTAGTATGGGAGTTACCCTACGCCCGGGGCGGGAGGAAGACCTCCCG
Source organism: Armatimonadota bacterium (assembly GCA_036504235.1). Classification (GTDB taxonomy): domain Bacteria; phylum Armatimonadota; class Zipacnadia; order Zipacnadales; family Zipacnadaceae; genus Zipacnadum. The sequence goes on along the minus strand of DASXVN010000061.1, from coordinate 16,371 downwards.
GTAATTGAAGCAGTCGCGCTGCGCGAGCAGCTAGACAGCCGCGAGCCGCGACCCGAGCAGTTCGTCGTGGCCGAGAACGATGGCATGCTGATCGGCTTCGGCCGGCTGCTCGATCATCCCGATAGCTGGGAGATCGCCTGCCTCTACGTGGAGCCCGGGCGGAGGCGCAAGCGCATCGGCAGCGCTATCGTGGAGGCCCTGCTGGCGCGCACTAGCCAGGAGAAACCGGTCTACGCGGTCGCCGCGCAGCCGGACTTCTTCGCCGCGCTGGGTTTCGTGAACACCAAGACGCGGCCGAGCGCCATCGCGGCCAAGCACGACTACTGCCGGCGGCACTTCGATGATGTCGTGGTCATCATGCGCCTGGAGCGCTGACGGGGCGACCGCCTGACCGACCTTATCGCTATGAGCAAGACGCTGGTTTTCATTTTTCCGGGACAGGGCTCGCAGTTCGTGGGCATGGCCGCTGACCTGGCCGCCGACTTTCCGGTGGTGGCCGCTACGCTGGCCGAGGCCAACGAGACGCTCGGGCTGGACCTGGCGCAGATCATGGGGGAGGGGCCGGCCGAGGCGCTGACCGCGACCGAGAATGCGCAGCCGGCGCTGCTGACCCATTCGGTGGCGCTTACCCGAGTGCTGGCGGAGGCGGGAGTCGAGCCGAGTCTGGTCGCCGGGCACTCGCTGGGCGAGTACTCCGCCCTGGTCGCGGCCGGCGCGTTGAGTTTTCCCGCGGCGCTGCAACTGGTCCGGGCGCGCGGTCTGGCCATGGCCACGGCCGGCGCGACCGCCGGTGGGGCGATGGCCGCCATCATCGGTTTGGACGATGCCGCGGTGGAGCAAGCAGTGTCCGAGGCGGCGCAGGAGGGCCTGGTGGTCGTGGCGAACTATAACAGCCCCGGGCAAGTGGTTATCTCCGGGGAAGCCGCGGCGGTCGCTCGCGCCGGGGAGCTGGCCAAAGCCGCCGGGGCGCGCGGGGCCCTGCCGCTGAAGGTGAGCGGCGCGTTCCACTCGCCGCTGATGGCTCCGGCCGCGGCGGAACTGGCGCCGGTGCTGGAGGCCGCTCCGCTGAACGACGCGCGGGTGCCGGTGGTCAGCAATATTGACGCCGAGCCGCGCCAGGCGGCCGCCGAGCTGCGAGAGGCGCTGGCTCGCCAGATTACCGGCAGCGTGCGCTGGACTGAGAGCGTGCGGCGGATGATCGCCGCCGGCGGGGAGTGCTTTGTCGAGGTCGGCCCCGGCGACGTGCTTACCAAGCTGATGAAACGCATTGACCCGGAAGCGACGGCGCTCAGCACCTCCACCACCGCCGGGGTGCGGGCCGCGCTGGCGAGCCTGGCCGAATAGGGCGGGAGCCTCACCCCCCCGCCCCCCTCTCCGGGCACTTGAGTACAAGTGCGCAGGAGAGGGGGGAGAACGGCGGGAGGCTTGACCGCTCGAACTAGGGAGGACCCATCTTGTCTTTGACTGACCAAGTCGCACTCGTGACCGGATCCGGCCGCGGCATCGGCCGCGCTATCGCGCTCTCGCTCGCCGCGCAGGGCGCTAATATCGTGATCAACGACGTGGACGCCGAGGCCGGCGCCGCGACGGTGAAGGACATCGAGGCGCTGGGTCGCGAGGCCATCTTCCACGGCGCGAACGTGGTGGACGAGACGCAGGTTGAGGAGATGGTCGAGGCGGTCATGGCCCGTTGGGGCCGCCTGGACATGCTCATCAACAACGCGGGCGTGACCCGCGACGGCCTGCTCATCCGCATGAAGGAAGCGCAGTGGGACCTGGTGCTCGACGTGAACCTCAAGGGCGCCTTTAACTGCACGAAGGTGGCGGCGCGGCCGATGATGAAGGCCCGCTACGGGCGCATCGTCAACATGGCTTCGGTGGCGGGCATCACCGGCAATCCCGGTCAGGCCAACTACTCCGCCTCCAAGGGCGGGCTGATCGCCCTGACCAAGACCACCGCTCTGGAGCTGGCCTCCCGCGGCCTGACCTGCAACGCGGTGGCCCCCGGCTTCATCGCCACGGCGATGACCGACCAACTGCCCGAGGACGTGCGCGCTCAGTGGATCACGCGGATCCCCCTGGCGCGCGCCGGAACCGCGGAAGATGTGGCCGCCGCCGTGAGTTTTCTGGTCGGACCCGCCTCCACCTACGTCACCGGACAGGTGCTCGTGGTGGACGGTGGTATGGTAATGTAGGACTGCAAACTCGACGTAGACTTGAGATAATCGTAAGGTCGTTCATAAATCTCGGAGGTGAGTTGTATGGCGTTGTATGAGAAGGTGCGAGACGTTATCGTGCGGGAGCTGTCCGTCCCGGAGAGCAAGGTTACCGAAGATGCGAGTTTTGACGGTGATCTGAGCGCCGATTCCCTGGATGTCGTGGAACTGGTCATGGCCCTCGAGGACGAGTTCGACGTAGAGATCCCCGAAGAGGACGCCGAGAAGATCCGCACGGTCGGCGATGCGGTACGCTACCTGGAAGCCAAGAACGTCAGCTAGGCGTCGGCTTACTCTCTCAACGGAGACGTAATTCATGAACAGACGTGTAGTTATTACGGGAGTCGGGGTCATTAGCCCGGTGGGCACCGACTTGGATAGCCTGTGGGAGGCTTGCCTCCAAGGGCGCTCCGGCATCCGCGAGGTGACGCTCTTTGACGTCACCGACTGGGCGACGCGCATCGCCGCGGAGGTCCAGGGCTTCGATCCCACCGAGTACATGGACCCCAAGCTGGCCAAGCGGGCCGACCGCTTCACCCAGTTGGGGCTGGCCTCGGTGGTGCGAGCCATGGCTGACTCCGGCCTGGAGATAACGGCGGCCAATCGCGACCGTGTCGGGGTGCTGCTGAGCTCCGGCATCGGCGGCATGGCCACCTGGGAGGAGCAGCATACGCGCCTGGTGCGGGGCGGACCGACCCGCGTTTCCCCCTTCATGATCCCCATGCTGATCAGCAATATGCTGGCCGGCATGGCCTCCATGATGACCGATGCGCGGGGTCCGAATCTCTCGGTGACCACGGCCTGCGCCACCTCCACCCACGCCATTGGTCTGGCCACGGACTTGATCCGGCTGGGCCGGGCCGACGCGTTCCTCGCCGGCGGTGCGGAGGCAGGCATCACCCCCAGCGGGTTTGCCGGCTTCGTGGCCGCCAAGGCCATGTCGCGTCGCAATGACGATCCCGAGCACGCCTGCCGCCCCTTCGATGTGGACCGCGACGGGTTTGTGATGGGTGAGGGCGGGGCTACCGTCATCCTCGAGGAACTGGAGGGCGCTCGCGCCCGCGGGGCCAAGATCTGGGGCGAGGTGCTCGGCTACGGCATGAGCGGCGACGCCTACCACATGACCGCGCCCCGTCCCGACGGCAGCGGCGCGGCCGCCGCGATGCGCGCTGCTTTGCAGGATGCCGGCGTCGAGGCCTCGGACGTGGACTACGTCAACGCGCACGCCCCCGGGACGCAGGAGGGCGACGCCATGGAGGCTATGGCCATTCGCCAGGTGGTGGGCGACAGCGTGCCGGTGTCCTCGACCAAGCCGGTGCACGGCCATCTGCTGGGCGCCGCCGGAGCCACGGAGGCGCTGGTGTGCATCCAGACGATCCGCGAGGGGCTCATCCCGCATACGGTCAACTGCGACCATCCTGATCCCGACCTCGGCCTTGACCTGGTGCGCGAAGCGCCCCGGGCCGCGCAGGTGGAGATCGCTTTGTCCAATTCCTTCGGTTTCGGGGGGCACAATGCCGTCCTCGTAGTGGGGCCTCCCCCGGACTGAGCGGCGAGTAGTTATGGCAGCAGACGACAAGTGGAGTCGCTTCATGAGTGAACATAGCCTGCCGTGCATGGAGGAGAGCCTCCTGCGGCAGGCTTTCTCCCATCCCTCGTATGTCCGGGAGCACCAGCAGCCCGCGGCCAGCTCCAACCAGCGACTGGAGTTGCTGGGCGACGCAGTCCTCGACTTGATCATCGCGGAGTACCTGTACGAGCACTACCCGGAGGACCCGGAGGGCGAACTGACCCGGCATAAGGCCGCGCTGGTGCGCAAGAGCACCCTGGCGCAGGTCGCGGGCGGCCTGGGGTTGGGGGACATGCTTCTGCTGGGGCGCGGCGAGGAAGAGACCGGCGGCCGGCGCAAGGCCTCGCTGCTGGCGGACGCCATGGAGGCGCTCATCGGCGCGATCTATCTCGCCGGCGAATGGCCGGCGGCCCGCGAGTTTGTCCTCACCCAATTTGGCCCCCTGCTGCGGCAGGAGGCGCACACCGACGATTTCGACTACAAGAGCCAGCTTCAGGAGGCCGTGCAGTCTTACGTGAAGGCGCTGCCGGTCTATGAGACGGTGCGGACCACTGGGCCCCCGCATGAGCGGATGTTCGAGGCGGAGGTCCGCTTCGGCGAGCAGCTTCTGGGGCGCGGCGAGGGGCACAGCAAACGGGGCGCGGAGCAACGCGCCGCGCAGGAGGCCCTGGAGCACCGGGAGGCATGGATTCCGTTGCTGCGGGCGGTGGGGGAGGCGGAGACTTCCGGTGAGGAGCCCAGCGCTTAGACTGCTGCTGCTGGCCGGTTGGCTGCTGGGGGGCGCGGCGGTCGGCGCTCAGCCGCTCCCGCTGACCGGGGGCGCGGCCACCGCGCCGCCGGACGCTCGCCAGTGGACCTGGCTGTACGGTCTGCAGGGCAGCGCGGCCCCCGAGACCGCTCTGCGCCTGGGCCTGACTACCCTCTACCTGCCCGTCACCACCTCCGTTTCCGATCTCGAAGACTGCCGCCGGGTAGTCGCGACCGCGCATCAGGCCGGTCTGCAGGTCATCATCGCCCTTCCCTGTCTCTCCGCTAAGCAGCCCGCCGACCCCTGGGACCCGGCGTTCCGCGAGGACGCCGGGGCGCGCCTGCGCACCGTAGTCCGGCAGTTGCAGGCCGAGCCGGGCGTGGATGCCTGGGCGGTTGCCGACTATCCGGAGCGCGAGCTGCAGCTCACTCCCACCGATTTTCAGGCCTTCCTGCAGACGCGCTACCCCTCGCTGCCGGCGCTCAACGCGGCCTGGGGCAGCGCGTTTCCGACGTGGGGCGACATCACGCCGACCACCGCGCGGGCCCTCGACGCGCAGCAGCCTTTTGCCGTGGGGCGCGCCTCGATAGAGGTCGCGGACTTCCAGGCCGACGGGCTGCACCGGCTGCTGGCTTTCTGGGCCGACGAGGTGCGCGGGCTGGACCCCACGCGGCCGCTGTTCACCGGGCGGCTCGCGCTATACCGCTCCTTGGTCTCGGTCCCGGACAGCTACCGCTACGTGGTTCCAGAGATGCCGGTCGAGGTGCTGGAGGCGGACCTGCTCTCGCAGAACGTGCAGGCGGTGGACCTGGCCCGGCAGGGTGGCGCCCGGGAGGTCGTCCCCAGCCTGCGCCTGCCCGTGCCCCCGGACCCCAACTATGCGACCGGCCGGACCCTGGCGCGCTGGCTGCGGGAGGCGGCTCTGCACGGGGCGCGCGGCGCGGCGGTGGACGGCCTCACGCGCCTGCGCGACAACCCCAGTTCGGCGGACGTGACCGAGAAGCTGACGGCGGCGCTGCGCTCCGTGGCCGGGGCCTTCTGCGTCCGCCCGCGTTGCCGGTTGGCCATTCTCTATGAGCCCTATGCGGAGGGGCTGGCGGTGGAGAAGCTGCCGGTCTACGGGTATCTAGCGGGCCTGGCGCCCGGGGAGCCCAGCCTGCTGATGCAGACGCTAAGGCTGGGCGGCTGCTACGGTTTGGTGGACTATCTGAGCCGCGACCAGTTGGTTAGCGCTGACCTGGGGGGCTACAGCGCGATCCTGGCTCCGACCGCCTTGCGCCTGCCGCCGGAGGTGCAGGGCAAGCTCCGCACGTATGTGGAGCGCGGCGGTCGCTTCGTCTGCGATCTGGGCGCGGGGCTTTTCGAGACCGGGGCCTGGCTGGCGCTGCCGCCGGACCTGGCCCGGATCTGCGGCGTGACCGCTTTCGGGGCGCTCGACACGCGCGCCGGCGACCTCAATTTCAACGCGCCCAGCCCGGTCTTCCCCTCCCTGATCCCGCCCGCGCATACCCGCGGGTTTGCCAAGCCGCGGCCGGAGCGTTTCACCGGCACACCAAACGAGCTGCGGACCTGGACCTTCGAGGGGCTGATGGGGTTCGTGAATCTGGCCCCCGGCGCCCGGCCCCTGGGGGTCATCACCGCTCTGGTCAAGCAGCCCGCCCCGGCCGCGCCGCCGGGACAGGGGAATGCCGCCCTGCGCGCCGCGCAACTCGCCGAGCAGCAGCGCTCCACCCAGTTCGCGGGCCTGATGGCTCAGCCCTACGGCCAGGGGTGGGCGCTGTACTGCACGACCACCCTGTGGGCGCGCTGGGACCCGAGCGACCCCCTGTTCGCCGCTTTCCACAACGATTTGTGGGCCCCGCGGGCCCGGTTCCAGCTCGATCGGTCAGCGGGCGGGGCGCCGGTGGAGTTCTGCCCGGGGGAAGAGTCGGTCAGTCTGCTGAACGTTACCGACCGCGCCCAGACGGCGCTGGTCACGGCGCTGAGCGACGATAACCGCCTCTACGACGGGGCGCTGGCGCAGGTGGCGCCGCTGCCGGGGCGGCTGGTCGGGCCCGCGGCGCTGCGGCTTACTTGGGACCTGGCGGCGGGCCAGTTGCTGACCGCGCCCTGCCGGCCGGTGGCGGTGCAGCCGCTGGGGAGCACAGCGCTCGCCTTTCTGAACAGCTACTCCGCGGCGGGGATTTCCCTGGAGGTGGCCGGTCCCGGCGCGCTGGTGAGCCGAGACTTGCAGCGCCACCGCACGTTCAGCGCGGGGCAGGCGGTGGACCTGCAGGTGGCGGTCAGCGACGGGGAGTACCGCGTGGCGCCGGGGTCCTGGCACACCGTGACCGTGGATCGCGGCTTCGGCGCGCCGCTGGTCAGCACCGTCGCGGCCAACGAGGACGGGGTCCTGCTGCTGCCGCTCAACGTGCGGCGGGCCCGGATCGAGATTGCGCCCGGCGGGCCGCCCTTGTCGCCGGCTGACGGTTCGTGATAGAATCAGCCTGCGCGCTGCCCCGCGGCGGCCGCAGTATGGGCGGAGAGGACGCTTATTTTGGGTAGGTTCAACGACTGGCGCGAGGGCCGCGAGGCCGCGAGTTTCTGGCTGATTACGCTGGTTCTATGCCTGGTGGCCGGCCTGGTGAGCTACGGACTGGGCCGCAACTGGGTCGGCCGGCAGCTCGGCGAGGCCATCACCTCCCAGCGCGTGGAGATCAAGCAGCAGGAGCAGGCCAACGCCCTGGGCAACTCGGTAACCGAGGGGGCGCCCCCACCGAGCCAGGCCCAGGTGGACATGACCCCCCGCCCGGCCACCGAGGGCGAGAAGGCCGACCTCACGGCGGAGAGCGCGGCGGCGGCCGCCGGCGCGGCGGCCGAGCAACCGGCCGCCTCCGGCGCGGACGCGACGGCCGGTACCACCGGCTGGCAGGTCACGGCGGGGTCCTTCACCACCGCCGCCAGCGCGGAGAAGGTGCGCCGGTCCCTCGAAAAGCGCGGCTTCCAGGCGCAGGTGGTGCAGGTGCAGCAGCGCGGCGCCACCTATAACCGGGTCATCGTCGGCGTCTGGAGTGACCAGGCGGAGGCGGAGAAGGTGCGCGCGGAACTGAGTGCCGCCGGGTTCGTGGCCGGCGTGAGCGCGCAGTAGACAACCGCATAACGAGACGACATCGCGGCGCCGGGGACTGGTCACCCGGCGCTGATTACTAGAGCCCGACAGGAAGGGGCACACCCGTGGCAACACTCATGGAAATGGCGGAAGCGGCGGTGGCGGCGGCGCAGGCCGCCGGGGCGGAGTGGGCGGACGCCGTCTGCGCCAGCTACCGCGATATCTCCGTCGGCGTGGAGAAAAGCAGCCTCCGGGAGTGCGAGACCGCCCGCGAGATGGGGCTGGGCGTGCGCGCCTACCATCGGGGGGGCCGCGGCATCGCCACCCTGCTGCATCCCAGTCTCCGCGAGGCCCGGGCCTGCGGCGCGCAAGCGGCCGAGATGGCGCAGGCGACGCACGGGGACTCCGATTTTGTCGCGTTGCCGGACCCCCAGCCGATTCCGGTCATCCCCAACCTCTATGACGAGCGGATCGCCGGGCTGTCTGCCGAGCAGGCGGTGACCTGGTGCCGGGAGGCGCTGGAGGAGGCCCGCGCCGTTTCCGCGGAGGCGATCCTCAGCGGCGGCGTGGACGTGACCTGGGGGCGGCGCGCGCTGGCCAGTTCCACCGGGGTGCGGCTCGAGACCGAGTGGTCGCGGGTGAGCACCAGCTTCTTTGCGGTGATTCGCCGCGACGAGCAGGTGGGGGCTTTCTACGAGTTTGACGTGGCCCGGCGCCTGTCCGACTTCCAGGCGGAGGGCGTAGCCGCGGCCGCGACGCGGGCGGCGCTGACCTTCCTCGGCGCGCGGCCCGTGCCGACCGGGCGGATGCCGGTGGTGCTGGGGCCGCTCAGCGCCGACTCGCTGCTCATGGGGCTGCTCTCCGCCGCCAACGCCGAGAGTGTGCAGCGCAACCGCTCGTACCTGGTCGGTAAACAGGGCGAGCCGGTGGCCTCCGCGGTGCTGACGGTGCGGGAGGACCCCTTCATCCCCGCCGGCATCAGCAGCATGGCCGCCGACGGCGAGGGCGTGCCCAAGCAGGCGCGCGCGCTGATTGACCAGGGCGTGCTGACCACCTACCTGCACAACTCCTACACCGCGAACAAGGCCGGGGTGCCCAACACCGCGCATGCCTACCGCTCCGGTTTTGACGCGGCGGTCGGCATCTCGCCCTCCAACGTGCTCATGGAGCCCGGTGACCGCCTGGCCGCCGAACTGATCGCCGAGATCGATGAGGGCATCTACATCAACGACGCCGGGATGAGCGCCGACGCCATCAGCGGCGACCTGTCGGCGACGGTGGACTTCGGCTTCAAGATCGAGAAGGGCCAGCTCACCTACCCGGTGGAGTCCACCATGATCGGCGGCAACGTGCTGGACCTGACCGCGGGGATCGACGCGGTCTCCTCGGACTATCGCTCCGAGCCGGGCCGGGTTATGCCCAGCCTGCGCCTGAGCGCGGTCCAGGTCTCCAGCGGAGGCTAACCGTGCCCACCCCCTGGCTAAAAGTCTGCGGCCTGCGGCGCCCTGAGGACCTGCTCCGGGCGCAGGCGGCGGGCGCGCGCTACCTCGGCCTGATCGTAGAGATTCCTCGCTCCCCTCGTTGTGTAACCCTCCCGGAGGCTACCGCCCTGGCGGCGCTGGCGCCCGGCCAGATCGTGGCCGTGGTCGCTGACCTGCCGGAGGAGCGGCTGGCCGCGCTCGTGGCGGCGCTGCACCCGGCGGCCCTGCAACTCCATGGCGCTGAGACCCCCGCGGAAGTAGCTTGCCTGCGGGTGTGTTTCCCCGGGCTGGAGCTGTGGAAAGGCGTGGGTTTGCCGGTGGAGGCGAAGCAGGCGCGGGCGTACGCGGAGGCGGGCGCCACGGCGCTGCTCGTGGACACGCGCACCGCGGCGGGCCTGGGGGGAAGCGGAGTGGCTTGCGACTGGGCCGCGGCGGCCGCGCTGGTGGCCGCCGGCCCGCTGCCGGTAATCCTCGCGGGCGGGCTAAATCCGGAGAACTTGGAGGAGGCGGCGCGCCAAGTCTGCCCCGCCGGGCTGGACGTGTCCAGCGGCGTGGAACAGGCCCCGGGGGTCAAGTCGGAAGAGCGGCTGACGGCGCTGGGCGAGGCGTGGGGGAGGTTGGTCTCCTTGTAGGGGCGCGTTTGGCGGCGTCTGCGCCGACATATACGCCCGCTCGCTGACTGGCAGGCAGTGGTTGGACGGGCCTCACCCCCGGCCCCTCTCCTGGCAGGAGAGGGGGGAAGGGCCACGGCTAACGGCGGGGAAGGCGGTGGGTCTTTTCCGCGCGTAGGGGCGCGTTTGGCGGAGCGTAGCGGAGCCACACACGCCCGCTTGCTGACTATCGGCAAGCGACCTCCCGGCCTTACCCCCGGCCCCTCTCCGTGGCGCTCGCAGACGAGCGCCCGCAGGAGAGGGGGGAACGGCAAAGGCTAACGATCGGGGCCAATCAGCGAGGTGAATTCCCCCTCCCTTCAGGGAGGGGGTTAGGGGGTAGGGCCGTTAGGGAATCCAGTACCCCGCCGGCCACAGGAAGAGCAGCAGCGCGATGATGGTGCCCATGAGCGCACCGAGCACGATCTCGATCGGCGAGTGGATGCGCGCTTGCAGCCGGCTCTGTGAGATGAGAATCGCCAGGGCCAGCGCCAGGGCGATGACGGAGAGGTCGCGCGTCATGATGGCGATGGCCGTGGCCAGCAGGAAGCCCAGCGCCGTATGCCCCGAGACGATGCCCCCCCGCCAGAAGGTCCCCCGGCGCGTGCGATACTTCAGATGGCCGATGAACAGGCCGATGGCGATGATGCCCAGAATCACCAGTACCAAAGCGCCCGCCCGGTCCGGATGCGGCGGGTAGGGGCTGGTGGCGATGATCTCGCGCAGCCGCGGGTTGTTGAAGAAGATGATCCACGCCACCACCATCGCGTAGGCGGAGGCCACCAGCACCGCGCCGGCCGCCACGTCCTTGACGATCTTGGCCTGCGGGTTGTAGGAGTCCACGATCATGTCCACGACCGTCTCCACCGAAGTGTTGACCATCTCGGCGATGATCACGAGCGCCATGGCCACCATCAGGTGGAGCAACTCCAGCTCGTTGACGGCCAGGCCCCAGGCGGCGAACAGGACCAGGGCGATGATCGCGGCGTGGACCCGCATGTGGCGCTGGGTCATGAATACGAACAGAACGCCGTCCCAGGCGTAACGGAAGGAGCGCACTACACTCTTGCGCTCCGCCCGCCACGGGGGCGGCTCGGGGAGGTCGGTTGGGTTAGGCTGTTCCGGCTCGGACATCTAGGTGTACCTCGAAATCTTCAGGTCAGGTTGGTGGCCGCCAGGGCCAGATCGGCGGCTCTCGTCTGCAGGTCGGCCATCTCGGCGCGGCCCGCGTCGGTGTCGTCCGTATATCCTACCGCATGTAGCGTCCCGTGCGCAACGAGAATCGCCAGTTCCCGCGACAAACTGTGCCCCCACTCGACGGCCTGCTCCTGCGCCACCGGGACGCAGACGATCACCTCGCCGGACCGCCCCTCCTCGCCATCCTCCGCCGGGAAGGAGATCACGTCCGTGGGCCCCTCATGCTCCAGGAAGGCCTCGTTGAGGCGAGCAATGCGCGCGGCGTCCACCAGGACCAGGCTGAGCCCGTCCAGTTCCTGCCCGGACAGCGCTAGGGCCTGACGCACGGTCTCCTCCAGCAGCGGCAGGGGGAGCGGCGCGGTCTGCAGGTCGCGGACCTCGAGGAGCGGGCGACGCGCGGGCGGGTTAGCTCGGCTCATGGGGCTGCGCCGCCTCTTCTTCGCGCACGGCCTCGAGTAGGCCCTCCGACTGCTGCTCGGGCGAGAGCCGCTCGGCCAGCAGGCGCGCCTCCGCCGGGATCTGCTCGGGGTATTTGATGCGGCGGTGGAAGGCGCTGTTGATGCTGGCGACCAGCGTCTCCCGCACCGTACTGAGTTCCGCGAAGGTCAGCGGGCAGTCGTCCAGTTGGCCCTCGTTGACCCGGGACTGCACAATCCGGTGGACCATGTGGGTCACGTTGGCCGGGGAGGGCTCGTCCAGGGTGCGCACCGCCGCCTCGACGGCGTCGGAGAGCATGATGACCGCTGCCTCCTTGGTCTGCGGCTTCGGGCCTGGGTAGCGAAAACTGGTCTCGGGGACCGTCGTGCCCTCCGGAGCCTGCTCGACCGCCTTCTCGTAGAAGTAGCGAATCAGGTCGGTGCCCTGGTGCTGCTCGATGATGTCTACAATCCGCTTGGGCAGGCCCGCCTCGCGCCCCATCTCCGCTCCGTCGCGCGGATGGGAGCTGATGATCAGGGCCGAGATGTAGGGCGACAGCTTCGTGTGCGGGTTCTCGCCGCCGAACTGATTTTCCACGAAGAAATAGGGGCGTTTGAGCTTGCCCACATCGTGATAGAGCGCCGCGGTGCGCACGAACAGGCCGCTCAGGCCGATGGACTCGGCCGCCTGCTCGGCGTAGTTGGCGACCATCACGCTGGCCTGGTAGCTGCCCGGCGCCTCGCGGAGCAGCCGCCCCTGGAGCGGCTGGTGCGGGCTGGCCAGCTCGGCCAGACGCAGGTCGGTGAGCAGATCCAGGGGGCGGTCCAAGGCGATCATGATGCCGATGGCCAGCACCGAAGAGAGCACCCCGCCGACCACCGTCGCGCCGATCAGGGGCCAGGACTGCTCCTGGCCGAAAGCCTCCGTGTTCACCAGCAGCAGAGCCCCGTCGAAGACCGCGATGGCCAGGGCGGTGAGTACGAAAGAGCCGGTGCGGGTGCTGCTGAGGTTGACGAGGTAAGCGGCGAAGCCGCCGCACAGGAAGAGCGTCACCATCGGTTTGATGCCCGGGTCCGGAATGATCAGGCCAAAGAGCAGGGCCGAGATCGCCGCCACCACCAGCCCCACGTCGGCGCAGGAGATCAGCGCCACCAACATCGCCCCGCCGGCGACCGCGGTGATGGCGAAAGCTTCCAGGTACATGGAGGCCTGCCCCAGCCGCAGGACCAGCGCCACCAGCGCCACGATCGCGCAGATGACCGCGAGTCGCGGGAAGTGGTAGTAGGCTTCGGGGCAGGCGCGGCTGGTGAAGAAGAACAGGCAGTAGCCCAGCAAGGTGAGGATGAAGAGCATCGCCAGCCCCTGGGGGTATTTGACTGGCGCGTTCATCAGCCCCAGGGCGCGCAGTTCATCCAGGTGCCGCTGAGTGATGGTCTCGCCGGTAGCGATCACGATCTCCCCGGCGCGGACCGGCTGGACCACCGGCTTGACGGAGGCGGCCGCTTTGTCCTTCTCCGTCTGGGTGGTGAGCGGGTCGAAAACCAGGTTGGGCACCAGGACGGCCCGGGCCACATCCGCGGCCATCGCCGTGTAGGCCGGGGTGAAGTTCAGATTGTCGGCCGCCGTGGTGACGGCGGCGCGGGCCACGGGCAGGTCGTCGGTGCTCCCGCGGATGGACAGGGCCTCCGCCTGCTCCACCAGTTGCAGGGTGCCCTGGCGCACGCGCTGGAGCGCGCCCGGCGGGGTCACCAGGGCTAGGCGCAGGGTCTCGTCGTTGACCCGGAACTCCAGGCTGGCCTGCAGGGCGTCAATCCGCGCCGGGAGGTTGGCGAGCGCGGGATCGCCCTGTACTTGGGCCGCGGCGTCGAAAAAGTCGTTCGCGGCCTGCGCGGCGAGCCGGATGGCGCTGGGCTCGGAGCGGAACTGCTGGGGCACGGCTTGCTGGGCCAACTGGCGGAGCCGTTCGGTGCGTTCGGTGTCGGTGTAGGCGCCGCTCCGCGAGGCCAGGATGGTCCGGTCGGAGCGGTCCCCCACCTGCAAAGAGATCGCCGAGGGCATGATGCGCCCCCAGATGGCCAGGAACAGACAGATGAGCAGCAGCGCGGCCAGCAGCAAGTTGCGCTTACGCAGGCGGCGGACCACGCGGGTTACGCGGTCGGTCGGCACGGGGAGGGTGGGTTGGGCGAAGCGGTTCCGGGCTCGCATGCGGTCCGTCACTCCTGGGGCCGGGGCCCGGTCGGGATCCGGCCGGCCTGTTCGTACGCCTCCACGATGCGCTGCACGAGATCGTGGCGCACGATGTCCTGGCGCGATAGCTCGACGATGGCGACCCCGGCCACGCCCTCCAGGACCTCCAGGGCATGCGACAGGCCGCTCTGCATTCCGACCGGCAGGTCCGTCTGGGTGGTGTCCCCAGTGACGATCATGCGCGAGCCGAACCCCATCCTGGTCAGGGCCATTTTCATCTGGCCGGGCGTCGTGTTCTGGGCCTCGTCCAACACGATAAAGGCGTCGTTGAGCGTGCGCCCGCGCATATAGGCCAGCGGGACGACCTCAATGGTGCCGCGCGAAATATAGCGCTGGAACTGGTCGGCGCCCATCACGTCGTGGAGCGCGTCGTGCAGCGGGCGCAGGTAGGGGTCCACCTTCTCCATGATGTCACCGGGCAGAAAGCCCAGTTCCTCGCCGGCTTCCACGATGGGGCGGGTGAGGATCACGCGGCTGGCCTCGCCCTGGCGCAGGGCGCCGGCGGCCATAGCCATCGCGAGGTAGGTCTTGCCGGTGCCGGCGGGGCCGGTGCAGAAGACCAGATCGTGAGTGCGCGCGGCCTGGACGTAGCCGCCCTGGCCGGTGGTCTTGGGGCGGACCTGCCGCCCGCGGTGGGTGACGATCAGCGGCCCCTCCGCGTCGGTCGGCTCGGGCAGCCCTCCGCCCTGCGCCCCGCGTACGGCCAGATGCACGTCCTCCAGGGTGGGCGTCACGCCGTGGCGGATGGAGGCGAGCAGATGCTCGAGCACCGACTCGGCCTGGATCACGCCGACGGCGGTCCCGCTGACGCGCACGCAGCCCTCGCGGGGCTGCAGACGCACCGCCAGGGCCTGCTCAATGATGCGCAGATTTTCGTCGCGGGGCCCCACCAGGGCCGGGAGGCTCTCGTTGGGGCACAAGACTTGGATGGGTTCGGAATGCTCACTTTCCAGCGTAGCTATCACCGCTATCAAACCGAGAAGCGCCCCCTCGGGCGCGGGGCCGGAGGACGATCCTCGGAGGCTCCTAAGGAGGCGACGTTAGAGCGAGTTGGTTGGTTTGGTGCCGGCGGCTAGCCCGGGGGCCAGGCGAGCGGGCGGCCGCCCAGGATATGGAAGTGCAGGTGCGGCACGGACTCGCCGGCGTCGGCGCCGACGTTGGCCACCAGCCGGTAGCCGGTGGCCGCGAGGCCCTCGGTGCGGGCAATCTCCGCGGCGCGCAGCAGCAGGTTGGCCAGCAGTTCGCCGTCGGCTTCCTCGGCGGCGTTGAGGCTGCTCAGGTGCCGGCGGGGAATGACCAGAATATGCACGGGCGCCTGGGGGTTGACGTCACGGAAGGCGACGACCTGGGCGTCCTCGTAGACCTTATCGGCAGGAATCTCGCCACTGATGATGCGACAGAACAGGCAATCAGACATGGGTAGCTCCTTCGGCCGCTAGCCCACGGAAGCGCCGAAGGCGCGGCCTTGCAGGGACAGCGCCGGCAGGTCGCGCATGACCGCCTCCAACCCCAAAATGGTGCAGGAAACGGGGTCGGTCGCGACCGCTACCGGCAGATGCAAAGTATTGCGAACCAATTCCTCGACGCCGCGGAGCAGCGCTCCGCCGCCGGTGAGGATGACGCCGCCCTGGGTCAGTTCGTGCTGTACGTTGCGAGGCAGCGCTTCCACGGTCCAAAGCAACTCGCCGATCAGCGTCTCGAAAGCTTCGGCCAGGATGTGCGGCACCTGCGCGGCGTCCAGGTCATGCGGCGCGACGTCGAGGGCCTCGTCGTCGCTGGCGCTGACCGAGACGGAGGCGGCTCCGCTCCAGCCGTTGACGGAGCTGACCTGCTCCTTGATCTGCTCGGCGGTCGCCTCGCTGATCTTGAGGCCGCTCTCGCGACGAACCGCGCGCAGAATAGACTCGTCCAGGGTCTCGCCGCCCCAGGCGATGGTGCGGGCCGCGGTGACCAGGCCGGCGGAAAACAGGCCCACATCAGTGGCGCCGCCGCCGATATCTACGACCAGCACGGTCTCCTCATCGTGGGAGGTCAGCCCGGCGCCGAGCGCCGCCGCCAGTGGCTTGCTCACGGTGATAACATGGCCGCAGCCGGAGGCGTGCAGGCTATCGAACAGAGCGCGCTGCGCCACCGGGGAAATATCGGCCGGGACGGAGACGACGACCTGCGGGGGAATCCAGGGGCGACGCCCCAGGGCACGCTGGACTAGCTGGCGGAGCAGCGCTACGGTGCCGTCGAAGTCAGCGACCACCCCCCCGCGGACGGGGTGGATGATCTGCACCTCGGTGACGCCGCGTTCCCACAGGCGCCGCGCCTCGCGGCCCAGGGCCACGGGCTTGTGCGAATGGGGCGCGAAGGCCACGATGGTGGGTTCGCGCACCACGACGCCGCCTTCGGGAACCGCAATATGCACCAGGCTGGTGCCCAGGTCGATCGCCAGTGTTGAAGCCCAGGGTAGCAGGGTGATGGCCCTCCGGGGGCTCCGGCCCCGTGAGTCTGAGTGTGGTGGCTGACGGCCCCGCGCATCAGGTACAGGGGCATGTCAACCGAGGGTAAAGTCTATCACAAGCAGGCGGAAAAGACAATCCTACGTAGAACGTATGTTGCACGTGAAACCTCGGGGGGGAGGGAGATCAGTCTACCCTCACCCCCCGGCCCCCTCTCCCGCGGCGGACCTTGGGAGAGGGGGAGAAAGGCGGAAGACCAACGGCGGACCCCTCCCCGGCGGCGGGGACGCCGCCGCCCTCCCCTAAATCG
>DASXVN010000060.1:0-15778 GCA_036504235.1 Armatimonadota bacterium | reverse complement strand
CCCCGCCGACGCTAACGTTTGCTTACCGACGGCGGGGTACAAGCCCCCGCCCTACAGTAACGGCCCTTGTCCTTCTCCCCCTCTCCTGCCAGGAGAGGGGGCCGGGGGGTGAGGCCGGCTGCCGCTACCCCCACAGGAGGTCCCACCCATGCTCCATCGCTACTCCGAATACGGTTGGCTACGCGGCTTCAATCTCGTCCCTTCCTGGGGCGCGCGGATTGAGCAGGCCTGGTGGGATTACGACCCGGCCGCCTTCCGCCGCGAGTTGGCCCCGCTGCGCCTGCTGCACGCTAACACCATCCGGTTGTGGCTCGAGTTCACCGCCTGGATGGCCGACCCCGCCGGCGTCCTGGCCAGTTTCCTCGACGCCGTAGCCGCCGCGGACGAGCACGGCCTCAAGACCATGCCCTGCCTCTTCAACCGCTGGCACGACGCCCGCTGGGACTACGGCGGCACCTACCAGGAGAACCTCACCCGCGATCTCACCCCGCATTTCGAGTACGTGCGCGCCGTGGTCGAGCCCCTGGCTGCCGACGAGCGGGTGCTGATCTGGGACCTGTGCAACGAACCGGCCACGTCCTCCCTCGCCGAGCCGGGCGCCGCCTACGAGTTGCACTGGCTGGCGGCGGTGGCCGACACCGTCCGCCGCGCCGGCGCCCAGCAGCCCCTCACCCTCGGCACCCACCAGGGCGGCGAGTCCATGAACATACACGCGCCGCTGATGGACGTCCTCTGCTGCCACCCCTACGCCCAGGGCGCGGAGGCGGTGCAGCGCCAGGTCGCCCGCGCCCGCGCGGTCCAGGAGCGCTGGGGCAAGCCGATGCTCTGCAACGAGGTCGGCATCGGCTCGCTGAGCGACGCCGCCCGCGCCGCCAACGCCCGCCTGGAGTTGACGGCCTGCGCGGAGGCGGGCTGGGGCTGGATGGGCTGGGCCCCGCACCCCGGCCGCGCGATCAGCACCCGCCGCGACCGCTACGACGCCAACGGCGTAGACGGCGAGGGCTACCACCCCTGGTTCGACGAAACCGGCCACCCCCGCCCCGGCCTGGAGTGGCTGCAGGCCCCCCCCATCCGCCGCGCCCCCTGGGAGGGGTAAGGAGTCCGTTGCCGTTGCCGTTGCCGTTGCCGTTTGTAGGGCGGGGGCTACGTCCCCCGCCGGCCGTTGCCGTATGCCGTGGCCGTTGGAGGGGCCGCACGAGCGCAGCGAGGCCGGCCCGGCCGTTGGCCGTATGCCCTATGCCGTACGTAGGGGTGGATCTTTCGCGGAGCCCCACCCCGCGAAACATCCACCCGCGCCAGAGCGCTAGACCGTGGCCCGGTGGCAGCAGCGGGTGTAACCGCCGCCCCTACGCGGAAACGACCTCCCGCCTTTGCCGTCACTCGCCCTCTCCCCAGTCCGCGCAGGGAGAGGGGGCCGGGGGGTGAGGCTAGACTGCGGCCCGCCTCCACCTTCCGCCCCACCTCCGCCTTGACACCCCCTCCCTTTAGGGAGGGGGCTGGGGGGTAGGGCCGTTTCCCCTCTCCTCCCTTTGCTGTATAATGGCCCCTAACCTGCGCGCGCGTCCGCGCGCCCCACATCCCCTGAGGTGACCCGTCATGATTGATCGTGCCCTGCTCAGAGACAACCCCGACGTTATCCGCGAGTCCTTGACCAAGCGCAACTTCGACTACGACCTCGATGCGCTCATCGCCCTCGAGGCCCGCCGCCGCGAGTTGCTGGGCGTCGAGTCCCTGCGCGCCCAGAAGAAGGACCTCTCGCAGCAGATCGGCCAGATCATGCGCGAGAAGGGCGATGCCGACGCGCTCAAGGCCCAGGTCGCCACGCTCAACGAGCAGATCTCCGCGCAGGAGGCCGAACTCGCTGAGGTCGAGGCCCAGTTCGACACCATGATGGCCTCGCTGCCCAATATCCTGCACGCCGACGTCCCGCTGGGCGAGTGCGAGGACGACAACCCCGAGGTCTACCGCTGGGGCGAGCCGCGCGCCTTCGACTTTGAGCCCAAGCCCCACTGGGAAATCGGCGAGGCGCTGGGGATCATCGACCCCGAGCGCGCCGCCAAGATCGCGCAGGCCCGTTTCGTCATGGACCTCGGCGCCGGCGCCACGCTGGAGCGCTCGCTGATCAACTTCATGCTCGACACCCACACCCGCCACCACGGCTACACCGAGATCGCGCCGCCTTACTTGGCCAACGAGCGCTCCCTCTTCGGCACCGGCAACCTGCCCAAGTTCGAGCAGGACCTCTTCAAGACCCGCGAGGGCCTCTACCTGGTCCCCACCGCCGAGGTGCCGCTGACCAATATCCACCAGGACGAAATCCTCGACGGCGCGCACCTGCCGCTCTGCTACACGGCCTACACCCCCTGCTTCCGCTCGGAGGCGGGCGCGGCGGGTCGCGAGTCCCGCGGCCTGATCCGCGTGCACATGTTCCACAAGGTCGAGATGATGAAGTACGTCCGCCCCGAGCAGGCCGACGCGGAGCTGGAGAAGCTCATCAAGAACGCGGAGGAGATCCTGGAAACGCTGGGCCTCCCCTACCGCCGGGTCGCCCTGTGCAGCGGCGACATGGGCTTCCAGCCGCGCCAGACTTTCGACCTGGAGGTGTGGATGCCGGGGATGGGCAAGTACGTGGAGATCAGCAGTTGCAGCCAGTACGGCGACTTCCAAGCGCGCCGCGCGGGCCTCCGCTACCGCCCCACGCCCGACGCGAAGCCGGAGTTCCTAACGACAATGAACGGCAGTGGCCTAGCCTGCGGCAGAACCATGGCCGCCATCCTGGAGAACTACCAAACCAAGGAAGGCACGGTAGTAGTGCCGGAGGCGCTCAGGCCATACATGGGTGGGATGGCGGAGATTCTGCCAAGAGGAGTCTAGCCGTCGGTGGCACCGGCGTCTCGCCGGTGTAGCCGTTGCCGTTGTAGGGGCCGCACGAGCGCAGCGAGGTCGTCCCGGCCGCTGCTATCCGCCGTTGCCGTCCTTAGCCGTTATCTCTCTCCCGCGCCAGCGGGGGAGAGTGGCGCCGCGCGCCGTTGGCGCGGTGACGAGAGGGGGTCGCCGCTATCGCTAACGGCGGGACCCCCTCTCCCCCGTCGCAGACGCCGGGTACTCTCCCCCGCTATCGCGGGAGAGAGATAACGGCTCTTCCCGCCTCCCCCTCCCGCCGTTCCCCCTCTCCCGCAGGGAGAGGGGCAGGGGTGAGGCTCCCGCCGTCCGCCGTCGCCGTTTTCCACGTTCCACGTTCCACCTCCCCCCCACGCAGGTATCCCCCTCCCGCCTCTCGAATACCTCACTTAACCGACTAAGGAACCACCGCCCCGTCTCTGGGGTTATGCACTATACTCCCGCCCAAGTGAGGTCACCCATGCCCCGCTACCTGTGTCTGTTGCTCGTTGTGGCCGCGTTGCTCGCCGGCGTCTCTCTCGCCTCTGCCGCCGGGGGGCCGGTCGTTGCCATGATCAACGCCGAGGCCGACACCTGGCGCGCCGATTTCCTCGGCTACAACCAGTTCCGCGCCGACCTGGTCAAGCAGGGGATGAATGCTGACCTCATCACTTACCCCTTCCGCCCCGCCGACCTCTCGCAGTTCCACGCGCTGCTTTACGAACTGCGCGAGGAGTTCCAGTTGGGCGCCCTCGATGACCCCCGGGTCCAGGCGCAGATCGCCGCCGAGCGCGCCACCCTGGAGGCCTACGTCAAGTCCGGCGGCGGCCTGGTCCTGCTCCTCACCGGCGTCCGCTACCCTCAGGACCCTTGCGAGCAGTACTACAATCAGGTCTTCGCCGGGATGGGGATCAAGCTCATGCACGAGGGCATCTGGGACCCCGCCACCGCCTTCAAGGCTCCCGGCACGCTGGCCTACGCCGCGCAAGATTTCTTCACCACGACCAACCTCAAGCCCCACGCCGTCACCCAGGGCGTCACCCGGCTGGCCTTCCCCAAGTTCACCCACAGCCAACTCACCGGCGCGGAGGCCGTCGCTTACGACAACAACTGGCAGGTCCTGGTCTCCGGCGAGCCCACCGCCAAGTCCTTCTTCGTGGACCCCATCAGCAACGAGATGAATGACCAGCAGCCCGCCACTTACACCACCGCCCCGCCGCTGGTCGCCGTCCGCCAGTTTGGCCTGGGCCGCATCTTCACCTACGCGATCCCGCCCATTTACTCCACCCTCAACTGGAATAACCCGCTCTGGCCGCAGGTTGCCGAGAAGAACGGCAACGTCGCGGCCAACCAGCCCAGCCAGGGCCACCAGCTCCTCGTCAACGCCCTCCGCTGGGTCTGCGAGCCGGCGCTGCAGGTCCCGACCCTCGGCGGCCGCCAGATTCCGACCACCGCTCCGCCCATCGTCTGGCCCGCTGAGCTGCAGATCCCCCGCCCCCCCGGCTCGCCCGCCACCGGCCAGCCCGGGACCCCCGCCGCCCCGCAGCGCGGGATTATCGGCGTCCACACTTCCTACTCCGACGGTAAAGGCACGCCCGCCGACTACGCCCAGGCCGCCCTCGCCGCCGGCCTCAAGTTCGTCATCTTCTCCGAGGCGCTGGAATCGCTCACCCCCGAGAAGTGGCAGGCCCTCGTCAAAGACTGCGAGACGATCCGCGCCCAGGGCCAAATCTACGCCTGCCCCGGCTACGAGTACAGCGACACCAGTGGCCTGCGCTGGGCCATGTGGGGCGAGCGCGTCATCTATCCCCTCGAGAAGGATTGGGGCCCCGACGGCAAGTCCATCTTCCGCGACGGCGACCTGGAGGGTCAGTGTAACTACCCGGCCAAAATGCTGCTCAACTACGATCAGCTCCCCGGCGACCCCGCCAACCTCTGGTGGTTCTACCGCCTGCCGATCTTCGTCTACGACGGCGGCCAGCTAGTCGCCGACAACCGCGCCCAGTACCAGTTCGCCCTCCAGGACGCCCGCCTGCTCCCGGTGGCCTGCTTCACCCGGACCCGCTCGCCGCGGGAAGTCGCCACCGCCGCTGGCCTCTGCACGCTCAACTTCCCCGCCGGCGTCAACCTGCGCGACGAACTCAACACCCGTTGCTGCAGCTACAACTCGCCTTCCTTCGTCAGCCAGGGCGGCGCTGCCGGCCCGCAGATCGAGGTCTTCTCCGTCTCCAACAGCCAGGCCGACAGCAACCTCTACAAGACCGCCGGCACACAGCGCGCCCGCGTCTACTTCCGCGTCTACTCGCCGGTCGGGCTCCGCGAGGTAGTCGTCACCGACGGCACCCAGGGTCCCGCCCGCCGCTATCTGCTCTCGGGCGCTCGCGACTTCTCGCACGAGTTCGCCATCAACCACGACCGCCAGCACGAGCTGTCCCTGGAGGTCACCGACAACCAGGGCCGCCGCGCCGTCTGGTCGCAGATTCGCCTCTACTCCTACAAGCAGGGGCTGTACCGCTGCGGCGACAACCTCAACATGCTCGGCTCCACCCCCGTCCTCTGCCATCCCGACCGCCACGAGCTGCCCCACTTCCCGGTCTTCGAGAACTGGAACCTGCTCACCGTCCAGGGCTTCGACACCGGCGCGGGCGTGCTCACCCAGCCCTCCGGCCATCTCGGCACCTGGGAGCTTTACACCAAGGCCGGCAGCCAGGGCATCTTCTACGGTCCCAAGCTCCCCGGCGATAGCGGCTTCCGCGGCTTGCAGATGCCCACGCGCATGCCCATGTCCTCGATGGAGGTCAGCCTCTGGGACGTTAAGAACGAGCGCACCGTCCGCTGGCCCCTGGCGGAGGTCGTCCTCGGCCCCTTCCTGCCCGTGGATAAGGACCTCCCCTATGCCACCCGCGAGGTCCGCGACTACCTGCTCCGCAGCCGCCTGGACTACTTCACCACCTGGGACCATCGCCGCCCCCACGAGGGCGCGGAGGCCTACCAGGGCGACGTCTTGCTGCACACTGGCGTCATCAAGTTCAAGCAGGACGCCACGCTCTCCGGCACGCTGCCCATCAGCCTGGACAAGGTCTGGGTCAAGGGCGGCTCCGCCTACGGGATCGCCGACACCTTCATGTTCAGCAACCCGGACCTCAGCCCGCGGGTCATCAAGATCGGCCCCGACGACCGCGTGGAGTACAGCGGCGACCTCCCCCGCGGCGGCTTCCTCACCGCCGGCCCCACCGACATCGGCGTGGACGTCTTCCTCCCGGTGAGCAATAACCTGCGCTTCAACACCTACACCAGTTCCACGGGCGCGACCAAGCTCGACTACACCTACTTCCTGGGCACCGGCCGCGACGGCCAGCAGGTCAAGGCCGGCGAGGAAATCCGCTACGCCTATCTCACCATTGCCCTACCCAGCAAGGTCCCGGCCACGCCGGAGAACCTCACCAAGATCGCCCAGAGCTTCGGCCTGCAGCCCGGCGGCTACCCGACGGTCAAAACCGACTTCGGCGCCCCCGAGGCCACCGAGGTCTTCTACTCAGCGGCGGCGCAGAACCACGAGTACCAGGCCACTTTCGGCCCTGGCCCGATGATTCTCAACCGCCCCTTCTGGATTGACGGCCTGGAGAACAACGGCACGGCGGCGGTCTACCTCCTGGAGGGCGACCCGCTCCTGGCCCGTTTCCGCTTCATCCCCGTCCAGGATGGCGCGGGCCTCTTCCAGCAAAATCTAGACAAAGGCGGCAAGCTCTGGGTCGGCAACATGTTCCTGGCCGACAACCCGCAGCTCAAGCTAACGCCGGTCCTGAACGGTCTCAACGCCGACGAAAAGCCCTTCCTGGAGATCCACAACCCGACCGACCAGGAGATCACGGCGACGATCACCTCGCCGCCGCACACGCCAAAATTCGCCGGCTTCACCAAAAAGGTAACGGTCCCCGCCGGCTCGGACCTCCGCGTCCCGCTCTAGGGCGAAGCCGCCAGTGGCACCGGCGTCTCGCCGGTGTGCCGTTGTCGTTTGCCTTTCCCCCCTCTCCTGCGGGGGCTCGTCAGCGAGCGCCACGGACAGGGGCCGGGGGTGAGGAAGCCGTTGCCGTTGTAGGGGCGGAAGTTTTCGCGTCCGCGCGAAAATCTCCGCCCGCGGCAACCACTAACCTGCGCGCCCCCCGCGGGCGGAGCAAGCTCCGCCCCTACGGGGAAACGGCCGTTTGCTCTGCCGTTCGCCGTAAAGCCCCTCCCGCACCGGGAGGGGCCTGCCCGCCGAAGCTTCCGCGAGGGCGGCTGCCCGAGGGCCCCCGAGGGCGGGGTGGGCCCGGCCGTTGCCGTTTGCCGTTCGCCGTTCCCCCTCTCCTGCGGGGGCTCGTCAGCGAGCGCCACGGAGAGGGGGCAGGGGGTGAGGCCGGGCTGCCGCTGCCGATCGTTGCCTTTAGCCGTTCACCAACTCAGGAGGTTCACCATGACCCGTCGCTTACCGTTGCTGGTCGTTCTCTTGCTGCTGCTCACGTCCCTGGCCGCCGTCGCCGCTCCCGTGCTCGTCGGCTTCGCCAACTACGAGCCGGTGCAGCGCCGCGCCGAGTTCCTCAACTACAACCCCTTGCGCGCGGACCTCTTCCGCCAGGGCCTGTCCTCCGACCTGGTCCTGGACACCCTCCCGCCGGCGGAGATCAAGCAGTTCCACACCCTGCTCTACGAAACCCAGGAAGAACTGGGCAACCTTAACATGAAGGACGCGGCTACCCTCACGTCCCTCGCGAGCAAGCGCGCGGCCCTGCGCGACTACGTGGCCGCCGGCGGCGGCCTGGTGATTCTCACCACCGGCGTGCGCTATCCGGGCGAGGAGACCGAGCCCTACTACAACGAGCTCTTCGCGGACTTCGGCGTCAAGTTCCTCCACGAGGGCAACTTCGACCCGACCACCAAGTTCATCGCTCCCGGCACCCCCACGTACGGGCCCCAGG
Organism: Armatimonadota bacterium; assembly: GCA_036504235.1. GTDB lineage: Bacteria > Armatimonadota > Zipacnadia > Zipacnadales > Zipacnadaceae > Zipacnadum. The sequence continues at coordinate 7,943 of DASXVN010000060.1, read as the reverse complement.
AGTTCTTCATGACCACCAACGTCACGCCCCACCCCGTCACCGCCGGCGTCACCCGCCTGGCCCTCCCCCACTACGCCCATAGCAAGCTGCCCGGCTCCGAGTCCGTCGGCCTCGATGCCAACTGGACCACGGTCCTAGCCGGCAACGCCACCGCCGCCTCCTTCAAGGTGGACGCGCTGACCAACAGCATGCTCGACGGTCAGGTCGGCACCTACGCCTCCGCTCCGCCGATCGTCGCCGTCCGCCAGTTCGGCAAGGGCCGCGTTGTCGTCTTCTGCCTGCATCCCATCTACGCCACCTACAACTTCGGCAACCCGCTCTGGCCCGGCACCGCCGAGACCACCGGCGACGTGACTGCCCAGCTTCCCAGCGACGGCCACAAGCTGCTCGTCAACGCCCTCCGCTGGTCCGCCGAGCCTGCCACCGCCCTGCCCGACTTCGGCGGCCGCGTCATTCCCGACAAGGTCGAGCGCGTCACCTTCCCGGCGATGGCTGTCGCCCCGCCCAATCCCTATGCGCCCCAGCCCGGCGCTCCGCTGCCCGCGCCCAACAAGCTCAGCCGCGGGATCATCGGCGTCCACACCACCTACTCCGACGGTACCGGCACCGTCGCCCAGTACGCCGCGGCCGCCCAGGCCGCCGGCCTCGCCTTCGTCGCCTTCACCGACAACCTCGAGGCGCTCAGCCCCGCGAAGATCGACGCCCTCAAGGCCGACTGCCTCGCCGCCACCGCCGCCACCGGCGTCTACTGCGAGCCCGGCGTGGAGTACAGCGATGTCAACGGCTGCCGCTGGGCCCTCTATGGCGAGCAGGTCGTCTATCCCGACGAGCCGCTCTGGACCGGCGACCACACCCGCATCCTCGCCGACGGGGGCTATGAGGCCGTCTGCCGCTACCCGGCCAAGATGCTGCTCACCTACGATAAGCTCCCCGGCGACCCCCAGAACCTTTTCTGGTACTACCGGATGCCGGTCTGGATCTACGACGGCGGCAAGCTCGTCGCCGACAACCTCGACCAGTACCTGCTCGCCGCCGAGAACCTCGTCGAGCTGCCCGTAGCCTGCTTCGACCGCATCCGCTCGCCGCAGGAGGTCCCCGCCGCCGCCGGCCGCTGCACCCTCAACCTGCTCGCCAACAAGCCGCCGCGCGACTACCTCAACATGCGCTGCTCCGTCTGGGGCGAGAATAGCTTCGTCAGCCAGGGCGGCGCCGCCGGCCCCCAGGTGCACATGTTCTTCATCTCCGGCCCCGGCGATAGCAACCTCTATCAGACCGCCGGCGTCCAGCGCTATCGCGCCTACTTCCGCGTCTACTCCGCCACCGGCATCAAGGAAGTCCGCGTCCACGACGGCGTCCGCGGGATCTTCCGCCGCTACCTCGCCGGCGGCGCCCAGGACTTCTCCCAGGAGTTCGAGGCGCCCCTCAACCGCCAGCACTATTTGGTTCTGGAGGTCGTAGATACCGCCGGCCGCCGCGCGATCTGGTCCGAGTATCGCCTCTTCTCCTATAAGCAGGGCTTCTTCCGCTGCGGCGACAACCTCAACCTGCTCGGCTCCACTCCCGCCCTCGCCCATCCCGATCGCCACGACGTTATCGCTTGGCCGATCTTCGAGGACGGCGGCATCAAGACCCTGCAGGGTTTTGACTCCGGCGCTGGCCTCATGACCGCCCCCAACGGCTGGTGGAACTACGATATCACCACCACCACCGGCGAGATGTTCACCTACAACTACAAGGCCACCCGCGACGACACCGGCCGCCGGCTCGCCCAGATGGCGGCCCGCTTCCCCTTCACCTCGCACGAGATCAACGTGTGGACCGCCGAGTCCAAGAACTACGTCAAGATGCTCTGGGCCTCGCCCGCCGAGGGTCCTTTCATGCCGGTCGGCGATCCCCTCCCCTTTGCCGACCTCAGCCTCAAGGTCACCCTCCTGCGCAGCCGCAATAACTACCAGACCATGTGGGACTATCGCCGCCCCCGCGAGGGCACCGAGGACTACCTGGGCAACATCTTCCTCCACGAGGGCACGCTCAAGTTCAAGGAGGACGTAACTCTCAAGGGCGTCACGCCCCTCCACCTCATGGACTTCGCCATCACCGGCAACAGCGCCGCCGGCCTCGGCGACCGCGTCGCCCTCAGCGACCGCGACCAGGGCCTGATCCAGTTCCAGATCAAGCCCGGCGATAAGGCCAACGTCAACGGCCCGATCCGCCAGTTCGGCTACATCACCGGCTACCCCACCGACGCCGGCGCGCAAGCGATTGTCCCGCTCACCGACAACCTCCGCTACCACTTCACCATCTGGGAGAGTACCCCCCAGAAGCTCTACTGGCGCGTGGAGACTTCGATCGGTGAGGACGGCCAGCAGTTCAAGGCCGGCGACGTAATCAAGTACGCCTACCTGGCCGTCGCGATCCCCAGCAAGATCACGGACGTAGAGGGCGCCCTGCAGGCCCTCCCCGCCTCCTTCGGCCTCACCCCCGGCGGCTACCAGTACAACCTCGGCGCCGGCAAGTTGGTAGACCAGACCTTCTTCTTCACCGCCACCGCCCAGAACCACGAGTTCCTGGCGCGCTTCCAGCCGAGCAAGATGATGGTCAACCGCCCCTTCCGCCTCCAGGGCGTAGAGGACAACGGCGCGGCCGCGGTCTACGTTATCGAGGGGCTCCCGCTCCAGAAGCACTTCCGTTTCGTGGGTATCTACGAGGGGGCCGCGCTCTTCCAGCAGTACACGGACAGCGGGGTCAAGTTCTGGGCGGGGAACATCTTCTACGCGGACAACCCGCAGCTGAAGTTCGCGCCGACGATTGACGGCCTCAGCGAGGGCGAAAAGCCCTTCCTGGAGGTCCACAACCCGACGGACCAGGTGATCACGGCGACGATCCAATCGCCCCCGAACACCCCGCTCTTCGCGGGCTACAAGCAAAAGGTAACGGTCCCGGCCGGCTCCAGCCTAAAGCTGCCGCTAACCCCGAAACCGTAGCAGCCGTGTCCTAGCGCCAAACAAAAAGGGCCCCGCGCCGGTGAATCCGACGCGGGGCCCTTTGCTTTTGCCGTTGCCGCCGGCCTTTTCCGTCAGTGGCACCGGCGTCTCGCCGGTGTGCCGTTGTCGTTCCCGGAGGGGCCGCACGAGCGCAGCGAGGCCGGCCCGGCCGTTGCCGTTTGTAGGGGTGGATCTTTCGCGGAGCCGAACCCCGCGAAACATCCACCCGCGCCCGCCACTAACCCTCGGCCGTTCCCCGCCGGCCGTTGCCGTCCCCCGGAGGGGCCGCACGAGCGCAGCGAGGCCGGCCCGGCCGTTCGCCGTTGCCGTCAGCCTCTGATCCGTTATCTCTCTCCCGCCCCGGGGGGAGAGTGGCCGCGCGCAGCGCGGACGAGAGGGGGTCGCCGTTTGCCGTTAGCGGTTTGCCTTTGCTCTCCCTATTTAGGGAGAGTACCCGGCGTCCCCGCCGGGGGAGAGGGTCCGCCGTACGCCGTACGCCGTACGCCGTACGCCGTACGCCGTTCACCCCTCTCCCGCAGGGAGAGGGGCCGGGGGTGAGGCAGCCGTCCCCTCTTGCCCCATTCGCCCGCCCCCGATATACTATCCTCCAACGCCTCACCAAGGAGCCACCCCATGAACCTGCACGGTAAAGCCCACAAATACGGGGACCACGTCGACACCGACGTCATCATCCCGGCCCGTTATCTCTCTTCCAGCGACGCCGACGAGCTGGCCAAGCACTGTATGGAGGACCTGGACGCCGACTTCCTCACCAAGCTCGCGCCCGGCGATCTGCTCGTAGCCGGCCGCAACTTCGGCTGCGGCTCCTCCCGCGAGCACGCCCCCTTGGCCATCAAGGCCGCCGGGGTAGCGGGCGTCATCGCCGCCTCCTTCGCCCGCATCTTCTACCGCAACGCCCTGAACATCGGCCTCCCGATCATCGAGGCCCCGGACGCGGCGGAGGCCATCGCCAATGGCGATGAGCTGGAGGTAGACCTGGAGGCCGGCGTAATCCACGACCTGACCACGGGCCGCGACTACACTTTCGCCCCCCTCGCCGGCACCGCGGCCGAGCTAGTAGCCGCCGGCGGCCTCCGCGCCTTGGTCCAAAAGAAGCTAGCCGCCCGCCCCTAATGAGCTTTGCCGTTGCCGTTCTGTAGGGCGGGGGCTCGTACCCCGCCGTCGCTAGGCGAAAGCACTCCACCGGGCCCTCGTCCCCCGCGCCCAGACGAGCGCCGCAGCCTTTGCCCTTCCCCCGGAGGGGCCGCACGAGCGCAGCGAGGTCGGCCCTGCCGTTTGCCGTTGCCCTAAGCCCCTCCCATTTCGGGAGGGGTGCCCGAGGTCCCCGAGGGCGGGGTGAACCCGGCCGTTGCCGTTGGCCGTTGTAGGGGTGGATCTTTCGCGGCGCCCTACCCGCGAAACATCCACCCGCGCCGACCGCTAACCCTTTGCCCGCCTAGCCGTTTGCCGTTGCCCTAAGCCCCTCCCGTTCCGGGAGGGGTGCCCGAGGTCCCCCGAGGGCGGGGTGGGCCCCCCAGTTCACCGCTTCCTCAAATAAACCTTCCCTTCCTCGCGCAGGTGGTCCACCGCCTCAAACCCCAGCGCCTCGGCCAGCGGTCGCAGGTCCACCCGCGTCACGTCGCCTTCCACCCGCGCCCGGCAGGGGATCAGGTTACTCCCCGGCAGCAACACCACCCGCGTCGCCCCGTCCCGCTCGCCGTCCAGGATCGCCTGCACCTGCGCCCGGAAGCTCACCAGGTCCAGCTTCGTCCCCGGGCAAGTCTTGTCGGCGAATTCCCGATGAAAGTGGAGCCGATCCACCCCCAGCCCAAATCGCTGCAGCACCGCCGCGACCACCATCTGCCCCGTCCGCCACCCCGCATACCCGGCCGGGTCTTCCTCATCGAAGTTAGCGATGAAGGACACCCCCACCGAGTGCTCATTGTGCCCCAGACAGTGCCCGCCCGCCCGCTCCAGCGGCCGGCAGCGGAAGATCTCCCCGCCCGGCCCGATCATCAGATGGTAGCCATTATCCGACCACCCGCGCACTTCCATATGGTACCGCCGCACGGCGGCCACGGTACTAATCCCCCGATACTGCGCCGCGGTAGGCGACTCGGTATGATGCACAATCACCTCCGCCACCCCCCGCGCCACCTGCGCGCCCTTCAGGTACTGCGCGAACTCGTCCCCACCAAGCTGCTGTTCGTTCGGCATATTTCGTCCTCCTGGATTTCCGCGTTGCCGTAGCCTTCTGCCGTTGCCGTTTGTAGGGCGGGGGCTCGTACCCCGCCGGCCGTCGCCGTAGCCGTCAGCCTCTTGCCGTTATCTCTTCCCGCAAAGCGGGGGAGAGTGGCCGCGCGTAGCGCGGACGAGAGGGGGTCCCGCCGCTAGCCGTCCGCCTTTTCTCCCATCTTCCCCTGGAGGGGCCGCACGAGCGCAGCGAGGTCGGCCCTGCCGTTTGCCGTTGCCCTAAGCCCCTCCCGTTCCGGGAGGGGCTCGCCCGCCGTAGCTTCAGCGAAGGCGGGTGCCCGAGGTCCCCGAGGGCGGGGTGGGCCCGGCCGTTGCCGTTGGCCGTTGTAGGGGTGGATCTTTCGCGGAGCCCTACCCGCGAAACATCCACCCGCGCCGACCGCCAGCCCTTGCCCGCCCAGCCGTTTGCCGTTGCCCTAAGCCCCTCCCGTTCCGGGAGGGGCTCGCCCGCCGTAGCTTCAGCGAAGGCGGGTGCCCGAGGTCCCCGAGGGCGGGGTGGGCCCGGCCGTCGCCTTTGCCTTTCTCCCCCCTCTCCTGCCAGGAGAGGGGGGCCGGGGGGGTGAGGCTCCTATCTCCCCTTACTAACCTCAAACACCGCCGCTTCCACGGCCGCGCGCGCCACCTTACCCGCGCCCCGCGCCGCGGCCTGCTGCGTCACGTAGTCCAGCTTCGCCGCTCCCTGCTGCGGGCCGTAGATCTGCTCCGCCGCTTTCACCAGGGTCGTCAGCAGCTCCCGCAGCCGCTGGTCCTTGATCCGCTTGACCTGCTGCAGGGCCAGCGCCACCAGAAATCCCGCCAGCAGTGTCCCCGTCCCCGGCAGCAGAATCTGCCCCAACACCATCGCTACATCACCCATCGTCGCTCACCTCTCTCCAGAAATACGAAAAGCGGGCGCCACTAGTGGCCACCCGCTCTTCGGTACAACACCTTGATGATCCGCGCTCAGCCCCGCCGTCTCCCGGGCCAGCTAGCCACCGCCCGCACCTGCTGCCCCTCGTTCCGCCGCGGCAGCTCCCGCAGCCCGGCCCTCTCCCGCCCGAGTCGAGCCCGCCCGTCCGCCCGCGCCCGCGCCAGGTTCCCGCTCTGCCACAGCAAGTACGCCAGCGCCAGCGTCGCCCCGCTCGCCAGCAGCCAGCGCCACCCTTCGCCCTCGCCCGTCGCTCCCGGCCAGGCCAGCACCTGCAGCGCCCCGACCAGCGCCAGCCCGCCCTCGGCCCGCCGCGCCCCGCCTCGCCGGCGCAGGTTCACCGCCCCGGCCGCCACCCCCAGGAGCACCGCCAGCGTCCCCGCCGCCATCGCCACCCCGCTTGCCGCCATCATCGTTCCTCCTCCAGCCGCGCGAGTTCGTCCTCGCAGGCCTTCTCAATCCGCCGTTTCAGCGTGCGCAGGATCGCCGTACCCGCCAGCGCGGCCAGAAACCCCTGCGTAAAATCGTGCCCCACGATCTGCGCCACGACCAGGCAGGTGGTAAGGTTTCCCAGAAATCCCAACTCCAGCCGATGCCCCCGCAGTCGCGGCAGCAGCACAGGTTCCTCGTCCAGCGCGCAGTTAACCACGGCCCCCAGCCCCCCGGCCAGCGCCAACCGCACCGGCAACCCCCCGGCCCCCAGCATCCACCCCCAAGCCTCGTGCCAACCCATAAGCATCCCCATTTCTGATATCCCCGCCGGTAATTGCCGCCGTCCCCGCCGTCTCCCGGAGGGGCCGCACGAGCGCAGCGAGGCCGGCCCGGCCGTTTCCGTTTCCGTTTCCGTTTCCGTTTCCGTTTCCGTTTCCGTTTCCGTTTCCGTGGCCGTGGCCGTGACTGTGGCCGTGGCCCTGCCGTTGCCGTTGCCGTACCGTAGGGGTGGATCTTTCGCGGAGCCCCACCCCGCGAAACATCCACCCGCGCCGACCGCTAACCATTGGCCCCCGCCGCGGCCGTCCGCAGGGGCTCCGCCGTCGCGGTCGCCGTCTGTAGGGCGGGGGCGTGCAGAATGCCCTGAGCCTGTCGAAGGGTCCCCCGCCGGCCGTTCGCCGTTGCCGACCCGTCTCCCGGAGGGGCCGCACGAGCGCAGCGAGGTCGGCCCTGCCGTTGCCTTAGCCCCTCCCATTTTGGGAGGGGTGCCCGAGGTCCCCCGAGGGCGGGGTGGGCCCTGCCATTGCCGTTAGCCGTTGCCTCTAATCTCTCCCTATTTAGGGAGAGTACCCGGCGTCTGCGCCGGGGGAGAGGGTCCGCCGTTGCCGTCGCCGTTTCTGTAGGGCGGGGGCTCGTACCCCGCCGTCGCTAGGCGAACGCACCCCGCCGGGCCACCGCCCCCCCCGCCTCGAACCAACGCCGCTGCCGTATCCGTTGCCGTTGCCGTCTCCTGGAGGGGCCGCACGAGCGCAGCGAGGCCGGCCCGGCCGTTTCCCGCCTTTGCCGTTAGCCCCTCCCATTTTGGGAGGGGTGCCCGAGGTCCCCCGAGGGCGGGGTGGGCCCTGCCGTAGCCGTCGCCGTTGCCGTTTGTAGGGGTGGATCTTTCGCGGAGCCTCACCCCGCGAAACATCCACCCGCGCCTGTCGAGAACCGTGGGTCTAGCGGTGTACGCGGGCGGAGCAAGGGTTCTGTTAAGAAACCGCCTCCGCGGGTGCGGCTTTCAGGCCGGGTTGTATTGCCGCCGGGGCCGCTGGCCGAAAAAAGCGTTCGCTCGCTCCACGCCGCGCGCTGCGGTCTTCTTTAGATTG
>DASXVN010000059.1:0-4071 GCA_036504235.1 Armatimonadota bacterium | reverse complement strand
CAGGTTGGTGGCGAGGATGTTGAGCTGCTTCGCCATGTTCACGTCGATGGGCGTCTGGCATACCACGCAGTGCCCGTAGCCCATGGCCGCGGCGACCAGGGTCTTGTGGTTGTCGGTCTCCGCCCAGTTCAGCAGCAGGTTTTCCCCGCTGTGGTCGGCCGCCACCTGCCGCAGCACCTGGTTGGTGGTCTCGTAGTGCGATGGCCCTGTCACAAGTAGAGGCACGCCCACGGCCTTCAGCACCGCGCCCACGAGGTCGGAGCATTCGGAGGGTGACCGCCCCCCGTTGTCCGGATGAGCCCCGTCCAGTCGCAAGCTGATCGCCTGTGCCCCCAGCTCCTCAACGCAGTAGCGCGCCAGGGCCGGCGGGTCCGCGATGCGCTCCCCATAGGCCTCGCGCAGCACCCGAGGGTAGTTGTCCGGCAGGCGGTCAAACACCTCCGCGGCCACGGCGGCCGGGTGCCCGATCGCGCCCTCGTAGTGGCGGAAGGGCATCACGGCGGCGCCGCCCAGGGTGAGGGCGCTGGTCCGCGTGCCGGAGCCGCCCAGCGTCACCTCGCGCACCCGGCCGGTGTATCCCTCCGCGGCCATGGGCACCGAGTTCGGAATCAGGATCGTCGGCGGCGCCATCCGCAACGGCTGGGGAGCCGGGCTCGGCGGGGGAGCAGCCGTCGGAGCCGGGAGCGCGACCTCGCTTGGAGCCTGAGGGCCGGCTGCCGGCGACTCGACTGGCGCGGCGGGCAGGGGCGCCGGTATCTCCTGAGGTCGGGGCGGCGCGGCCGGCGGGGGAGCGCCCCCAATCCCGGCGAGGCGGAGCATGTTGGCGCCCGCGACCATCAGGTTCATCGCGGTCGAGATCTGGAGAGCGGCAGCCGGATCCGGAGACGGGGGCGCGCCCGTGGCGCCGAGACCATCGAGCAAGCTCGCCACGTAGCGGAGGCTGCCACCCAGGTCCGCTACGCCGGACGGCAGCAGGAAGGCAGGCCCCTCGGCTGGAGGCGCGGCGGGCGGCGGTGCCGGCACTGCAGGCTCCTCTGGCGACGAGTCGCCCAGTGGCAGCGAAGCAGGCGGCTCTGGCGGAGCGTCGATGACCCGAGCCGGAGCCTCTGCGACGGGCACCTCGCTAGCGCCGGGCTCCAGCCCATGGCCTCGGCCGTTGCCGTTGCCTGAGCTGGCCGACGCCTCCTCGGCGTACCCCGCCGAAGCAGGCGCTTCCGGGCCGGCCGTGATGTCCGGCATGGTCAGTGCCGGATGGCCCACCCGCTCCATATGCTCGCTGATGCCGGCGGGCTCCGATGAGACGGTCTCGTCTGCGATCCTGTCCAGGAGGTCGGGTACACCGGCGCGCTCGGCGGCGGCCGTCAGGTCCTCCCGGAGCATCTCCTTCAGCTCCTTCGGCATCCACACCACCCGCCGCAGGCCACCGTCAGCGGAGATGAACTTGCTGCTGCTGAGATAGGCCTTTCCCACCCCAACGAAGCCTGGCGTCTGCTGGCCGCCGCCCACCACGCCCGCCAGGGTCGAGAAACGCATACCGCACGGGGTATCACCAGGGTACTCCCGGTTCACGATCATCACGCCGTTGCATTCGGGAAGCAGCGCCACCACGCACTCGAAGCACCCGCAGCTCGTCATCGGGTTGGTGACGAGGGAGTAGGCGCTGAAGACGGAGAGCGTCTGTCGGGAGGCCTGGTACACGTACTCATTCACCCCCTGCCAGACGCCGCGGACGGGATCCAGGCACTCCCCCTTCAGCACGGGCTGGTTGGGGCCGGTGGGGTCAATCTCATAGGCGGCCTTGCCGTCGAGCCAGTTGTAGGCTCCGCACAGCCCTAGCCGCTCCGGGGTGATCACGCAGACATGGTTGGGCGCGAAGGACTGGCACAGAAGGCACCCATAGAAGGTATCCACGTTCTCGTCGGTCATCGTCGCCATGCGCTGGTTGCGCTCGCGAAAGACCTGGCGAGCGTGGGACAGGCGGGCCTCCACCTCGTCCTGCCGCGTGTAGAGCGCCACCTGGATCTTGTCCACGATGGCGGGGTACTCATTGAGGAGCTTGGCGCGCAGAATCTCGCCGATGTGCCGCAGCCGGAACCCACGGTCGAAGCTGGACTGGCTGATCCGCAGCCAGACGATGTCGCGCTGGCCGACGTGCATCACGCCCTCGGCGCCGTTCAGCAGGTGGTGTATCTGCCGCTCCAGGATGGGCTCGAAGTCGGCCTGCATCTTGCGGCCCGCGGCCGTTACCCAGATAGCCAGAGGGAGGCTTCCCCCTACCGGCGCCTCATCCAGGTCCGGGCCGACCACATCGATCCGCCCGTCCTCCACCTCCGCCAGGTCGCCGGTGGTCACGAACTCGAAAGCCGGAGTCCGGTTGCCCCCGAACTCCACCCGGGTGTTCTCCCGCCGAACACGCTCGCCCTCGAACGCGGCGCCGTAGGAGACGGGAATCGGCACCTGGGTGATCTTGACCTTGCAGCCTCGGACCTCCAGGCTCTTCTCCACGATCCGGTCATGGGGGACCCGCGAGACCACGTGCTCGTAGGTGCAGATGCCGCTCGGCAGGATCTCGGGGATATCCGTGTCGGCGATAGTAGGGAACCCATAGTTGATGGCGCCCGCGGCGGCGGCGTACTTCTCCTCGTCCACCTCGCCCAGTGCCATCACGAAGGCGAAGACGCGGTTCTTGTTGTAGAGCAGGTTCCGCCGGTAGTCGCCGGGCTTCACCCCACCAAAGCTCAGGGCCGCGCGGCTGGCGAAGCCCAGCGCGTAGATGGCGGCGGAGATCTCCTTCCCGAAGGGCACCAGCCGAGTCTCCCAGCCCAGGTCTACTCCCGCCTCCTGAAGCTGCTCCGCGAAGGCCACCCCGTTCGTGTGTCCCGCCATGAAGACGTAGAGGTTCTTCTGCTGCAGCTCCCGCGCGATCCTGACGGCGGTCTCCTTGTCGGGAGCGGCGCCCACCACGGCGGCGAACCCGGGCGCCGTGCCATCCACGAACTCGATGCCCCGCTCCCGGATGATCACGTCGTCCGCCGCCCCAAGCCAGATTCCCTGGACCGGCGGCGGGCCCAACACCATCTTGCAGGCTTCGATGAGCTCGAAGCACAGCAGCGTCGCCATCCCCGCGTCCAGGGTGCCGCCCAGGTAGGGCAGCCACACCGCATCGGAGGGCACGGGCGGCAGCATGCCCCGGCACTCCGCAAGCACCGCCTCCATGTCGGAGGCAACCCCCACCTTCGTACCAAGCATGGAGTAGATAACCGGCAGCGCGTAGGCGGTGGAGGGGAACGCCACGGGGCAGTCGGGCCCGTGCTCTGCCAGCACTCGCGCCACGGCCTCCTCGGCCTTACCAACAACCCTGTACGCCCCGCGAATCGCCGAAGCGGCAATGAGTTTACTCAAGGAAGCTTCCTCCGGTCCTACACCCCAGAGAGGGGCCCACGGCCCTATACGTAAGGGGGCTGCCGCCCCACACTACCCCAGCCACCGGCGGCTAGGCTGCCGGCTCATTGGGGCCCAAGCCGAGCCGCCCTCCCATGCCGTCCGGCGGCATAGACTCCACCGCGAAAGAGTTGGGCATGGCACAGACAAGCGCGTACGCGCCCGCCTGTAGTCAGACCACAAAGGTGGGCTTCCCTTCCCCTCAGCGGTGAGTGCCAGAGCCACCGCCGTAGACTCGACCCCCGAGGGGGATGGACTCCCAGCCCTCAACAGGCACAGCCCAAGCCCACGAAGGTGGGCTTGTAGTACCCGCAGCGGCGTACTTCAGTGCGGCGCGTGAGGCCTGACCCACCGCCTCAGGATGACCAACGCTAGCCCCAGTCAGCCTCCACAAGCACCCTAACCACCAGGAATCACCCCTAAGTATCAGACAGTCGTACACTGGTATGCAACCACCAATAGCACCCACGCTTAGGTCTTCTCTGTGTACCTCTGTGCCCTCTGTGTCTTGTATCTTGGATGAGGGCCCCGCTAGCCCCTGACGAGGGGAGAGCGGGAGCCAGCGACAACAGGAGAAGAGGTAGGCGGTAGGCCGTGAGTGTCTGGGTCGAACGAGACCGTCACAGAGCT
>DASXVN010000058.1:0-12479 GCA_036504235.1 Armatimonadota bacterium | reverse complement strand
CAATCTAAAGAAGACCGCAGCGCGCGGCGTGGAGCGAGCGAACGCTTTTTTCGGCCAGCGGCCCCGGCGGCAATACAACCCGGCCTGAAAGCCGCACCCGCGGAGGCGGTTTCTTAACAGAACCCTTGCTCCGCCCGCGTAGACCGCTGCCCCATGTAGGGCGGGGGCTACGTCCCCCGCCGGCCGTTAATCTCAAGCTCCCCCCTCTCCTCAGCGCCGAGGAGAGGGGGGAGAGGTGCTTTCTTACCTCACCAAGGTGCGGCCTAACCGCCCTTGATGAGCTGCATCACCATCTGCGGCATCGAGTTGGCCTGCGACAGGAACGACGTCGCCGACTGCGTCAGAATCTGCGAGGTGGTGAAGTTGGACATCTCCGCCCCGTAGTCGGTATTGCGGATGTCGCTCTCCGAGGCGGTGAGGTTCTGCTGCGCTACCGCCAGGGACCGCCCCTGCGACTGGAGCTGGTTAGTGATGAACGCGCCCATGTTGCCGCGCTGGGTGCTGATCTGGTTGATCGCCTCGTCAATGACGCCGATAGCCACGTTGGCCCCGGCGACCGTGGAGATATCCACGCCGGACAGCGAGGCGCTGATCCCCAGGTCCGTGGTCTTGACGCTGTTCATCGCCATGGTCGCGGTGTCGCCGGCGTTGACTCCGATCTGGAAGGACAGGGCGCCCTTGGTCACGTTCAGGCCGGCGTTGCCCGCGGCTCCGGCGACGCTGGTGATGCTCTGGCCGTTGGCGTCCTGCAGGATCAGGCCCTTGCCCTGGTTGAAGGTCGTGGTCGTGGCGTCGGACCAGGTTACCGTCGCCACGGCGTCCACTCCGGCCTGGTTCGCGGCCGCGGCCCCGTTGAACAGGTCAGCGGTCTCTCCGTACTGCACCAGGTTGTTGGAACCGTAGTTGGTCTGTGTCAGAACCAGCTTGCCGGCCGCGAAGGTGGCGGCCACGCCGGTCTGATTCGTCATGCCGTTGATGGCCGTCATCACGTCGCTCACCGTGTTGGCGGTGGTGAAGGCCCCGACCGCCCTGCCGTTGAGCGTAATGCTGCCCGCGTTGGCCAGCACGGTGCCGGTGGTGGCGTAGTTGGTCGCGGTGGTCACGGCTGCCCGCGTCGCGGCCGTGGTGATATTGACGGTGGCCACGCCGTTGACCGCCGTGGCGCCCAGGCTAGCGTTGGAGACCTTGGACACGTCCAGGCTCTGCGCCGCCACGCCCGCCGAGCCGTCCAGCAGGTTGCGCCCCGCGTACTTGGTCGTGGTCGCGATCTGGTTGATGGTGGTCAGGGCCGAGGTAACCTGCCGCTGCAGGGCCGAGCGGCTCTGGCTGTTGTTGGTGCTGTCAGAGGCGGCGCTCACCGCGTTGTTGCGCATCTGCTGCAGCAGGTTGGAGACCTCGTTAAGCGCGCCCTCGGCGGTCTTCACCAGGTTGACGCCCTGCTGGGCGTTCTGCTGCGCGGTCTGCACGCCGCCGATCTGCGCCTTGAGCAGCTCGGCGATCACCAGACCGGCGGGATCGTCGGCGCCGCTGTTGATGCGCAGACCGGAACTCAGCCGCTCGATGGACTGGCTCTGCCGCGCCGAGTTGTTATTCAGATTGTACTGCCCCACCAGGGAGGCGACATTGCTGTTGATTCTCGTGATAGACATTTGTGGCTCTTCCTCCTTGAAGATGATCTGACCTGGCGGCGTCCTTGCCGCTTAGTTCTGTGGTTCTGCGCCGGGGCGTCCGTCTATTCAGTTGTAGAGCGGCCAGTCCCGTCCGCGGCCGCCGGAACCTTCCCCTCCTTGTCCTGCCGGCAGTGATGATCCGGAAACGGTCCTCTCCCGCTATCGGCACGAGGAGGCCGCAGGTTGAGGGCTGGGGCTAACGATCCAGTGGAAAAGAGGGGGAGAAGAGCCTCAATGAGAGCCGTTATCTCTCTCCCGCAAAGGGGGGAGAGGGGGCACCAGGTAGCAAGGCCCAAGCCGTTGCCGTTACTCCCCCTCTCCCAAGCCGCAGGCGCGGGAGAGGGGGCCGGAGGGTGAGGTAATACTGATCTCCCGCCTCCGCCTCTCGCCCCCAACCTCCGCCTTAACTCCCCCTCCCTTCAGGGAGGGGGCGGGGGGGTAGGGCCGCTGCCTCCAGCCCCTTCCCCGGAAACCCCTGCGCGGTCCGGGCGGCGGCCAGATTGTGCTCGATGATCTGCTCGTAGATCTCCCCGCGGTGCACGGGGATATGCCGGGGCGCGATGATCCCCAGCTTCACCGTCCCGCCGCTCACCTCCAGCACCCGCACCCGAATCTCGCCGTTGATCACGATCTCCTGCTCCACTTGCCGCGCAAAGACCAGCACCACGCATCCCTCCTTGGATGGATCCCGCCACTCCTCCGTGAGTGACGCCGCTACTCGCCCAGGTCGTCGAACACCACATGCTGGGCGCCCAGAGTGCTGCCCGGCGCCAGCAGCGCCGCCCGCATCAGCACGTTGTGCAACTGCCGGATATTGCCCGGCCAGTTGTACTGCCGCAAGCGCACCAGGGCCTCCGCGTCCACGGTCAGGTCCAGCCGGTCCAGGTCCTGGGCGAACTGGGCCAGGAAGTGCCGCGAGAACGGCCCGATGTCCTCCGGCCTCTCCCGCAGCGGCGGCAAGTACAGCGGGATCACATTGAGCCGCCAGTACAAATCATCCCGGAACCGCCGCTCTTTGATCGCCAGCGCCAGGTCCTGATTGGTGGCCGCGATCAGCCGCACATCCACCCGCCGCTCCTCCGAGCCCCCCAGCCGCCGGAAGCTCCCGTCCTGGAGAAAGCGCAGCAGCTTGACCTGCATGGGCAGGCTCATGTCGCCGATTTCATCGAGGAACAGCGTCCCGCCGTGGGCCAGTTCCACCAGCCCCGGCTTGGCGCTCCCGGCTGAGGTATAGGCGCCCTTCTCGTGCCCAAACAGCTCGCTTTCCAGCAAATCGTGCGGAAAGGCACCGCAGTTGAGCACCACCAGCGGCTCCTTGGCCCGGTCGCTGAGGAAGTGGACGGCGCGGGCCAGGAACTCCTTACCGGTGCCGCTCTCCCCGCCGATCATCACCGGCGCGCGGCTCCGGGCGACGCGCGCTGCCGTCAGGTACGTCCGCCGCGTGCGGGGGCTATGGCTGAGCACGTGCCGGAATTTGTAGGTCCTCTCCAGGTTTTGCCACAGGTACTCGATACCCTGAGTGCGGTCCTCCAGCACCCGGCGCACCCGCTCGAGCAACAGCTCCGACTTCACCGGCTTGGGCAGGTAGTCGCTGGCCTCGCAGCACAGCGCGTCCAGCGCCGTGGCCAGGGAGGGCTGCGCGGAGAGAACGATCGTGGGCGTCTGCAGCCCCTGCTCGCGCAAGGCCCCCATCAGCCGCCCCCCGTCGGTATCCGGCAGCCGCCAGTTCATGAGCATCAGGTCATAAGGGTGATTGCGGGCCAGACTGAAGGCCTCGGCCCCGGTGTCGGCGGTCGTGCAACTGTGCCCCTGCCCCTGCAAAGCCCGGGCAATGGCGTCACGCGAGGAGGTTTCATCATCTACGACGAGGATATCGGACGCGAGCGCTGCAGTGGCCAAAACAGATCCCCCCCAAGGCTCGGGGCCTGTAGGGCGTCGGTCCAACTAGTGGCGGTGAGACTCCGAGACCGGCCGAATGTGCCTGTCTCGTCACAACTGCGCGCCTCGAGCGGCCCCGATGCAACCCGCGACGCGGTATTTCCCCACACCTATATCGGCGCGGCCTCGTAAAACTTTAGCGTCTCTTGCGACAATCTTTTGACATACTTTGGGAAGGCGGAGGGAGGAGGGTAAGTCCGTTGCCGTTTCTGCTTAGGGGCGCGTTTGTGGAGCGAAGCGAAACAACACACGCCCGCTCGCTAACTGACAGGCAGCGAACGGGCGTGTGTGTCGGCGCAGACGCCGCCAAACGCGCCCCTACGCAGAAGCGACTCCCGTCGTTGCCTTCGCCGTTACTCCCCCCTCTCCCAAGGTCTGCCGCGGGAGAGGGGGGCAGGGGGGGGTGAGGTAAGAACTGCCGCCTCCCGCCACCTTCATATAACTAAGATTATGTCCAATCGCCTTTATTCCCCTCCGTCTACGCCACCATCTCCGGCACCGTCAGGTCCACCGTCTCCGCGCTCTGCACCTGCACCCCGGGCGGAATCTCGGCGTGCGACAGCACCGCCACGGCCGGCAGCCGCTGGCCCACCAGCGCTTTCACCGCCCGGCGCAGCGGCGGCGAGACCAGCAGCACCGGCTCGCGCCCGCGCGCCACCAGGTGCTGAATGCCCTCCTCAACCCGCCGGAGCAGCTCCTCCGCTCGCCGCGGCGGGAGCGCCGCGACCGTCCGGCCCCCGCTCTCCCCGGACCACTGGCGCAGTTCCTCCTCCAGCGAGGGATCCAGCGTCACCACCTGCAGCGTATGCTGCTCGTCGCAGTACGGCTGGCAAATCGTCGCGCCCAGGGAGATGCGCACCAGTTCCACGGCCTCGTCCAGCTTCTGCGTCACCCGCAGGGCGTCGGCCAGCGCCTCCAGGATCGCCGCCAGGTCCCGCACCGGCACCCGCTCGGCCAGCAGCGCCCGCAGCACCTGCTGCACCTCGCCGACCGAGGCCAGGTCCGGCACCAGATCTTTGACCACCGCCGGCTCCGACTGGCGCAGCTTCTCGATCATCTCATGTACATCCTGGCGGCTCAGCAGGTCGCCGGTGCGCTGCGTGATCAGCTCCGCCAGATGCGTGGCGATCACGGTGGAGGCCTCCACGACGGTATAGCCCCGCGCCTCAGCAATCGGCCGCAGGCTGGACTCAATCCAGTACGCGTCCAGGCCAAAGACCGGGTCCCGCCCCGGCAGCCCCTCCAGCGCCGGCGCGTCCGGCCTGGGCTTGATCGCCATCTGCCGGTGCGCGTGCACCTCTCCCCTACCGGCCTCCACCCCGCGCAGGCGAATGACATACTGCGTCGGGGCGAGCTGCAAGTTGTCGCACAGCCGCACCGCGGGCAGCAGCAGCCCCCAGCGCTCGGCCGCCTGGCGCCGCACGCCCTTGATCCGCTGCGGCAGATCGCCCCCCCGCGCCGGCTCGGTTAGGCTGAGCAGCTCGTAGCCCAGCTCAATCCGCAGCCGGTCCACCCGCGTGAGGTCCTCCATACTCTCCGCCCCGCCGGAGGAAGCTGCGCCCAGCGTCGGCGCAGACGTCGTTGCCACCGCCTCGGCCGCCGGAGCGGGCTGCCGCAGGAAGTAGTACCCGACCAGCCCGGCGATCCCGCCGATCAGGAAGAAACTCACCTTGGGCAACCCCGGCACCATCCCCATAATCAGCAAGATGCCGGCAGCGATCAGCACCGCCCGGGGATGGGTCAAAAGCTGGTCGGATACTTCGCTGCCCAGATTGCCCTCCGAGGCGTTGCGGGTCACCAGCAGACCGGTGGCGGTAGAAATGAGCAGCGCGGGAAGCTGACTGACCAGCCCATCGCCCACCGTCAGGAGGCAATACCGCGAAACCGCCTCCCCAATCGGCAGATGCAGGCGCAGCACGCCGATGATCAGCCCGCCGATCAGGTTGATGCCCACGATAATCAGCCCGGCGATGGCGTCGCCGCGCACGAACTTGGTGGCCCCATCCATGGACCCGTAAAAGTCCGCTTCTTTCTCGATGTGCCGCCGCCGCTGGCGCGCCTGCGACTCGTTGATCAGCCCGGCGTTGAGGTCCGCGTCCACCGCCATCTGCTTGCCCGGCATCTCGTCCAGGGTAAAGCGCGCGGCCACCTCGGCCACGCGCCCGGCGCCGTTGGTGATGACGATAAACTGAATCGCCACCAGAATCAGGAAGATAATCAACCCGACCACCAAATCGCCTCCGACCACAAACTTGCCGAAGGCCTCAATCACACGCCCGCCATTGCCGTGCAGCAGGATCAACCGAGTCGCGGAGATGCTCAGGGCCAGCCGGTACAAGGTGGTGACCAACAGCAGCGAGGGAAAGACGGAGAAATCCATCGGCTCGGTAGTGTACATGCAGACCAGCAGAATACACAGCGCCAGCGCCAGATTGATGGTGATGAGCACGTCCA
The DNA here is from genome assembly GCA_036504235.1 of Armatimonadota bacterium. Lineage (GTDB taxonomy): Bacteria > Armatimonadota > Zipacnadia > Zipacnadales > Zipacnadaceae > Zipacnadum. The sequence goes on along the minus strand of DASXVN010000058.1, from coordinate 6,417 downwards.
GCACCAACGGGGGCAACGGCACCAGCATCATACCGATCAACCCGACGATGCCCACGGCCATCATCAGGTCACTTTGCCGCGCGATGGTTTTGAGGATTTTCAGAGGCATAAGAAAGTGGGTGGGTCGTTGCCGTTCTGTAGGGGTGGACTTTGCGCTCCGCCGCAATGTCCACCCGGCCGTTGCCTTTGCCGTAAAGCCCCTCCCGCTCCGGGCGGGGTGCCCGCCGGGCGGGGTGGGCCCTGCCGTTAGCCGTTGCCGTTTGTAGGCGGGGGCTCGTACCCCGCCGACGCTAACGTTGGCTTACCGACGGCGGGGGTACAAGCCCCGCCCTACAGGGGAAACGGCCGTTGCCGTGCGGCCTGTGCCCCTACCTCTCCCCCAGCCGCGCCCTTAACAGCAACGCCGCCCGCCCGAAGGCCCATTCCACCTCCGGCTCGCTTATCTCCATCACTTCCGCGATCTCGGGGAAGGTCAGGTCATCAAAGTAGTACAGCGCCACGACCAGCCCTTCCATACTGGGCAGCTCGCAGACGGCGCGAGCCAGTTGGCTCTCCAGCGCGGGCAGCCCCTCCCCGCGCGCCGTGGCCAGAATCGCGCCGGGGTCGGCGGCCATCAGCGCCGCCACCTGCCCCAGGTCCTCCCGCAGCGCCTCCAGGGGACACGCCAGCAGCGAGGCCAGCTCCTCCTCGCGGCCTTCCAGCCCCAAACACAAGGCCTGTTCGACCGCGCAGGAGAGCCGCCGCAGGGCCTCGCGGGTGCTCTGCTGGAAGTGGCGCGACTGCCCCAGGCAGTCCGTCAGCGCCCGCCAAACGGTCAGCCGCGCGTAGTGGTCAAAACCCTCGCTACCCTCCGGCCGACTCTGAGCGGCTTGCACCAGGGCCAGCAGGGCGCGGCCCTCCAGCGCCTCCAGAGGCAGGTCCGGGGGCAGATGCCGGGCCAGGCGCGACAGGGCCAGACGCACCAGCGGCAGGTAGCGCCGCAGCACCTCCACCCCCTCCGTCCCGCCCCACGCCAGCCGCTGCGCGTGGAATACCGACATGCCCTCCGTCTGCGCGCCCACTGTCTCCTGCATAGGTGTCACCGCAACCGCTCCTGTGATCATGCGGCCTGCCGCCAGGCCGAGTCCTCGCCCGTCACTCGTTGCAGCCACGCCACCGTCTCTGCAAAATCCGTGCGAGTTCCGAGGTCCTGGCGCAAGAAGCCCAGAATCTCCTCGCGCAGGCCCACGGCGCGGTCCAGGCGGCGGTTGCTCCCCGGCGCGTACGCCCCCAGGTTAATAAGGTCCTCGGCCTCCGCGTACACCGCCAGCAGCTCCCGCAACTGCAGCGCCGCCCGTCGGTGCTCGGGCGTGGTGATCTGCGTGAACAGCCGGCTCAGGCTCTGCAGCACGTCCACCGCCGGGTAATGCCCCTGCTCGGCGAGCCGTCGCGAGAGTACCAGATGCCCGTCGAGAATGCTCCGCGTATGGTCGGCCACCGGGTCGCCCAGGTCGTCGCCCTCCACCAGCACCGTATACAGGCCGGTGATGCTGCCCACGGCATTCGCCCCGGCGCGCTCCAGGAGCGAGGGTAGCATGGCGAAAACGGAGGGCGTGTAGCCGTTGCGGGTCGGCGGCTCGCCGCAGGCCAGGCCCATATCTCGCTGCGCCCAGGCCACGCGCGTCAGCGAGTCCATCAGCAGCAGGACCGCTTTCCCCTGATCCCGGAAGTACTCGGCGATCGCGGTGGCGGTATAGGCGGCCCGCAGGCGCAGCAGCGGCGGCTGGTCGCTGGTGGCCACCACCACCACCGACCGCGCCAGGCCCTCCGGCCCCAGGTCCTGCTCAATAAATTCCCGCACCTCGCGCCCCCGCTCGCCGATCAGCCCGATGACGTTAACCTCCGCTCGGGTGTTGCGCGCGATCATCCCCAGCAGCACGCTCTTGCCCACCCCCGCCCCGGCCATGATCCCCAGGCGCTGCCCCTGCCCCACCGTGCACAGCCCATCCAGGCTGCGCAGCCCCAGCGGCAGCGGCTCGGTAATCCGCCGCCGCTCCAGGCACCCCGGCGGCGGCGCCGAGACCATGCGGAATTCGCTCGGCGTGAAAGCCTCCCCCTGAAGCGGCTGCCCCAGCGCGTCGAAAACCCCGCCCAGCATCCCCTCCCCCACCGGCACGCGCAGCGGCCCCCCGGTAGCGACCACCTCATCGCGCGGCCCCAGGTTCTCGGTAGGCCCCAGCGGCATCATCAGCATGTAGCCGTCGTGAAAGCCGACCACCTCCGCCGGCGTAGCGACGCCCCGGGAGTGGATCTGGCACACCTCCCCAATCTGCGCCGGCGGCCCCTCCGTCTCCACCAGCAGCCCCACCACGCGCCGCACCCGGCCGGTCCGGCGGGTGCAATCGGTCTGGGCCAGCTTCTGACGCCACTCACGAAAATCAGGCATGGGGAGTCTCCTCTTCGGTCAGGCAGGTTGTTGGTGGTCATCTGCTCAATAGGATTCCAGCAAACACACGCGGCCTCTAGGCCGGCAGGAGGAACGAACTAAGATGCAAGCAAAAACGATCATTTTCACCGGCCCCCGCCAGGTTGAGCTGCAAATGCGCGAGGTCGCCGACCCCGGTCCCGGCGAGATTCTCGTCGAGACCCTGGTTTCCCACGTCAGCACCGGCACCGAGAGCTTCTGCTTCCGCGGTGAGTTCGAGGCCAACACCAGTTGGGCCAACTGGGTAAAATACCCCTTCACCCCAGGCTACAGCGCCGTCGGCCGCGTGCTCCAGGTCGGCGAGGGCGTCACCAATTTCGCCGTCGGCGACCGCGTCTGGCGCGGCTACAATCACACCCAGTACGCCGTTTTCAACGCCACCGGCGAGGGCGTCCTCAAGGTCCCCGACGAGGTCAGCTCCGAGTCCGCCGCCTGGGGCAGCCTCAACTTTGTCGCCCAAACCGGCGTGCGCCGCGCCCAGCTCAGTCTCGGCGACTGCGCCGTAGTCATCGGCTTGGGGCCGGTGGGCCAATTGGCCGTCCAGTTCCTGCGTATCTCCGGCTGCCGCCAGATCCTGGCCATTGACACGGTCGCCGCCCGCCTCAATTTGGCGCAGGCCCACGGCGCCACCGCCACCTTCGAGGGCAGCGCCGCCGACGCTAAGGACTTCGTCCTCGCCCACAACAACGGCGACCTCGCCGACGTGGTCTTCGATGTCACCGGCCACTGGGCGGTCCTGCCCCTCGCCCTGCCCCTGGCCCGCGACTTCGGCAAGGTCATGCTCCTCGGCGACTCGCCCGAGCCGACCAAGCAGCACATTACCCAGGACGTGCTGGCGCGCCAGGTCATGATCCTTGGCACCCACAACGCCAAGCTCAGCGGCGAGGCGGCCTGGTGGACCGGTGACCGGCAGGTCGCCCTCTTCCACACCTACCTCCAGCGCGGCCTGATGCAGGTAGACGACCTCATCACCCACCGCTTCCGCCCCGAGCAGGCGACCGAGCTGTACCCCCTGCTGCAGGAGCGCCGCGCCGAGACCCTCGGCGTGCTCATCGACTGGCAGTAGCCGCGAACCGAACGGGCGAGGCCGGGTACCTTGAGATCCGGCCTCGCTTCTTTACATCAGCCGGAGCCGGTCTCGCAAGATCTCCAGTTGCACATGCAGCCGCCCGTCCACCTCGCCCCGGTCGGTCCGCACAATCGCCCCGCCCCGCGGCACGTCCTCCGAGGGATGCAGCCGGAAGTTGACCTCCCCCAGCCCCGAAACCAGATCCGCCTGCGCCGCCGCGACCGCCGCCTCATCCGCCGGGTTGATGACCACCTCCACCTGCCGCGCCCCCGCCAACTGCCCCAGCGCCTCGTGCACCACCCCCACCACCAGTTGATCGTCCCTCTCCAGCAACTGCCCGACCACCTTGTGCACCATCTCGGCCAGCAGGTCCGGCGTCTCCTCCTCAAACTGCTGCAACCGCGCCTGGAAAGCCTCGGAAAACTGCTCCAGCAGCGTCTGCAGGGCTTGGCTGAGGTCCTCCTGCGACTCCCGCCGGGCTTCCGCCCGGGCCGCGGCCGCCTGCTCCTGCCCCTCGCGCACCAGACGCTCGGACTCCGCCCGCGCCGCCGCCAACAGTGCGTCGCGCTCCCGCTCCACTTCCGCCCAGTCCACCGGCGGAGGCGCAGGCCTCTCGGGCTCCGGCGGAGGATCGGGCTTCGGTTCGGAGGCGAGACCCCCGCCCGCGCGCGCTTGCTCCCAGCGGACCGCCGCGTCCGCGGGCGAGCAGGGGATAAACTGATGGTGGGGTGAGAAACTCGCCTGCATGGCGCTCTCGCTGGCCGGGATGATCTAGCTCTCCTCGAGGGGCTCGCCGATCCACCGGCGGAGTTGCTGGGCAATCAGGCGCGGATTCTGCCGCGCCAGCTCGGATAAGTCGCTTTCCGGAGCGGCCGCTGCCTCCGGCGTCGGCGCGGGCTCGGGGGTCGGGGCGTCATCCGCCGCGTCGAGCAGGGAGCCTACCGGCGTCTCCGTTGCCAGGACCATCGCTTCCTCTCCCTCCAGGGGGGTCGCCGGGGTCGCCCGCAGTTGCTTGGCCCCCAGCAGCAGGCACCCGCCGATAATCAGCGCCAGCAGCACCGGGGTGCCGAAACGTAACCCCTGCGCGACTAGCTGGTGCGTGCGTTCCTCCGCCTGCTGCTGGTCGGAGGCCTTTTTCGCGTCCTCCGCTTGTTTCTTGGCGGCCAGATCGAGGCGCTGGATCACGATCTGGTCTCCCCGCTGGTCCTTGAGCCCCCCTGCCGCCTTCAGCCACTCGGCTATCTGCTTCTCCGCGCCGGGCGCCGCCTGGGTATCCAGCGCCACCGCCACGGTGAGCCGCCGCACCTGCCCGGGGGCTTTGACCAGTTCGCGCTCTTCGCGGGTGTACTCGTAGAGCCGGCTTTCCTGCCGGTTCGTGTAGGCGCCCGAGCCGCCGGCGGCGTTCGCGGTACCGCCGGGCGTGAGGTTGGCGGACACGCCGGCCACCCCCGCCCGGGGGCCCGCGCCGCCGCTGTACTTCTCCTGGTTGATCTTCTCCTCGGTCACGCTGCCCCGCCCCGCCGTGGGCAGCACGCTGTTGCTCTTGATCCGCTGCTCGTCAAAGTCCAGGTCGGCCTGCACCTGCACCACCGCCTGATTTTCGCCCAGGCTCCGGTCGAGCAGCCCTTGAATGGCCTGCTGCAGATTCCGCTCGTAATCCCGCCGCGTCTCCATCTGGGAGAGACTCAGCTTGGCCCCGCCCGCGTTGGAGGCGTCATTGAGGATGCGCCCCTGCGCGTCCACCAGGGAGACGGTCTGGGGCTTGAGCCCCTGCACCGCCCCCGCCACCAGGTTCACAATCCCGTCCACTTCTTGCGAGGAGAGCTGCTCCCGGGAGCCGGTGTCCACCATCACGGAGGCGGAGGCCTGCTGCTCGGCGCCATACAGATCGTTCTTGGCCAGGACCAAATGCACCCGCGCCCCGTGGACCTTGTCCAGTCCCGAGATGGTCCGCTCCAGTTCCCCCTGCAGGGCGCGCTGGTAGGAGACCTGGTTGGAGAACTCCGAGCCGGGCAGCCCGGACTTGTCGAATAGCTCAAACCCGATGCCCCCCGCCCCGCGCGGCAGTCCCGCCTGGGCCAGGCTGTTGCGCAGGGAGTAGACCTGGCCGGCGTCCACCTCCACCGCCGCGCCCCCCTGCCCCAGGCGGTATTTGCAGCCCTTACTCTGGAGAAAGTCGGTAACCGCGCCGGCATCCTGGGGGCTGAGTTCCGTATACAGCACGCGGTAATCCGCCCGCTGTCCCCAGGAGACCAGCACCACCGAAGCGACCACCGTAAGCGCGGCAAACACGATCAAGATCGTGCGTTGCCGAGGGTTGAGTTTGGCCCAGGTTTCCTTCAGTTGGTGCATGATTATCGCAAATCCGCCGGGTAGCCCGCGCTACATCTGCATCCGACTGACTTCCTTGTAGGCCTCGATCGCGCGGTTGGTAACCGCTACGGTAAGCTGCAGAGCCAGCGCCGCCTTATCCACCGCCATGACCGCGGCGTTGAGGTCGGCAGACTGCCCCGTGGCGACCATCTGCGCCTGTTTATCGGCATCCAGGTGCAGGCTGTTGACCTGATCGAGAGCATTGGTCAAATACTGCCCAAAGTCGGCCTGCGGCGCAGGCCGCTCCCAGGCGGGCAAGGAATTTCCCCCCGAGGAAACCGAGGGCAGCGGCGCCGCCTGCATCCAGGTCCCGGCCGAGTTACCGATAGAAGCAATGAGCATAGTGTTGCCTGCCTTCCTGTCGTTGCCGTACTGTAGGGCGGGGGCTACGTCCCCCGCCGGCCGTTTCCGTTAGCCGTTTCCGTCGGTGGCACCGGCGTCTCGCCGGTGTTCCGTTTCTCGCCGTTGTAGGGGCGGCAGTCGCGGTGCCGACAGCGCGACTGCCGCCCGC
>DASXVN010000057.1:0-56792 GCA_036504235.1 Armatimonadota bacterium | reverse complement strand
CCCGCCGGACTAACGATTGCTTACCGACGGCGGGGTACGAGCCCCCGCCCTACAGTAACGACATTCTTTTCGCCCCAATGATGAACCGGAGGTAACACCATGACCGACCCGACAACCCGCCGCGCCGAACTGTACTCCCTCCTCGGCGACCTGCCGCCCCGCGACTACCCGATCTCCGTCGAGACCGTACTGGTCGAGGAGCGCCCCGACTACGTCCTCGAGAAGCTGCAACTCGACCTCAACGGGATCGAGCCGGTGCCGGCCTTTTTCGTCCGGCCTCTCCAGGCCGCCGGCCCCTGCCCCACGATCCTCTACAACCACTGGCACGCCGGCCAGTATGACCTCGGTAAGCGCGAGTTGCTGGAGGGGAACAAGGGCCTCCAGGACCCGCCCTACGCGGTGGAGTTGACCCGCCGGGGCTACAGCGCCCTGTGTATTGATGACTGGGCCTTCGGCGAGCGCCGCGGGCGCACCGAAGGCGCCATCTTCAAGCAAATGCTCTGGGAGGGCCAGGTGATGTGGGGGATGATGGTCTACGACAGCCTGCGCGCGGTGGACTACCTGGTCTCGCGCCCCGACGTGGACGCCGCGCGCCTGGGGACCCTGGGCATCTCGCTGGGCAGCACCATGGCCTGGTGGGTAGCGGCCCTGGAGGAGCGCCTGCGCGTCTGCGTGGATATCTGCTGCCTGACCGACTTCCAGGCGATCATCGAGTCGCAGGGGATTGACGGGCACGGTGTCTTCTATTTTGTGCCTTCGCTGCTCAAGCACTTCACCACGGCGGAGATCAACGCCCTGATCGCCCCCCGCGCCCACCTGGCCCTGGCCGGCAACTATGACCGCCTCACCCCCCCGGCGGGCCTGGACCGCATCGACGCCGCCCTCCGCCAGACCTACGCCGAGCAAGGCGCCCCGGAGGCCTGGCAGATGCTGCGCTACGAGGTAGGCCATATGGAAACCGCCCACGGCCGCGCGCAGATCCTCAAGTGGCTGGAGCGGTGGCTGTAGGGGGGAGGGTCGGTAGTCGAGGGTGGTGGTCGGTGGTGGGGGAAACGGCAGACGGCCCCTATTCGGGGCTGCTGGGGTCTGCTTCTGCGGGGGCGGTGGCGGCCGCCCGCGCGCGGCGGCGCGTCAGCCAGCGGTGCCCCAGGGCCACGACCATGGAGCCGTAGAAAACCGCGATTACGGCGATGATCATGGGGATGTGCAGGGAGGGGTAGCGGTTCCACAGGGCGAAGCCGCCCACCGTGAACCACATGGCGATCAGGCTGTAAAGCAGGGAGCCCAGCACCGTCCAGGTCCAGAACTGCAGCGGCCGCACCCGGGCCATGCCGGCGATCAGGGACGACCAGGGGCGGACCTGACCCACTAATCGCCCAAAGAGGAGCGCGAAAGCCCCGTACTTGGCGTACCACGCTTGCATCTGGTCGCGGGCGGCGGTCAGGCGCTGGCGGTGGGAGAACCACCGGCCCAGGGCGCTGTCCCCGGCGCGTCCCGCGTAGTAGGTGATCCCCGCCCCCAGCAGGTGTCCGCCGGTGATGACCGCGAAGGCCTCCCAGAAACTCACGTGCCCGGCGCTGATCAGCCCCTGGGCGGTGATGAAGCCCAGTTCGGTGGGGAAGGGGACGCCCATGTTCTCCACCAGCATGAAGGCGAAGACGCCGGTCATGCCGTGGGCGGTTATCCAGACGTAAAGCTCCTGGTACACTCCCGCTAGCAACAGCGCACCGCCCGGCAGGCCAGGGTCATGCCCCGCCACAGGCGCGTGCGCAGGCCGGTTTCCTCTATCTCAACCTCGAATTCCTCCAGGTAGCCGCGCAGTTGGTCGGGCCGGTAGACGGAGATGTGCACGCCCCGCATGCGGTTGCTCGCCCGGAAAATGTGGGCCAGCATCCCATGATGGGGCGCGGTGAAGATCAACTCGCGGCGGGCCAAACGCGCGGCCGCCAGCAGGAAGGGCTCGGGGTGGGGGATGTAGTCCAGCACGCCGATGAGCGCGACCACGTCGAAGGTGCCGGGGAAGGTGGCCGCGGCGAAATCGCCCAGGATGACCTCGCAGTTGTCTACTTCCTCGCGGGCCAGGCGCTGGTGCAGTTGCGCGACCATCTCCGGCGACTGCTCCACGGCGGTCACGCGGGCTACGCGCTCGGCGAACTCCACGGTGGTGCGCCCGGTCCCGGGGCCGATCTCCAGGAGGTGATCGCCGGGCCGCAGGGAGGCCTCCACCAGCCGGGCCAGGGTGCGCTCCTCGCTCTGCCGGATCTGCCCCACGGGCGGCACGGAGAGCAGGAAGTCGTAATACCGCGCCCAGCGCGACAGGTAGGGATTGTTGCGCGCATCCCCCTCGCCCACGGTGCAGCTAGCGACGGAGGTAAGCTCCGCCTGCTCCAAGCCTTCGTTGCCCATAGCGCCCTCGTTCCTCGTGCTAGTCGCCAGTCCCACGGCCAAACGAGGGGTATTGTACCCTACTTGGGCGTCCAGGCAAAGGTTAGCGACTTCATCTCGCCCGGCGCCAGCGTAACCTCCTGCGGTGCGGCGTCGCCCAGGGCCGGGTTCAGGCGCACCGTCGTGGTGACCGGCGCGGTCCCCACGTTGTTGACCTCCGCGGTGAACTGGGTCTTGGCGTCGGTGAAGGCGGCGATCTTCAGGTTGGGATCGCCGGCGACGACCGGGTGCCCGGCGAAGAACCGGTGCGCCCCTACGCGGGTGTCGAGAGTGAAAAAGCCCTCGCCGATGTGGTAGTCCCAGGCGCTGGGGAACCACTCCTTGCGGTCCAGGTCGAACCAGCCGAAGGTCCAGTTCCCGTTCATCCCCGCGACGCGTACCGGCAGCCGCAGGGGCAGATCAGCGGCGCCGACGGTCCCCAGGAAGCCTCCGTCCGCCGGGGTCAGCTCCAGCAGGAACTGGGTGCTCTGGACCTGCCCGACCTTGACGTCGGTCACCTTGTAGGCCGGATCGCCGCGCAGGCCCATAGTCTTGGCCAGGTTGTCCCAGTCGGCGGTATTGGCGTTCTCCCCGGGCCGCCCGTGCAGCGCCAGGTACTGCCAGGTGAGCGTCTCGCCGGGCTTGAGGTCCCGGGGCATATTGGCCAGCGACGCGCCAATGTGGCAGTTAGGCGCCTTGTCGTAGGTGCCGATGGTCAGGTTGTCGTCCAGGGCCATGACGCCGGTGGAGGACCAGATCGAGGGGAAGACCATGCCGTAGCTGCCCGGCGCGGTCCGCCAGGTGCCGCTGTAGGGCTGCGGCGCGGTGATCCCGGCCACCGTCATTTCCGGCGTGGAGATCGCGTAGTGGTCGCCCTCGCCCGGCTGGCTGGTGTGGAAGATGCCAAACACGTTGAAGCTCTCCAGTTTCAGGGGCTTGTCCACGGTCAGGGTGCCCTCCACCAGCACCACGCCGAGGTCGCCGGAGCGCGGGGTGAAGTCGAGGGAGCGGTAGGCGATATGGACATCCTTGACATCCACCGGCGCCAGCTTGGGGGCCCAGGAGTTGGTATCGCCCTTGAAGTAGCCCACCTGTACGTCGCCCTGCTGCAGGCCGTCGCGGGAGCATACGCCGACCTCGTTGCGCACCTCCACCAGGCTGCCGCCCGGGGTGTAGGTATAGTCGGCGATCTGGAAATAGGGGCTGATGGTCATCGCCACGGCGCGCATGCCGCCGTCGAACTCGGGCGGGAGCACGTTGAAATGGCGGGTGCCGTAGCCCGCCAGGGTGCCGCCGATGGTCATCTTGCGCTGGTAGGGCGCGGTGGGGCCGGTGAGGTAGGAGCCCATCTCGTCCGTCTGGACCCCGTCGCAGATGGCGTTGCCGCGGTCGCCGCACATGAAGCGGAAGTTGAGCATGTCGCGCACGAAGATGCCGCCGGTCATCGCCTTTTTGCCGTTGGCGTCGGTGATCTCGGCGGTCAGGTTGCGCTGCTGGTCGTGCGGCACGTTAAAGAAAATCGTCGCCTGCGGCTGGTTGGGGGCAAAGCGGCGGAACAGCTTCGGGCCGTCGTAGATGCTGATGTCGGTGATCGGGACCGCGGAATGCACGGACAGCTTGATCCGGTACTGCTCGGTGCCCGGCACGTACCACTTGGACCCGGCGGAGCGGCCGTTGTTGGAGCCGCGCCAGTCGGTGACCACCGGGCCGTCGCTGATGAAGCCGAATTGCGAGCCGAAGTACATGTAGTTGCGGTAGTAGGTAGCCAGGTCGCCCGGCTGGTCCTTCAGGACGTAGTTGCAGGTGCGGCCCGCGGCGGCGGCCAGACCGGCCTCATCGCTGACCATGTCCACGGCCATGGGGAAGGGGTCGTCCATCTCGCCCTGCACGTAGCGGAAGCCCTCGGGGGCCTCATCCACCAGCTTGCCGCCGAGCGTGGTCCGCACCGGGAACATGTCGTACATGGACAGGTCCCAGGGGCGCAGGGGCGCATGGCCGATGTCGTACGGCCCGTTGGGGACAGTGTTGATCGAGAACCACCACTGCGGCTCGATGATCTTCTTGCCATCGGCGGAGAAGACCTTGGGCGGCGGCCAGTCGAAGTCGCCAAAGACGACCCAGCGCGTGCCCGAGTTGTCACTGTAGTCCAGACCCGGCATGGCGCAGAAATCCGGCGTGGAGGCGTCCTTGCAGAGCTTGCGCAGGGAGGCCCACTTCTCCGGCGAGAAGTTCTCCAGGCGCTCAGTGAAGGACACCCACTGCAGGCCGACGGCCTGGGCCTTGGCGATCAGGGCCTGCGGGGTGGCCTTGCCGTCGGAGAGGGTGGAATGAAGCCCGATGACGCCCCGGGCCGGTTTGGTGGCGAGGTCGCCGCCGAAGAAGGCGGCGTCCGGCTGGGTCCAGTCAAGGGGGGTGCCTTTGCCCCAGTCGTCGGTGAGGGGCTTGAGTTCGCCCTGCGCCAGGCCGGTGGCCTTGGTCGCGTGGGCGGCGAGCCAGGTGATCGCGTTGTCGTAGAGCTTCTTGAGGTCGCTGGCTTGCAGACCGTTGCCCCGCTCCATGGCGATGTCGGAATAGGCGGGCAGCCCCTGGCCCAGGAAGACCTCCAGGGGGCTGATGCCCATCAGCACGATCGCGCCGGCGCCATATTCCCGCGCGGCGAGGAAGGGCGGCTGGTCGCCGGCGGTGCCGGGCTTGCTGGCGGTGGCCGCGTACATGACCTGGGGGATGATCGTCGTCGCGCCGGGCTCGGCCTTGGCGAGGACCTTCCAGTCGGCCGACACCTTGATCGGCCGCGTGCCGAAGATCAGTTCGCTGCCGCCGGAGTACCAGAGGGTTTTGACGCCCTCGGTGACCGGGTGGCCGGTGGTCACCTGCGTGGTGTAAGCGTACTCGAGGCCAAAGCCGAGTTGCGACTTCATGCCGTGCTGCGGGTCGCGGATGACCTCGTCATAGGTCGAAGCGCCGAAGGGAGCGAGGTACTGGTTGCCGCTCTCGCTGCCGTAGAAAAGCTGGTAGAAGAGCAGGCCGCCCCCGGCCTTGACGAACTTGTCCAGCACCGTGACCGGATCGTCGCCGGTCTTGGGCTTGACCGGCACGCCCTCCACGGTGGTGATGATGAGGTTGTACTGCGAGGCCGTCTCCCAGGTGAGGGTAGAGAGGTCGCCGCCCCGCACCTCGGCCCCGAGGGCCTGCAGCCGGCGCAGGGCGGGGATATGGAGGAGGTCGAAATACGAGTCGCAGACCAGCACGCGCACGCCGGCCAGCGGGAGAGCGGCGGCGGGGGCGTCCGCCGCGTGGGCGGCTCCGCTGACTACGAGGGTGGCGACAGCCAAAACGATTAAGACAAGGAACACCAGACGCGAGTTAGTCATGGTACAGGCCTCCTGGGTGTGCTCAAGTCGTGGGTGGGGCAGGTGCGTGGGGAGTGATTCGTCGGCGAGCGGAGGGATACCTGCGTGGTGCCGTGTCGTCTCCCGGAGGGGCCGAATACGAGGACGTGAGCGGAGCGAACGCCGCAAGTATCCGGCCCAGGGCTTCGCGCTAGGCGTGGGCCGGATGCTTCCGCGCGCCCGACGCAGACGCCGGTCGTGCTCGCATGCGGCCCCTCCAGGGAGATGCCGCCCAAGCAGAGCCGTTCCCACCACCGACCCTGGACCACCCACCCTCCCCGGAGAAGGTCCCCGCACCTCTGCCGCGAATATCTCCGCGTTCGCATCTAGTCGGCGCACCGCCGGAGGGAGAACTACCATGCCCAAGAAGCAAGTCATGGTTGTCAGCTTTTACCATTGCGACGTCGTCTGGCGCCGGACGCCGGAGGCCCAGACGGCCATCCGGGACCGCCAGTACACCGACGCTCTGAACGCCCTGGCCAAGTACCCGGAGTTTCGCTTTGAGTTCGACCAGGCCGCGCTGGTGCGGGAGTATCTCGACAATCACCCCGAGCGCCTGGAGGAGCTGCGGCAGCTCATCGCCGCGGGGCGGGTGGATATCACCGGCGGCGAAGAAGCTATCCCCGACACCAACATGCCGGCGGGCGAGGCGCTGGTCCGCAATATCCTCCACGGGCGCCTGTGGTTCGCTGAGACTCTGGGGGCGGTGCCCACCCTCGCGAACATGGATGACGCTTTCGGTCTGAACGCGCAGTTGCCGCAGATTTTCAAGCAGTTCGGCTACCAGTGGTTCCGCGATGCGCGCACTCCCGGTCTGGATCCCGCGGTCGGCCGCGGCGGCATCCGCTGGGAGGGCGTGGACGGCAGCCAGATCTTCTACCTGCCCGGGCATGCCTCCGTCACCCGGCGCACCCACATCTGCAATCTGCCGGTCGCCTACACTCCCGAGGAGCGTCCCCGGGTCGCGCTGGGGCTCGCTACCGAGGTGGACCAGCCGGTGGTCTACTGCCAGTACGGCGCGGAGGAAGACCCGGTGGAGGAAGAGATCATCGAGATGATACTGGGCTATACCCCGCCCGCCGGCACCACCGTGCGCTTTGCCCTGGCCCGCGAGGCCCTGGCCGAGATGCAGCGGCTGCGCCCGGACGCGCCGGTAGTCAAGGGCGAGTTCAACCCCAGCCAACCCGGCACCCACATTACCCGCATTGGGCTGAAGCAGGCTTACCGCCGGGCGGAGTGGGCGACCTTTGGCGCGGAGTCCGCGGCCGCCTGCGCCTCGCTGCGCGGCGCGGCGTATCCCGACGAGGTGCTGGTGGAGCAGTGGCGCAAGCTGTCCTATGTCCAGTTCCACGATGCGCTCTGCGGCTGCCATGCCGACTCGGTCAACGCGCGGGTGATGGGTTACTGCGCGGACGTGGTAAAGGCCACCGGGAAGATCGCCACGCGGGCGCTGCGCACGCTCAACGCCCCGGGCGGCGCGGTCGCCGGCGTCAGCCTGTTCAACCCGCTCCCCTTCGCCCGGCGCGAGCCGCTCAGCCTGGCCCTGCCCGAGGGCCTGAGCCTCGCCGACGCCGCGGGTCAGCCGCTGCCGGCCGAGCGCCACGGGAAGGAAACTCTGGTCATGCCGGAGTTGGGCGCGCTGGGCGTCACCCGCTGGCCGCTGGTCAAGGCCAAGGTCGCCGCTCCCAAGCTCAAGGCCGGCGCTAAGGCAGCCGGCAAGGAACTGCAGGTCGGCCCCTACTCCGTCACGCCCACCGACGCCGGGATCAAGCTGGTGCGCTCCGACTGGAACCGCACGCTGGTGGAGGGGTGCCTGCCCGAGGTCCGCTTCCGCCACGAGTCCGGGACCATGTGGGACGAGGAGATCATCGGGCCGATCCTCACCGAGGAAGTCGGGACCCGGCGGCTCGTCGCGGTGGAGCAGGGCCCGCTGTCCACGCGCCTGGTCTGGGCCGGCGAGATCCGCGGTGATCAGGACTGCGACCCCGAGCCGCCGCACTGGGCCTCCTACCGGGACGGGAAGCGCATCATCTTCCCGGAACTGATCCGCCTGCAGTGGGAGAAGGAACTGGTCTTCTACCCGGACCTGGAGCGTATTGACGCCACCGTCCGGCTGGACTTTGCCGGAGAGAACACCGAGGTGCTGATTGGGTTCCCGCTGCAGATCGACTTGCATAGCAGCAAGGCCCTCTATGAGATCCCGTTCGCGTCCGTGGAGCGCCGCCCATACTACGAGGTGCCTTACGGCTCGCCGGAACTCGAGGGCGCGCCGCTGCATCTCGCGGCCCTGCACGGCAAGGGCGCCTGGCCGGCCCAGAACTGGGTGGCCTATGGCGACAAGGACTGGGGGATGCTGCTCGCCAATCAGGGTACGCCCAGTCATCGGCTGATGAGTGGGGTCATTGAGGTGGGTGTGCTGCGCAGTCCGACGCTGATGAGCTCCAATTATCGCGTACCGCCGCTGGCCAAGGACAACGGCAAGCACGAGTACCACTTCGCGCTGCAGCCCTTCCAGCGCAGCGTGTTCAACGACGAGGTCTACCGACTGGGTGCGCGCCACAACGCGCCGCCGCTGGTGAGCCAGGCCAAACTCGACCCGGCCGCGCCGCGGTCCTCGGAGTGCCTCTCCCTGGAGGCCCCGGGCGTGTCCTGCGCCGCCTTCAAGCGCGCCGAGCGCAGCCACTCGTATATCCTGCGCACCTTCGAGACCGCGGGGAAGAAAGCGAGCGGGAAGGTCGTCACCGGCTTTCCGGTGGCCAAGGCCTACGAGGCGGACCTCATGGAGCAGCCGGGAGCCGAGGTCAACCTCAGCCGCCTAAAGTGGCGCCCGTACGAGATCAAGACGCTGCTGCTTGAGGTGCCGGAGCGGTAGGGGGCGAACGGCCCTACCCCCAGGAGTCTGCTCCGCAGACTCCACCCCCCTCCCTGAAGGGAGGGGGAATTGTCCCGGGGGGGGACGAGGTTTGCCGTTGCCGTTCCCCCCTCTCCTGCCGCAGCGGGACTCTACAGCACGGCAAGGGCCCGGCCCTAGTCCAGCCGCAAATCCAGTACCCGGGGCGCCCGTGGCTTGCGGCGGAGCGTCGCGAAAAAGCCGACCAGCAGCAACCCGGTCAGGAATCCCCCCACGTGCGCCCAGAAGGCTACTCCTGCCCCGCCCCCGAGGGTACTCAGACCCGAGACGAACTGCAGGACAAACCATACCCCGATGAAGAGCAGCGCAGGAATCTCCACTACCATGATGAAGAAGAAGGGGATCAGCGTGAGTACTCGGGCCTGCGGGAAAAGTCGCATGTAGGCGGCCAGGACCCCGGCGATAGCCCCGGAGGCGCCGACCATCGGGATGTGCACGGCGGCCGCGCCGCCGAGGTTGGCGCCGGCCAGGGTGATCGCCACGTGCGCCGCGGTGGCGGCGAACCCGCAGATCAGGTAGAAGACCAGGTAGCGCCCCGGCCCCATGCGGTCCTCGACGTTGTCCCCGAAGATCCACAGAAACCACATGTTGGCGAGCAGATGCAGAAGGCCGCCGTGCATGAACATGCTGGCCAAGGCGGAGGCGAGCAGGTCTACCGCGGGGCGCGTGCCCGCCGCGTAGTCATGCACCAGCGAGGGGCGGAAGGCGTGCTGGTCGGTCCAAGGGGGGTTGAGCACCTGGAAGACGTAGACCGCCACGCAGACCAGGATGATCAGGTAGTTGACCACCGGCACTCGGCTGCTGGGGATGTTGTCGCGTAGCGGTAACATGCGGAGCCTCACCGCCCCCGGCGGCTAACCGGCGAGCGTTAGCAAAACCCGGGTCCCTAGTGCAGGGACCCGGGCAGATTTCGGCAGTTGGCGGGCCTCCCGCGCTAGAAGCGGCTGGAGAGCTGCTTCTGGGTGACGCCGTCCGGCGTGGTCGTCCACAACTCGCGGTCGCGAGTGAAGGCGAGCAGGCTGCCGGTCTGGTTCCAGACCGGGAAGCCGTCGGAGCGCGCATCACTGGTCACGTGCGTGAGGCCGCCCCCCGCGACGGTGACGATCCACAGGTCAAAGTCGCCGGTGCGGTTGGAGTGGAAGGCGATCTTGGTGCCATCCGGGCTCCAGGAGGGGCCGCCGTCAAAGAAGGTGCTGGCGGTGGCGGGCGTCAGGGTCGCCGTGGAGATGGTGTAGATGGCGATCTGGGCGTTGGGGTCCACCACGGGGTCGGTTGCGGACACCTGCACGGCGATCTGGTCGGGATTGGTCGGGTTGAAGACGGGCCACTGGAAGAAGCGCGAGTCGCTGGGCGGGGTGATGTCGGTGATCCCGCCCGAGCCGTCCGCATTGGCTAGACGGATATGCGAGCGGCCGGTATCCCGGGTGGTGGAGTAGATGATCTTCGTGCCGTCGGGGCTATAGGAGGGCTGCGTGTCGGCCCCGGCCCCGGCGTCGTCCGTGATCTTGGTCAGGCCCGAGCGGTCGCCGTTGGCGGCGCTCATGGTGTAAAGCGCCAGGCTGGCTCCGGTGTTGCCGCCGGTCGCGCGCCGCGAGGCAAAAGCGATGGTAGCGGCGTCGGGGCTGTACACAGAGTTCTGGCCGCCCTCCAGCAGGTTGTTGGCGTTGTTCAGGGAGGGCGTCAGCAGGGCCACGTCGCTGCCGTTGGAGGAGATCGAGTAGATATACAGCAGCCGGTTGCCGCCGTAGGAGGTCAGCGTGATCGGGCCGTTGAGGGTCTGGGCCCAACTGGTGCGCTGGAAGACGTTCAGGAAGACGGCGCCGCCGCCCCCGCCTCCACAGCCGACCACCAGGCCGACCAAGACCAGCAGACTCAGCACGACAGCGACAAAACGAAGGGGTGCCTTCATATTACTGTGACTCCTTCCACAACCGTGGAATCAAGGGGTGATCGGCCCGCGCCCACGCGCCGGAGACCGACTCGGAACCGAGCGTATTATAGGCCGCAGCGCCCAGGGCGTCAATCGCCGGAGGGGGCGCCTGATTGGCGCGCAACCGCCTTCCTCTGCTATAATCTGGGCCGAGAGACGCGCCGCGTGTGTGGCGCTGACCCTGCGGGCGGGAGGAAGACCGATGCTGCGCAACCTAGCCGTCGGTATTGACACCGGGCCGGGCGCTGGGGTTCCCCTGCGCCAGGCGGTAGAGCTGGCGGTGGCCTGTTCCGCCCGCCTGCACTTGCTCCACGCCCTGGATGAGCCGGGTCGCGGCGACGACGATTTGCTGGAGTCCCCGGGCGACCTCGTGCTCCGCGCCCTGCAGCCCAGTGACCAGCCCGACGACGATCCCCCCAGTCTGACCATTCCCCCCGATGTGGAGCGCGCCCGCCAGCTCTGCCACGAGGCGGGCGTGCCCAGCCGCATCCATCTGTACCGCGGCGCCCCCTGGCCCTGGATGGCCTGGAAAGCCCTGCTGGCCCAGACCCTGATGGTGGGCCGCAGCAGCCTGCGCAACTCGGGGACGGCTCGCTGGGGCCGCAATCTTACGCGGCTGCTGGAGTCACCCCAGACGCCCGTGTGGATTTGCGCCCGGGAGGTCACCGAAATGCGCCGGGCGCTGGTCCTGTACGAGTCTTCCCCCGCCGGGGCGCGCGCCCTGACGCTCACCGCGGAGGTCTGTGCGGGGCTGAACCTGCCGCTCACCGTGCTCGCCGTGGCCCGCCGCCGCGGGGTGGCCGCCTACGACCTGCACAATGTCCGGAGCATGCTTTACGCGTACCACCTGGAGTGCACCTTCAGCGCTGCGCAGGGCGATCCCGCCGCGGTGCTGCTGGAGGAGGCGCTGGAGCACCACCCGTCCCTGGTGGCGCTGCCCGCGCCCCCGAGTCGCTGGGGAGGCTCTTTGCTCCGGCATCCCCTGTGCCGGGCGGCCCTGCAGGCCCCGGACGCGGCGACGCTGATCGTTCCCTAATCGTCCCCACGGGCGACTATTCTCCGGTCGGGAGGCTCTCATGCAGATTCTCATCATCGGCGGCACCGGGCACCACGGCGCGTTCCTCACTGATCTGCTCGACCAGGCCGGGCATGAAGTCACGGTTATGAGTTCCGGGCGGATTCCCCCGCCCGAGCGCGGCCCGCAGTCGCGGGTGCGCTACGTGGTCATGCCCTACCACGAGTCTATGGCGGACGGCTCCTTCCACCGCTGGGTGGTCGAGCACCGGCCTCAGGTCATCGTGGATATTCTGCAGGGGGAAATGCCGGTCGTCTATGAGGCCTGTCTCGCCGGCGGGGTGGAGCAACTGGTCGCCTGCGGGTCCCTGTGGATGTGGGGCAGGCCTAAGGTCGTGCCCACGCCGCCCGCGCCGCAGACGGTGTGCCCGTTCGAGGGCTACCGGAATCGCCTGGCGCAGATGCAGGCGGTCATCGAACAGGCGCGCGGCGGGTCCGTAGCGGTGTGCGGGATCATGCCGCCCAATATCTGCGGCCCGGGGAAGATTCCGCTGGATTGCGCCGGAGGCCGCTCGGTGGCCGTGCATCAGGCCCATCGGCGCGGCGAGGAGGTAGTCCTGCCCGACCCCGGCACCAATCTGGTCGGCCCCTGCGACGCCTTTGACGTAGCCGCCGGGTATGTCAGCCTGATCGAGCACCGAGCGGAGAGCGCGGGGCGGATCTTCAACGTCGGCGCGGCCTACGCCCTCACCAGCGAGCGGTTCGTGGCCAGCTACGGAGAGATTTACGGGGTGCAGATTCCGGTGCGCTACGTGGCGCCGGAGGTCTTCGCCCGCGAGATCATGCCCGACGAGGGCGCCAATTTCCACTTTCTCGAGCACATGTGCCCGGATATCTCGGCGCTCGTGGAACTAGGCTTCCGGCCCCGGTATACCCCCGAGCAGACCCTGGAGCGCGCGGTGCGTTGGATGTTCGACGAGGGCGTGCTCTAGCGGACGATCTGGCCTGCCGTTCTGTAGGGGTGGACTTTGCGGTCCGCCGCAATGTCCACCCGGGGCGGCAAACAGCGGGTGGACATTGGGGCGTGCCGCAGTCGGCCCACCCCAAAGTCCACCCCTACAGCCTCCGCAGCAGCTCCCCGTCCGCCAGCCGCTCGGCCATCGCCGCCAGGAAACCCGCGCCGTGGCGGCCGTCGTGGACGCGGTGGTCGAGGGTGATGGTCAGCCACAGGGTCGGCTCCACGTGCAGCTCTCCGGCGATGACCACGGGCCGCTCGGCCAGCGCGCCGATAGCCACAATTGCGGTCTGCGGCGGGCTGATGATGCCGTTGAACTGGTCCGCGCCGGTCGGGCCGATGTTGGTCAGCGAGAAGCCCGCGCCCTTCTGCAGGGAGGCGCGCAGCTTGCCGGCGCGCGCGGCGGCGACGAGGCTCCGCGTCTCGGCGGCGATCTCCACCAGCGAGCGGCGGTCGGCGTCAAAGACGGTGGGCATCAGGATGCCTTCCTCGGTGTCGCAGGCGAACCCCACATTCACCGGCCCCAGCAGCTTGATGACGTCATCCTCCCACCACGAATTGAGCGCCGGCAGGTCTTTCAGGGCCAGGCCGGTGAGCTTGATCAGGTAGTCGTTGTAGGAGGGCAGCGGGTCGGCGCCGGCTTCTTTCAGCTCCAGGCGGGCCTCGATCAGCGCCCCGCAGTGAAGCTGGCGGCTGACCGAGAACTGCGGCACGTCCCGGAAACTGGCCTGGGTGCGCTCCCCAATGGCCCGGCGGATGGCGCTGGGCTCGATGATCTCATACGTGGGTTCCCACGGTTTGTTGGCCATAGGTTAGGACCTCTCTTCACGGTAGGACGGGCGTCTCGCCCGTCAGGCGGCGGAGTACGTTACTCCTCCGACTTCTTCTCCAGCTTGTCCAGACGCCGCTGGATACTTTTCAGCACGTACAAACTGCGCATCTGGCCCAGCGATAGCCCCAGCCAGGCCAGGATGATCAGCGCCGCCAGGGTCACGGAAAGCGTCAACTGGCGATCCGCGCCGCCCGCTGCCAGCAGCGCGCCCCAGCCGATCACAAAGACCACCGCCAGATAGATCAGCGCCTGAATCCAGCCATATACTTGGTCAATCTTCATGAGGAAGCGCCTCCGAGTGAGTGCTGATAGGTAAGATGGTCTTACTTTCGGCAATGTAAGATAATCTTACCTGCCGCGGCCGGCGATCAGCCAGGCGATACTGAAACCGACGAACTGGGTGATGACGATGGTGGCGCCGGTGGGGACGTTCCACAGGTGCGAGGCGTACAGCCCCAGGAAGGCGCTCAGCACGCCGAAACCGACCGCGACGGCCATGGTGCTGCCAAAGCGGCTGCAGACCAGCCGCGCGGTCGCGCCGGGGATGACCAGGAAGGCGCTAACCAGCACCACGCCCACCACCTTGGCCGAGACCACGATGGTCAGGGCCAGCATGGTGAGCAGCGCGTAGTGATAAAAGCCGGTGGGCAAGCCGCTGGCCCACGCCATCTGCGAGTCAAACGAGAAGTAGATTAGTTCCTTGAAGGACAGCCCGATGAACCCCAGAATGAGCGCGCCCAGGGCCGCCATGAGCTTGAGATCGTCGGCGCTGACGGCCAGGATGGAGCCGAACAGGTAGGTCATCAGGTCGGCCGTGTACAGGTGGCGCAGGGAGACGAACAGCACGCCCAGGGCCATGGAGAAGGCGAAGAAAATGCCGATAGCGCTGTCGGCCGACATGCGACCGCGCTGCGAGACCACGCCGATGAGCACCGCCACCGCCAGACAGAAGACGGCGGTGACCAGGCTGACCGCGACCCCGCCGGCGGGACTCGCGCCAAACAGCAGCAGCCCCAGGGCGATGCCGCCAAAGGCCGCGTGCGAGATGCCCTGGCCGATGAAGGCCATGCGGCGCAGCACCACGTAGACGCTGAGCACCGAGCACAGCCCGCCCACGATCAGCGCGGCCACGAGCGCCTGGCGCATGAAAGCGAACTCGGTAAGGGCTTGCCAGAAGCCGAGGTGCTCGTTCATGCGTCCTCCGGCTCCTCGGGGGTGGCTTCCGTCTCGACGCCGGGGTGGAAGATCTCCATGTGCCGGTGCACGCGGTCCAGCTCGCAGGCGCTGGACAGCTCCTCCTCGGAGAGGCTCAGCGCCTCGCCGTGCCAGTGGATGCTGTGGCTGACGCAGGCGAGCCAGCCGGCGATGTGGCGGATGGCGTCCATGTCGTGGGTGGACATGATAATGGTCAGGTCGGTGCCGTCCTGCAGGCTGTGGAGCTGCTCGAAGAAGGATTCCTGCCCGGCCACGTCCATGCCCACGGTCGGCTCGTCCAGGAGCAGCAGCCGGGGCGAGGAAACCAGCGCCCGGGCCACAAAGACGCGCTGCTGCTGGCCGCCGGACAGCTCGCGGAGGGGCTTGTGGGCCACCTCGGGGATGCCCAGGCGCTCCAGGGTGTGCAGGGCGGCCTCCCGCTGGGTGTGGGTGACGCGCCGCCCCCAGCCCAGGCCGGCGAAGGTGCCCATGACCACGGCGTCCAGGGCGGTGGCGGGGAAGCTGATCTCGGCGCGCTCGCGCTGGGGGACATAGCCGACCAGCCGCCGCCGGGCCCCCAGGCGCGAGGCCTCCTGCCCCAGCACCGAGACGCGCCCCCGGCCGGGGACCAGCTCACCCAGAATCAGGCGAATCAGGGTAGTCTTGCCGCCGCCGTTAGGTCCGAGCAGGCCCAAAAACTGCCCCTCCCGCACCTCCAGGTTGCAGTCATGCAGCACCAAAGCGGCGTCCCAGGCGAAATCCACATGTTCGACGGAGACGACGACCGGGGCCGAATTATCAGGGGTCGGTTGGGTCATAAGCGCAGGCAACCAATCATGTTGCCTAAGGTTTCAAGCTAAGGGCCATAAAATCCTCCCGAGAGAGCCAAACAGCGTGGCCGTCGGCGAAGCCGACGTTGAGGCCGCCGAAATGGCGGAAGGCCGCGTCGCTGAGGTCGCCTGCCGGTTGCTCGGCCTCGAAAAGCAATAGTGGCGCTGGAGATTTCTGTAGGGGCTGCAGGCTAAGGCGCCTATTCATCCCAAAGCTGCCGTGCATGTGGTCAAGACGCTTGGGGCCGTGGGTGGGGTTTTGCCGGAAGTCGAGGGGACAGGTATAGATCCCCTCATTCTTGCAGAAGGGCCAAACCGCCCCCGGCCAAGTCGCTGCCGGAGGAAGGCGGCCTTCATTGTCATCGGCGTACATCTGCATGGCCAGAGTAAGTTGTTTGGCGTTCGCCAGGCAGTTTGTTGCATAGGCGCGGTCGCGCGCCTCCCCGAGCCACCAGCGCAGGGAGATGACCACGGCGGCCAGGACTATCGCCGCTATGATCCAACCCGATCGCTTGCGTCTGTGCCTTACCATCTTCCGGCCTCCTTGGGGTTACGGCGTGAATCTAGCCCTATCGAAGTCCTCTTGCGACTCCCAGCGGGCGTGGCCGTCGGCGAAGCCGACGTTGAGGCCGTGGTAGTGCCGGTAGGCGGCTGCGGCGTGGTCTCCGGACAAGACGACGCCATCAAACAGCAGGGGGAGCTTGGGCCCCGCCTGAGTAACGGACGCCCCGCTGGCCGAGAGGTTCATGGTGTAGCTGGGGTGCTGCAGAGGCCATTCGAGCACCCAATCGGCCTTGCGAGCAGGTCCGCTTCCCGAGGGGATGAAAGGAGCCTCCCCGCGCCTCTCTCGCCTCTCGGTCTCACGGTCGAAGCCCTGGTCCGCGGGGCACACGTATATGGAAGAGTTCTTGAGGTAGGGGAATGCTTCCTTCGGCCAGTTCTCCGCCCGCGGCAGGTGGTCGTCGTTATCGCTGGCGTACATCTTGATCCCCAGACTCAACTGCTTGAGGTTGGAGAGACAGTTCTGGGCCTCGGCCCGCTCGCGGCTGTGCTGGAGATTGTTGCTCCACACGGCCAGGACGACACAACCCGCCAAGGCCAGGAATACGAGTAACCAGGGCCAGAGGGCACGTCTGCACGGTTTGGCATTGGACATTCGTCTCGCCTCCCTTGGCATTACGGCTGAAACTGCGCGTTGGCGAAGTCCTGCCGCGACTCCCAGCGGGCGTGGCCGTCGGCGAAGCTGACGCTCAACCCGCCGCGATGCCGGTAGGCCGCGGCGTCCTGATCTCCCGCCAGGATGTCACCATCGAACAGCAGCGGCAGCGCCCCGGCGTCTTTCGTTGACTTGAGGCTCAGGTGGTAGTTCATTGTGTAAGACGGGTCTCGAGCTCGAGTACCCTTGGGGTCATGTTTCCAGTCGGAGGGGCAGCAATAGATCCCGAAGTTCTTAACATCCGGGTATATCGCCGTGGACCACTTCCCCGCCGACGGCAGATGGTCGTCGTTGTCACTGGCGTACATAAGCGCGCCCAGCACCAGTTGTTTCGTGTTGCTGACGCAGGAGGCACTCAAGACTCGCTGGCGGGGATTGTAAATCGCGGCGGCCGTGAGCAGCGGCAGCGCCCCCAACACCAGCCCCACGAGCGCCGGGGCCCTCTCTTCGCGCCGCCAGAGGGCCACCACGCCGCACGCCACTGCCCCTACCGACAACGCCACCCCTAGACCATGCCAACCGACCTCAACGGCATAGCGCGAGTAGTGCTGCATCAGGGCAAATCGCCACGTCCAGGGGAAGAAGCCCAGCGCCGGACGGAGCAACCCCAGCACCAGCGCCGCCATTCCCCAGCCGCGCCCGCCTCGTTTCGTGTCCGCCATCTGTCTCGCCTCGCTTTGGAGTCGAATTGGCGAATCAGGGCTTGAAGTCGGTCTTGGCGAAGTCCTCCGCGGAAAGCCACTTGACGTGGCCGTCCACGAATCCTACGTTGAGGCCCGGGGAGCGGTCTCGGGGGTGGCGGAGCTCGGCGTGGTCCGGGCCGCCGCAGGGGCCGTTCCCGTCGAAGAGGACGGCCACCTCGGACGGCAGTTCGATGCGCTTGTATGGGAAGCCACTGCAGGCCTGATTCATGGTGTAGCTGGTGGGGACGGCGACGTGGGCGGGGAGAGGGGCGCCGATCCCGCGCAAGGACGGATCACTGGGGCACAGTGCCACCATTGTGTTCTTGAGGTAGGGCTCGGCCGTCGTGGACCACGTGCAGGCGGGTGGATAACGCCCGTCCGCGTCCTCGGCGTACATCATCAGGTGCAGGTTCAGGGACTTGACGTTGCTGAGACAGGTCCGCCCCCGAGCAAGCTCGGGCTTTCCCCACAATGACAGCGGCGTGACAACGACCGCCAGCACCAACACGACCGCCAGCCACCACCAGCGGCGATCGGCACGCCGCGGGATTGCGACCTCCTCCGAATCTACTGCTCGCATGGCAACGCCCTCCCTCCGGAGAACGACGACAGCGAATGGCCTGCCTCTGCGGCGGGCGCGGGCGGAGATTCGGCGCGGACGCCGAACTTCCGCCCCTACAAAGGCCCGAAGCCCCGCTCCACGAGGGGATCATACCCACTCTGCGGTGAGCCTACCCCTCCGGCGGCAGGTCCAGCTTTAGGTAGAGGTCGCGCAGGGACTGCGGGTCGGCCTCGGCTGGGGCGCCGCTCATTAGGTCCTGGGCGCGCTGGGTTTTGGGGAAGGCGATGACCTCGCGGATGTTCTCCTCGCCGCAGAGCATCGCTACCAGGCGGTCGAAGCCCGGGGCGATTCCCGCGTGCGGCGGCGCGCCGAACTCGAAGGCCTTGAGCAGGAAGCCGAACTTGGCCTCCGCCTTCTCCGGGGAGATGGCCAGGAGGTCGAAGATCTTGGCCTGGACGTCGCGCAGGTGAATCCGCACGCTGCCGCTGGCCAGCTCCACGCCGTTGAGCACCAGGTCGTAGGACTGGGCGCGGACGCGGCCCGGATCGGTCTCCAGTAGCGCCATGTCCTCCATGTTGGGCATGCAGAAGGGGTGGTGCTCGGCGTCCCAGCGGTTCTCCTCGGCGTTCCAGGAGAACATGGGGAACTCCACGACCCAGAGCGGCTTCCAGGCGCCCTGCTGCAGCAGGCCCATGCGGCCGGCCAGCTCGCGGCGTAGCCAGTCGAGGGACTCGGCCACGATGGCGGGCTGGTCGGCGACGATCAGGAGCAGGTCGCCGGGGCGGGCCTTCATCAGGTCGAGAATCGCCGCGATTTCCGCCTCGCTGAGGAACTTGGCCACCGGCGAGTTGATCGCCCCGTCCTCCTGGACTTGCATCCAGACCAGGCCCTGGGCCTTGTGCTGCTTGGCGAAGTCGGTGAGGTGGTCCAGTTGGCTGCGGCTGTAACTGCCGCACTCCTGGGCGCAAATCCCCTTGATTTGTCCGCCGGACTCGACGGTGCGCGAGAAGACCTTGAACTCGGAGTGGCTCATGGCCTCGGTGAGGTCCACCAGCTCCATGGCAAAGCGCATATCGGGCTTGTCGGTGCCGAAGCGGCGCAGGGCCTCCGCGTGGGTGAGGCGCTCGAAGGGCAGGTCCAGCTCGACCCCGAGGGTGGCCTGGAAGATATGGCTGATCAGCCGCTCCGTGACCTCCAGCACGTCATCCTGCTCGACGAAGGACATCTCCAGGTCAATCTGGGTGAACTCCGGCTGGCGGTCGGCGCGCAGGTCCTCGTCGCGCATGCAGCGGGCGATCTGGTAGTACTTCTCGATGCCGCCGACCATCAGGAGCTGCTTGAGCGTCTGCGGCGACTGGGGCAGCGCGTAGAAGTTGCCGGGGCTGACCCGCGAGGGGACCAGGTAGTCGCGCGCGCCCTCGGGGGTGGGCTTGAAGAGGAAGGGCGTCTCGACCTCCCAGAAGCCCTCGCCGTTGAGGAACTCGCGGGCGGCCTGGGCGGCGACGTGGCGTAGCTCCAGGTTGGCCTGCATCCGCGGGCTGCGCAGGTCGAGGTAGCGGTACTTGAGCCGGATATACTCGTCGGTCTCGGTGCGGTCCTGATGCGAGAAGGGCGGCGTCTCCGAGGGGTTGAGCACGTGGAGCTCGTCGGCCAGCACCTCGATTTCGCCGGTGGGCATCTCGGCGTTCTCGGTGCCTTCGGGCCGGGGGCGGACGGTGCCGCGGATCGCCAGCACGTACTCGCCGCGGACCTCGCCGGCCTGCTCATGCGCTGCGGGGGCGTGGGAGGGGTCCAGGACCACCTGCACCAGCCCGGAGCGGTCGCGCAGGTCCAGGAAGATCAGCCCGCCGTGATCGCGGCGGCGGTTGACCCAGCCGTTGAGGATAACCTCGCGCCCGGCCCAGGAGGCGTCCAGCGCGCCGCAGATAGTGTTGCGCTTGAGAAAAGTCGGTTGGTCGGACATGGTGTTTGTCTCCCTTTGGGTGGCGTCGCTTGGGGCTGCCTGTGCTGCTGGTCGTATGGGGGGCCGTTGAGCCTCAGGCCCGCTTCGGCGCGGGTGGATGTTTCGCGGGGTGCAGCTCCGCGAAAGATCCACCCCTACAAACGGCTAACGGCCGGCGGGGGACGTAGCCCCCGCCCTACAGTACGCCCGCTGTCTCTACTGCCCGTTCCGCTTGTTCGCTTCCCACTGCCGGCATAGGTATCGGCGCATGGACAGGGCTAGCCTCGGCATGCGCATGCCTAGCAGCACGAATAGAGCCAGGGCGGCTGCTAGTAGGACTGCGAAATCGCGCAGTTGGCCGGTCAGTAGGTAGCAGACCAGGCCTAGCACTGCCGGGGTTTCGGCGAGCGTGGCCTGCAGGATGGCCTTCTGGAGCGCTTGCTGCGGCGAGAGGTCCTCCGGCGTATCCGCCCAGCGCAGCGTCACGAGGAACAGGACGGCGGCCAGCACCAGGCCCAGGAAGGGCAGGTACTGGAGCACCGACCCGGCGACCGCCGCGGGCGGGTGGACGCGGACCAACGCCGCGACCGCCGCGTAGAGCAGGGTGGTCAGGAAGAAGCTGCCGGTCACGAAATACAGACGCACCAGGCCCATGCGCAGATCGGCGGCGGGGAAGCCGCAGGCGCCGCAGGGGGCCAGGACGTCGCTACTCAGCGGCGCGCCGCAGGCCGGGCAGTTCATTGGTCTCCCTCGGCGGCGGCGAAGGCCAGGAGTTCCGAGGCGGGTAGGGTCTGCTGCTCGCCGGTGACCAGGTCACGCACGGTCACGGTGCCCGCGGCGATCTCATCCTCACCGAGGATCGCGGCCCAGCGGAAGCTCTCCTTGTCGGCGAAGCTCAGTTGCGCGCGCATGCTGCGGCGGCGATAGTCTACCTCCGCCGGGTGGCCCGCGGCGCGTAGCTCCGCGCAGAGGCGTTGGGCCGGTAGCCAGGCGGCGTCGCCTAGGGCCACTACGAAGAGTCCGGTGCGCTGCACCGGCGAGACGCCGGTGCCACCGGAAGCTTGGGAGGCCGCCTGCGCCGCCTCCTGGGCGATGAGGATGCGCTCCAGGCCCATGCCGATGCCGACCGCTGGGGTGGCGGGGCCGCCGCATTGCTGCACCAGGCCGTCATAGCGGCCCCCGCCGCCGATGGAATCCTGCGCGCCCAGGCCGGGGGCGGTGAACTCAAAGGCCGTCTTGGTGTAGTAGTCCAGGCCCCGGACCAGGCGCGGCTGGAGGGTGTAGGGTATCTCCAGCGCCTGGAGCGTCGCCTGCACCTGCGTGAAATGGTCGCCGCACTCGTCGCACAGCATGTCCACGCTGCTCGGCGCGTCGGCGGTGAGGGCCCGGCAGGTCTCCTGCTTGCAGTCCAGCAGGCGCAGGGGATTTTCGGCATAGCGACGCTGGCAGTCC
The DNA here is from genome assembly GCA_036504235.1 of Armatimonadota bacterium. GTDB lineage: Bacteria > Armatimonadota > Zipacnadia > Zipacnadales > Zipacnadaceae > Zipacnadum. Next base: position 35,398 of record DASXVN010000057.1, on the reverse strand, counting down.
TCGCACAGCTCGGCGAGGTGCGGGGCGACGTGCGCCCGGAGACGCTCCAGGTGATGCGGGCGGCACGCCGGGCAACCGACGGAGTTGAGCAGCAGCGTGACCGGGGTGATGCCCAGCTCGCGGTAGAAGGTGAACGCCAGGCTGATGACCTCCGCGTCCACGCCGGGACCGGCGGAGCCGAGCGCCTCAATGCCGCACTGGTGGTGCTGGCGGTAGCGCCCGGCCTGCGGCCGCTCATAGCGGAAGATGGGCGCGAAATAGAACAGCTTGACCAGCCGCTCGCGGTCCTGGCCCTGGAGGTTGTCCTCGATGAAGGCGCGGACGACGGGGGCGGTGCCTTCGGCGCGGAGGGTGAGGCTGCGCCCGCCGCGGTCCTCGAAGGTGTACATTTCTTTGGAGACGATATCGGTCTCGGCGCCGACCGCGCGCTGGAATAGCTCGGTCTGCTCAAAGAGGGGGGTGCGGATCTCCTGGTAGCGGTAGGCGTCACACAGCGAGCGGAAGGCCGACTCGGCTTGCTGCCAGCGGCCAATCTCGGCGGGTAGGATGTCGTTGACTCCGCGGGGGCGGCGGTATCGCATGTTCTCTCCTGGAGGGGCGGTTAGCGGGCGGCCCGGTCGCTGTGAAGGGCAGAACGTCGCGAGCGGGCGTGGGTCGCGCCGCCGACGGCACGAAACGCGCCCCTACACGGGCCAGAACCGCGTCCCTACTTCCCTTTCTTCGGCTCCGGTTCTTCTCGCTCCAGTTCGCCGTTGAGGGCGGCGAGCATGACTTCCCGATAGTAGGGATGCCGGGAGAAGATGAATACCTGGAAGGCCAGGGCCAGCAGGAAGATCTGAGCGCCATATCCGAATCTCAGCCCGGCGGCGGCGCCCAAAACGGCGGCCAGGCCAATGAGCAGGCCGACCACGGTGAGGGCCTTGGTCGAGACCATGAGGCTGTGCATGACCAGGTCCGCCTGGGCGGCGAGTTGGGATCTGCTGGGGCGCGAGCCGTTGCCGCCGGCGGCCGTGTAGACCATCTGGGCCAGGCGCTGGCACTCGGTCCAGCGGCCGTCCAGCCAGAAACCGATCAGAAAGAGCGCGCCGCCCGCGGCCATGACGCCCTTAAAGCCCAGGGCTAACTGCTCCGGCACGCCGCTCTCCGCCCCGCCGCGCAGCAAGGACAACACGATGGTTACGATCAGGGCGACTCCGAGGGGGATCAACCCCCAGAAAACCAGCATTTGGTGCAGGTGCCGGTTGACCTGCTGAATGGTCTCGTAGTGTGGATGGTCGGGTCTCATGTAATCCCCTCAAGGAAAGACGCAAGCAAGCCACGGGACCGCTCGGGGCCCCGTTTGAGCGTCTAGTATACTCAGGGGGTGCAGGGGTGTCAAACCACGCGGACTTGCCTCCGGGGGGAGGTTCCTGCTATCCTGAGGGGCAAGCAGGCGGGGCGGCGCGGGCCGTGTTGAGAAAAATTGCGGAGGACGGCCAAGGGCTTCCCGACCGCGCCGGCAACCGCAGGTTCAGACGCCACCCCTGACAGGCGAGACGCCTGTCCTACCGTTTCTTAACACAACCCGGGGGCCGCCCCCGACGACAGGAGACGATAACAGTGGAGCTTTCCGATCTGAAATTCGACAGCCAGGGACTGATCCCGGCGGTCGTAGTGGATTACCAGACCAACGAGGTGCTCATGGTCGGTTACATGAACGCCGAGTCCTTCCAGGCCACCGTGGAGACGGGGCACGCCACCTTCTGGAGCCGCTCGCGGCAGAAGTTCTGGATCAAGGGCGAGACCAGCGGGCACTTCCAGAACGTCAAGTGGCTGCGGCTGGACTGCGATGGCGACTGCCTACTGGTGGGCGCCGAGCAGGTAGGCGCCGCCTGCCACGCCGGCTACCGGAGCTGTTTCTACCGCGAACTGCGCGAGGGACAGTGGGAGCTGTGCAGCGAGCAGGTCTTTGATCCCAACGAGAAGTACGGCAAGTAAAGGGGCAGTGAGCAGCGCGTGGGAGGCACCGGGAGGAAACGCGGAGGGTCGGGAAGGCGCCTGGCGACACTGACCGTCGCGGGGCTGGCTGCCTGTCTGGTGTTGCTGGTTGGTCCGGCGAGGGCGCAGGTTCCGGGCACGGCCGCCGAGCGGCTGGCGGTCGGCAACCAGCGCGCCGCGCTCGCCCAGTACGCCTCCGCGCTGCAGGCCTATCGGCAGGCGGCGGTGCTGGACCCTCGTTCCGCACAGGCCCAGTACGGCATCGGCTGGTGCAACTATACTCTGGGACGGCTGGCTCCGGCCCAGGAGGCGCTCCGCACGGCTCTGCACCTGGACCCGCACCACCAAGCGGCGGCGCTGACGCTGGGCGAGGTCTACCTGGCTCAGCGCAAGTGGTCCGAGGCGGAGGCGACCTTCCGCCGGCTGCGGGTGCTGTACCCCGGCGACTACTTGACGCAACTGGGCCTGGCTCGCGCCCAGACGGGCCGCGGGCAGACCGAGGCGGCGCGCCAGAGCCTGGAGCAGGCCATCCGGCTGCGGCCCGATCAGGCTCGCCCCCGGGTGCTGCTCGGGCGGCTGTACCTGGCGCGGCAGAGCTACGAAGCCGCGCAGGACGCGCTGCTCACCGCGTACAATCTGGACCCCGATTTTGAGCCGGCCTGGGGGGAGTTGCTGCGCCTGTATGAGGCCCTCGATCGCCCCGCGGACCAGCAGTCCTTCCTCTCCCGCCTGCTGGCCCGACACCCCAATGACGTGCACCTGTGGCAGACGCAACTGCGCCTCGCCCGTGCCGGGCGGAACGCCGCCGGGCAGCGGGAGGCGCTGGCGCAGTTGATCACCCTGAGCCGGCCGCAGGCCGGGTTGGTCTACCGGCGCGAGCTAGCGCGCACCTACCTGACCGACCGACAGTATCCCGAGGCGGTGTCCGAGTTGCAGGCGGCGCTGGCGGTGGCGCCGCACGATCCGGAACTGACCTTGCTGCTCGGGCAGGCGCTGCTGGCTCAGGGGCAGCGGGCGGCGGCCGGGCGGCTGCTGGCGGAGATTCGTCCCGAGCAGATCACGGACCCCGAGTTGCTCCTGATCCTGGCCCAGACGCAACTGGCGAAGGGGCAGCCGGAGGCGGCCCGGGCTACGGCGGAGCGGGCGCTGCAGGCCACGGAGTTGCCGGGAGCGCTGGTGGTGGCGCAGCAGGCCAGTCGGGAGCTGGGGGAGGGCGAGGCAACGCTGCGCTGGGGCCGGCGACTGCTGGCCCGGGACCCGGCGAGCGCGGACCAGCGGCTGGACCTCGCGCACGACCTGACCACGGCGGGGCACTACGGGGAGGCGCTGCAGCAGGCTGAGTCGCTCGCCGAGCCGCCGGAACCCCGGACCTCGGGGGCGCTGGCGCTGTTGGCCGGGCTGACGGTCGCGGTCGGCAACCCTCCCTATCAACTCTCCGTGGAAAGACGGCGCGTAGCTGCGGGCGGGACCCCGACGGCTCTGGTGGAGTTGCTCCTGGCGCAGGGACGCTACCGGGAGGCGAGCGCGGCGCTGGCCGGGGCGGGGACGACCAATGACCCGGACCTGCTGGCCCTGCGGCTGCGCCTGCTGCGCCGCACCGGGCAGCCGGAGGTGGCGGCGGCGCTGCTCGACCGGGCGCTCCAGCGCTGGCCGGTACACGGCGGACTGAATCTGGAGATGGGGGAATTGCTGGCGGCTCAGGGGAATCCCGTGGCGGCCTGGCCCTGTCTGCGCCAGGGGCTGATCGCCGAGCCGGAGGCCGGGGAGGGCTATGCGGCGTTGGTGACCAGCATCCGGCAGAGTGGGCAGTTCCAGCCGGCCCAGGACCTGCTATTGGCCCTGATCGCCTCACCCGCGTCCCGTCGCGCCGCCCTGGCCCCGGGGCTGGCGCTGGACAGTCTGACGGAGCTTTATGAGGCGCAGGGCGGTCTCTCCGGGGCGACTCGGGAGCTGGAGGCGCTGGCGCAGGTGTCGCCGGGTCGGCCGGAGTTGGCGCTGCAGGCGGCCCGCGAGGCCGAGCGCGCCGGCGAGCCCCAGCGGGCGCTAAGTCTCTACCAGTTGGCCTCGCTGCACCCCGCCGCTGCCGAGTCGGCCCTGCGGCGGGCCGCCCAGAGCGCCGCGGCCGCGCACGATCAGGCGGGGCTGCTGGCGGTGGCGGGGGAGTACTTTTCGCGCGTGGTTCCCGACCCGGAGTTGCTGGCCTGGGCGGCGGAGGCGCAGTCCACTGCGCTGCCCGCGCCGGTGGAAGGCGCGCTGGAGGCGCTGCTGGCCGCGCCTAGTGGTTCTTGGGAGTACCAGCGGCGGCGCGTGGAGTTGCTGGCGGCGACTGACCGGCTGGCGGTGGCGGAGGGCAGCTATGCCTGCCGCGCCGCGGCCGGGTCGGCGAGGGACATCTATGCTCTGGCTCTGGTGCAGGAGCAGCGCGGGGAGCTGGCCTTAGCCCTGCAGACGGCGGAGACTCTGCCCCTCGTGGTGCGAGACGAGCCGGAAGTGGCCGGGCTGCAGGCGCGGCTGCTGCGGCGGCAAGGGCGGCTGGAGGAAGCGCTGGCCCGCCTGGAGCCGGCGACGCCCCTGGATTCGGCGCTGGTCGCTCAGGAACGGGCGGAGGCGCTGGCCGGCCTGGGGCGCTACGAGGAGGCGGCCGGAGAAGTGGGTCGCGCGCTGGTCGCGGGGGCCCCGCCGGCGGAGGCGTTGGCCCGCCTGGAGGAGTGGCGGCTGGCCGGTAAGCTGCCCCTGCTGGTGCTGGTGGCCGCACTGGAGCAGGCCGCGGAGGCCCTGCCGGACGCGGGGCCTCTATCGCAGTATGTACACGACAAGCTGCCCGCCTCGGACCCGGCGGTGCAGCAGTGGGGGGTGGCTCGCGGCGCGCCGCCGCCGGTCGCCCCGTAAGGGGCCGCGACCCTACTTGCCGCCCACGGAGTAGACGTGCACCCCAAAGGGCGCGAAACTGTCCTGAACTTCCCCGTCGGCGTCGCTCTTCACTTCCCGATCCTCAAACATCACCTGCACCGTGGCGTTGGGCGCCCCCACCGGAACGGGACTGATTAACCCCCGGTCGCCGGTGTTGACCGCGCAGACGTAGACCGCCTCCTGATAGCGCCAGCGGGCCATCTCCAGCACGCCTCCCGCCGCGGGCGGCAGCGTCTCGCGCTGCCCATCCAGGAGCGCCGGCAGCAGCCAGCGCAGGCGCGTCTGGAGGGCGGTGACGGCCGCCCACATGTCGGGATTACTCAGCGCCATAGTGTTGGCGGTATCTTCAGAGCTGTTGAAGGTGTACCAGACCAGGCCGTCCGCCCCGTGCACCAGCGCCACGTAGGCCAGCGCCTCCATCTCCGCGGGGGAGGGCGAGCGCCCGGTCTTCTGCGGGCCGGTGGCCTCATCGCGGAAGGCCGCGCCCCCCATCGCCTGCACGACGGCCCAGACCGGCTTGCGGCCCCGACTGTACTCGCGCAGGCGGTCCACCATCTCCCCCAGGGCGCGCAGCGGGGAGTTGGGCACCGGCAGCGACCAGGCCATCAGGATGTCGGCCGCGCCCGCGTAGTACTCGGCCAGGGAGGGCGAGGCGAGCGGCTCGATCACGGGATGGTTGGGGCTGAGCCGGGTGAACTCGTGGTACATGCCCAGGACCTGATCGGCCGGGTAGCTGCGCACGTCGGGCCGGGAATAGGGCAGCCAGCCCAGGCAGGCCGAGTCGGAGCCCCACTTGGTCTGCTCGTGTTCCCAATATCCCTCGTTGGTGGAGGTCGAGGAGATCACCACCGCCAGGTTACTGGCGTGGGCGGCTTTGCTCACTTCGTAGCTGGCGCGCTGGGCGGAGGCGATGACGAAGTTGAAGCCGGCCGCCGCGGCCGCCGTCACGTCCTCCGGAGTGTTGATTCCGTACAAGCCCAGGGGAAAGATCCGCCGGTTGCCCATCCACAGGCGCAGGCTATCATCGTAGGCCACGGCCGACAGGCCCGGGGAAAGACGGGAGAGGGGCAGGTCCACGACCTGTTCGCCGCCGGGAAGCCGCGCCGAGACGCGCACCACGTGGTCGCCGGCCATCAGGGTGGGAGTGGGCAGCGCCAGCCGGAACGCGGGCGGCTCGGTACCCGCGACCGGCGCGAAGGCCCCGCCGCCGACGCCCACCAGCTCGGCCTGCACCTGGAGTTTCGCCTGTAGGGCAGGGACCACGTTGGTGGCGCCGACGACGACCAGTTGCGGCGTGGGGACGGTCTCGATGAGCTGGCTGCGGAAGGCCGGCGCGGCGAGGGTGGCCTCGATCAAGCCGGGCGTGCTGATCTCGCGCCGTTCGTAGATCATGCCGCTGTCCGGATCCTGCACCGTCAGCGTCAGCACGTGCGCCAGGCGGTAGTCGAAATCATAGTTCAGACGCAGAGAGGCGGTCTGGCCCGCGGCCAACGAGGTGGACGGAGAACTCTTGTCCACTTTCCGCTTTTCGCCCTGAGCCAGGATACTCAACTGGAGGTTGTGGGCGCGCGTGTCCCGGTTGGTGACTTCGACCTGGACGAGACGACGCGAGGGCAGCGCCTCCACCGCGCCGCCGTAGACCACCTTACAGGCCACTTGCGGGGGGTAGGGCTGGGCCGCAGCCGCGGCCAGATACAGCTTGCCGGCCCCGGTGAGGCGGAACATCGGCACCAACTCGCGGACGCCCGGCACCCAGCGGAAGCGCCAGACAAAGGGGGTCCAGTTTTTCTGCGGGGGCAGCACTTGGGTCTCGCTTTGGAGGTACGGAGTCTTCCACTCCTGGGAGAGGAAGGAATCCAGATAGCCGACCAGCGAGAGGGAAGTGGACGCGGCGCCCTCAGTGCGGTAGTAGCAGGTGAAGAGAATTTCCTCGCCGGGCAGGTCGGCGACCGGCATCGGTTGGGCGTACAAGCCCAGGGACTGGGTCTCGTCCGGGGTGGTCATCAGCACGCTGGGCTTGCCCGAGAAAGCCTTGGGCGCCAGTCGCACCGAGGCGCCGACAAAGCCCTCGCGGGGGTAGAAGCCCCAGCCCGCCGGACCGCCTTTGCCGTCGCTTTTGGCGAAATCGCCGTTGGCCAGCAGGTTCTGGGCCGACGCCCCCGGGGCGGCCAGCAGAGCCGCGAGCAGGAGCACGCCAAGAGTTGACCACAGGAAGCCGTTGCGCATGGGCCGCACCTCGCGGTGAGAAGAGAGAAGTGTAGGCGCGCTCGCGCCTGTACCTTTAGTCTAACCCCTGAGGGGGTGAGGAGTTCCCGAAAGGCAACGGCCCTACCCCCTAACCCCCTCCCTAAAGGGAGGGGGAATCCGGTCTTCCGCCGCGCTGAGTGTCTCGGTAGGAGCTCCGGCGGACCGCCGGCCTATCGTCTGACCTCCTGCCCGACTTCCCCTCCCTCTAGGGAGGGGGGCAGGGGGGTAGGGCCGTTACGGCGGCGATTCGAGCCGCGGCGGCGACCTGAATCTCGCTCAATACGGCTCGTAGGTCGTTCATGACCCGGCGATTGCTGAACCTCATGACCAGGAGACCGCGTCCTCGCAGGAAGCTGTCGCGGTCGGCGTCTCGCTCCCGTTGGCCGTCGTGAATCTCACCGTCCACCTCGATGACCATACCGACGGCATGGCAGTAGAAATCCGCTAGGCACTTGTCGATCACCTGCTGGCGACGGAAATGAAGGCCACCCAGGCGGCCAGCTTGCAGGGAGGCCCAGAGCTGCTTTTCCGCAGGTGTCAGCTTGCGACGAAACTCTACGGCCTGCTCCCGCAACTTCGGAGGATGGCTGCCGGTCACGATATCGGAGTTGTCGAGAGGAGTCTTCTGCATGGACGGCCCTACCCCCTAACCCCCTCCCTAAAGGGAGGGGGAATCCGGTCTTCCGCCGCGCTGAGTGTCTCGGTAGGAGTTCCGGCGGACCGCCGGCCTATCGTCCCCGTCCGCCGCCACCAGATGCACATGGCGGACCAACTGGCCGCCGCGGGCGTGGGCCACGCGGACTACGCGGAAGCCGGTCTCGGCCAGGAGGTCGTCCAGGGGCGCGGCGGTCAGCACTACCGCGCGCTGCACCAGGCCGCGCAGGTTCGTCAGCACGTCGCGGTACAGGTCGGGCGCGACCGTGGTGGCGCGGCCGTAGGGGAAGTCCACCACCGCGGCATCAAAGCGGCCGCCGATCAGGCGTCCGTCGCCGGCGATGATCAGCGCGCCGGTGGTCCCGCGCAGGCACTCGGCGGCGCGGCCCGCGAGCTTCTTGCTGATCTCCACGCCAATCGCGCGCACTCCGCGCCGGGCGGCCTGGCCGACCACGGTGCCCGCGCCGCAGCAGGGATCGAGTAGGACATCGCCGGGGGCGGCGACCATATTGACCAACGCGCGGGACATCTGCGCGGGCAGGGCGGCGGAGAAGTCCACCGGGGGCGTCCACTGCCGCCAGTCGGGGACGGTCGCCGAGACCAGTTCGCCCAGCCGCCAGTGACCCTGCTGCGCAACGACCACCAGGCGCACCCGGGGATGACTCAGGTCGGGCCGGCCCAGGATGGAGTCGGCGACCGCCGTGGCGATTACGCGCATGCTCTCCGGGGCCGCCGGGGAGGGGTAGAACACGTCAATCCGGAAGCCCTCATGCGCCAGCGCCAGCGCCTCGGTCTGCGCGATCAGCTCCTCCAGAGTCGCGCCGGTCGCCAGGGTGCGCGCGCAGAAACGGGTATAGGCGGCGCCGCTGACGTCCACGGCGACCGGCCCCTCGCCACAGCAGCGGTCGGGCTCCACCCCGGAGAGCGCCCACAGCTCCAGCGCGGCCAGTTCGCGCACTTCCTCGGCTCCGCTCAGTAGGTAGAAGTAGCTCATGCTTTCGGTGCTCGTTCCCGTGGACAGGGCTGCAGGTCCACCACGCGCCAGGGCGGCGGCGAGGAGGCTTCCGCGTAGTCCTCCAGGCGCAGCCCCGCCTCGCGCCAGCCGCGGCGGACAGCGGCGAAATCGCCGCCGGCGCGGGAGGCGGCCAGAATCGCGGGGGCCAACTCTTGCCCGCCCCGGCTCAGCGCCGTCTGCACCAGCGTCCAGCGCGACGAGCCTACGTTCGCCGACAGCCCCTGGCGCTCCAGGGAGCGGCGCAGGCGACTGCCGCGGGCGCGCAACTCCGCCGTCGGCAGCAGCGGCAGGTTCTCCCAGGGCGTGTGCGGTTTGGGCACCAGCGGGGAGAGGGCCACCTCCAGGCGCAGGCGCGGCGCGGCGCTACGGACCTGCGCGATCAGCTCGCCAATCGCCGCCAGGTCCTCCTCGGTTTCCTCGGGGAGGCCGAACATGAAGTACAGCTTGAGCGCATGCAGGCCCGCCGCCTGCGCGGTGGTGGCGGCCTCCAGCAGGACGCGGTTGGCAATCGGTTTGCCCAGGGTCTCGCGCAGGGCCTCGCTGCCGGTTTCCGGCGCCAGGGTCAGGCTGCGCGTGCCGGTGGCGGCCAGCGCCTCCACCAGCGGCGGGGTCAGCGCGCCGACCCGCAGCGAGGAGGTGGAGACTTGCGCGCCCTCCGCCCGCAGGGTCTCGACCAGCGCCAGCAGGTGCGGGTGGTCGGAGAGCGCCGCGCCCAGCAGGCCGATCTTGGGCGTCACGGCCAGCCCGGGGCGGATCGTCTCCAGCAGTCCGGCCAGCGAGCGCGGGCGGAAGGGGTGATAGAGCTGGCGCGCCAGGCAAAAGCGGCAGGTCTGGGGGCAGCCGCGGCCCGTCTCGACCAGGAAGATGTCGCTCAGTTCCGCCTCCGGGGTGACCAGCACCGAGGAGCAGGGATGATCGTCCACCGCGCGGAGCACCTGCCGGCGGACCGGCGCGGTCGGCGGGTCCCCCGGGAGGTAGACCCCCGGCACGGTCGCGGCGGCCTCGAGAGCGGCGGAGCGAGACTGCGGCGCGAGCGCCAGCGCGGCGCTCAGCTCGGGCCAGATCGGCTCCAGTTCGCCGATGAAGATCAGGTCGAAGAAGGGGGCCAACGGCTCGGGATTGGCGGTCACCGCGGGTCCCCCGGCGATGACCAGAGGATGCTTCGGCCCGCGCTCCGCGCGCAGCGCCGGGACGCCGCCCGCCTCCAGCAGCCGGGGCAGGTGCAGGTAGTCCAGCTCATACGAGCAGGTGACCGCGAGCAGGTCAAAGTCGCGCAGCGGCCGGCTGCGCGCTAGGGAGTAGCCGGGGTGCGGGTCGAGGAAGGCGCGATCGGTGGCCCAACCGGCGGCGGCCAACTCGCGCCAGAGCAGGTGCAGCGCCAGGGAGGACATGCCTACCGGGTAGCCGTGCGGATAGACCACGGCGGCGTGGCCGATCGTCCCGCCGCGGGGAAGCGGCGTCACGTAGCGTTCGGTGGCCAGCAGCGCTGCGGCGTCAGGAGGCGCCAAGGTCCGATCCCGGCCGCTTCTAACGGTAATCAACTACTTGGAGCTGCAGAGTGCCCACGGTCCGGCCGGTGTCGAGGTTGGCGCGCGAGTAGGACAGGTCGTCCAGCGCGGTCTCGCCCAGTCGCAAATGGCCGGCGTCGGCGAGGGGCTCGTTCCAGGTCGGGTCCAGCTCCACCCACTCGCCGGTCCAGACCTCCACCCAGGCGTGGTAGTAGAGGTGGTCGCCAATCGCCGCCAGGCCCACCACGAAGCGCGAGGGCAGGCCCACCGCCCGGGCCAGCGTGGCCATGAGCAGGGCGTGGTCCTTGCAGTCGCCGGCGCCCTGGTCGAGCACTTGCAGCGCCGTCAGCGGGCGCGGCTCGCTCTCCATTTTGCGCAGGCGCTGGTAAGTCCAGGCCATCAGCTTGACCGCGGCCCGATAGGCGTCCGTCTCGTCGCCCACCGCTTGCCGGGCCAGCTCTTTGATCCGCGGGTCGTCTGCCGGGGCGAGGCGCGTGGACTGTAGATAAGGGGCCAACTCCGCTGTCGTGACGGGCAGCGTCGCCGAGTGCGGGGGCGGCTCCTGGGCGGTAATCGTCAGCGTGCCCGCGCCCGCCGCGCCCAGTTTGAGGGTCTGGCGCGGCGAGGTGGGCAGCAGTTGGTCGAGCGGCTGCCCCAGCGCGGTGGCCTGCAGGGTGAGGCGGTGCAGCTGGGGGCCCGCGGGCAGCGTCTGGTCCAGCGCTATGGAGTTGGAGAGAACCAGCGGCGCGATCTCCGCCAGGGCCTGCTCCTGCGTCACCTGGTCCATCTGCGCGCCGAGCAGCGTCGGCATCTGCAGGCGGACCGGAATCCCCTGTTCATCCACCCACACGTTCAGGCGCATGGCTAGCTGCTTGGTCTCAATCGCGAGGGGGAAGGTCTTGGTGGGGCGGCCCTGCACCGGCAGGGTCTCCACGGGGCCCACGGTGACGACTTCGTCGTCCAGCGCCGCCAGTTGCGGGAGAAAGACCTGGAAGGTCCGCGTCTGCCCGGGCTGGAGGTCGCCGTGCGCCACCGCCCAGAAGACGCCCACATCACCGGCGAAATCCTTCGACAGGAGGTAGGTCTGGGTGCTAGTCACGCCGCTTTCGAGGCTGGTGACCTGCAGGGAATCGCCGACCCGCCGGGCGCTGACCTCCTGAATGACCCCCATCTTGTCCAGGCGCAATTGCCAGCGCACCGGCCCGAGGTCGCGGCCGTAGGTGGTCACCTGGTCGCTGACGATGCGCAGGTTCTGGCCGGCCATCGCCACCTTGATTTCCTGATGCTCCACGGTTTGGAGCTGCTCCGCGCCGGCGGGGTCGTGCACCAGGCGGGTGAGGGAGGACATGTAGCCGGAGGGCTGGCCCAGGAGCACCAGCCGGTACCACTGCGAGCCGGAGGTCGGCACGGGCCAGGTTGTGGGGAGGTCAGCCGCGTGAACGGCCGCCAGTAGGCTCAGGGTCAGCACGCACAGCGCGGGCCAGCGCCGGATCATGCTCCGGGCGCCTCCGGGGGCGGCGGGAGTGCCGCGGCGGCCGGTTCGGGTGGGGCGGTGTCGGCGGTCGCGGGGAGTTCCGCGTTGGCCCCGACCAGGATGACGCGCCGGAGCAGGCGCACCAACTCCGGGTCAAAGCGGCTACTGGCCTCCGCGGTGATCTGCTCGACGGCCTCGCGCACACTCATGCCGGGGACGGAGTCGCCGTTCACGTAGCGCAGCCGGTCGAAGTGGTCGGCAATCGCGACCATCCGCGCCATCTCGGGGATGTCCTTGCCCTTGAGCCCCTCGGGGAAGCCGCGCCCATCCCAGCGCTCGTGATGGTAGAGCACCACCGGCACGATCGGCTCCAGGAAGCCCACCGGCTGGAGAATGCTCTGGCCGATGAGCGGATGCATGCGGTAGAAGACCTGCTCGGTGTCCCGGGTCTCGCGCGCCTCCAGGCTCTGCTCGCCGATGCCGATCTTGCCCACGTCGTGCAGAATGGAGCCAAAGCGCAGAATCTCGCGCTGGTCGGCGTTCATCCCCGCCTGGGTGGCGATCTGGTCCACGACCTCCGCCACGCGCTCGGAATGGCTGAAGGTGGCCAGGTCCTTGGCCTCAATCGCCCGGGTCAGCGCCCGCACCGTTTCGAAGTAGTTGCGCCGGATATCCTCATAGAGCTGCGCGTTCTCGATAGCCACTGACGCCTGATGGGCGAAGGCCTCCAGCAGGTCCACCTCGCGCCGGTGGAAGTGGTGGCGGCGGCGCGCGTAGATGCGAACCAGCCCGGTGACATGGTCCTTGCTGGCCAGCGGCACGGTGAGCACCGAGGTCAGGCCGGCCTCGCGGGCTTCCTGCTGGTACTGAATGCGGGGGTCGGTGGGGGCGTTGTAGATCTCTTCCCACTCGCCGCGCAGAATGGTCTGGTTGACCGGGCTGCTGCCGATCGTGACGGGCCCCTTCTCCCAATAGCCGCTGCTCAGGCCGGCGGTGGAGACCAGTTCCAGCTCGCCGCTCTCCTCGTTGAGCAGACGGATGGCGCACCCCTTGGCGTCCATCACCTGCAGGGCGGCGTGGGCGATGAGGTCCAAAACGGAGCGGATACGCAGGGTGGAGGTAATGCTGGCGGCTACTTCGTAGAGGGTGCGCTGCTCGGCGATGCGTCGTTTGAGCTCCATCGCGGCGCGGGAGCAGACGATGCCCACTACGTAGAAGACAGCGGCGCGCACGAGGATTTCGTGCAGCACCTGGGCCTGGGGGGTCCCGTCCAACTCGTAGCCGGCCGGCATCCATACGCCGCAGATCATGGCCGCGGCCAGGGCCACCAGAATGGCCCCGTAGTCACCGAAAACGAAGGCGGCGTAGATGATCGGCAGGTAGAAGAGATGGACGGCAACGCTATCGGTGCCGCCGAGCTTGACCAGGATTCCGGCGGCGGCCAGGGCGAGGACTAGTCCGGTAATCGAGGCAATGGTCCCCGCGATTTTCCGTTGCGACTTGTTCGGCTTGGGCGGCATGGGCTCAACCTCATTTGAGATGAGTGCGTGATCGGATATGGACGGATCGCCGCTAGCGGATGCGGGAGCCGGTCGGGCACTCCCGGTCGGTGGTCAGCAGGGCCAGCGGCTGGGCCTCGCCGGCGGCTAGCAGCATCCCGTAGGATCGCTGCCCGCGGATGGTGGCCGGCGCCAGGTTGGCGACCACAATAACCAGCTTGCCGAGGATTTCCTCGGGCGGGAAGTCCTGCGCGAGACCGGCGACAATCTGCCGCGGGGTCTCCTCGCCGAGGTCCACCTGCAGCACATAGAGCTTGTCGCTCTTCGGGGCCTTCTCGACCTCCAGGACCTTGCCGACACGCAGCTCCATCTGCTGGAACTGGTCATACGTAAGGCAGGCGGGGACGGCGGCTTGCTCCGCCTTCGCGGGCTTTTCCGCCGCGGGCGCGGCCTTCTCTGCTTTGCCTTCCAGACGCTGCTGGGCCCGCTCCAGGTCGATGCGCGGGAAGAGCGGCTGGCCCGCGTCCACGGGGAGTCCGGCGGGCAACTTGCCGGCTTCCAGGTCCTTCCACTGGGGAACGATTCCGGCGGCTTGCAGCCCCAGGCGCTCCCAGATCTCCGCGGCGACGGCAGGTAGGAAGGGCCAGACAAACAGGGCCACCGCCCGCAGGCAGTCGGCGCAGTCGTACAGTACGGCGTCCAGTTCCACCTGCTTGGCGGCCTTGTACAGCGCCCACGGCTCGCGCTGGTCCACGAACTTATTGGCCGCCGAGAGCAACTCCCAGATCGCTTCCAGCACGCCGCGGAAGTCCAGCTCCTCCAGCCCCTGCTCGACGCGCTCGCGCGCCTGCTCCAGGGCCGCGGCCAGACCGCCCGCGCCGGGTCCCGGCTCGGGCACGAGGCCCTCCCGGTAGCGGGCAATCAGCGGCAGGGTGCGGTTGAGAAGGTTGCCCAGGTCATTGGCTAAATCGGCATTGAAGCGGCCAAATAGGGCGGGCGTGGAGTAGGTGCCGTCCAACCCGAAAGTGAACTCGCGCATCAGGAAATAGCGAATGGCGTCCACGGCCACGGCGGTGGTGGCGCCGGAGATGTCGGCCAGCTCCTTGGCGGCCTCCCAGGGGTCCACGACGTTGCCCTTGGACTTGCTCATCTTGTCGCCGCCCGCGGTCACCAGATAGCCGTGCGCGAACAGCCGCCGGGGCAGCGGCACCTCGAGGGCCATGAGTAGCGCCGGCCAGATGGTGGCGTGGAAGCGGGTCAGGATGTCCTTGGCCATGAGCTGGACGTCCGGCGGCCAGAACCGGTCGCGGGGGTCCTCCTGGTGCGGGAAGCCGACCGCGGTCAGGTAGTTGATCAGCGCGTCCAGCCACACATAGACCGACTGGCCTTCCGCCTCCGGGATGGGGATGTCCCACTCGCTCCCGGCGCGGCTGATGCAGGTGTCGCGCAGTCCGGCCTCGACGTAGGCGACCACTTCATGGCGCCGCGTCTCCGGCTGGATGAACTCGGGGTGCTCCTCGATGTAGGCCAGCAGGCGGTCCGAGTAGCGCGAGGCGCGGAAGAAGTAGGCGGGTTGGCTGACCGACTCGACGGGGCGCTGGCAGTCGGGGCAGCGGCCCTCGTCCAGCTCCGACTCGCGCAGGTAGGTCTCGCAGGGCACGCAGTACATGCCCTCGTAGGAGGAGAGGTAGATGTCGCCACTGGCCAGCAGCCGACGGACGACCTCCTGCACCGCGGCCACGTGGTCCGCCTCGGTGGTGCGGATGAAGCGGTCGTACTGGATGTGCAACCGCTCCCACATCTGCTTATAGAGCGGGACAATCTCGTCCACGAACTCCTGGGGTGTCAGGCTGCGGTCGGCGGCGCTTTGCGCGACCTTGGCCCCGTGCTCGTCGGTGCCGGTGAGGAAGAAGACTTCTTCGCCCCGGAGCCGGTGGTAGCGGGCCAGGACATCGGCGGCGATCGTCGAGTAGGCGCTGCCGATATGCGGCTTGGCGTTGACATAGTAGATGGGCGTGGTGATGTAGAACTTCCGGACGGGTTCGGTATCTCGCATATTCTTCATTCCGCGGCGTTTAGTTGATGATAGGGGCGACACAGACGTCTTAGTTGCTGCCGGAGGCGGCGGGCGGGCCACCACTGGGCGGATTGCCGCCGGTCGGGTTGTTCGGCGCGTTGCCGCCGCCGGACTTGCCCTTGCCCCCGCGGCGGCGCGGACCGCGGCGTCGTTTGCGCGCGGGCGCCTGGCCCTCCCCGGGAGGAGCGGCCTGGTTCTGCGGCGCGGCCGGCGGAGCGGCGGGGGTCGGCTTTTCCGTGCCGGGCGCGGGCTCCACCTTGACCCCGGACTTGCTGCCGGGGGCCGGGCCGGTTTTCTGAGGACGGGTGCTGGCGCGGCGCTTGACGGGCGGCGTGGTGCCCGCCGCGAAGTCCCGCTCGGCCTTGGCCTTGCGGTTTTCGCGGGCGGCCAGCATGCTGGGCGGCCCCTCCGGCTCTAGTTGCACCGGCGCGTCGCCGAAGAGTTGCTCCTCGGTGAGCACCACCTCGCGCCCCTCTTCGGTGCGCAGGCGGATGGTGCCGGTGAGCAGGTTGCGCTCCACGACCTGACCCACTATTTCGTCCTTCTCTACGATTGCCCCCAGCTTGGGCATGCGCTTGTTCATCTGCACGTACTGGGAGTGCTCGTAGCGCAGGCAGCACATCAGCCGGTCGCAACTGCCGCTGATTTTCGCCGGGTTGAGCGACAGCCCCTGGTCCTTGGCCAGGCGAATGCCGACGCTGCAGAAATCGCGCAGGAAGGTGGCACAGCACAGCGGCCGGCCGCAGGGGCCGAGGCCGCCGATGAGCTTGGCCTGATCGCGTACCCCCACCTGGCGCAGCTCGATCCGGCAGCGGAAGGCCTGGGCCAGATCGCGCACCAAGTCCCGAAAGTCCACGCGGCCCTCGGAGACGAACGAAAAGGTCAGCCGCTTGCCGTCCAGCGTGTAGCTGGCGTCAATCAGCTTCATCTCCAGCTTGTGGCCGGCGACTTTCTCCTCGCAGACCTTGAAAGCCTGGCGCTCCTTTTCGGTCAGCGCCTGCTTCTTGCGCACATCGCCGGGGGAGGCCAACCGCACCAGGCTGCGCGTAGGCTCCTGCTCCCCGCGGGCCAGGGAGCGCTTGATGGAGGCCACCTCGCCGATATCAATGCCCTTTTCGGTCTCGACGACCACCCAGTCGCCGATCTTGACCTCAAAATCGCCGGGGTGGAAGAAGTAGACCTTGCCGCCCTTGCGGAAGCACAGGCCAATCGCCGCGCGCGACTGTGTCGGCCAGTAGTCGTCCGCCTCTTCAGGAGCGGGGGTGGCGGGCGGCTTTTCGCCGCGGCAGGCGCAATCGCACTCGCAGGACGCACCGCAGGTCAGGGCCTCGGCCTCCGGCTCGGACAGGCAGGAGCCTTCGCACTGCTCGCAGGGGCTTAGCTCCTCGGGCTCGCAGTACTCCGCGAAGTATTCCTCCGGCAGGTCCATCACCAGAGGCGCGCCTGGCTCCAGCGTCTCTTCCGGGCAGTCGTTCGGGTTGGGTTCGTCAGGTGAAACTGTATCGTCCGTCATAGAATCCGTTCACATATCGCGGCTCGGGCGCCGCGCTCCTTGGGCAAATCTACTGCGGGCCGGGTGCGGGCTCCGGCTCGGGCAGCGTCGGCAGCATCAGCTCCGCCGGCGGCTCCGGTGCGGCCTCGGAGGGCACGGACCGCAGGTCATAGTTGGGCCCCAGGCGCACCCAGCGCAGCGCCCAGTCCTGCCCCGGCGTAGCCGGGAAGGTCAGGCGCAAACGCGAGATCGCGCCTGTCGAGCCGCCCCAGTTCTCCGCGCCGGCCACGGTGGCCCCGGCGAAACCCAACCGGCTGAGGTTCACGCACACCGGCTGGGGCGCGGACTCCACCGTCCACCGGGCGGTCCCGCCCGGCTGGTCTTTACCGGCGGCCTTCCCCCAGTACTGCACCTGCGCGGGTCCCGCGGTCGGCGTCGCCGCGCAGGACAGGAAAGGCAGGCCCTTGACCGCCAGGCCTCCGGCGGGCAGGACCAGGTCAAAACTGACCGCGTTCTGGGTAGCCTTCCCCTTCAGTTCGCCGTCGGCGACCGTGAGGCCTTCCAGGCCCTGCACGTCGCTCAGACTGCTCTGCAGGTCCTGCTCCCATTCTACCTCACCGGCGCTGCTGGGTTCCAGTCGAATCCAATCAAAAGCAAGCTGCGCGCCGGGCGAAGTCACCGGGGCGAAGGACAAGCCCTGCACTACGCCGGTGCTACCGCCCCACTTGCCGCCTGCGGGCTGCTGCGACTCCCAGGTGGCCTTGGTGAGGTCCAGATCGTAAGTATGCCAGCCGGCCGGCACGGCCACGCGGGTGTAGCTGACCTCCCCGGCGGTAGACAGCGCCAGCAGCACCGCCTGCCCCTCGCCGCTGCTGAACATGCGCATCGAGAAGCGGGTAAGCTTGGCAGCGTCCACCCAGGCGCTGCGGTTGAGGATCGCCAGATTAAGCAGCGCCCGCCCGGTCACGCTATAGCCGGTAGTCCCGTCGGGGGTAGCGTAGGGCGTCAGCCCGGCCGTAGCCACCTCGCCGAAGCGCTTCATGCGCCAGAGGAGGGGGGAGGAGGCCTCGGCGGCGAGGACTTGTTTGCGGTTCATTTGATTCGGTTTCCCGGGCCCCCCCGCCAGTTGGCGGATTACGGATAATTGCATTTCGCGTATCTGATCATTGGCCGGCGCAAGGAAGATTATCCCGGCAGTCTTCCTTTTGAGCGCTTGGCCGACAGCCAACAACTGGGCCTCCGTCAATTTTTCGATCCCCGGCCCCTCGCCCGGCAAGACTGCAAACAGGGTGTGAGCCGAATTGCCGTCGCTCAATTGGCGAGGAAATTGATCGCTCAACCCGGTTGCGGAACCGAGCAACTCTTCGACGGACAGGAAGACGGCATCCCTCACCAGGCTTTGGGAAACACTGGAGCCGTACTGTCCGGTCGCTAGCCACGTTCCGGCGTATCCCGATGCTCGGGGATTGCCAGCCAGAGCGGCCAACAGGTAGCTGTCATACTGCGGGGTGGAGGACGGAGCCAGGAGATAACCCCGATAGGCCGGGGCACCCCGCGTCCAGTAGGTCCAATCATAGAATCGCTGTATCCAGTCGCGGTCGGCATCACGGTCCGCATCCGGATCGCCCAACCCTTCGCTGGAGAGCAGTACCTCCATGTCCCACTTGTTGGCCTCCCACAGACCGGCGATGACTGCCGCGCCCAGCGGGCCACGGGCCAGAACGAGGTTGCAGCCGGCCTTGTGGAGATCGTCGCCGGTCTTGGCCAGGTCTGACAGGCTCTGGATTTCCATGCCGAGCCGATAAACGGGCAACATTACGGTGGTCTGCGCCTGTACAGCGGAATGCCCAAGGGCAATGATGCCTAATATAAGACAAAGCGCCCCTCTTAGCCCATATCTCATTTCGCTGCTGCCACCCTTTCGTTGCGGGACTCGTTGTACTTGGAGCGCTTGATGAGTAGCTCGATCAGTTGCGAGACGCCCTCCAGGAGGAACTCGGGGCCCTGGTCGCCGGGGGCGAAGGAGAGGGCGGTGGGCGTCGCGCTGGCCCGGGGGAGCTTGGAGCGCGCGCCCTGGCGGGCCTGGCGCAGGGTGGGCTGCAGCATCCCCTTGAAGATGTCCACCTCGCGGTCGGTCAGCCGCGCCGAGGGCAGCAGCTTGACCGCGATCCGGCCGTTCTCCGGGCCGACCTCGGCCACGCCCGCCGCGACCGCGCGCAGGCGCAGCTTGGCGATGCGCAGCAGGTTCTCCACCGGCGGCGGGAGCGTCCCGTAGCGGTCGCGCAATTCTGCGGCCAGGCCCTCAATCGCCTCGATTTCGCTGATCTCCGCCAGGTGCCGGTACAGGTCAATGCGCTGGCGCTCGTCGGGCACGTAGAAGCCGGGGATGACCGCCTCCACGGGCAGGTCAATCGCGGGCAGGCCCTCCAGGTCGCCGGGCCGCTCGCCCTTGAGCGTCTTGACCGCGTCGGCCAGCATCTGCGTGTACAGGTCCAGGCCCACCGAGGACATCTGCCCGCTCTGCTCGGCGCCGAGAATCTCGCCCGCGCCGCGGATTTCCAGGTCGCGTAGCGCCAGCTTGAAGCCGCTGCCCAGCTCGCTGAACTCCTCGATGGCCTTGAGTCGCTCCTCGGCGTCAGCGGTCATCTGGTCGGGGTATTTGTAGAGCAGATAGGCGTAGGCCTGGCGCGCGGACCGGCCCACGCGGCCGCGGAGCTGATAGAGCTGCGCCAGCCCCAGCTTGTGGGCGTCGTCCACGATGATGGTGTTCACGTTGGCGATATCCAGACCGTTTTCGATGATGGTGGTGCAGACCAGGACGTTACATTCCTCGCCATGGAAGGCGAGCATGACCTGCTCGAGGTCCTGCTCGTCCATCTGCCCGTGCGCCACAGCCACCAGGGCCTCGGGCACCAGGCGCTGGATATGCGCGGCGACGTGCTTGATGGAGTGGACCCGGTTGTGCACGAAGTAGACCTGCCCGCCGCGCTCGATCTCGCGCAGGATCGCCTGGCGGACCAGCTCATCGTCGGTTTCGCGGACGAAGGTGCGGATGGGCAGCCGACCCTGGGGCGGGTCGGCGATCAGCGAGATCTGCCGCAGGCCGGACAGCGCCATATTCAGGGTGCGCGGAATGGGCGTGGCCGAGAGCGTGACGACATCCACCGAGGCGCGCAGTTGCTTGAGCTTTTCCTTCTGCTTGACGCCAAAGCGCTGCTCCTCGTCGATGATTACCAGCCCCAGATCCTTGAAGGTCAGGTCGCTGGAGAGCAGCCGGTGCGTGCCGACCACCAGGTCCACCGTACCGTTCTTGAGGCCTTCAATAGCCCGGTGTTGCTGCTCGGGCGTGCGGAAGCGACTTAGCATCGCCACCTCCATGGGGTAGCGGCTGAGGCGCTCCTGGAAGGTGTTGAAATGCTGCTGGGCCAGGATGGTGGTGGGGGTGAGCACCGCCACCTGCTTGTTGTCCAGCACCGCCTTGAAGGCAGCGCGCACGGCGACCTCCGTCTTGCCGTAGCCCACGTCGCCGCAGATGAGGCGGTCCATGGGGCGCTGGGCCTCCATGTCCGCCTTGACCTCGGCGATAGCCCGCAGTTGGTCGGGGGTCTCGTCGTAGCGGAAGGCGTTCTCCAGTTCGGCCATCCAGGGGCCGTCGGGGGAGAAGGCGAAGCCGGGGGCCTGCTCGCGGGCGGCGTAGAGCTTCATCAGCTCGCGGGCCAGCAGTTGCGCGTGCTTGCGGGCTTCCTTCTTCGCGGCGGCCCAGCGGACGCTCTTCATGGCGTTGACCGCCGGGGCCGAGCCCTCCGCGCCGATGTACTTCTGCACCCGATCGAGCTGGGTCACCGGCACGTACAGCTTGTCCTCGCCGGCGTACTCCAGGACCATGTACTCGCGCTCGATCCCGCCCAGCGTCTGGCGGGACAAGCCTCGGTAGCGGGCGATGCCGTGGTTGATATGCACCACGTAATCGCCCTCATGCAACTCGCGCAGGGACAGCAGCGAGAAGCCGCGTTTGTAGGCGGGTTCCTCGGTCCGGCGCAGGCGGCGCCAGCCGAAGATCTCGCGGCCGGTGAGCACGATCAACTGCGCGGCGGGGAAGGTGAAGCCGCCGGAGAGGTTCAGGTCGGTGAGCGCGATCCGGCCCGGCTCCAGGCGCTGCTCCTCGTCGGGCGGGAGCAGTCCGGACAGGCCGCGCGTGGCGAAGACCTCGGTCATGCGGTCCGGCTCGTTGGTCGCCACCAGCAGGCGCCGGCCCTGCTCCTGCCAGACGGACAGCCCCTCGACCAGCAGCTCGAAACGCCCGCCGAAGCTGTCCACCGGCGGCGTGTCCAGGTGCCGCAACTCCGCCTCCGGCGCCCAGGGGACCTCGCGCTGGAGCATGGTCAAGTACAGAATCGGGCCGGTCTGACGGGGATGCGCCAGGTAGGCGATCAGGAAGCTCTCCCACGCCAAGCACGCGGTCGTCGGCAGACGCAGGTGGCTGCCCAGCTTGACCGCGCTGTCGTAGGCGCGCTTGACCTCCTGCTCGAACTGCTCGGCGTGACTCTTGATCCGCACCGGCTCGTCCACCACGAGTTGCGCGTCCTCGGGCAGGTAGGCCAGCAGGCAGGCCGGGCGGTCGTACAGGAAGGGCAGATAATGGGTCAGGGAGGGCTGCGGGCGCAGGTTGTCCAGCAGCTCGAGGTCTTCCTCCATGCGCTGCTTGAGGCGCTCGGCCTCGCGGGTTTTCTCGCGCATGTTGAGCTGGTCCAGCTCCCGGCGGAAGCTGCTGCGGATGGCGGGCAGGGCCTTGCGGACCGCGGCCGCGGTGAGCAGAATCTCGCCCGCGGGGCCGATCAGGACTTGCTCCACCGGCTCCAGCGAGCGCTGGGTGATCGCGTCAAAATGCCGCAGGCTGTCCACTTCGTCGCCGAACAGTTCAATCCGCACCGGCCGCGGCTCGGTGGGAGGGGAGACGTCAATGATGCCGCCCCGGGCCGAGAACTGGCCCACGTCGTCCACCAGCGCCACCCGCTCGTAGCCCAGGTCCAGCAGCGCGTTGAGCAGGTCTTCGCGGTCAATCTGCTCGCCCTTCGCCACGGTCCGCCGCGCTCCGAGCAGGGCCTCCGGCGGCATAGTCAGATGCAGGGCCGCTTTGATCGGCGCCACCACAATCGTCGGCGCGCCCGCCACCAGCCGCCCCAGTACCTGCAGCCGCTGAGCCACCTCGGCCGGCTCCGGCTCCACACCGTCATACAGCGCGGAAGCGATGGAGGGGTAGAGGAGCACGGTGGAACCGGACTCGCCGCCCAGCAGCGCCTGCAGGTCCTCCGCCAACTGGGTCGCGCGCTCGTCGCTGAAGGTCAGGACCAGCGCGGTCTTCCCGGGGTCGTCCAGCACGGAGGCGAGCAGGGCAGCCTTGCCCGCGCCGCTGGGGCCCTCGACTTGCACCGGCGGGCCGGGCACAGCCAGACGCGCGCGGAGGTCGCGGACCGGCTCGGTCTGCTGCAGTAGAGTCACAATTTGTCGAGCCAGAGAGTCACTCATGGTCGCGGGCGGGCAGGCAAAGTCACTCGGCCCGAGGGGTTAGCCTCGGGCTGAAGAGACAGGCAGATATGATATGTGACAACCACCACACAAGCTATGTATAAGACGCCCGGGCGGGGAGGGCAGTTCCGGGTGGGAGGGCCTCACCCCCGGCCCCTCTCCTGGCAGGAGAGGGGGGAACGTCAACGGCAAACGGCGTGAACGCCGGCGGCGCAATCCCCCCTCCCTTCAGGGAGGGGGTTAGGGGGTAGGGCCGTTACCCCAGCTTCCCGATCCGCCCCGATACCTCATCGGCGAAGCGGTCAATCAGGCCTTGGACGTAGGCCGCCGGGCTCAGGGCATCGTCCTGCAGCAGCGGCGTCAGGTCCATGGCGAAATTCAGGCCGGTGGTCTCGTCCACGCCGTGGGAGGCGAAATACGTGGCGTGGGCCTTGCGCCGGCCCATGGTGGCCAGATCGTAGCGCTTGCCGCCGCAGATTTGGGAGTCAAAGACGCCCAGCAGCGCCGCCTGGAGGTTCTCGTGCGCGCTGCAGTCCAGGGGCACCTTGTCCTCGTCGGTCAGCCAGTCTAGATCGCGCCAGACCTCGCCGCCCCACAGGCGCGCGGGGCGTTGCGCGGCGGGCAACTCGCGGCAGGCTGCGAGCACGCGCAGGGCGACCGCCACGTGGGTGTCGTGCTTGTCGCCCAGGTTGTGCGTATAGACGGTGTGCGGGCGCGTGGCCGCGAGGATCGCCTGGAGGTCCTCGACCACCGCGCGCTCGGCGGAGTCCTTCACCTGGCGGCTGGCGAACATGAGCTGGCCCTGGAAGCTGTACTCGCCGACGTAAGCGGCCTTGCGCTGTTCCAGGCGGCGCACGTTTTGCATCTGCTCGTCGGTATAGTCGGCGTACAGGTCGTCCCGGGGGCTGCCGGCGCCGTCGGTGACGACTACGCCGCCGAACCAGACGTCGGGCCGCCCCAGGCCCTGCAAAGCCCCATGCGCGGCCAGAATCTCCAGGTCATCCTGGTGCGCCGCGATAGCCAAATGGGTAGTCCGCGCCAGCGCCTCGGCCTCGGCGAGGCCGTCGGGCACAAATATCTCCGCTCCGGGCATGTGCAGTTGCATGTTCTGTCCTCCAACTTGACGGGCGAGACGCCCGTCCTACCTTGACAGGCGAGACGCCCGTCCTACCCGATGATTTCCGGCAAACTCGCGGCCGCGATGGCTTGCCCGACGCGGCGCTCTTTTTCGCCGGGGAGGTGCAATTCCAGGCCGGTCAACTCGGGGAACTCCTGCTTGAGCACCTCGCGGGCCTCGTTGATGAGCAGCTCGCCGCCCTCGCCGGTGGTCACGCGGCCCAGCAGCAGTACGTGGGCCAGGTCGTAGAACTCGGCGTAGTAGGCAATGGCGTAGCCGACCCAGCGGCCGACGGTGATATAGACCTGCCGCGCCCGCTCGTCGCCGGTGGCCATCCGCTCCTGGACGACCTTGAGCCGCTCGGCCAGGTGGGTGGAGGCGTCCAGCTCAATGCCGGCCGCCTCGGCCATCCGCACCACGCCGGTCTGGCACAGGTACTGCGCGCCGACGCCGGGATAGCCGGACCAGTCGTCGGCGGGGGCGCTGGGGCCAAAGTCGAAGGGCACGAAGGCCAGCTCGTTGAGCCAGCCGGTGATGTTTCCGTCGGTGTCCACGTAGCCCGCCGCCTCGCTGGAGCCGAAGGCCACGCCCAGCAGGCGGTTGGTATCCAGGCTCATGGCGCCGGCCAGCGCGGCCACGTCGCCGTCATTGGCGACTTCCATGGGGATGCCGCCCATATCGCGCTGCACGCGCAGGAACAGGTCGCGCACCTCGGCATCGAAAACGTCCGCGGGAATTGCGCGGAAGAGCGAGGCCACCGCCACCCGGTTGTCGATGTAGATGCCGGCGCTGCTCACGCCGAGCGCGTCCACGCGGGGCATGTGCTTCGCCGCCTCGCGCAGGGCGTGCATGATGTGCTCGTAGTGGTATTCGGGGTCGCTCTGGACCTTGGGGTCCCAGGGGTATTCCTCGCTGAAGACCGACTCGCCCTCAATCACCGCGGCGACCTTGTAGTCGCTGGCCCCGGCGTCAAAGCCGATGCGGTTGCCCTCCAGGTGCCGGCCGAGGGCCACCGTGTTCTCCTGAGCCGCGGGGGCCTCCTCGGCGGTCATGACCGCGATCTCAAAGGGGCGCTGGTAGACGCTGCCCATGAATTCGGCGTCGAAGGCGCGCTGGCCGCGCGGGGAGTACTCGATCTTGAGGAAGCCGCCGATCTCAGCCGGGCCCCCGACGCAGACCCGCCAGCCGCCGCGGGCCCACAGAAGGGTCTTGAGCAGGCGATTGGCATAGGTCAGATTGGCGACCGCGCGGGGGGAATCCGCGGGGAATACGCGGGTCTCAAAGCGGGTAATCGCGCCGCCGCCGCGCTCCAGGGTCAGCACCAGCGGGACGCCGCCACCGGAAGCGGCGACCTCCTCGCGGAAGGCGCGGTTCGCCAGAGCGGCGGGACGGAAATCAGGGTCCAGCGGGGGCAGCAGCTTGGGCTCAGGCAGGTGCATGCGGGTCACGTCCTAGGGTTGGAGATTCGCTTGCGAAAGGCGGGCGAGTCGGCGCCGGCCTGGCTGCTAGTCGGACCGGCTGCTAGTTGACGCGCAGCCCTTCCCAGACCAGCGCGCCGGCGCCGTAAGTGCCGGCCAGATTCCCCAACTGCGCGGGGAGAATCTGCGTGGTGTCAAAACGCGCGTAACGGCCGCGGTGGCGCACCGTTCGCCGGATCGGCTCCAGGAGTAGCTCGCCGGCCGCGGCAATGCCGCCCCCGATCAGCACGCGGTCGGGGTCCAGCATCAAAATGGCGTTGCAGATAGCGATGCCCAGGTACTCGGCCACCTGGCCAATGACCTCCGCGGCCACCGCGTCGCCCTGACGGGCGGCCTGGGAGATTAGTTCGGGGGTGATGGCCTCATCGTCGCCGCCGCTGAGTTCCTCCAGCAGGCTGGCGCGGCCGCGCTGCAGGCGCTGCAGGGCCAGGTCAATCATCGCCTGTTTGGCCACCATCGCCTCCAGGCAGCCGAAGTTGCCGCAGCCGCACTTGCGCCCGCGCGGGGCGACGATCATGTGGCCGATCTCACCCATGAGCTGGCGGGGACCGCGGACCGCCTGGTCGTTGAGCACCACACCGCCGCCGACCCCGGTGCCCAGGGTCAGGAGCAGCAGGTTGCCGGCTCCCTGGCCCGCACCGTAGCGCAACTCGGCGAGCGTGGCGCAGAAGGCGTCGTTGCCGACCAGCGCGGTGTCCACGACAAAGCTCGAGCGCAATTGCTCGGCCGCGTTGGTGCCGTCCATGACGGCGAGGTTGGGGCAGTCAATGATCTGACCGGTAGCGGGGACGACGAGACCGGGCACGCCGATGCCGACGCCGGCCAGGGGGGGATTGCCATGCGCCTCCAGCAGTCGCCGGCCCGTTTGCTCCAGGGCCGCATAGACTGCGGTAGCGCTTTCCGTCGGGGTGGGACTGGAGGCGGTGCCGAGCAGGTGGCCGGCACGAGTCAGGAGTCCGGCGGTGAAAGTTGTGCCCCCCAGGTCCACACCCAGGGCCAAGAGTTCCTTGTTCATGGTCGTGCGGAGCAGCGGAGACGCCGGCGGGCTGGCCCGCGCCTCCGGCTCGACAATTCCTAGTCCCCGAAGAAGTCCTCGCCCTCGGGAATCTCGGGCCCGCTCGGAGCGCCGCCGGCGGCCGGAGCGCCACCCCCGGCGGGGGCGCCACCGCTAGAGGACGAACTGCCGCCCTGGCTGCCGCGGGCGGCGCGGCGCCGCTCGGCTTCCTGGCGGCTCTCGAGGAACTGGACCCGCTCGGCGACGATCTCCACGGCGTAGCGCTTCTGCCCCTCCTGGGTTTCCCAGCTCCGGGACTGAATGCGGCCGGTAATCCCGACCAGTGAGCCCTTATCGAGGAACTTGGCGGTGTTTTCGGCGGTCTGGCCGAAGGTAACGATATCCAGCCAGTCGGTCTCCTGCTGGGTCTCGCCCGAGTCCCCACTGCGGCGCTGGCGATCCACGGCCAGGCGGAACTTGCTGATCGCGGTTCCGCTGGGCGTGTAGCGCATTTCCGGATCGTTGGCCAACCTGCCGACGAGCACCACGTTGTTAATCACGG
Organism: Armatimonadota bacterium; assembly: GCA_036504235.1. Classification (GTDB taxonomy): domain Bacteria; phylum Armatimonadota; class Zipacnadia; order Zipacnadales; family Zipacnadaceae; genus Zipacnadum. The sequence continues at coordinate 8,868 of DASXVN010000057.1, read as the reverse complement.
GGACCTGCCTCCCTGGTTGCGGTGAGAGTGTGAATACGGAGTGCGGCGGGCGCTCCGCCTACTCGGCCGGAGCGTCTTCGGCGGCGGGCGCGGCCTCGGCTTCCGCCTCCGCGGGAGCCTCGGGAGCGACCTCGGCCACGACTTCGGCGACCGGAGCAGCCTCCGCAGCCGGAGCCTCCTCGACCGGGGCGGCCTCAGCGGCAGCCTCAGCCACGACTTCAGCAGCCGGAGCCTCAGCTACGACCTCCGCGACCGGAGCGGCTTCCTCAGCGGGAGCAGCCTCGGCGACCGGAGCGGTCTCGGCGGGAGCGGCTTCGGCCTCGGCCTCGGGGGCCGGGGGAGCCTCCACCGGCTTCTTCTCCGCCGGAGCGAAGATAGCCTTGGGGTTAGCCACGACGACCATGCCGCGGATGATTGGCTCTACCAGAACAAACTGGCGCCGGCACTCCTCGGCAATCAGGCCGTCACCGTGGAAGTACAGCAGGCGGTAGACGCCATCCACATGCTTGTCGATGGCGAAGGCCAAGCGGCGGCGTCCGAACAGCTCGTCAGAAACAAACTCGCCCCCGGCGGCGACTACGCCCTCGCGCAGCGCGAGGCTGGCGGCCGTAGCCTCCTCCTCGGTGAGCCGGGTGTCGAGAATATACATCGCTTCGTAAAGGGTCTTGGCCTCATCGGCCATGGTGTAACACGTCCTTCCCATGGGTTATCAGTCTCGGCGCTGTCTGCGCCGAAACAGGAAGGGGGCCGGCGTTTGCAGACGCCGCCCCACACAATCTGAGTATAGCACAATGCTCTGCGGGGCGCAACGCAGGGGGGAAGGGCGGAGGTCGGCCACACGTTCTGGCCTCACCCCCCGGCCCCCTCTCCCCGCGCGGACTGGGGAGAGGGGGAGAACGGCAAAGATGAGGCCGCGAAGAGAGGAGCCGTTATCTCTCTCCCGCGAAGCGGGGGAGAGTACCCGGCGTCCCCGCCGGGGGAGAGGGGGTCCGCGCCCAGCGCTAACGACTGCCCCCTCTCGTCCGCTGCTGCGCAGCGGCCACTCTCCCCCGCTGGCGCGGGAGAGAGATAGGGAAACGTCCATCTCCCGCCCTCTCCCCGCTGTTGCCCTTGCTCCCCCTCCTCCCCTCCCGCAATCCGAACCGCTTGTCCCGGCTGGTCGTCACCACTATAATGGTAGCTACGCCTCGTTCCATTGTTAGCCCGTTGCAGGAGGGACTCCCGTCTATGTCCGACGCCTACTTCACTTCCGCTCGCAGGACCGGCGAGTCCTGCGGCTGGACGATTCGGCGGATTACGCTGCGTCCCCATCGGCGCGCGCCGGGCGGAGCCCGGCCCTTGTACGAGCCTCCTACCGATGTATACGAGACCGCGGACCGGATCGTGGCGCGGGTGGAGATCGCCGGGCTGGCTCGCGAGGCGCTGGAAGTCTCGGTGGACGCCGAAGGCACGATTCTCGCCATCGCCGGCAAACGCGAGGACCCGGCGGCGGGTAGCCCCCGCAAGTACTACAACATGGAGATCGAGTGCGGCCAGTTCGCCCGCCAGATCTCCATCCCGCAGCCCATTGACGTGGAGGCGGTCTCCGCCTCTTACGCCGACGGGTTCCTGGAGATCGTCATGCCCAAGGCGCCTCCCGCGGCGCCCCGCACCCGTTCCGTGCCGATCAGCTAGTGGCGTGGTCGCTTTCCTGCTTATTTTTTAGGAAGCTTTCGAGGTGAATCTGAACCATGGCTGAGGATAAAAACTCCGACGCTCAAGAAATAACCATCCCGGAGACCCTGCCGGTGCTCCCGGTCAACTCCGTGGTCTTTCCCTACATGTTGGTCCCCTTGGCCACCGAGCAGGCGGACGCTGCCCTGGTGGACGCCGTGGTCGCTACCGACCGGCTGATGCTGGTGGTGGCCCGCCGCCCGTTGGAGGACCCCCTGCGCCAGGAAGGCCTGGGCGTCTACGAGGTCGGCTGCGCGGTGCGCGTCCAGCGCATGCTGCAGATGCCCGACGGGACCCACCGGCTGCTGGTGCGCGGCGTCACCCGGATGCGCCTCGGCTCGGTGGAGAAAGTCGAGCCCTTCCTGATCGCCAAAGTGGAGCAACTGCCGGAGGATGAGGAGACCGGCGAGGAGCTGGAGGGTCTGGCCCAGGCGCTGCTGGGGTCTTTCCAGCAGATCGTGAGCTTGTCGCCCATCCTGCCGGACGAGGCTTACCTCCAGGCCCTGAATGTCCCGGGGCGCTCGGCCCTCTGCGACCTGATCGCGGCCACCCTGGACCAGCCGTTGGGCGCCAAGCAGCGGGTCCTGGAGGCCGTCAGCTTGCATGAGCGCCTGCACCTGCTCAACGAGGCGGCCTACCAGGAGTTGATGCGGCTGCAGATCGCCGACCAGGCCTCCGCGCAGATGCGCCAGGAGATGGAATCCGTCCAGCGCGAGCACTTCCTGCGCCAGCAGATGCAGGCCATCCAGCAGGAACTGGGCGAGTCGGAGGAGAGCGACGAGATCGGCGAGTTGCGCCGGCGGTTGGACGAGACCCGGCTCACCGCCGCGGCTCGCGAGGCTGCCACCCGGGAGCTGGACCGCCTGGCCCGCATGAATCCGGCGGCCGCGGAGTACAGCGTGATCCGCACCTATCTGGATTGGATCCTGGACCTCCCCTGGCTCATCTACTCGGAAGAGCACATTGACGTGGAGGAGGCGCAGCGCATCCTCGACGAGGACCACTATGGCTTGGCGGACGTCAAGGATCGGATCGTCGAGTACCTGGCCGTTCGCAAGATCAAGCCGGACCTGAAGGGGCCGATTCTGTGCTTCGTAGGCCCTCCGGGCGTGGGCAAGACCTCCCTGGGGCGCAGCATCGCCCGGGCCACGGGCCGGCAGTTCGTGCGCGTCTCCCTGGGCGGCATCCGCGATGAGGCGGAGATCCGCGGCCACCGACGCACCTACGTGGGCGCCATGCCGGGACGCATCCTGCAGGGCCTGCGCAGCGCGGGCACCAACAACCCGGTCTTCATGCTCGACGAGATTGACAAAGTGGGCGCGGACTACCGCGGCGACCCCACCAGCGCCCTCCTGGAAGTCCTGGACCCGCAGCAGAATGACACCTTCTCCGACCACTACATGGAGGTCCCTTACGACCTTTCGCACGTGATCTTCGTGACCACCGCCAACACCCTGGGCACCATTCCGCCCCCGCTCCTGGACCGCATGGAGGTCCTGCACCTGCCCGGGTACACGGACGAGGAGAAGATCAAGATCGCCGAGCAGTACCTGATCCCCCGGCAGACCACCGAGCACGGGCTCAAAGCCTCGCAGGTCAAGATCCGCAAGCCGGCGCTGGCCCGGATCATCCGCGGCTACACCCGGGAGGCGGGGGTACGCAACCTGGAGCGCACCATCGCCCGGCTCTGCCGCAAGCTGGCCCGGCGTCTCGCCGGCGGCGAGACGAAAATGCCGGTGATTAATCGCAAGGACCTGGAGGAGTTTCTCGGTCCGCAGCCGTTCTATTCTGAGGTAGCCGAGCGGATTGGCTCGCCGGGGGTGGTCTGCGGACTGGCCTGGACTCAGGCCGGCGGCGAGATTCTCTTCGTGGAAGCGACTAAGATGCCGGGGCACGAGAATCTGGTGCTCACGGGTCAGTTGGGCGAGGTCATGCAGGAGTCGGCGCGCGCCGCCCTCAGTTGGGTGCGCAGCAACGCCGAGAAACTGGGCCTGGCCGCGGACTTTTTCTCGGCGGTGGACGTGCACCTGCACGTGCCCGCCGGGGCTACGCCCAAGGACGGCCCCTCGGCCGGCGTGGCGATGGCTACCGTGCTGGTGAGCCTGTTCACCGGGCGTCTGTTCCGCAGTGATGTCTGCATGACCGGGGAGATCACCCTGCGCGGCAAGGTCATGCGCATCGGCGGCGTCAAAGAGAAGGTCCTGGCCGCCAAGCGCGCGGGCCTGACCACGGTGATCCTGCCCGCCGGCAATGAGCCGGATGTCCTGGAAATGGAAGAGACCATGCGCGAGGGTCTGACCTTCGTCTACGCTAACGTCGTGGAAGACGCGCTCGAGGCCTCGCTCTTACCCGCCAAAGGCAGCTAAGGCTGACGCTCACCCCGGTCTCGGCTGGGGCAACCCAAAGGATACCTATGCCCGCAGAAACCTGCCGCCTCACCACGAATTTCGCCCCCGCCGAGCGCGCTACGCCGGAGGCGGTGCAGGCTCAGCGCGATCAGTTTTTGGCCGACCCCATCGCCCCCCTGCTGCTGGAAGCGATGCCCGATCCGGTGATGGTGCTCAATGGCCAGCGGCAGATTGTCGCCGGCAACGGGCCGCTGCTGCAGTTGCTGGGTGTGAGCGACGTAGAGGCGATCGTGGGGTCGCGGCCGGGCGAGGCGACGGGCTGTGTGCACGCCGACGACTGCGCGGGGGGCTGCGGCACCTCGGAGTACTGCTTCGCCTGCGGCGCGGTGGAAGCCATTTTGTCCTGCCTGGAGACCCAGGCCTCCGTGCGGCGCGAGTGCCGCCTGCGCACTGCCGGGGAGCAGGAGGGTGGGGCTCGCGATCTGGAGATGCAGGCCAGCTACCTGCCGGCCGGCGACACGGAATTCGTGGTCCTGGCCGTCCGCGACCTGAGCGCCGAGAAACGCCGTCAGGTGCTGGAGCGGGTGTTCTTCCACGACGTACTCAACACCGCGATGAGCATTCGCGCCGTTGCGGAGCTGGCCTCCGCCGACAATAAGAGCGGCAAGAGCTTGCTGGACTTTCAGCAGGACCTGCGTCACCTCTCCCGCCAGATGGTGGACGAGATTGTGGCGCAGCGCGAGCTGGTCATGGCCGAGCGGGGCGAGTTGCGGGCGCATCCCAGCCCGGTATCGGTGCCGGCGCTCCTGGAAAGCCTGGTGCAGATGCTGCACGGGGAGGCGCACGCGGCGGAAGTGACGGTGCGGGTGGAGTCCGCGCCCGAGGTGGAAATGGTCACCGACGCGGCCCTGCTCAAGCGAGTGCTGGGCAATCTCCTGCGCAACGCGGTGGAGGCGACCGGGGCGGGCGGGGTGGTCACGCTTGCGGCGGAAGATCACGGTGACCGGGTAGCTTTCCTCGTCCACAACGCGGCGGTCCTGTCCCCGGAGGTCCGCGCCCAGATCTTCCAGCGTTCCTTCAGCACCAAGCCCGGCGCGGGTCGCGGTGTCGGGACGCACAGCGTCAAGCTCCTCACCGAGCGCTACCTGGGCGGCGAGGTCAGCTTCACCAGCGACGCGGCCGGCGGGACCACCTTCACTGTCATTCTGCCGCGGAGCCTGGGCTAGGCCAGCAGTTCGCGCTTCTTGTCCAGGTAGTAGCGCAAGTTGTCGTAGCTTACGTCGGGCGGGAAGGTGTGGTCGAGGTGGGGGAGGTAGCCGCCGGCCTCGCGCAGGGGCAGGATGCGGCGCTCTAGTTCGCGGTCAATCGCCGCCCGGTTTTTGGCGATTTCCCGCTTGTCGATGCCGCCCGCCAGCGCCAGGTCATGTCCCCACTCGCGGCGTAGTTCGACCGCGTCCATCCCCGAGGCGACCTCCAGCGGCCACAGGCAGGTGATTCCCGCTTCGATCATGAGGGGGATCAGCGCCCGGGGGTCGCCGTCGCTGTCCAGCCAGAAGTGCTTGATCCCGGCTTGCCGCAGGCGGCCGATGATGCGCTGGTAGGCGGGCAGGAAGAGCTGTCGGAAGATCGCCGGCGACAGTAGCGGACCGCCCTTGCCGGCAAAATCCTCGAAGAAGTTGAAGTAGTCGTACTGCACGCCGGTCAGCCCCCGCTCGACCGTCGCCAGCAGGAAGTCGGCGGCGAACTCGATCATTTCCCCCACGAAAGCCGGGTCATCGTAGAACAGGTAAGAGAGATTCTCAGTGCCCACCCAGGAGCGGAGCTGAGAGTAGAGGCCGAACGATCCGTTGCGCAGCAGGCACAGAGGATAGTCGCGGGTCGCCCAGATCCGCGCCCACTCGTCCCACCAGATCGGGTAGCGGGTGAGCTGGTGCGGCTGATAGCGCTGCTTGATCGCGGCAAAGCTGGCCCGGTCGGTGACCGGATGGGACAGGTACTGGTCCATGCACCAGCGGGTGCCGCGGGCGGTGCCCTCTTTGAGCGCTCGGGTCACGATGCCCGCGCCGTTGCGAGCCGTGATATAGCGCTCGTCCTCCGCCAGTACCTCGTAGTCGAAAGGCGGCAGCAGGCTGACATTGATCGGGGCAAAGCCGCGCCGCTCCAACTCCAGATAGGGCTCGCCGTCGAACCAATCGCCGTACAACTCCTCCATCGGCAACCCCTCGCCGATCCAGCGGTCATAGGCCTGCCCCCAAGCTCCCAGTTCGTAGTTGGGCAACCGGTCGGGCGTCTCGAACTCCATGAGGGCCAGGAAGCGCTCGCGATTGGTCATGGGTGAGTTCCTTCCGCGGAGGTGAAGTTGGTGCTAGGGTGCGGGGGGTGCCGGCGGGGGCGGCGGGGGCGGAGTGCCGCCGCCGGCCGGGGGCTTGGTTTCCTCCGGCTTCTTCTCTTCTACCGCCACGCCCTCGACGTTGTCGGCCTGGAAGGAGTCGTCCTGGAGCGAGATGATCACCTGGGGGCAGCGGAATTCGCTGCCGGCCTCAGTCACCACGCGCACGTTGCCCTCCAGCGTGACCTCGTCCTTAACGCCATCGTAGAAGGCTTTGTCGGCGGTGACGGTCTTGTCATCCTGGACCGCCTGCAGCGGCCCGGCCACCGTGGCCTGCTTCTTGTCTTCGGCGTAGTAGTAATCAATGCTGGGGCAGGTGATGGTGGTCAGCTTCTGGCGATACTCGGCCAACGCCCCCGGTTTCTCGTCAGCCGCGGCCGGGGGGGTCTCCGCCTTCTTCTTCTGGGTGACGATCTTCACATTGCCGCTGATCTGGGCCAGCTTCTTGCCGAAATCCACCTTGAGCAGGTCTCCGGTGATGGTGGACTCGGGGTCGGTGATCTTCAGGTGGCCGGTGGCGACGGCCGTATCGTTAGCGTCGTTGTAGTCGCATTGATCCATCGACATGGTCACTTTGTCTTGGACGAAGACGATATTGCCGGTGAGGTGATAGGTCTTGGTGGCCGAGAGGTAATTGCCGTGGTCGGCGTGCTTGAGGGTGTAAGTCTTGGGTTTCTTCTGCGGAGGTGCAGCCGCGGGCGGGCGCGCCGGGCTGGCCGCCGGCTGGTCGGCGGCCCGGGCCGGCGCGAACGAGCGCGGAGCGCTCACCAGCAGCGCCACGCCCCCTACGGCCAGACTCACTGCCCACCAGCCTCTCATGGCGTCGCCTTCCCGCCCAGCATCTGCTGGGCCTCTTGCGCGTTGAAGATTATCTGTATCGAATCCAGGGCGAAGTTGCCGGTGGTGAGGTTGTAGTTTAGCCCCTTGCCGATGATCTTGTTCTGGCCCGAGTACAGGTTCACCTGGTTCGGCGCCAGCAGGGTGCTGCCCTTGAGGTCGTAAGTCATCCCGGTGGTGCTGAACATCGCCTCGCGACTGCGCGCGGTTATCGTACTGGGGCAGACAATCTGGCCCTGGCTCTGGTTCCACTGCACCGTGTCGGTGCTGATGACTACCCCCTGATAGGATACCACCGTCACTTTGCCGGTAACCGAGAAGTCGCTGCCCCCGGCTCGGCCGGTGACCTTCTGGGCGGTCACTCGCACCAGGGGCTGGCCGCTGCTGCCGTAGATCAGCGCCTCCTGGATGCCCTGCGCCGACAGCACGCCGGAGCCCTGGGTGATCTGGATCTGCTTGAGCCGGATCTGCCAGGCCAGCCGGTCGCCCTCGTTGTGTCTAAGTACCGGGCGCTGGATGGAGACCAGAGGACCGGTGCCCGGGGCGGTCTCCGGCGCGGGCGGGCCGGAGCGGTAATACACGGCCAACCAGACACCCGCGCCCGCGGCCAAGGCGCCCAGCACTATTCCGACCAGCTTGCGGTACTTCCCGAGTTGCTTCATGGCGACGGGGGCGGTCTCCGCCGCCCATGGGTCTGCGCTCACCCGGGCCGTCTAGATAACCGGAGGAGGGGCCGGGGGTGGAGGCGGGCCGCTGGTGATGGCTAGGAGCACCCCGGACAGGGTGCTGTCCGCCGGGACGACCACCTGAGCAAAGCCCACCGCCGCGCCGCCAGAAGTGCTACCGGTGAGGGTCTGCGTGCCCGGCGTCGCGTTATACAGGGTGAACTGGCCGGAGGCGTTGGAGCGAGCCGAGGCGCCGGCCCCGGTAATGCTGGCCCCGGCGGCCGCGAGGCCGTTGACCGTCACCGTGCCGGTCACGTTCCCCGTGCCCGCCCGATGGGCGGGAACCAGCGCCACGGAGCCGATATTCACGCCGCCTCCCGGTACGGAAATCGTCTGTTGCAGGGTCTGGTAAGCGGCGGCCCCGAAGGTGATCACCACCGGGTTATGCGCGAGATTGTAGAGGGTAAAGGTCCCATCGCCGGCGGTGGTTACCGTTTGCCCCTGGGCCGAAACCAGCGCGCCTTGCACCGGATTGAGCGTGCCGGCGTTGACCACCTTGCCGGATACGATCAGGGTAGTGCTGCCGCCTCCGCCGCCTCCGCCACAGCCGGTGACCAGGGCCGGCAGGACGATTGCGAGCAGGAGCGCGGAACCTAGGGTGAGGCGGGAAACGTTTGAGAGCAACAAGCTGGGTTCCTCCAGTCGGAGTGCGACGAATAGGACCGCGTCTCGCACCAACTACGGGCGAGCGGCGTCAGCGCAGCTAGCGCCTGAGGATTGTAACACAAAGCCACGACGGGCAAAAGCGCCGCGCGCCGGGCGCCGGGCTTCCGCTGCTTGGACGGTTGGCGACCAGGGGCGGTTCCGAGGCCGGTATGTAGGGCGGGGGCTACGTCCCCCCCCGGCGCTAACCATG
>DASXVN010000056.1:0-20755 GCA_036504235.1 Armatimonadota bacterium | reverse complement strand
CAGCTCCAACTCCACCAGCTCCAGCAGCTCCGGGTCATCCATCTCGTCGACCTTGTTGAGGAAGACGACCAGCGCCGGTACGTTGACCTGGCGGGCCAGCAGGATGTGCTCCCGGGTCTGGGGCTTGGGGCCGTCGGAGGCGGCCACGACCAGGATCGCGCCGTCCATCTGCGCCGCCCCGGTGATCATGTTCTTGATATAGTCGGCGTGCCCCGGGCAGTCCACGTGGGCGTAATGCCGCTTCTTCGTCTCGTACTCCACGTGCGCAATGGCGATGGTTATGCCGCGCTCGCGCTCTTCGGGCGCCGAGTCAATCTGGTCGAACTCCACGACCTTCGCGACCCCGTCGCTCGACGTCGCCAAGCACCTGGTGATCGCCGAGGTCAGCGTCGTTTTGCCGTGGTCCACGTGCCCAATCGTCCCGATGTTCACGTGCGGCTTTGTTCGTTCAAACTTCTGCTTGGCCATGTGCGGCCACCTCCTGAAGAAAACTGACCCTTACGCCGACTTAAGTCCGGCCTCCGGTACCGAGGCACGGTAGAACGACGGGCACGGGGCCCGCCCTGATAGACAGTGGAGCCCAGGACCGGGTTCGAACCGGTGACCTTGTCCTTACCAAGGACACGCTCTGCCAACTGAGCTACCTGGGCCCTTGAACGTCAGGCGCAACAACTGCATATCGTCAGGCACAACGGCAGCTTGCCTTCAGGCCTGCCTTTATGCCTGCCGTTCATATGGTGGTGGAGGGGGCAGGATTTGAACCTACGTAGGCGTTACACCGGCAGATTTACAGTCTGCTTCCTTTGACCACTCGGACACCCCTCCACCAAGGGGTACTGCTGGCACTACATATACCTATAGAAGGTGAAAGGCGCCCCCAACCCGGCTAGGGCGCCCACCAAAACAGTATTATAGCGATTTGTCTGGGGCTCGTCAACAGCAAATGCGCAATCGGCGCGAACGGTCTCCGGCGCCGGGGCTCGCCGGGGAGAAATGGAGCCGACGGCCCGAATCGAACGGGCGACCGGGGCATTACAAGTGCCCTGCTCTTCCAACTGAGCTACGTCGGCTCACCCTAGTGTTCGGGGGTCACGCTCGCGCCCTGCAGGGTATCGCTGAGCTTCTTCTTGGCCCGCTGGAGCGCATTATCCACCTGCTTGACCTGGCAGCCCAGCTGCTCGCCGACCGCCCGATACGACATCCCCTGCAGATAACAGGCCAGCGTCTGGGTCTCAAAGTCCGACAAGACCGCCTGCACCTGGCCGATGATGCATTGGCAATAATCTCGCGCCAGGGCCACCTGCTCGGGGTCTAGATCGCGCGAGTCCACCAGCCGCTCCTCCAAGTCGCAATAGTCTTCTCCGCCGGGCGGAGCATCCAGCGACACGCACTGGTTGAAGAGCCGGTGCTTGTGGCGGGTGGAGGTCTTAACTGCAGTGATAATCTGTCGGGTGATGCACAACTCCGCAAAGGAGCGGAAGGCGGCCCGGCCGAGCTCGGAAAAATCGCGAATGGCCTTAAACAGGCCGATCATGCCTTCCTGGACCACGTCTTCATGCTCCGCGCCGACCAGATAATAGGTCCGCGCTTTGCCTTCCACCAGGAAGCGGTATTTGGTCAGCAGGTGCTCGACGGCCCCCGCGTGTCCGGCCCGGACGTGGAAAATCACGTCCTCATCGCGCATGAGGCCGAAGGGCGAGGCGCAATCTCGCTCAGACCTGCAAGGCATGGCACGACGTCCTCCCTGTGCAGGATCCCGACCGCGACCGGCTCACAGGCCAGGCTACCGAAAAAGTAGCCCCGCGGCAAGGTTGTCACATCCCACAAGGGCGCGATGCGCGCGCCGGTCCGCCGGCTGGCGCTTCCTTCCAGAAGGACAGACGGCGACACTCGCAGTATAGGTCAGATCTCGGGCTTTCGTCAAGATGGATTCAATAACTCGTCAGGCGGCTCGCCCGTTTACTTCAGGCCGGGAAACTGCTAGAATGACGCCAGTTACAGCTTACATCACAGTCTCCCCGGGAGGTGGGCTCCCATGTCCCACGCTCGCTTCACTGCTCGTCTTCTCGCCCTGTCTTTCACCGTGCTCGTCTGCCTCGGCATCGGACCTCTGGCCGCGGACCGCCTGACCCCGGCGCAAGTCACCGAAACTCTCACCGCCGGCATCGGTTTGGCCGGCGCCGACCTTTCCGGGGACAACCTCGCGGGCCTGACTTTCGAGAACCTCACCGCCGCCGGCAGCACCTGGGACCGCGCCGATCTACGCGGCTCCATTTTCCGCGGCGTCAACCTGAGCGGCGCCTCGCTGGACGGCGTCCTCCTGCGGGGGGCGATCCTCGAGCAGGTCGACCTCACCGGCGCCCGGATGCGCGGCGCCGACCTGACCGGGGCGCGCCTGCGGGAGATCAACCTGCTGGGGGCCGACCTCACCGGTGTCAATCTCACGGGCGCGGAGCTCAATGACCTGCGCATGTCCCCGGCCGGGGACCGCTTCCTGCCCGCCCTGGGGCTGGCCCTGGAGCGACTCCTGCCGCCGGCGTCCGGACCGGGCGGTGACGGCCTGGTCTGGGCCGCGGGGCTGTCCACCACCGCTTTTTCCTTCGCCTTCGACTCCGCCAACTTCAGGCTCTGGCCGGGCACCCCGGTGACCTATGCACCGATCTGGGTAGCGCTGCAGACGCTGGGCATCAAGCCGCAACTCACCTACAACCAGGGGCGGCCCGACGCCCTCTGGGCGCTGGCCCAGGCGCTCAAGGACAAGCGCGTGGTCCTGCTGCCGCTGAACCTCGCGCGGCCCGGGCAGACCGGCAACGGCCTGAGCCAGCCGGTATGGGCCGTGGCCGACCGCCTTGAGGGCAAGAGCCGCAACCAGGTCTACATCTTCCAGGCGCCACCCTTCGGGGAGTTGCGGCTCTCCGCCGACCAGTTGGAGCTATGCTGGCGCGGCGACGCCGATACGCTGCTCACCACCGAACAGCACCCCGCCCGCGCCGGCTACGTAATGTACACGGCGTCGCGCCCCGCTCCGCCGCTCACCCGCGCGCAGACCGCGGCCGCCGGCGTGCAGAACGCGGTGACCACGCTCTCCGACACGCGAGCGCGCGGCACGCGCCTGTCCGGGCTGGCCGGGTTGCAGCAACTCCTGAGCGTCGCCAAAGTAGCGGTGGGTGGCGAGGACCAGGCGCGTCTGGCCCAGTTCACGCAGTGGGGCGAGGCTCCGCGCCGCGATCTGGCGGGCGCGCGCCGACTGGGCGCCAAGTTTCTGGAGACGACCGCGGGGCTGTACCGCCCCGAGCAGGCGCTGCTCCTGCAGCAGGCGGCGATGCTCTATCGCACCGAGGCCGACGCTCTGACCGCGCGCTGGGGAGATCCGACCGCGCCGCCGGCAGGCAGTGACGCCGCGACGGTACTCAAGCAGAACGTGGACCTACTAGGCGAGGCAACCGCGGCCGAGGAGCAGGCGCTGGGGCTGCTGCAGCGCGTGGCGCGCGCCGGGAAGTAGCGGGCGACGGCCTAACGGCCCTACCCCCTAACCCCCTCCCTAAAGGGAGGGGGAACTATCCCGCTGGCTTCCCCGCCGTTAGCCTTCGCCGTTCTCCCCCTCTCCCAAGCCGCAGGCGCGGGAGAGGGGGCCGGGGGGTGAGGTAAGAACTGGCGTCACGCCTCCCCCTTCCGCTTCGACGCGGGCGGAGCAAGCTCCGCCCCTACGGGGAAACGGCCCGCATCTGCCTTCCCCCCCTCTCCCGCGAGGGAGAGGGGCCGGGGGTGAGGCCTCCCCTGCTCCGCGCCCTACCTCCCCAACAACCGCCACGCATTCTCCGCCAGAATCTCCCGCTCCTGAGCCTCCGGCAATTCCAGGCGGGCCAGGCCGGCGCGGGTCTCGGCGGGGAGCATCCAGGGGTAGTCGGAGCCGAACACGATACGCTCGGGGCCGTGCGCGGCGATGATCTGCGCGATGGTCTCGTCGGCCAGCCGCCCGAAGGTGTACGAGAGGTCCAAGTGCAGCGGCAGCCCCACGAGGCAGTCGCGCACCTCCTGCCACATGTGGTAGCCGCCCAGGTGGGCGATCACCAGTCGCTGCTGGGGGAAGCGCTCATGCAGCGCCCGTACCCGCTCCGGCGTGGTGGGCACAAAGTCTATCGGCCTTATCTCCTGGCCCCCGTGCAGCAGCACCACGAAGCCTTCCAGCCGCTCGAACAGCCGCAGCAGCGCCGGTGACTCCAGCGCGAACCCCTGAAAATGCGGCTGCAGCTTGACCCCCCGCACCCCCTGGTCGCGGAGGAAGGCCAGTTCGTCCTCAGTGTGTTCCGACTCGGGATGCAAGGCGCCAAAGGGGATGAAGCGCTCCGGGTCCTGGGCCACCACCCAGCGGTTGATCGAGCCGACCTGCTCAGGCCGCGTCGCCACCGGACAGAGGACCGCCTGCTGCACCTGCGCCTCGTCCAGGGCTGCGCGCAAGCCGGCGACCGTCGCCGGACCCCGCGGCTCAGCCCGGTAGGCCTCCCACAGCGCGGCCACCGCCTGCTCCGCGACGCGATCGGGAAAGACGTGCGTATGGAAATCCAGGCAGGGCCAAGCCGTCACGGTCGGTTGCTTCCTCTCGTTGCCCCGAGGGTGAGCGGAAAAGCGGGGCGGCCCCGCCGCCTACTTCGCGGGAGGCTGGTGAATGGTGGCGGGCCCGCTGGGGACCACCACCAGGTATTTGAGCGGCTTGTCGCCGGTATTGCGGAACTGGTGCTTCTCGCCGGGAGCGACCAGCACCGCGGTGTCGCGCTGCAGCGGGAAGGTCACGTCCTCGCCGATCAGTTCGCCCTCGCCGCTGAGCACGTAGATCGCGTGCTCCCACTCGTGCCGGTGCAAGACGGTCTGGCCGCCGACCTCGACCACAAAGCGCTGCAGCCCGAAGTGCGGCGAGCCCCGTTGCTCATCGAGTAGCCACTGAACGGCGACCCCCTGGGTCTGCGGCGCCTGCGGGTGCTTTTCTTCCTCTTGGAGAGCGTCTATGCGGAGCATGGCCCTGCCTCCTGAAACCAGAGAGTGCCGGCCGCCGCGCCGGGGCCGGGCGAACGCGCCCGACACCCTAGAGACGAAACCGCCCCCGGAGCGGTTCGCGTGGCCCCTCAGTCGCCGCCCAGCACAATCGGCGGCGCCGGGGTTTCCGGCGGGCTCTCCCCCTCCGGCGCGGAGCCCCCGATCAGCGGCCGGGCGCGACTGGCCCCCTCCTGGTCCCCGGACGGAGTCTCCCCCGCCCCGCTCGGCGCGAGGCTGCCCTCCGCCGGCGGCAACAGCGAGAGCGGCGTGAACCAGACGCCGCCGGAGCCGGAGTGCATCTCCCACCGCCCGGGCGCCAACTCCAGCAGCCGCAGCCGCGCGCCCTGCTCCAGCGTCGCCACATTAGTGTCGTGCTGGACCCGGGCGTCCGGGTTGAGGAAGACCACGCGCCGCACGTCCTCCCCCAGGAGGATCGGGCCAGGCTGCAGCAAGCTCTCTCGCGGCCGGGGCAAGGTGCTCTCCAGCAGGTACGCCTGGAACCGGGGGAGGTAGAAGCTCACCGCCTCATAGTCGCCGCGGACGTCCGACTGCACCAGCACGGTGTCGGAACGCTCAAAACGCTGCAGATAGTCCAGCCGCGCCTGCAGGCTCTCCACCGCCCGGTTGAGCGCTGGCCCTGGGCCGATCAGGAAGGCCGAGAAATTGAGGACGCAGGCGGCGGAGAGGCCCAAGGCCAGCGGCGCCACCGCCGCGTTACGCCGGGCTCCGGAGCGGCTGTGGCTCAGGGCCGCCGCGTCGGCGGCGAGCAGATTGACCCCCAGCCCGGCCAGCAGCGCCAAACCCGGAGCATACGCCACCGCCGCGGCGAAGCCCTCCGCCGGAAACAGCAGTCGCCCCAGGAAGGGCGGCAGGAGCAGCAGCCAGATCAACTGCACGCGTTGGTCCCGGGCCGCGTAGTCCAGGCGCAGCGCCCGCCCCGCCCCGTAGACGGCAAAAGGCAGCCAGCCCAGGCTGGCGAGAGGGCTCCCGCCGGCTAGCAGGCCGCCGGCCCCGCCGAGTACCGAGGCGGGCCGGAGCACCTCCCGCCACTGCGCGAGGCCGGCCGCGGCGTACTGGTCAAAGCTCCCCGTCAGCGTGGCGCCAATCACCAGCCAGAACGCGGTTAGCCCGACCACCAGGCCCAGTCCCTGGAGCAGCTGGCGACGGTCCGTCCGGCGGCAGCACCACAGCCACAGGGGCGCGGCGAGGAGCAGCAGCGGCGGCTGCAGCCCGCCGGCCCCGCCCACCAGCGCGGCGCAGTACAGGGGCCAAGAACTCCGCGGCTCCCGCCAGGCGCGGTAGCCGGCCAAGGCCACCAGGACCATCCCGGCCGCGCCTGCGACCACCGTATCATGCCGAAGGCCCGCGCTCCAGAAGCCATTGTGCCAAAGCAGGAGCAGCCCGGCGGCCAGGGCCACCCGGCGACCGAACATGGCCAGCGCCAGCAGGTACAGCCCCCCCACGGCCACGACGCTCAGCAGGGCGGTGGTCAGCAGCAGCGCGGTGGCGGGAGCCACGCCCAGGCCGCTCAGCAGGCGCGCGCCCGCCAGGAACAGCAGCGCTCCAGGGGCGGGGGGATGACCGAGGGTCACGTCAAAACGCTGCAGGGCCCAGGCGATTTGGGCCCCCTCCGGCTGCGTAATCAGCGCCGGCCAGAGCACGATGCGCGTGAGCAGGGTCGCCGCCGCCAGGCCGGCGACGGTGTACCAGTCCACCGGGCGCAGGTGCAGGCGGCCCTCCGGCAACTCTGAGCCGGGAATCCCCGCCGGCGGCGCCGCGCCGGCTCCGGGGCGGGAGGGCGGCCGATGCAGTCGCCGAACAGGGAGGTGCCCTTTTAGGGAAAATCGCGGTCTCATCGGGTGCGAGTCGTCTTCCTCCGGCGGCTGGGCCGAGGTCTGAGGGCTTTCGGCGGAGAAACCGTCTACCATATTGCGCACTGAAGTCGCTTTCTCCTTCCGCCGCGCAGGGGGACAACGCTATGAAGCTGGCCACCGCCGAGCAGATGAGACAAATTGACCGCCGGGCGAGCGAGGAGTGGGGGATTCCCGGCCTGGTCCTGATGGAGAACGCCGGGAGCGCCGTCGCCCGCGCCGCGGAGTCCCGCTGGCAGGCCTCCGGCGAGCCGGGACCGGTGGTGCTGCTCTGCGGACCGGGGAACAATGGGGGCGACGGGCTGGTCGCCGCCCGGCACCTGCACAACCGCGATCTGCCGGTGCAGGTCTTCCTGCTGGCCGCCGCCGACCGGCTGCGGGGCGACGCGGCCACCAACTACGCCCTGGCCCGCCGCTTTGGCGTCCCCCTGGTGGAGCAGCCCTCCCCGGCGGCGCTGCGCCGCGCGCTGAGCGGAGCCGGGCTGGTCGTGGACGCCCTGCTCGGCACCGGCCTGAGCGGGCCGATCCGCGGCGAGATCGGCCGCGCGCTGGGGCTGCTGGAAGACTGCCTGGCCCCGGTGCTGGCGGTGGATATTCCCTCCGGCGTGAACTCCGAGACCGGCGCGATCATGGGCGTGGCGGCCCCCGCCGATCTCACGCTCACTTTGGGCCTGGGCAAACCGGGCCTGTACTGCTACCCCGGTCGCGCCTACTGTGGCGAGATTGAGGTCGTGGACCTTTCGCTGCCCCGGGAGCTGCTGGAGTCGAGCGACCTGCAGACCGAGCTGGTCACGCCGGGGCTGGCCGCGGCCTGCCTGCCGGTCCGCGGTCCCGCGATGCACAAGGGCGACGCCGGGCGGCTGCTGATCGTCTCCGGCTCGCGGGGCATGACCGGCGCCGCGACCCTGGCGGCCTCCGCCGCCGTGCGGGCCGGCGCAGGGCTGGTCTACCTGGCCGCGCCCCAGAGCCTGGCGCCCGTGCTGGAGGTCAAATGCACCGAGCCGATCACCCTCCCCCAGCCGGAGACGGAGGCCGGCACCCTGGCCCGCGCGGCGCTGCCGGGGCTGCTGGCGCACGCGGAATCTTGTGACGCCGTGCTGCTCGGTCCGGGCCTGGGCCGGCACCCGGAAACCGCCGCGCTGGTGGCGCAACTGGTGGCCCAACTCCGCTGCCCGCTGGTGGTGGACGCCGACGGTCTCAACGCTCTGGCCGGCGACCTCACGCCCCTGCGCCGACGCCGCCGCCCCACCGTGCTCACGCCGCATCCGGGCGAGCTGGCGCGCCTGACCGGGCGCTCCGGAGAAGAGATTCAGGCGGACCGCCTCGCCGCCGGACGCTCAGCCGCCGCCGATCTGGATTGCGTGGTGCTGCTCAAGGGCGCGGGCACGGTCTGCGTGGAACCTGGCGGCGAGGCGCTGCTCAACCCCACCGGTAACGATGGCCTGGCCAGCGGCGGCACGGGCGACGTGCTGGCCGGCGTGCTCGGGGCCTTCCTGGCGGGAGGCGCGCCGCCCGCCGCCGCGGCCGCGGCCGCCGCCTACTATCACGGCCTGGCGGCCGACCTGTATGCCGCCGAGTACGCGGCCCGCTCCCTGGCCGCCGGCGATCTGCTGGACTATCTCCCCCGGGCCCTCGCGGAGGCGGAGCAGGTATGAGCGTTTCCCCGCTCCCCACCGCCGATTTGCTGGTCCTGCTCTACCACCACGTGGGGACGGTCCTCCCGGGGCGCGGCATCTACGGCCAGTGGGTCACGCCGGGCCAACTGCACCGGGAACTGTGCTATCTGCGGTCCGCGGGGCATACCTTCGTGGACGCCGCCTGGGTCCTGGAGCACTTCCCGGACCGGCTCGGCGAGGTCCCGAGCCCCACGCTGGTGACCTTTGACGACGGCCTGGGGAATCTGCACGGCCGGGCGCTGCCGGTGCTGCAAGCGCTGGAGGTCCCCGCGCTGGTCTTCGTCGTCGCCGGGCAGATCGGAGGCCGGACCGTCTGGGAGCCCCGCCCCGGCCACCGCGGCCACCGCGTGCTGGACTGGGCGCAGATCTGCGAGATGCAGGCGGGGGGGGTCACTTTCGGCTCGCACACGCTCACCCATCCCCACCTGACGCAGTTGCCCGCCGAGCAGGTGCGCGAGGAGCTGGAGAGCAGCCGCCGGATTCTGGAGGAGGGCCTGGAGCGCCCGGTGGAGACGCTGGCCTATCCGTATGGGGACTTCAGCGAGGAGACGGCTCGCCAGGCCGAGGCGGCCGGGTACCGGCTGGCTTTCAGCACGGTGCTAGGAACCAACGGCGCCGCCGCCGACCCCTTGGCCCTGCGCCGGGTCAATATCCGCCGCCACGCCACGCTCAGTCACTTCCGGGGCAAGCTGGCCCGCGCGGCCCGCGCCGACTAGCTCGCGGCCCCCAGCGAGGGCGCGCTCCTGGAGGAACTCCGCCAGCCGCCGCACCTGGTTCTCCCGGCGCAAATCATCGCAGGACCCGGTGGGCTGGAAGGGTATCTGCCCCTCGCGGCGGCGAATAGCCAACTGCGCTCGCAGGTACGCGGCGATCTCCTCCGGCTGACTCGCGTAGACCCCCACGCCGCGCTTGACCAGCAACTCCCCCACCTGGTTGCGGCAGGGACCGACGGCGAGAATGGGCCGGCGGGCGCCCAGGTACTCAAACACTTTGCCCGGGTACACCCCCCTGTAATTCGGGTCCGTCCACAGCAGCAGCAGCAGCAGGTCCGCCTCGTGCTGCAGCCGCACGCTCTCCCGGTAGGGCACCGCCTCGTGCAACTCCACCAAGTGACCGACGCCGTGCCGCTGGACCAGTGGCGGCATGGATTGCAGGTTGTACCCGTAGCAGGCTAGACGTAGGCCCTCCGCCTCCGCGCCCAGGAGCCGGAAAGCCTCCAGCACCGGCGAGGGGTCCTGCCCCGCCTCGTAGATCGCCCCCGTATAGACAATCCGCAGGTGATCGTACCCGTTGGGATAGGCCGGCTGGGTCGGGAAGTCCTCGGGGTCGTAGCCGCCGTACACGGTCAGCGTGGGCCGCCGGTATTTGCGCTCAAAATCGGCGGTGACCACCTCGGAGGTAGTCGTCAGTCCCGTGGCTTCACTGAGCAGATTCCGCTCGGCGAACCGGTCAATCGGCCGCCGCCACCACGGGAAGGTCCGGCGGTAGGCGGGATTCTCCAACCACGCATCCCGGAACTCCGCTACCCAGGGCAGGTGATGCCGCCGAGCCAGAGTCCGGGCCACGTAGACCGGCGTCACCGGACCGGCGCTGCAGTAGATCAGGTCGGGCCGCCACTCGCGGATCAGCTTGTCCCCGGCCCGCACCGCGTACGGATACCAGCCGACCCGGTGGTCCGGGAAGAGCAGCCCCCGATAGGAGGCCCGGTAGATCGCCCGCAGGCCGTGGCGCAGCGCCGCCTTCAGCCGGCGGGCGAGGGTGTCGTGGCCGTCGCTGGGGCCAAAAACCCGACGCGCCAGGCTGGACGCGCCCAGGTTGCGCCAGGGGGTGTAGGTAATCCGCTCCGGGGGAATCTCCACGGGCAGAGTCTGAGGATAGGGCTGGCGGTCGGCGGTCAGCACCCGCACCTCGTGCCCCAGTTGGGTGAGGTACTTCGCGGTCTTGCCGACCGTCACCGCGCCGATGATGTTGTACGGCGGAAAATGGAAGGACACCAACAGAATGCGCATGGGCTACCCTTTGCGGCACTGAGGTCAATGCGAACGAAACAGCGGCAAGAGCCTTCCGGCGGTCTCCAGGTCCTCGGGGAGGTCAATATCCACCGAGAGCAGGGGGTCCATCACCAGGGCGCGCACGTCGCCGCCCAGCCGGTTGCCGTACTGCTCCAGCACGGTGCGCCGCAGGACGTACAGCGCCCCATTCTCCGTGTACTTCTCTTCCGCCTGCTGGGAGAATTTGCGCCCGCCATACTCGTACTCCGGCTGCCACCGGCTCTGCTCGCCGATCCGCCCCTGTAGGTGGGGATTCTGGATCGGCGCCACGCCCAGCACGCAGTCACAGCCGGTCGCGGCCAGCATCCGCAGTCCCTGATCAATGATCTCCGCCCCCCGCAGCGGCGAGGTGCACTGCAGGAGCACCACGATCTCCGGCTGGTAGCCCTCCTGCTCGCGCAGGTGCTGGAGAGCATGAATCAGCACCGGCTCGGTGTGGGTGGCGTCCTGGGCCAACTCCGCAGGCCGGTTGATAACCTCCGCTCCAGCGGCGGCCGCGACCGCGGCGATCTCCGCGTCGTCCGTGGAGACGACCAACCGGTCCACCAGTTCCGCCTGCTGCGCCGCCTCGATGGTCCAGACAATCAGCGGCTTGCCGGCGATCTCCCGCACGTTCTTGCGCGGAATCCCCTTAGACCCGCCCCGCGCGGGAAGGATGGCGAGAACCTCGCCCAGCTTGCGCTTGTGACTATCGTTATCCACTAGATCTTCCGTACCTCCAGACCCGGTCCGGGATCCAGGCGCAGCAGGCGCTCGGCGCCAGCCTCCAGGAGGCGCTGGCCCATCCATTCCGGGTCCTCGTGCAGGACGATCACCGTGCCGCCGCGGCCTGCGCCGGAGAGCTTGGCCCCCAGCGCCCCCGCCTCGCGCGCCGCCCCAATCAGCCGCTCATTGACCTCGCCGAGGCCGATCAGGTCGCTGACGATCGCGCAATTCTCGTTCATCAGCTCGCCCAGCCACTCCCAGTTGGCGTCCAGCATGGCTCGCTTGCCCAAGCGACCCAATGTGCCCAGGCGCGCAAAGCCCTCCCGCCGCCGCGGATCGCCTTCCTCCCAGGCCTGGCGCGGCGCGGCGTGGAACTGACCACTGTGGCGCTGCACGCCGGTGTTGCCCAGCACGAAGGGCAGCCGGGGGACCGCCGAGGTCAGCGGTTCCACCGTGGCGAAAGGCTCCTGATCGCCGTCGCCGTGGTTCTCCTTGTCGCGCAGGTCAATGCAGTTGAGCCCGCCAAAGGCGATCATGTACTGGTCCTGATAGCCGCAGGTCACGCCCAGTTCGTGGCGCTCCACGGCCCGCGCCAACTCGGCCAGCGCGTGGCGGCCCAGGTGAATCTCAAAATTCTCCAGCACGGCGGCCAGAATGCACATCAGGATGGCGGTGGACCCGGCGCAGCCGGCCTGCAGAGGTATGCTGCTGCCCGCCCGCACGTGGAAGGTAGCCGCGGGGTCGATCCGGCCTTCCTCCGCGAAGGAAGAGGTCCGCAAATACCGCCAGACAGCCTTGGCCACGTCCAGGAAGTGCAGTTCCGGAGAGTACTCCAGGTCCCGCTCGTGCTCCAGAACCTGGAATTGACCGTAGACGTCAAAGATAAGGCGCGGGCTGGGCGAGACAATGGCCTCAGCCCGCTCGTGCAGGGTGCAGGCGATCACGGTTCCGCCGTACATGTCCGAGGGGTTGCCGATTATTCCGCCGCGACCCGGTGCGGTAGCATGTATCATGGGTATACTCCTGCTGCGGGGCTGGGAAAAAAGTGGCGGTTTGAGTATAGTTTCACCAGACAGAGGAGTCAAGCCGAGTGGGGCGCGGAACAGGTCAAGACGGCCTGTTTCGTGCGTTTCTCCGGGGTAGAGGAAAGGAAGCAAGTCTCTTGCATGAACACGGTCTCGGTGAGGGAGTACTAAGCGCGTTAGCGGACTATCTGACCAAGGTGCCGCCCGGCCGGCGCTTGCGCGTGCATCTGCGGGCCTCGGAGATGTCCGGGCTCAGCCAAGGTGCGTTGCAGGCCGCTCTGGATCACGCGGCGGTTGACCACGGCACGCCCCCGGTGGAGGTCTGGCTACACGCCGACGGCCTGCTTGGTGCCTGCGCGCCGTGCGGGCAGACCGTCGAGGTGACCTCTGATCTGTGCTGCGCCGTATGCGGCAGCGACCAAATCACCCTCGCCGGCGGCGAGACCTTGCTGGTGGAAGAGGTCCTGTTCGTCCCGGTGGACGAGCCGGAGGAGCCCCATGGCTGATTCTGCCCCGCCGGCCGAGACGCGCGCGCGCCGGCGCTTGACCATTGAGGGCATTGTGCAGGGGGTGGGGTTTCGCCCCTTCCTGCATCGCCTGGCCGACGAACTGGGCCTGAGCGGGAACGCCTACAACTTCACCGGCGGGGTCCAGGTGGAGGTGGAGGGCCCCCCGGACCGGGTGGAGGCCTTCGTCTCGCGCCTGCCCGCCGAGGTCCCGCCGCTGGCCTTCCTCGAGAAGGTCGAGGTGGCCACGCTGCCCCCCGAGGGCAGCGAGAGCTTCGTCATCGTCCCCAGCCGCGAGGAGCAAGGCGGGCCGATCCTGGTCTCCCCCGACATGGCCACCTGCGGCGACTGCCGGCGCGAGCTGGCCGACCCCGGCGACCGCCGCTACCGCCACCCCTTCATCAACTGCACCAACTGCGGCCCGCGCTTCACCATCGTCCGCGCCGTACCCTATGACCGGCCGCTCACCTCCATGGCCGCCTTCCCCATGTGCCCGCGTTGCCGGGCCGAGTACGAAAATATCGCCGACCGCCGCTACCACGCCCAGCCGGTAGCCTGCCCGGACTGCGGGCCCAAGTTGCGGCTGGTTCGGGGAGACACCTCTGTCAGTGGCACCTCTGTCAGTGGCACCGGCGTCTCGCCGGTGCTCGGCGACGCGGCGCTGAGTCTGGCCCAGAACCTCCTCCGCGCGGGCCGAATCGTCGCCGTCAAGGGCCTCGGCGGCTTTCATCTCGCCTGCGACGCCACCAACGAGGACGCGGTCCAGTTGCTCCGGCGGCGCAAGGGTCGCCTGGAGAAGCCCCTCGCGGTGATGGTCGCCTCCCTGGAGATCGCCGAGAGCCTGGTGGAGCTGGACGAGGACTCCCGCCGGCTGCTCACCGGACCCCGCGCGCCGATTGTACTCGCCCCCCAGCGCCTGCCGGAGGGCCTCAGCCCCGGCGTCGCCCCGGACAGCAGCGACTACGGAGTGATGCTGCCCTACACGCCGGTGCATCTGCTGCTCTTCGCCGATCTGGGCCTCCCCGCGCTGGTCATGACCAGCGGCAACCTCAGCGAGGAGCCGCTGGTCACCGACAACGCGGAGGCGCGCGAGCGGCTGGGGGAGCTGGCCGACGCCTTCCTCGAGCACGACCGGGACATCCTCACCGGCTGCGACGATTCGGTAGTGCGCGCCACTCGGCGGGGCCCGATTCTCATGCGCCGCTCCCGCGGCTGGGCGCCGCTGCCGGTCAGTCTGGACCGGCCCGTGTCTTCCATCCTGGCGGTGGGGGGCCACTACAAGAACACTTTCTGCCTGACTAGCGGGCGCCACGCCTTCCTCAGCCAGCACATCGGCGACCTGGCGGACGCGGACAACCTGGCCTACTTCGAGCGCTGCGTGCAGCATCTGGAGGAAGTCTGGCAGACCACCCCGGTGGCGCTGGCCTGCGACCTGCACCCGGACTACCTCTCCACCCGCTACGCCCAGGAGCGCGCCGCGGCGGAGGGCTTGCCCCTCTTCCCCGTCCAGCATCACCACGCGCACTTGGTGGCCTGCCTGGCCGACAACCATGAGCCCGGCCCGGCGGTGGGCCTGATCTGCGACGGGACCGGCTACGGCGAGGACGGCACCGCCTGGGGCTGCGAGGTGCTGATCGGCGACGCCGCCGGCTATCGGCGCTGGGGTCACCTGCGCAACATCCCGCTCCCCGGCGGCGAGCGGGCCGTGCGCGAACCTTGGCGGCTGGCCGGCGTCTACTTGCGTGAGACGTATGGCCCCGACTTCTGCGGGGAGCTGGCGGACCTGGAATTCTGCCGCCGTCTGCCGCAGGACAAGTGGGCGATAATCGAGCAAATGCTCACCAAGCAGATCAACACCCCGCTGGCCTCCTCGGCGGGGCGACTCTTTGACGCCGTAGCGGTGCTGCTGGGCCTATCCTGGGATTCAGCCTACGAGGGCCAGCCGGCGACAACGCTGGAGGGAAGGGTCGATGGTGGGCTTGCCCGCCGTAGCTTCAGCGAAGGCGGGTCGGTAGTCGAGGGTAACGGCTACGTCTACGACCTGACGACCGAAGACGGAACGGTTCTGGCCGACGTGCGGCCCGTGATCCGCTCTATCGTCGAGGACCTCCGGGCCGGCGTGCCGGTCGCGGTCATGGCGGCGCGGTTCCACGAGACTTTCGCGCAGACGCTGGTGGATATGGCGGCCCAAGCGGCTGCGGAGACCGGCCTGCGCCAGGTGGCGCTTTCCGGCGGAACTTTCCAAAATCGCCTGCTTTTGGAACGATGTTGTACCCTTTTGGAGTCAAAAGGTCTTTCGCCACTCTATCACCGCAATGTGCCCCCCAACGACGGGGGCATGGCCCTGGGGCAAGCGCTAGTGGCGGCAGCCCAGATGCGGCGCTAGCGGCCCAGATCATGGAGGCAGACTATGTGTGTAGCCGTTCCGGCCAAAGTGTTGGAGATTGAGGGCACTCGCGCCCTGGTCACCGTCGGCGGGGCCAAGTTGCATGCGCAACTCGAACTGGTCCCCGAGACCAAAGTGGGCGATTACGTGCTGGTGCATGCGGGGTTCGCCCTGCAAGTGATGAACGAGGCGGAGGCCGAAGAGACCCTGGCCCTCCTGGAGGAGGCGCGTCAACTTGGCTCAATCTGAACTGCGCCAACAAATCGAGAGAATCGCCCGCGACCTCACCAAGAAGGCCGCCGGCCAGTCCATGCGCTTCATGGAGGTCTGCGGCACCCATTCCCACGCCGTGGGCCGCTATGGTATCCGCCAACTCCTGCCCGAGAACGTGGCCCTGCTCTCCGGCCCCGGCTGCCCCGTCTGCGTCACGCCCACCGGCGAGATTGACTGGGCGCTGGAGTTGGCCGCTCGTGAGGACACCGTGGTCACCACTTTTGGCGACATGCTGCGGGTCCCCGGCTCGAAGGAGAACCTGGCGGACCTGCGGGCGCGCGGCGCGCAAGTGCAGATCGTCTACTCGCCGATGCAGGCCCTGGAGACCGCCGCGAAGCATCCCGGCAAGCAGGTGGTCTTCATCGCCGTGGGCTTCGAGACGACCACGCCCCCGGTGGCCGTCACCGTGCGCACCGCCGCTGAGCGGGGCCTGGAGAACTTCACCATCCTGGCCAGCAACAAACTCATCCCGCCCGCCATGAAGCTGCTCCTGGCCAGCGGCGAGGTCCAGCTTAACGGCTTCCTCTGCCCCGGCCACGTCAGCACCATCATCGGCATGCACCCCTACCAGGAGATCGCCGACGAGTTCCACGCCCCCTGCGTGATCGCCGGTTTCGAGGCGCTGGACGTAATGAAGGGCCTCTACGCCCTGGTCGCGCAGGTCGCCGAGGGCCGCGCCGACGTGGAGAACGAGTACTCCCGCACGGTGCGCCCCGAGGGCAACCCGGCCGCGCGGGCGGTCGTGGACGAGGTCTTCGAGGTCGCCGACGCGACTTGGCGCGGGCTGGGCCTGCTGCCCGGTAGCGGTCTGGCTCTGCGTGAGCGCTACGCTGCCTTTGATGCCGTGAAGCGCTTCAACCTACAGCCCAGCAACGCCGGGGAGCATCCCCTCTGCCACTGCGGCGAGGTCCTGCGCGGCGTGCTCCGCTCGGTGGACTGCCCCGCCTTCGACCACGCCTGCAACCCCGAGCATCCGCTGGGTCCCTGCATGGTCTCCTCGGAGGGCGCGTGCGCCGCGGCTTACCGCTACGAGCGGCCGCTGGCCGGGCCGATCCCCGACACCGGCATGCCCGAAGGAATTGGCGGCCCGCCCACCGCCGAAGAAGTCGCCGCGGCGGAGGAAGCAGGTGAGACCCTATGAGCCCTGAACCCGTGATCAAGCTGGCGCACGGCGGCGGCGGCGTGCAGATGCAACGGCTGATTGAGCAGGAACTGCTGCCCGCCTGCGATGTGGAACACGGCCGCGGCGGCGAGGATGCCGCGGTCCTGCCCGGCAACGGCCAGATCGTGGTGAGCACCGATACCTTCGTCATCCGCCCCGCCGTCTTTCCGGGCGGCGACCTGGGCAAGATCGCGGTCTGCGGCACGGTCAACGATGTCGCCATGCGGGGGGCGAAGCCCCACTACCTGACCCTGGGCCTGATCGTAGAAGAGGGCACGCCTCTGTCGCTCTTGCGCACCGTGATGACCTCCGTCCGCGAGACCTGCGCGGAGGCCGGCGTGGCCCTGGTGGCCGGCGACTTCAAGGTCGTGGAGCGCGGCAGCGGCGACGGGATCTTCGCCAACACCACCGGCGTGGGCTTCCCGCTGCTGGACCCCGCGCCCTCGATTCATCGCGCCGCGCCCGGCGACGTGGTCCTGCTGAACGGTCCCCTGGGCCAGCATGGTCTCGCTGTCCTGGCCGCGCGGGGCGACCTGGAGCTGATGATGACTGTGGAGAGCGACTGCGCGCCGCTCTCGGGCCTGGTGGCCGAGATCGTGGCCGCCGGCGGCGCGGGCGTGCATGTCCTGCACGATCCCACCCGCGGCGGGATGTCCGCGGCGCTCAACGAGATCGCCGGCGCGGCCGGAGTCAGCATCGAGATCGAGGAGACCTCTCTGCCCCGCGACCTGGGCGTAGAGGGCGGCTGCGAGGTCCTGGGCCTTGACCCGCTGCAGGTGGCCAATGAGGGCAAAGTAGTCGCCATCGTGGCCCCGGAGGTCGCGGAGACGGTCCTGGCCGCCATGCGCGGGCACCGCTACGGCGGCGACTCCGCCGTAGTCGGCACGGTAGGCGCGGGCCCGGCCGGCCGCGTGACCATGCGCACGATCGTCGGCACCCGCCGCATCATTGATCCGCCCAGCGGTGAACTTCTGCCCCGCATTTGCTGACCATAGAAATATGCGCCTTTCCTTTGCCCTTCTTCCCGGAGGGGCGAGGTATCTTGCTGCGGAAGAGGAAAGACACCTCATGTACCAGTGCACGGTGTGCCCATATATCTACGACCCCGCCGTCGGCGACCCGGACAACGGTATTGTCGCCGGTACGGCTTTTGCGGATCTGCCCGAGGATTGGACCTGTCCCGTGTGCGGCGTGCCTAAGGACATGTTTGAGCTAATCGAGGATTAGCTTACGGTTGCCCCGGTATTCTGTCCCTGCGTTTTGTAGCGCTTCTGTCGAGTCTGGCGCGGAAGTTTGCCAGGCCGGTTGTTCCAGGAGGTCTTGCGCATGACTGTGCGGGTGATTGACCGAGACGGCCTCAACACGCTGGTGCAACAGCTCCAGCAAACGGCGCGCGTGGTGGCTCCCCACCGCCGGGAGGGGCGTGACCAGTGGTCGTACCAGGAGGTCACCGATCCTGGCCTCATCTGCCTGGAGTACACCACCACCTGTATTCCCCCCAAGGAATTCGCCTTCCCCACTCGCGAGACGCTGGTGCGCTACCAACTGGCCCCCACCTTCAGCGCCGAGCCGGCGATTGCCGCCGAGCCGGTGGTGCTTTTCGGGGTCCATCCCTGCGACATCTACGGCCTGGAGGCCCTGGATGTAGCGTATGCCGACGGGCATTGCGACCCCAACTGGGCGGCGCGGCGCGCGCAGATGCGGGTGGTGGGCGTAGATTGCGTCCCCGACGAGTGGTGCTTCTGCGCGGCGCTGGGCACGGCCACCGTGGACAGCGGCTTTGACCTGTTCCTCAACGCGGTCGGCGACGGCCAGTACCTGATCGAGGTGGGCACCGAGGCCGGCGAGGCGATGCTGGCGGGTCTGCCCCTGCGCGAGGCCACCGCCGCCGAGCTCAGCGCGGTCAAGCGCCGGCTCACCCAGCGGATCAAGACCGAGCGGCAGATCAACTCGCCCCCCCACAACCTCCCCCTGCATTTCTCCGGCAAGGCCGGCAGCCCCGTCTGGGAGAAGCACGTCCAGCGCTGCTACTCCTGCGGCACCTGCGTACTGGTCTGCCCCACCTGCTACTGCTTCGACGTGGTGGACGAGGTGGACCTGGACCTCCAGCACGGCGAGCGCGATCGCGTCTGGGACGGCTGCATGCTGGAGGGCTTCGCCGAGGTCGCCTCGGGCGAGAACTTCCGCGAGGAACGCCGCCACCGGCTGCGGCACCGGCACTTCCGCAAGTACGCCTACCTCTTCACCAAGTACGGCCGGCCCTACTGCTGCGGCTGCGGCCGGTGCGTGCGCCAGTGCCTGGTACACATTGACCCGGTGGCGATCATCAATGACCTGATCGCCGAGGGACAAGGAGGTGGCCCCGGTGGCGCTTGAACTGGCTCCGTGTGACCTCGAATCCAACCTGTACGTGCCGCGCCCGGCTGAGGTGGTGGCGGTCGAGCCCCAGACGGCGCTGGAGACGCTGGTGCGTTTCCGCCTCGCCGACGGCAGCTCCCTGGGCCACCGCCCCGGCCAGTTCGTCCAGGTCTTCCTCCCCGGCATCGGCGAGGCGCCGATCTCGATCTGCTCCGCGCCGGAGCCCGGCGGAACCTTTGACCTGTGCGTGCGCAAGATCGGCGACGTCACCTCCGCGATCCACCGCCTGCAGCCCGGCGCCACGGTCGGCATCCGCGGGCCCTTCGGCAACGGCTTCCCCCTGGAGACCCTGACCGGCTGGGACCTGCTCATCGTCGGCGGCGGCCTCGGCCTGGTCCCCCTGCGCTCGGTGATCCAGTACGTGGCCGGGCACCGGGATGACTTCGGCCAAGTCACGGTGCTCTACGGTTTCAAGAGCCCCAGCGAGCGGCTCTTCACCAAGGAACTTGAGGAGTGGGGAACCACCGGCCGGCTGGACATGCGCCTCACGGTGGACCGCCCGCACCCGGACTGGACCGGCCACGTGGGGGTCATCACCACGCTCTTCCCCGAGGTCCAGGTCTCCCCGAAGCACACCAAAGCCCTGGTGGTCGGCCCGCCCATCATGTACCAATTCGCCCTCACCGAGTGCCGGCTCAAGGGCCTCGCCGACGACAATATCATCATGTCGCTGGAGCGCCGCATGCGCTGCGGCGTGGGCAAGTGCGGCCACTGCCAGATCAATAACAAGTATGTCTGTACCGACGGTCCGGTCTTTACCTTCAGCGAGGTGAAGCACATGTGGGAGGCGATTTAGTTGAAACCGCGTGTAGGCGTCTTCTCCTTCACCTGCTGCGAGGGTTGCAGCCTGACCATCCTCGAGTGCGAGAATGAGTTGCTGGACGTGCTCAATCTGGTCACCTTCGTCCGCTGGCGGGAGGCCATGACCGAGACCACCGACGAGCTGGACATCGCCCTCGTGGACGGCGGCATCTCCACCCAGGCGGACATCATCAAGATCAAGCAGATCCGCGCGATGGCGAAAATCCTGGTGCCCATCGGCGCCTGCGCCTACAACGCGGGGGTCAACGCGCTCAAGAACCGCTACGCGATGAGCCAGGTCAAGCAGATGGTCTACGGCCCCGAGGGCGCGCAGTTCGACACCATCCCGGCCCGACCGATCAGCGCCGTGGTTCCGGTGGATTTCGCCCTGCCCCAGTGCCCCATAGACAAGGACGAGTTCCTCCGCACCATCCGGGACCTGGCCCTGGGCAAGACGCCGAAGCTCCCCGACTACCCGGTCTGCGCCGAGTGCAAGCGCAAGGGCAACGTCTGCGTCTTCTTCAAGGGGATGAAGTGCATGGGCCCGGTGGCCCGCGCCGGCTGCGGGGCGATGTGCCCCAGCTACGGCGACTACTGCGAGGCCTGCCGCGGTTTCGTAGACGACCCCAACGCGAACTCCCACAAGGAAACCCTGGCCGAGCACGGTCTCACGCCGCAGGAAGTGATGAACTACTTCAGCCTGTTCAACTCGTACGACGAGAGCCAGATCTAGGGGGCGTCGCGGGACGCGCCAATCAGATGTAGGGCGGGGGCTACGGCCCCCGCCGGCCGTTAGCCTTTGCCGTTCCCGTCACCGGTAGCCCTAGGCGGCAGTCGCGGCGGGGGACGT
>DASXVN010000055.1:0-22057 GCA_036504235.1 Armatimonadota bacterium | reverse complement strand
CGTTACACCCCCCTCTCCTGCCAGGAGAGGGGGGCCGGGGGGGGTGAGGCCTCCGCAACCGCGCCGCAAGCTCCCCTCCTTTTAGAGGGGGGCAGGGGTAGGGCCGTTGCCGTTGCCGTTGCCTCTAGCCCCTCCCGCTTCGGGAGGGGTGCCCGCAGGGCGGGGTGGGCCGCCGTTGCCGTAGCCCTTCCCCCCTCCCAAGGTCTGCCGCGGGGAGAGGGGCCGGGGGTGAGGAAGCCGTTGCCGTTGCCCCTGCCGTTACTCCCCCCTCTCCTGCCAGGAGAGGGGGGCCGGGGGGGTGAGGCCTCCCCAACCACGCCGCAAGCTCCCCTCCCTTTAGGGAGGGGCAGGGCTAGGGCCGTTCCCGTTGCCGTCACCCCTTCCCGCACAGCACCTCCACCCAACTCTCCTCCGCCTCGACCCGCCGCCCCCCGCCTCCCGCCACCAACGACCGCCTCTCCCCCCTCACCGCCTCTGCCGTTAGCCGTTCCCCCCTCTCCCCAGTCCGCGCGGGGAGAGGGGCCGGGGGTGAGGAAGCCGTCGCCGTTGCCGTCGCCGTCGCCTTTAGCCCCTCCCGCCGCGGGAGGGGTGCCCGCAGGGCGGGGTGGGCCGCCGTCGCCGTCGGCCCAATGACCATCCGCACCCGCCGCCCCGCCACCGGACTCCACACCCTCACCGTACTCATCGCCTTGGCCTCCCTCCCCCCAGAAACTCAGGCAGCAAAAAGGCCGCAAGCATGCAGCTTGCGGCCTCTCCTCCGTAGACGGGCAGCGTCTAGCGATCAATCAAAGACGCCACGGCGGGGCTGTAGCGCGAGCCGGCGATCTTATCCGGCGCCAGCGCCTCGTCGAGCATCTTTACCTGCTCCGCGCTCAGCTTGACCTCGGCGGCCCCGACGTTCTCCTCAAGGTACTTGACGCGCTTGGTGCCGGGAATCGGCACGATGTCCGGCCCCTTGTGGAGCAGCCAGGCCAGCGCCACCTGTCCCGACTTCACCCCCAGCGCCCGCGCCATCTCGTGCACCACCTCGGCCGCGCGCATGTTAGCGTCGAAGTTCTCGCCCTGATAGCGCAGATCGTTGGTGCGGCGGAAGTCGCCCTCGGGATACTCCTCGGCCCGCTTCGCCTGCCCCGTCAGAAAGCCCCGCCCCAGGGGCGAGAAGGGCACCAGCCCAATCCCCAGTTCGCGCAGCACCGGAATGATCTCCGCCTCCAGGTTCCGCTCCCACAGCGAGTACTCGCTCTGCAGCGCCGACACGGGGCAGACCGCGTGCGCCCGCCGGAGTTTGTCCACGCCCAGCTCCGAGAGCCCAAAATAGCGCACCTTGCCCGCCGCGATCAGCTCGCCCACCGCGCCGGCCACGTCCTCAATGGGCACCGCCGGGTCCACGCGGTGCTGATAGAGAATATCAATATAGTCGGTCTGCAGGCGCGCCAACGACTGCTCCACCACCAACCGGATGTGCTCCGGCCGACTGTCCAGCCCGTTCGCGATCCGCTCCCCGTTCTCAATGCGAAAGCCGAATTTCGTCCCGATAGTAGCCTCGGCCCGCCGCCCCTTAAGCGCCCGCCCCAGCAGCTCCTCATTAGTCCACGGTCCATAGGCCTCCGCGGTATCGAGGAAGGTGCAGCCGAGATCGAGCGCCCGGTGCAGGGTAGCGACCGACTCGGTCTCGTCCGCCGGCCCATAAGCCATGCTCATGCCCATGCACCCCAGCCCAATCTCCGAGACCTCCAGCCCCTGCTGGCCCAGTTTCCGTTTGCCTAAGGTCATAGTTTAGTCCTCTTTCCGAGGGTGTCTGCGCTTGCGAATACCCGCGTACACAGACGGCCCCGCGCTCGCCCCGGTTCGCGCGACAAGCCGTTGCCTTTTCCCCACCCTCCCCTATTTAGGGGAGGGCAGGGAGGGGTCCGCCGTTGCCGCCCGTCCGCCACCCGAGGCGCCCCCGCCCCGCCTCAGCGCCGTCCCCGCCCCCCGGAGGGGCCGCACGAGCGCAGCGAGGCCGGCCCGGCCGTTGCCGTCGACGTACTCCCCCCTCTCCTGCGGGCACTCGTCGGCGAGCGCCACGGAGAGGGGGGCCGGGGGGGGGTGAGGCCGGCACAACCACGCCGCCGACTCCCTGTCCCGCCGTCGCCGTCGCCGTGAAGCCCCTCCCGCTCCGGGAGGGGTGCCCGAGGTCCCCCGAGGGCGGGGTGGGCCCGGTCGTAGCCGCCCCCCGTTCCCCCGGGAGGGGCCGCACGAGCCCCGCGAGGCCGGCCCGGCCGTTGCCGTTGCCTTTGTAGGGGCGCGTTTTGCGCAGCGCAGCGGAGCAACACACGCCCGCTCGCTACCTCCCAGCCACCCGCAGCCTCCCGCCGTATCTCTCTCC
This sequence comes from Armatimonadota bacterium, assembly GCA_036504235.1. Lineage (GTDB taxonomy): Bacteria > Armatimonadota > Zipacnadia > Zipacnadales > Zipacnadaceae > Zipacnadum. The sequence goes on along the minus strand of DASXVN010000055.1, from coordinate 19,689 downwards.
CGCAAAGCGGGGGAGAGTGGCCGCCGTCCCCGGCGGACGAGAGGGAGTCCCGCCTTTGCCTTTCGCAGGGGCGGCTCGCGCGGTGTCCGCACCGCGCCTGCCGCCCGCTCGCTACCTCCGGCGAACCACCCCGCGAGGCCTCAACCGTCCCTCGCCGTTGCCGTAAGCCCCTCCCGCTCCGGGAGGGGTGCCCGAGGTCCGCCGAGGGCGGGGTGGGCCCGGCCGTTGCCGAAGCCTTTCTCCCCCTCCCCTGCCAGGGGAGGGGGCAGGGGGGTGAGGCCGGCGCAACCACGCACGAAGCTCTCTCGCCCTGCCGTCGCCGTACTCCCCCTCTCCCAAGGTCCGCCGCGGGAGAGGGGGCGGGGGGGTGAGGTTGCCGTAGCCGTCGCCGTCCGCCGTTCCCCACCCTAGACCACCGACCACCACCCCCTACTCCCCTCCCAGCCCCTGCCGCGCCCGAATCTCCTCCACCGTCCAGGCCCCGATGCCGTGGTAGATTTGCGCGATCTCGGCTTCCTCGCGCGCCTCCGACAGGTCCATTTCCTCAAACCGGAACCGCCAGTCGCTGATCCCCATCTGCTCGCTGATCATGCGGTTCAGCCGGTATTCCAGCCGCCGCTGCTCGGGCCGCACCACCTGCTCGCGGAAGGTCGAGTCCTGATCCTGCGCGTTGGCCAGGTTCGCGTGTTCCACCACCGTGATCTTGCTCGGCGGCACGCGGTGCACCATCAGAATCTCGTCCCGGTTGGCCTTGCGGTACTCCAGGAAGGCCGCGTCCTGCGAGACCCCCACGGTGAGCGGCTCCAGGCGGATATGCACGTCGTTGCCGGGCACATCCAGCACCAGAGTCTTGTGCCCCTGCCCCTTAATCTCGGTCTCCATGTAGTCCTGAATCTGCGCCAGGACGTCGTCGGAGAGCTGCCCGCCCTCCACGATCACCGCCAGGCGCGGGACCGCGTGGTTGCTGAAAAAGTCAATGTTGTACTCCCGCGCCGCCTTGTCCCCCACCACCGCCGGCAGCGCCGCCACGATATCCGGCACCCCGTAGTACCCCGACTCGGGCGTGTACTTCTTGAGGTGCAGAATTTCATTCTGCGGCGCGCCGGTATTGGGATCCACCGCCTCGGCCCCCCCGAGTTGCCGGAAGGCCCGCTGCTCGGCCCCGCGGATCTGCAGGAACCCCGCCCCGTCCCCCCGCACCCGCACAGTAGTAGCCGGCACGTGATAGAACCCGTCGATCTCCCCGAGGCTAGACCGCGTAACTTCCAGATACCCGTTCCCCAAGCACTCCACATCGGTCCAGACCATCCGCATAACTTCGGTAAAGGTCTGATCCGGATTGCAGGTAGCGAACAGATTCTCCAGCGCCTCCCGCTGCGAGGCGTCGGCAACCACTGCCCCCTTCCGGGCCACAAACCGATAGCCAAGGCCACAGATGTTGATGGTTTTCGCATCAACGCAAGCCTTATGAGTAGCATTAGTCTCATAAAGCCCCGCCAAAGCCTCCAGATCATAGGGAGGCTCAACAACGGCCCCCCCGGCATAAAGCTCGGACCAAACGGACTCCGGCAACTGCCGACTAACCCCCGCCGAGCCCCCCAAAACAAAAGCCTGCAAACCCTGATCAGCCATGCGTTTCTCCTTGTATCGAAAAGATGCTCGCCTCACACCACCCGCCCGCCCACCACTCCGCCGCCCCAGGCTTTTACTGCCTCGCTCGCGGCGGCGGCTAGGGCGTCTGACATGTCCTTGCTGCCGCCTCGGGGGTGGTCTACCTTGGCGCCGCGGACTAGCTCTAGACTGCGTAGCTCGCGCTGGAGGTCCTCGTCCGGCGGGAGTCTTAGCCGGCCGGCTTGGACCAGCTCGCGGAGGGTCTCATAGGCCGACAGGTCCCGGTCTACCGAGACCAGCGCGGTGCGTAGGCCCTGGCGGCGGAGGATCTGGCGGCTGTCTACCGACTGCCAACCGTCAAAACTCACCTGGGCCAGCGCGTAGCCGCGGCGGGTCAGGTCCTGGATCAGGTCGCGCACCCGACTGAAGTCCAGCTCCCCGTTCTCCGGGGCGCGCAGGCGGCAGACCAGGTCCGCGTGGACCTCCGGCTCGCCGGGGCGATCCGGGGCGGGGCGGCAGTGGACCAGCGCCAGACCGCACGCGTCGTGCCGCAGCCCCAGGTCCACGTGCAGGAACCGCGGCAGGCGATCCGGAGCGCGCAGGTCTGGCCGCCAGCGGTCGCCGGCCGCCAGCGCCGGGGTCCGCGCCGAGTCCACGCAGGCCGTGAGCAGCGCCGGCTCGCTGAACCAGGCGCAGTAGCTCGCCGTGGCCCGGGCGGCCAGGTCGCGCAAGGCGCGCTCCGGGTTGCGCTCGAAGTCCTCCCGGTACTCCACCGGCACTTTCAGGTCGGCGAAGTCGAAGGTCTCGCCGCGGTAGAGCCGCGCCGGCTTGACCTCCCAGATCGCGCGGCGCGAGGCGTACAGGCGCGGACTGCGCTCCGCCTCCGCCAGCTTGCGCTCGATGAAGTCCCCCACATGCCGGGGGGAGGAGATCAGCAGCAGCAGGCCCTGGTCGAAGAAGCGGCTGTGAATTCGGCGCTGCAGGGCGTGGTAGATTTCCTCCGCCGCGTCGTAGCGACCGTCCGCGGTCTCCGTCAGCCACGCGGCCTCGTCGAGCACCGCGCCCAGCAGGTTGTAGCCCAGCGGGCAGGTCTCCGCGGAGTTGCCCGCCACCAGGAACACCTGCTTGGGGAAGCGAATCTCCGTCGCCAGCGGCTGCAGGTCCTTGCCGCAGAACGCCCGGAACCACGGCGAGTCCGTCACCCGCCGGCGCACCTCGCTGAACACGACGCGCTGCGCCTGCGTGGCGCTGGCGCCCATGATCAGGAAGGCGATCTGGCTGCCCGGCGCCAGACCGTAGTGGCTCTGCGGATCGCGCAGGCACAGGGTCCGGTGCAGCAGGTAGCTCAGCGCCAGCGAGCTGAGGAAGCTCTTCCCCGAGCCGATTCCCCAGCAGATCGCCGCCTCCGTGTAAGTCGCCCCCGTCGGTCCCGGAGTGAATACCGCCTCCAGCGTCTCGAGGACCTGCGGATACACCCGGCCCTCCAGGTTCAGGTACAGCGGGCTCTCCACAAATTCCCGCAGGGGCGCCGGGGGTTGCTCGTACGAAAGCAGCGTCTCGCGCCAGGTCGGACTCATCCGGCTCAGGTGCGCGGAAGCGCTGTCCAGTTGCGGCTGCAGCGCGGCGAGCGGCGTCGAATATATCCGCTCCAAAATCTCCCGGGGGGAGTTGCTCATGGGACAAAACCTCAAGCAGCGAGAGCGTCGCGGCGGCCTGCTCGGCGCCGGGCGCGACCTCGGGCTGCGCACCTTCTCCGGGGGTCGGATCGTGCTTCCACATGAGGTCGAAGAGATCGTGGTACTCGCCGACCATGCCGGCCAGCTCCCGGCCCAGCGGCGGGTCCTCGATCCGAATGCGCGTCGCCAGGTTGCGGGCCATGCGGTTCAACTCCGCAAGGCGGTGGTGATGACGGGCGGCCGGCGGGAGCAGCGCGGTCGCCAGGCCGGAGACGCGGAGGCTGTGAATCGTCGCCTCCGCCGTGAGCGACAACTGATGCAAGTCCGCAGGCGACCAGGGCAAACCGGCCACGAGCAAGAGCGCGGCGGCGGCCTCCGGCGTCTCGGCGAGGGCCAGGGCGGCGCAAGCGCGGAGCTCCTCGGCCCACGGGGCTTCTTCGGTTGACACAGCGGGAGTTGAGTTCATGGTTTTGGTTGGAACATCTGTTTGACTTCGGGTCTCCATAATTACAAGTACGCGAGAACGGGGAAAGTTGCTAGTTGGGGGGAAAATAGGGGAGCGGTCGCCGGGCCTCACTCCCCCCGGCCCCCCTCTCCTGGCAGGAGAGGGGGGAGAAAGGCAACGGCAACGGCGCTTCCTCACCCCCGGCCCCTCTCCCCGCGCAGACTGGGGAGAGGGGGGAAAGGCCAAGGCTACGGCCGGACGTTTCCGCGTAGGGGCGCGTTTTGCGGAGCGAAGCGCAGCAACACACGCCCGCTCGCTAGGCTTTGGTGAACGCGCGAGGCCCGGAGGCGGGAGATAGGTCTAACCTCACCCCCCCGGCCCCCCTCTCCCTCGGCGGACCTTGGGAGAGGGGGGAGAAAGGCGAGGGCAACGGCGCTTCCTCACCCGCCTTCGCTTAAGCTACGGCGGGCAAGCCCCCGGCCCCTCTCCCTCGCGGGAGAGGGGGGAAACGCGGAGGCAACGACGAAGGAGCCGTTTCTCTCTCCCGCGTTAGCGGGGGAGAGTGGCGCCACGCGTCGTCTGCGCGGTGACGAGAGGGGGAGGCCGTTCGCGCTAGGCGCAGTTTCAAAACCGTCGTGTCCTGTGTCGGGGCGGAAGTTGCCCGGTCTGCCGGGCAATCTCCGCCCGCGCGAGCCACTAGCTTAGGAGTATGCGCGGCCCCCCTCTCCCCGTCGCTTACGCGCCGGTACTCTCCCCCGCTTTGCGGGAGAGACCTAACGGCTCTTGTGTCGCGGCCTCGTCTTTGCCATGCTCCCCCTCTCCCAAGGTCTGCCGCGGGAGAGGGGGCTGGGGGGTGAGGTTGAACTGGCGGCCGGCCTCACCCTTCCGCCCAGGCGCGGGTGGACATTGCGGCAGACCGCAAAGTCCACCCATACAACGGCCACGGCTAACGGCACACCGGCGAGACGCCGGTGCCACCGACCATACGCCCCCGCCGCTTGACTCCTTCCTGCCGCCGGGAATACAATTACTCCATTGGAATACGGCCCCCGGAGAGGGGTCAGGAGGCGTGACCATGGCGGGCTTTCTGGACAGACTGCGCGAGGTCGTGCTCGGCTGCAAAACCGACGACAGCAACGGCACGGCGCCGGCGCTGCTTATCAAGGTGCGCTGCAAGAGTTGCGGCGAAGAGATCACTACGCGCGTGGAGAAAGCTCAGGCCCTCCAGGAGCAGTACGAGATGACCACCGGCGACGACGGCGAGGAGCCGGAGGTGACCGGCTACCTGCTGCAGAAGGAAATCCTCGGCGCCAAATGCCAGGCGCTGCTGCAACTCACCATGAAGTTCGACACCTGCACCCGGCCGCTCAAGCATGAAGTCATCGGCGGGGAATTGCTGGAAGTTCGGGATAGCGAGTAGAGCGAACGGCGGACCCCACCCCGGCGGCGCAGACGCCGCCGCCCTCCCCTAAATAGGGGAGGGATGGGACCTTTGAGTTAGGTTGATCGCCTTTGCCGTTGCCCCAATCCGAATACCCCTCCCTACTTAGGGAGGGGCGGCGCGCAAGCACCGGGGGTGGGTCTCGGCGGCCGCTCACCCTGGGCCGGATACTTCCGGGCGCCCCGCTCGGAAGCGGGTCGTCCTCGTATGCGGCCCCTCCGGAGGAGACACGTTCTCCAAAACGACTCCCCAAATGAACGATCCCCTCACCACTCCTAACCTAGAACCAAGCCCGGAAAGCGCGGAGGGAATGCCGCGCTCGGCGGGCCTCTATGCCGCGCTTCTGGCCGGTGTTATCTACCTGTTATTGGCTCTAACGCCGCAGATTAGCCTGGGTGGGGGGCTGGCGGACCTGCTTAGCTCGGTGGGCGTTACGCTGATCTTTACCGCGCTCAGTGTGGCGCTGGCCGTGCAGGTGGCGCGGTGGCGGCTGCGGCCGTTGCTGGAGGTGTTCGGCGCGGTGCTGGCCGCCGGGGTGTGGCAGGGGGCTACGGCGCTGAGTGACGGCCCGGGGACGCGGCTGTACCTGGGGCCGCTGGCGAATGTGGCGTTCATTTTAGTGTGCTTGCTGGCCGGGCGGCTGCTCTCGCGGCTGCTGCGGGACCGGAATATTCTGCTGCCCGTGGCGGTTGTGGCGATCCTGGCGGACATCTTTACGGTGGCGATCGGGCCGACCGGACGGGCGCTGCAGCAGGCGCCGGAGTTGGTGGAGAAGTTCTCGGTGGGCCTGCCGCAACTCGGCTCGGCGGCGGGGCCGCAGGGGGCCGCGGGGCTGGCGATGCTGGCCACGATGGGCGTCGGGGACTTCGTGTTCCTGGCGCTATTTTTGACCGCGGCGGCGCGGTTTGCCTTCCCGCTGCGGCGAGGGGCGCTGATCATTGCGCCGCTGGTGTGCCTGGCGCTGCTGAGTTATTTCGCCCTGCCACTGCTGGGAATCGTGCTGCCGGGGGTGCCGCTGCTGCCCTTCATCGCGGGCGGATTCCTGCTGGCGTATGGGCGGCGGTTCTCGCTCAGCCCCGAGGAAAAGCGCGGGCTGATCTGGGCGGGCGTGCTGCTGGTGGTGCTGCTGGGCGGCGCGGCGTGGATGATGAAGGCGGGGCCCACCCCGCCCTCGGCGGACCTCGGGCACCCCTCCCAAAGTGGGAGGGGCTAACGGCACACGGCCCTATCCCGCCCTCCGGGCACCCCTCCCTAAAGGGAGGGGCTTGAGGCAACGGCAGACGGCTAGCGGCGGTCGCTTCCCGGGCGACGAGGGAGTGACCCCTCGGTGGGCAAACGTCAGCGGCGGCGGGGTACGAGCCCCCGCCCTACAGTACGGCAACGGCACACCGGCGAGACGCCGGTGCTACCGGCCCTCTACCCCCACCCCTCCACCTCGTTGCGTAATTCATCTAGCGTACCCGCCTCGATCGCCTCTCTGATTCTCTGCATTAGCTGCGCGTAGAAGTGCAGGTTGTGGAGGCTGAGCAGGCGCCAGGCGGTGGCCTCGTTTTGGCGTAGTAGGTAGCTTAGGTAGGCGCGGGAGTACTTCGCGCAGGCGGGGCAGGGGCAGGTCTCGTCTAGCGGGCGGTCGTCCTCGCGGTGCGCCGTGTTCTTCAGGCGCAGCGGGCCCTGCCAGGTGTAGAGCAGGCCGTGGCGGGCGTTGCGGGTGGGGAGGACGCAGTCGAAGAGGTCCACGCCGCGCCGGACGCCCTCCACGATATCCAGCGGCGTGCCGACGCCCATCACGTAGCGCAGCTTGTCCGCCGGCAGGTACTCCAGGCAGACCTCCACCGCCGCCAGCATCTCCGCGCGGCTCTCCCCTACCGACACGCCGCCGATGGAATAGGCCGGGAAATCCAGCGCCACCGTGGCCTGCGCCGACTGCGCGCGGAGGTCCGGGTAGACACTGCCCTGCACGATGCCGAAGAGCACCTGATCGTCGCGGGCGTGCGCCGCGCGGCTGCGCTCGGCCCAGCGGAGGGTGCGCTCCAGCGACTGGCGGGCGTACTCATGCTCGCAGGGGAAGGGCGCGCACTCGTCAAAGCACATGATGAGGTCCGCGCCGAGATCGTTCTGGATCTGCAGCGAGCGCTCCGGGGTGAGCTGCAGCCACTCGCCGGTTTTCGGCGAGCGGATCTTGACGCCCTGCTCGGTGATGGCTTTCGGCTCGGCCAGCGAAAAGACCTGGTAGCCGCCGGAGTCGGTGGCCAGCGAGCCGGGCCAATCCATAAAGCGATGCAGGCCGCCGCGGCGCGCGATGAGGCCCTCCCCGGGGGCGACGGAGAGGTGGAAGGCGTTGCAGATCGCCTGCGTCAGACCGGTGGCGGCGAGGTCGGCGCTGTCCACGGCGCGGATGACGGCGTGGCTGGCGCAAGGCATGAAAGCGGGCGTCTGGAGGACGCCGTGGGCAGTCGTGAACTCGCCGCGCCGGGCCAGGCCGGAGGTATGGAGGAGGCGGAAGTGGCCGTAAGTCATGGGGGTATGGTAGCGGAAGGGGGGGAGAAAGGCAAACGGGTGCGAGCCGCACGGGCAAGGTTGGGGAACTGCGGAGGCAAGGACGAAGGCGGAGGCGGGAGATCAGTCTAACCTCACCCCCCCGGCCCCCCTCTCCCGCGCCTGCCGCTTGGGAGAGGGGGGAGTAACGACAGAGGCGGGGCGTTTTCCTGTAGGGGCGCGTTTGGCAGAGCGCTAGCGGAGCCAAACACGCCCGTTCGCTAACTGTAGGCAGCGAGCGGGCGGCAGTCGCGGTGCCGACACCGCGAGAGCCGCCCCTACAACGGCCACGGCAACGGCCCTACCCCGCCCTGCGGGCACCCCTCCCTAAAGGGAGGGGGGAAAGGCAAAGGCGGGAGGGTGGGGGCGCTAGGCGCGGACCCCCTCTCCGTGGCGCTCGCCGACGAGCGCCTGCTGCTGCGCAGTCGGTACTCTCCCCCGCAAGCGGGAGAGAGATGACGGAGGAAGGCAGGGGAAAGGGCCGGGCCCACCCCGCCCTGCGGGCACCCCTCCCGGAACGGGAGGGGCTTTACGGCGGGGAGATGACGCCAGGCCTTAGCGGCAGAACCTCCGAAAAGCCCCTCCCCCTTGGGGAGGGGTGCCCGAGGTCTGCCGAGGGCGGGGTGGGCCCGCGAACGCTAACGGCACACCGGCGAGACCCTTCGACAGGCTCAGGGCAGGCAGCCGGTGCCACCGAGGGGAAACGACAACGGCCGGCGGGGTACGAGCCCCCGCCCTACAGAACGGCAACGGCATACGGCAACGGCCGGGCGGAGCAAGCTCCGCCCCTACGGGAGACGGCGCGGCTGGCCTAGAACACGTACACCGGGGTGCCTACCTTCACCATGTCGTAGAGGTTGTGGGCGTCTTCGCGGGTTTGGCGGATGCAGCCGTGGCTGGCCGGGCTGCCCAGGTAGTCGTAGAAATTGGGCGAAGTCGCGTGGATGCCGTGGCTGCCGGAACTGGTGATCGCCATCCACCAGAGCATGTGCACCTTGTACATCTTGCTGAAAGCGTCCGGGTCCTTGCCGAAGACCTTGCCCATCGCGCCGCGCGAGCCGTAGCTGCCCGGGCGCATCTGGGGGGTCTCGTAGCCCGCTTGCGCCGTGGAGACCAGGCTGATCCAGCGCAGGCGGCTGTCCTGGTAGTACCAAAGGCGCTGGCGGTGCTTGGAGACCACGATGTAGGTGCCCTCCAGGCCCGCGGCCTCCTTGGGGCGGAAGTCTATCCCGCGCTCGGTCTCGGCGAGGCGCTGGCCCTTGGCGTCGTAGCCGGCCAGGCGGATGACGAAACCAGAGGCGTCAATCCAGGGGACCGTCCAGCGGTAGGAGCCGGTGTTGGGGGCGGCGTCAGCGATTACGTTGCTAAAACTGCCGCGCGCGTTGCCGGAGAGGCGGCTGAGATCGCCGTAGAAAAAGAGGCGGACGGTCTTGATGGGGCCGGTGCTGACCCAGCGGATCGTCGCGGGGCTGCCCTCCAACCACTCCGCGCCGGGGGCCGGGTTGAGCAGCGTGAGCGAGGGCTTGAGCTCGACCTCGCGGACGGCCTCCGTGCCGAGCGGGGCCTCGCTGGTCAGGGCGGAGGCGTCGTCGGTCACGGCGTGCGCCGGGGCGGCGAGCAGGACGACGGCTAGTAAGGCTAAGGCAACGTGCCAGGTGCGCATGAGAGGCGCTCCTTTGGAGTGATTTTTGCGGACGGCGAACGGCGGGCCCACCCCGCCCTCGGCAGACCTCGGGCACCCCTCCCAAAATGGGAGGGGCTTTGCGGCAAAGGCCAACGGCCCTACCCCGCCCTCCGGGCACCCCTCCCTGAAGGGAGGGGCTTGACGGCAAAGGCCAACGGCCCTACCCCGCCCTTCGGGCACCCCTCCCTGAAGGGAGGGGTTTTGCGGCAACCGCTGCCCTTCCCGTAGGGGCGGAGCTTGCTCCGCCCGCGGCAGCCGCGAAGCCACGGTCTAGCGCCCTGACGCGGGTGGACATTGCGATAGGGCTGCAAAGTCCACCCCTACGTACGGCAAAGGCAAACGGCCGGGTCGACCTCGCTGCGCTCGTGCACACCCTCCGGGAAACGGCAACGGCACACCGGCGAGACGCCGGTGCCACCGAGCGCATACCTACAACTCCAGGATGTCGCCCGGCGGGCAGTAGGACGCGTCTTCGCCGCCGGTGCGGCCGAAGGGGGCGCCGGTTAGGATTAGGGCGCTTACTAGTAAGTAAATTGCCAGGCCTAACAGCAGGACCGCTGAGAAGCCCCAGAATTTCGCTGCGATCATGGCCAGGACCGAGCCCGCTACCGACGTCAGGCCGTTTACGCCCCACATCCAGGGGACGGCGTCGGCGTTGCGGGTGCAGAGCAGGCGCAGGCCACTGGGGAATAGGATACCCAACCACCATGCCAAAGGCAAGAGTAGCGCCATGGTAAGGACACTGCGCCAACCGATGTTGTAGTGCAGGGTGAAGGCGGTGAGGGCCGGGATTAGCAGCCAAAGCACTACGCCCCAGGCGGCTACCGCCGCGCCCACCCAGGGCAGGCGGCGCGGGAGGTGCGAGGTGGCCCAGCGCTGGCTGAAGAGGCTGCCGAGGCTGCTGCCTAGGAGGAGGGCGAAGAGGATTACCGACAGGGACAGGACCGGGTAGCCGAGGTAGAGGATTAGCTTCTGGATGAGGGCGACCTCGATGAGCATGAAGCCCGCGCCTAGCAGGGAGAAGTAGACGACCTGCGCGGCGAAGCGGGGGGCCGAGTCGGCGGTGCTCCGGCGGAGGCTGGGCCAGGCTAGCAGCGAGAGGACCAGGACCAGGCCGGCGGCGGTGGCGGTCAGGGTCCAAAGCTGGGGGGGGACGCCGAAGCTGAGGTCTACCACGAAGGGGCGGTCGTCGGGGCAGGGGGCGAAGTTCCAGCCCTGACCCGGCTTGGCGCCCATCGCGCGGTTGAGGCGGCTCTGGAACTGCAGCGGGGTCTGCTCCTGGGTGGTCACGCCGCGGAAGGGGACCTGCTCGAAGACGCCCGGGAAGAACACCGGCTCCTGGCCCTGGGCGATGGCCGAGGTGGCCAGCTCGCGGGAACGCTCCGGGGTGAGCGGCTGCTTGGTCATGATGAGTAGGTGGACGTAGGGGCCCTGGCGGGGGTCGCCGGCGCCGCGGTCTACTACGATCAGGTGGCGGGCGGCCTCCATGGAGCTGACGTGCGCCTGCTGCTGGACCGCGAGCCAGGCGGTGGCGAAGGCGCGGAGCAGGATGGGCGGCTGCTGGCAGACGAAGGCCAGCGCGCCGCGGTCGGAGAGCTTGCGGTAGTACTCCTCGAAGGCCTCGGTGGTGTTGGCGTAGCTCTCGACCAGGGCCATGGAGTGGCTGGCGGTGGTCGCGGTCTTGGTGAGGGCCATGTAGATCAGGTCGTAGTTGCCGGCGGAACGGCTGAGATTGCTACGACCCTCATCCACCTGGAGATTGACGTTGGCGTAGTCATACACCGGGCCACAGAAGTCGCGGTAGCGGCGCACCAGTTGCGGGATGGAGGGGTTCAGCTCGGCGCCGTCGATTTGCTTCGCGCCGACCGACTCGGCGAGCAGGACGTCCAGGCCGCCGCCGGGGCCGATGAGCATGACGCGGTCGGGGCGGAAATTGCGGAAGGGGTACATGCCGATAAAGCCCTGGTAATCGTCGGCGAATTTCTGGAGATCACCGGAGAAAGGCAGCATGTTGGTGGGCACTTCGCCGTCCGTGTAGACGAGCAGATCGTCGCCGGGATAGTACTTGCCGTCGGGGCGGGCGTAGGCGACCACGTCGGTGCGGGCGAAGGCGTTCCAGACGCTGGTCACGATCTTGGCGGGGTGGGTCTTGTCGCCGAGGTCCTGGTAGAGGGGCTTGGCGAGGGGGCCGGCCTCCGCGGAGAGGTAGGGCAGGTCCACGAACTTGCGGGTGAGGTTCTGCTGGAGCAAGACGCTGAGGCCCACGAGCAGCACGACCGCGCCGGTCAGGGCGCTGCGCCGGCCCGCCCAGATCGCGGCGAGCAGGGCGGCCGCGGCGGCGAGCAGGCCACAGACTAGAGCAGCGTTGATCCCGCCGACCACCTGGAGCAGGACGATGACGCCGATGGCGCCGAGCGCCGAGCCGAGCAGGTCGGCGAAGTAGAGGTAGCCGCTGACCGCGCTATAGCGGGCGAAAAGGTGGCTGACGAAGACGCCGCCGCAGATAAAAGGCGGCAGGCAGACGGCGCTGAGCACCCACAGCGAGGTGAGCTGCGCCGAGAGCGGCGTGGCGAAGAGCAGCAGCACGACTGCCGGATAGAGCAGGCCCAGGAGCAGGAGGGGGACCGTGAGCAGGCCGCGCGCCTGCGCCCAGCCGGGGTAGCGGCGGCGCAGGAGGTAGTCGGCGAGGCCGCCGAGGCCGAGGCCGCAGATGGCCAGGGAGATGGCCATGAAGACGTAGTGGTAGCGCAGCAGCACCGAAAAGGCGCGGGTGAGGGCCACCTCAAAGACGAGCAGGCTGAAGGTGGTGAGGAACATCGCCGCCGGGAGCAGCAGCGAATCGAATTTGCGGGGGGAAGCGTCGCTGGCCATATCCGGCTTATTCCTCGGCGGGAGGGGCCTCTCCTGCCGCGACCGGCGGGGTAATCGCGGCCAGCTCCTCGGGCGTGGCCTCGCGGGTGAAGCGGCACTTGGGGTAGCCGGAGCAGCCCAAGAAGGGACCGCGGCGCCCCTTGCGCAGGACGAGCATCTTGCCGCAGTCCTCGCAAGGCAACTCGGTCTTGACCGGGCCGGTGCGGACGCCGGTGGAGCCCTTGATGTAGCGGCACTTGGGGTAGCCGCTGCAGCCGACGAAGGGCCCGCGGCGGCTCTGGCGCTCGACCAGCGGGGAGCCGCAGTCGGGGCACTTTTCCTCGAGCACGGTCGGCGGGGGGACGACCTCGCCGGACTTATTGAGCTTTTGGGTGTACTTGCACTCCGGGTAGTTGGCGCAGCCGATGAACTTGCCGAAGCGCGACTGGCGGACGGAAAGCTGGCCGCCGCACTGGGGGCAAAGCTCCTCCAGCACTTCCGGCGCGGGGCGCTCGAAGCCGGAGAGGTCGCGGAGGTAGCTGCACTCCGGGTGCTTCTCGCAGCGCGCGAACTTGCCGAGGGCGGAGTAGCCGAGGCGCAGGCGGCCGCCACAGTCGGGGCAGACCTCGCCCTCCAGGAAGGCGGGCTCGCGCTTTTTGACCTCCGTGAGGCGCTGCTCAAAGCCGCCGTAGAAGTCGCCGAGGAGAGCGACCCAATCGCGCTCGCCTTGCTCCACGGTGTCGAGGTCCTCCTCCATGTGGGCGGTGAATTCCACGTCCATGACGGAGGGGAAGTTGTCGAGCAGGTAGTCGCAGACCGCGAAGCCGAGCGCGGTCGGAGCGAACTGGCGCTGCTCCATGCGGACGTAGTCGCGGGCGCGCAGGGTCTCGATGGTCGGCGCGTAGGTGCTGGGGCGGCCGATGCCCTTCTCCTCCATGACCTCGACGAGCGAGGCCTCGGTGAAGCGCGGCGGCGGCTGGGTGAAGTGCTGCGCGGGGGTCAGCTCGTGCAGTTGCAGGGGCTGGCCGACGGTGAGCGGCGGGACCTTATTGGCGTCCTCTTTTTCCTTGTCGGGAAGCACCGCCATCCAGCCGGGGAAGACAACGTCGGAGCTGGTCGCCCGCAGCAGGTAGGCGCCGGCGAGGAGGTCCACGCCGCGCTGATGGTAGACGGCAGGGGCCATCTGGGAGGCGACGAAGCGGCGCCAGATCAGCTCGTAGAGGCGCGCCTGGTCCTTGTCGAGCACGGCCTGCATGTCCTCGGGAAGGCGGAGCACCGAGGAGGGGCGGATGCACTCGTGGGCTTCCTGCGCGCCCTTGGCGGTCTTGCCGCGGACGCCGGGGCCGACGAATTCCGAGCCGAACTGGGCGGTGACAAACTCCACGGCCTGGTCGCGGGCGACCGGGGCGACGTGGGTAGAGTCGGTACGCATGTAGGTGATGAGGCCGACGGTCTCGCCCTCGATCTCGACGCCCTCGTAGAGCTGCTGGGCGACCAGCATGGTCTTTTTGGCCGAGAAACTCAGCTCGCCGGAGGCGGCGCGCTGGAGGGTGGAGGTGATGAGCGGCGGCTGCGCGTTGCGCTGGCGGTCCTTCTCCTCGAAGGCGCCGACGGTGTAGGGCAGGACCTGCAGCTCGGCGAGAATCGCCGCGGCCTGCTCCTGCGTGCCGATGGTCTGCTCGAACTTGACGCCGTCTTTTTCCTTGAGGTCGGCGGTGAAGGTGCGCTGGTCCTCTTCCGGGGAGAGGCGGGCGGTGATGGTCCAGTACTCGACGGGGACGAAGGCGAGGCGCTCGCGCTCGCGGTCCACGATCAGGCGCAGGGCGACCGACTGGACGCGGCCGGCGCTGAGGCCGCCAGAGGCGCCGCGGCCCATGGTGCGGTAGAGCAGCGGGCTGATCCCGTAGCCGACCAGGCGGTCGAGCACCCGGCGGGCCTGCTGGGCGTTGACCAGGTCCATGTCCAACTCGCGCGGGTGGGCCAGGGCCTCGCGGACGGCCTGCTCGGTGATCTCGTTGAACTCGATGCGCTGGGCGCCGTGCAGCTTGAGGGCCTCGGCCAGGTGCCAGGCGATGGCCTCGCCCTCGCGGTCCGGGTCGCTGGCGAGGTAGACTTCGTCCACGCCTTTGAGGGCGTCCTTGAGGGCCTTGAGGGTTTTCACCTGGCGGGGAATGGTCTCGTATTCCGGCGCGAAGTTGTGCTCGACGTCTACGGCCAGGCCCTCGGAAGGGAGGTCGCGGACGTGGCCCTTGCTGGCCAGGAGCGTGTATTCGTCGCCCAGGAAGCGGCCCAGGGTGCGGGTTTTGGTCGGTGACTCAACGATAATGGCTTTTTTGCCCACGGGTTATTACCTCGATTTATGGTTAGGAACGGCAAGGACAACGGCCCTACCCCGCCCTCCGGGCACCCCTCCCTAAAGGGAGGGGCAAACGGAGACGGCGGGGATGAACTGTCCCCTATCTCTCTCCCGCTTGCGGGGGAGAGTGGCGCCGCGCGTCGTTCGCGCGGTGACGAGAGGGGGCAGCCCTTACGCTAACGGCCTCCCCCTCTCCCCGCCTGCTGCGCAGTCGGTACTCTCCCCCGCAAGCGGGAGAGAGATAACGGCTTAAGGCATACGGCAACGGCCGGGCCGACCTCGCTACGCTCGTGCGGCCCCTCCGGCGGAAACGACAACGGCCGGCGGGGTACGAGCCCCCGCCCTACAAACGGCATACGACCCTCTACTGTATCCGCAGGTAGGTGCCGCCGGCGAAGCGGCGGGCCAGGCCCTTTACCTCTAACATCATTAGCGTCGCGCCGAGCGTGGCCGCGTCTAGGCCGGTCGCCGCTACTAGCTGGTCTACGCGCAGCGGTTGCGGGCCGAGGGCATCATACACCTGCGGCTCGCTGCCGGAAAGCTCCGGGCGGCGGCGCTCGGGGCGCGAGGGGACCGCCGTGAGCAACAGACCCAGGCCCTCCACTACGTCCTCAGCGACCTCCACCAGGTGCGCGCCGTCCTTGATCAGATGGTGGCAGCCCCGGCTGAGGGGGCTGTCGATGCTGCCCGGTACCGCGAAAACCTCGCGGCCCTGATCCGCCGCGTGCTCCGCGGTGATTAACGCGCCGCTGCGGTCCGGGGCCTCCACGACGACCACGCCCAGGGACAATCCGGCGATGATCCGGTTGCGCTGCGGGAAAGCATACCGCGTCGGACCGCTGCCAAAACTTGCCTCGGTGACCACCGCGCCGGAGGCCGCGAGGCGGGCGCGCAGGTCGCGGTGCGAGGGCGGATAGGTTATATCGGCGCCGGTGGCCATGACCGCGATACTGCGGCCGCCGGCCTCGAGCGCGCCCTCGTGGGCCTCGGCGTCTATGCCTAGCGCCATGCCGCTGACGATGGTGAAGCCGCGGCGGGTCAGTTCCGCGGCGAGGCGGCGGGCGATCTGCAGGCCGTAGGGCGTGGCCTTGCGGGTGCCGACCAGGGCCACCGCCAACTCGTCGTTGCGGGTGAATTCGCCCTGGACGTAGAGCAGCGGCGGGCCGTCGGGAATCTCCGCCAGGCGGCGCGGGTAGGCCTCGTCCTGGAAGCTGATCAGGCTGACGCCGGTCTCCAGGCACAGGTCGCGGAGGCGGCCGAGGTCGGCGCGGGCCGACGCGGCGCGGAGCTTGGCCACCTGCGCGGGCAGGACGCCGGGGACCTCGCGGATCTCCTGGTCAGAGGCGGCCAGCAGGGCCTGCGCCGAGCCGAAGGTCTCGACCAACATGCGCTGGCGCTCGGGCGAGAGGCCGCTGCTGCTGAGAATGAGCCAGGCTTCCGCCTCGGCGGCGTGCATGTGCGAGGGACCCCCCTGGTGATGATGATGGGCAGCGGAGGGCGAACGGCCCTACCCCGCCCTGCGGGCACCCCTCCCTAAAGGGAGGGGCTTACGGCTACGGCGGGAAAGGGATTATCCCCTATCTCTCTCCCGCTTGCGGGGGAGAGTGGCGCCGCGCGTCGTTCGCGCGGTGACGAGAGGGGGCCGCAGCTCTGGCTGCTGCACGGTCGTGGGCGCTAACGGCGGCCCCCTCTCCCCGCCTGCTGCGCAGTCGGTACTCTCCCCCGCAAGCGGGAGAGAGATAACGGCAATTCACGGCAACGGCAAACGGCACACCGGCGCTCCTAAAGGCAACGGCGCTCGCTGGGGGGCGAGCGCCTGATCTCTCGGCGACGGCATACGGCAACGGCCGGCGGGGCACGAGTCCCCGCCCTACAAACGGCCACGGCTAACGGCAGGGCCGACACACACGCCCGTATGCTAACTGGCAGGCAGCGAGCGGGCGTGTGTTGCTCCGCTGCGCTCCGCAAAACGCGCCCCTACAACGGCAACGGCCGGCGCCACCGAGGGCGTCAGATGGTCTCGTCGTCCTCTTCGTCGTCTTGCAGTTCTACGGCCAACGGCTCGTCGGACTCCGGCGGGGCGGTTGCGGTCGGCTGGTCGGCCGGCTTCTCGGCCGCCGGGGCCGGCTCCTCCAGCTTCTCGCGCTGGCGCTTGATTATGCCCGTGGCGTCGGAGAGCTTTTGCTTGGCGCGGACTACCAGGGCCTCGGCGGCGCGGCGGCGGCTGCGCTCGCTGGCCCAGCCGCCTAGCGTGAAGCAGGCCATGAGGATCGCGCCCAGGAGCACTCCACCCAGGACCAGGACGCCCGTCGGGACGTCCTCGGCCCAGCCCTGCCCCCACTGGAAGCCGACTACCGGCACCGGCGTCGGATTCCAGGAGAGGAACAGACCTCCGTAGGCGATTAAGAGCAGAACGGCCAGGACTAACAGAACAGTTTTGACCATGTCACGACCCTCCCGACAGAGACGCTACTGACCCCACCACTAGCCCGGAGGGCCACCGAAGTATGTCCCGGGGGGCGGCGGCGGCGGAGGTGCGCCCGGACCGCCGGGCATGCCGCCGGGCATGCCGCCCGGGCCACCGTTGCCGCCGAAGCCGCCGAAGCCGCCCATGCCGCCGAAGCCGGTCTGGTCCTGGCCCGGCACTACCGGGGCGTTCAGGGAGTTGTCTACCTGGAAGTAGACCAGGCTTTCACTCACGTTGGCGGACCAGTCCTGCACGCGCAGAGTCAGCTTGTGCAGGCCGTTGGGGAGGTTGTTGGCGGCGACGCCCTGGGGCTCGTAGAGCCACCAGAGCAGGCTGCGGTCGGGCTCGAAATACTGCTGCTCCTCGGGCACGGGCTTGCCGTCGAGCAGAACCTGGACGGCGGCGGGGTTGATGCCGCTGCCGAGGTCGGAAACGTCAGCCTGCAGATAGAGCGGCGGGGCGCCGTTGGTCTGCAGGACGTCCTCCTTGGCGGGGGGCGCGAGCAAGAGGTTGCGGGCGTCGGCGACGCGCAGGTCGTAGGCGTACGGGTTGCCCTGGACCTGGATCTGGAGCAAAGCGCTCTTGACCTCGGGCCGGAGCCGGTCGGCGGCGCCGCCGCGGAAGCTGTAGAGGGCGCCGTCGTTGCCGACCACGAAGGCCTCCCCGTTCTGGATGATGAGGCCGGAGGAGGCGACCCAGCCGTAGAGGGGCAGGCCGGTGGTCGGGTTGTAGCCCTCGACCGCGGCGCCGGTGCCACCGGGCTGGTTGAAGCCGCCGCCGAAGCCGCGATTGCCGCGGCGACCGCCACGACCGCCATAGTTGGAGGAGCCGGCCTGATCGGCGGCCGCGGTGAGCGCGGCGACCTCATCGGGGGGCGCGGGCAGGGCGAACTCCCAGCGGACCTGGCCGTTGCTCTGGTTGAGCGCGATCAGGTCGCGCTCGCCGCGGCGGACCAGGACCAGGTTGCCGATGGTGATCGGCTGCGAGCTAATCTCCGGGCCGGCGCTGTCGGCGGGATAGCGCCAGATCCCCTTGCCGGTGAGATCGTTGATAGCGTAGAGCACGCCGTCCGCGGAGCCGACGAAAATGGTGCGGCCGGCGGCAGCGGGGGTGCCGACGATCAGGTCGCCGGTGGTGAAGGTCCAGCGGCGCTCGCCATAGCGGGCGTCCACGGCCAGGAGATTCTGGCCGGCGGCGACGATGATCTTATCGCGCAGGACCATCGGCGAGGAGAAGGACTGGTTGGTGCCCAGCGGCTGGCGCCAGACCTGCGCGCCACTGTCGCGGCGCAGGGCGTAGAGGTAGCCGTCCTGGGAGGCGACGAGCAGGAAATCGCGGTAGATAACCGGAGTGGTCTGGATGGGCGCGCCGGTCTCGAACTGCCAGAGCAGCTCATTGTTCTTCAGGTCGTAGGCGTAGATGCGGTTGTCGTCGGCGCCGAAGTACATGACGCCGCCCTCCAGCAGGGGGGCGGAGCGGATAGCGCTGGTGGCCTCGAAGCGCCACTTCTTGTCGCCGGTGGTGCCGTCCACGGCCCAGAGCTTGCCATCAGCGGCGCCGAAAAAGACGGTGCCCTGGCTGGTGGTGAGGCCGGAAGTGACCTCCACATCGGTGTCCAGAGTCCAGAGCAGGGCACCGGTGGAGCGGCTGACGGCGTAGAGGACGGATTTGTCCGGGGAAATCTCCGGGCCGAAATTACCGCCGAAGCCGCCGCCGAAGCCACCGCCCATGCCGGGCTGGCCGGGCTGGGGCATCTCGCCGGGGGCGAGCGGGACGGGCATGCCGCCGGCCGCGGGCTGCGTAGGGGTCGCGGCGGGCTTGCGGCCACTGATGAAGTAGACGCGGTCGCCCTCCACAGCGGGGGTGGCGACGGCGTCAATCGGGGCCCCCGGATCATAGCGCCAGCGGAGCACCAGCGGGAGAGTCAGGTTGCCGGGGACGTTGCCGGAGTGCTCGGCGTTGACCAGATAGGTCCAGGGGGTAGTCGCCGGAGCAGCGGTCGCGCCGGGCTGGGCCGCGACGGGACCCGGGTCGGCGGCGATTAGCAGGCCAGCGATAAGCAAGGCTGCGGATACGAAAAGTGTCGACCTCATCATCGTCATCTCTCCTGGTGGGCCCGGTAGCCCGCGGGCGGGCTGGCACAACGACATGTACGAGTGTAGCTAGTAGACAAAGGTTAGGGCGGAAAGGTGCCGGAAACGGCGCGGCCCACCCCGCCCTCGGCAGACCTCGGGCACCCCTCCCGGAACGGGAGGGGCTTTACGGCCGGCGGGGGACGTAGCCCCCGCCCTACAAACGGCTACGGCTAACGGCGAACACCTCTCCCCCGGCGCTAGGCAATCGTTAGCGTCGGCGGGGTACGAGCCCCCGCCCTACAGACGGCTGCGGCAGGGCCGGCCTCGCTGCGTTCGTGCGGCCCCTCCGGGAAACGGCGAACGGCACACCGGCGAGACCCTTCGACAGGCTCAGGGCAGGCAGCCGGTGCCACCGATGGGAAACGGCAACGGCCCGGTTACAGGTCGCCTACCGGGGCTTGCGGCTGGGTCGTGCCGCCGGCGGCTCCGGTTACCGTTACTACTAGCGGCTGGGCCCAGGCGGTGCGGGCTAGCGCTTGGACCTGCTCG
>DASXVN010000054.1:0-13460 GCA_036504235.1 Armatimonadota bacterium | reverse complement strand
CGCCGTCGCTAGGCAATGGTTAGTCCGGCGGGGTACGAGCCCCCGCCCTACAAACGGCAACGGCTAACGGCGCACCGGCGAGACCCTTCGACAAGCTCAGGGCGAGGCGGCCGGTGCCACTGACGCCAATATCCTGCTAGTTAAGAACGTCGCGCCGGTTGAAGATGACTCCCGCCAGGATCGCCGGGATTAGGTGGTAGGGGAGCAGATGCAGCAGGCCCGCGCCTAGCAGCGGCCAGGGGAAGGGGCGGACGAAGACCTTGGCGCCCAGGTCCAGGTAGGTGACCAGGAGGTAGGGCTTCCAGGAC
Source organism: Armatimonadota bacterium (assembly GCA_036504235.1). Classification (GTDB taxonomy): domain Bacteria; phylum Armatimonadota; class Zipacnadia; order Zipacnadales; family Zipacnadaceae; genus Zipacnadum. The sequence continues at coordinate 13,152 of DASXVN010000054.1, read as the reverse complement.
TCGAAGTAGGGGATCACCGCGAGCGCGGTGGTCAGGAAGAGGAAGGCGGCGGTTAGGCCGGTGGCGGTGAGCGGGTTGTCGCAGACCGCGGAGAAGAAGAGGCCTACCGAGGCCAGCGCCATCAGGACCAGCGCGGCCAGGCCGTAGCCCACGGCCAGGCGCAGGAGGCCCTCGGCGTGCGAGAAAAACACCAGGTGACTGCTCTCGGGTAGGGGCACGAGGTCGCCGGGGCCGAAGAAGGCGTAGCCCAGCAGCAGCGCCGAGCCGCCGAGGAACAGCGCCAGGCAGGCCGCGTAGAGCCAGGCGGTGAGCAGCTTGGCCGCGACCAGGGCGGCGCGCGTTACGGGGCGGACCAGGAGGGTGCGCAGGGTGCCCTGGTGGCGCTCGCCGGCGATCAGGCCACCGGTAAAAGTGGCCAGCAGCAGCGGGAGCAGCAGGCCCACGCCTACCGGGATGCGCAGGACCATATAGGCCAGGAAGGGGGCGGTGGTCACCTTGCCGCCGACTACGAAATCGCCGCCGGCGGTGCCGGGGAGGCGCGAGGGCAGGGGGTGCCTCCAGGTGCCCCAGGCGAAGAGGCCCGAGAGCAGCACTACCGCGACCAGGGCGGCGAGCAGGAGCCGCTGGCGGCGGGCTTTGGCCAGTTCGACGCTAAGCGCTCGTAGCACCGGTCGGCGCCTCCTCGGTCAGTCGCAGGTACAGGTCCTCCAGGGTCTCACTGTGCGGAGCCAGGGAAAAGACGGCGACCCCCGCGCGGACCAGGGCGGCGTTGAGGGCCGGGATTTCGCCCCGGCCGGTGGTGAAAAGCAGTTGCTCGCCCTGCCGCCGCAGCCCCGCCACGGCCGGGGAGCGCGACAGCACCAGGAAGGCCTCCGCCACCGGCTGCGCGAGCAACTCCACCTGCACGGCGGTGGCGGCCAGTAGCTCCGCGGTGGGCCCGGCGGTCAGCAGGCGACCGTGCGAGACGAAAGCGAGGTGGGTGCAGAGCTGCTCGATCTCCGCGAGGAGGTGGCTGGAGAGGACGACCGTGACGCCGTGGTCGGCGTTGAGGCGGCGCAGGAGATCGCGCATCTCCACGCGGCCACGGGGGTCCAGGCCATTGGTGGGCTCATCGAGAATGAGCACCTGCGGCCGGGGGACCAGGGCCTGGGCGACGCCGAGGCGCTGGCGCATGCCGTGGGAGAAGGCGCTGACCTTGCGGTCGCCGACCGCGGAGAGCCCGGTGGCGGCGAGGGCCGCGTCTATCTCCGCCGGGCCGACGCCGCCGGTGAGGCGGCTGAGCAGGGTCAGGTTCTGGCGAGCGGTGAGGTAGCCGTAGAAGGCGGGATCCTCCACCAGCGCCCCGACCTGGCCCGGGGCGCGAGCGGCTACGGAACTGCAGGGCCGGCCCAGCAGCCAGGCCGAGCCGCGCGTGGGGCGAATCAGGCCGAGCAGCATGCGCAGGGTCGTGCTCTTGCCCGCCCCGTTGGGGCCGAGGAAGCCGAAGATTTGGCCGCGCTCGACGGACAGGGAGAGGCCCTCCACGGCGGCTACGCGGCCGTAGTGCTTGGTTAGGGCGCGAGTTTCTAAGGCTAAGGTGGTGGGCATGATTTCTGTGTCGTTTCCCCGTAGGGGCGCGTTTGGCGGCGTCTGCGCCGACACACACGCCCGCTCGCTGATGGTTAGGCAGCGGCAGCCGGCGGACCTACCCCGCCCTCGGCGGACCTCGGGCACCCCTCCCTAAAGGGGAGGGGCTACGGCAACGGCGGACCCCTCCATGCCCTCCCCTAAATAGGGGAGGGATGCGGAAAAGGCCGTTGTCTCTCACTCGCGCGTCAAATGACAGGCAGCGGGCGGGCGTGTGTTGCTCCGCTGCGCTCCGCAAAACGCGCCCCTACGCGGAAACGGCCTGCGGCTAACGGCTTCCTCACCCCTGCCCCTCTCCCTGCGGGAGAGGGGGAACGGCTAACGGCAACGGCCGGCGGGGGACCCTTCGACAGGCTCAGGGCCTGCGGCGTAGCCCCCCGCCCTACAGTACGGCCACCGGCGAGACGCCGGTGCCACTGGGGGGGAACCGGCGTGCCCTCCCCCCTCCCTACCCTCCCGAGGCGCTGGCTTGTAGGTACTGCATTAGGACGAACATGGGCGGTAGGTCGGCGCGGTACTTTTCGCCGTAGTCGCGGCGCGGCCACTCCAGGCGGACGCAGCACATGAAGCGATTGGCGCGGGCGCCGTCGGGGCGGTCAATGACCATATCCAGCGGCACCTCGATCTTTTCCCCCGGGCCCAGCAGCGGGAGGCGCTTGCGGGCTTGACCCGAGGCCTTGACCCCGGCGGTGTCCTCCAGGCGCAGACTTAGGTCCTTAATAGCGACGTTGGAACGGTTCTCAATGGTCACTCGCGCGGTGAAGGGGACGCCGAAACGGGCTTTCGTCGGGGCCTGCAGCCGGCAGACCAGGGGGTAGACAGACCAGGCCTGGCGCACCTGGCTGAAGGCCGCGGCGGCGGCCAGCGCCCACTCCGTACCGGGATAAGGCCCGCGGTCGCCCCTGGTGGCCAGGCGGGAGATGTCATGGATGAAGCTCCCGAGCGGCACACTCTGGGGGATCAGGCGCTGCTGGGCGGCGGTCATGCGTTGGTAGAGCAGCTCCGGGGTGGCGGGGCGGCGGCTGCGCTGGTGCCAGCGGTCATCCACCTGATCGCCGGGGGCGAGGTTGGCCACGCCCGGCTTCATGTACCCCGCCCACGATTTCATCACGGACTCGAAGTGCCCCTGACTGGCGACCTGGTAGAGCATGGGCAGGAGCACGGAGGCGCCCGCGTCGGTGAACATGGCGGGGTCCTGGCCGTGCTGCACGCCGTGCTGCCAGGAAAGGACGAAGATGAACAGCGGCTTCTGGAGTTGCGAGTCGCGGAGCAGGCCGTTGACGATCTCCGCGCCGAGGTGCGCCCGGTACCAGTTCCACTGGTCGTAGAAGTCGCGGTCGGTCTGCCACTCGCTCTCGGTCTTCTGGGCCATGTATTGCCAGCGGCGGCGCTGGTCCATTTTCGCCCACTGCGGCGGGAGCTTCACCGGCATCTCGGCGGCGAAGTTGTTGGTGATCTCAAAGCCGCCGTTGTCGCTGCGCATATAGTCCAGGCCAACCAGGTCCACGTCCGGCTGGGCCTGCATCTCGCGCAGGAAACCGGCCAGGTCCTGACGGCGGCGCTGGTCGAGCAGGGAGATGAAGTCGAGCGAGCGGACCTGGCCGGTGGTGCGCGAGATGTCCTGGGCGTACTGGTAGGGCGGCTTGCCGGCGTTGGAGGAGGTGGGCAGAGTCTCGTAGGCGGCGGCCCACACGCCGAACTTGAGGCCCTGGTGGTGCGCCTCGGCGGCGAGGCCGGGCACCGCCGCCAACTCGTGCTGATAGAAGGGCTGCTCGCGGGTGAGGGGACCGTAGTCGGCGCTGGTGATGGCCGCGCGGTAGAGCAGGGTGTCGGCGCCCATGAACTTGGCCCACTCCAGCAGCGCGCGCCAGTCGCCCTGGCCCCCGCGAGGCAAGGGCACCGAGCCGGTGGGCAGGTCCGGCTCCCAGGTGGCGAAACAGGTGCCGGGGGGATAGGCGGGCGGCGGCGTGGCGGCGACCTGAATGACCGCCTGGGCGTTGCAGAAGACCTCGCCCTCCGGGGGCGGGGGGGCGGTCGGCTTGTCGCCGGGGTGCGCGCTGGAGGTCGTCGCGGGGGCCCAGCGCCACTGCTCGGGGCGGGTGAGGCGCAGGCGGGCCTGGACGAGGTACTGGCCGGGCGGGGCCATCCAGGGGACCGGCCAGTTGCAGGTGTAGAGGCCCTGATCGGGCTGGTAGACGGGCGTCAGCTTCTGCAGGTTGCCCACGGTCGCCACCGGCTGGCCCTCAAACCACACCGTGACCTGCGGCGGCTGGTTGGTGACCACCGGGCGGCCGGAGGGGTCCTGCAGCCGCATGGTGATAGGAACTAGTTGGTAGCGGGTATACTGTCCGGCAGGAACCTGAAGCTGCAGGGGGAAAATATACTGGGAGGTCTCGGCCGAGGCATGGTGGCGACCGCTGAGCCAGTGGCCCGTGCGGCCGACGGAGATCAAAGTGACCGCCAGCGCCAGCCCCAGCAAGGCCAGGCAGCCGCAGCAGCGAAGCTGCTGAGTCTTCTGGCGCAACTGGCGCCGGAGGCGGGGGGTAAGTCGGTCCGGAGGGCCAGGCGGCGGCTCGCTCATCTTAGGAATCATTTTACCCGGATGGGGGCTGGGACGCAACGGCGGACCCTCTCCCCCGGCGCAGACGCCGGGTACTCTCCCTAAATAGGGAGAGATTTACGGCAGGGGCAACGGCAACCTCACCCCCGGCCCCTCTCCCGCGGCGGACCTTGGGAGAGGGGGGAACGGCGGGGGACGGCCGTTTCTGCGTAGGGGCGGGTTTTGCGGAGCGACGCGGAGCAACACACGCCCGCTCGCTAACTGTCAGGTAGCATACGGGCGTGTGTTGCGGTGCAGACACCGCAAAACGCGCCCCTACGGGAGAAGGCGAACGGCCGGCGGGGTACGAGCCCCCGCCCTACAAACGGCATACGACAACGTCCCACCAATCACACGTCGTCGAGGAGGAGCAATCATGTACCGTGTACTGATTCTCGCACTGGCCTTGACTCTGGGAGCGCCTCTACTGGCGGGCGCGCAGCCGCCGCCCGTGGCTGGTCCGGTCGCGGGGGCCGACGCTACCGCCGTGGCGCGGCAGTTTGTGGACGCTGCGCATGGGATGATGCGGGCCAACGGCGACCCCGCGGGGCTAGGGGCGTTCTTCACCGAAAAACCCGCCGATCGCGGAGGTCCCACTGAGCTCTTCGGCGGGATCGCGGGCTTGATGTCGGTGTGGGGGCTGCAGAATCAGGTGATGATGGTCCAGGGCGAGGGGAAGACGGAGGTGGACTTCCAACTCAATCCGGTGCGCCTGGTAATGACCAAGGTCAACGGGGAATGGCGGATAGACGCGGCCGCGAGCTTCGCGCTGCTGCCCCCGGAAATGCAGAAGATGATGCAGGGGCCGGAGCAGGCGAAGGCAGAGCAGAACGACTGCATGAGCAACCTCAAGCAGATCATGCTGGGGGCGTTGATGTACGCGAACGACCACGGTCAACGGCTGCCGGACGCGGCTAAGTGGATGGATGAACTAATGCCCTATGTCAAGAACGAGTTGATCTTCAAGGACCCGGCTGCGCCGGAGTTGGCGTATGGGTATGCGATGAACGTGGCCTTCTCGGGAGTGAAGCTGGACACCCTGGCGCTGCCGGCGGAGACGGTGATCTTCTTTGACTCGGCGCTGGGGACGCGCAACGCGGCGGGCGGGGCGGCGGCGGTGGCGCTGCGGCATAACGGCGGGGCGAACTACGCGTTTGCCGATGGGCACTGCAAGTGGGACAGAGCCCCGCTGGTCAAGGACGCGCCTAAGCCGACCGAGCAAGGCGCGGGAGGACCGCCGCCGCCGGGGTAGGGGGGGCCCACCCCGCCCTCGGGAGACCTCGGGCACCCCTCCCGAGGCGGGAGGGGCTACGGCAAAGGCGGGGAGGCGTTTCCCGGAGGGGCCGAATACGAGGGAGTTTGCCACGCAAAACTCCACCAATTATCCGGCCTACGGCTAGTGCTAAGCCCTGGGCCGGATGCTTGCGCGCGCCGCGCTCGGAAGCGCGTCGTGCTCGCATTCGGCCCCTCCGGGAAAACGGCAACGGCTAACGGCCGGGCCGGCCTCGCTGCGCTCGTGCGGCCCCTCCGGGGAGACGGCAACGGCCTCCCTTACCCCCCTACTTCGGCGCTGCCACCGGCTTGGCCAGGACTTGCGGGTGCATCAGGCGCAGGTCGGTTTCGCCCAGGCGGCGGAGGTCGTCTAGACCCTCGGAGAGACGAGCCAGGGTGTTCTCCTCCATCGCGTCGGGAGCTTGGTAGGCGGCGGCGTCTTGCGGGACGCGCTGGTTGCCGATGGTGTAGAGGTGCGCGGTCGGTTGGAGTTGCGGGACCAGGCCCGTGTTGTAGAAGCTGCAGCCCAGCAGGAAGATATCCACGGGGCGCGCGCCCTCCTGGAGCAGCTTTTCGGCCAGCGGCTCCACGTAGAACTGCTCCGGGCCGAAGAACAGCGAACCGCTGAAACCCTTGAGGTTGAGCGGGATATTATCGCTGCCGTCCTTGAGCTTGGAGAAGTGAAACTTGGGTCCCTGCATGGTGACGCGGCCTGGCGGATCGTCCGAGTCTCCCTGCAGGAAGAGGCCATGATCGGCCTGCTCGATGTAGAAGTCGCTCGCCACGAAGTTCTGGTTGTTGCCGATGTACAGGGAATACACGTTAGCGGTCTCCAGGCGAGTCAGGAAGCCCAGGAGGCCGTCGCGCGGGCCCTTGGCCTTGCCCTCCACCACGATGGCTCCCTCATAGCTGCAGGGGGAAATGATCGTCGCGCGGGCGGAGTCTATAAAGTGGAGGTTGCCCTGCACGTGCGGCATGACGACCGTGCTCCCCGGGCCCAGGCCCTTGAACCACAGGCCCCGGCGGAAGGCCTGCTTCTGGTAGTAGCCCCAGACCGCGACCCCGTCGTAGGTTACGGAGGAGGGCGCGCCGCTGCTGGTTTGCAGGATGTCGATGCTGTCGTTCATCTGCCCGATGTCGTGGCCGCCCACGTTGAGGTTCTCGATGGTGATCCGCTGGGGGTCCTCCACGGTCATGATGATTCCGTCGGCAGCGCCCTTCCAGAGCAAGCCGGTGCGCATCCCGCTACCGCCGACCGAATAGTCCGCGCCAGTGACGCGCAGGGTCCCGCTGACCGCGTAGGTGCCGCCGGGGAAGTAGGCCAGAGCCCCTTTGCCGCGGGCACGGGCCGCGTCAATGGTCCGCTGCAGAGCAGCCGTGTCGTCGGTGGCCCCATCGCCCTTCGCGCCAAAATCTACTTTCGCGTCGAAGACGAAGCTGGGGACGGCGACGGTCTCGTTGAGGAAATGCTGGCCGGCCGAGGTCAGCGTGCCCTTGCGCTTGCCGGCGGGGATGACGTAGACCTTGCCGCCGGCGCCCGGCTGGACCGCTTCGCCGCCGGTCTGCTCGGACACGTTGCCGGAGACGAGCACCCGCTCGCCGCCGGGGTAGCCGCCCTGGAGGAGGATCGGCGGCGTGGCGTTGGGGGGATTGGTGAAGACGCAGTCGAAGATCAGCGCGGGTGCGCCGGCCACGGAGATCGCGCCGGTGGGGTCCGTCCAACCCTCCACGCGGCAGTCCTCCACGATGATCGGGGCCACGCCGTTGGCATGGCGCAGGAAGGCTTTGGAGCCCACGGAGGTACTGCGGCGTACCGAGCAGCCGTGTTCGGGACTCGATTTGATATCCTCACTAGTGTTGGCCTCAAAGTGGCAATTGCGCACGTAGAAGTTGCCGCTCTGGCAGACGATACCGGTCTCGCCGCGGCGGAACTCGCAGCCGTCGAAGGTATAGTCGTAGTCGTTGAACTGGGTGAAGGCGATGCCGCGCCGGCAACCATCGAAGACGCAATTCTCAAACTGGGTCTCGGCAGTGGCGATGGTGCTCTGGGGATCGGCGAGAATCCCGGCGTCGGTGAAATTGAGGAAGGCCAGGTACTGATGGCGCACCTCGGTCTCGAAGCGCTTATGGTTGGTGTGGCAGAAACCGACCGCCGCCTTGCCGCGCCCGTCGAAGACCATCCCCACGTAGCGGCAATAGGCCACGCCGTCCTCCGCAAACATCCAGCCGCCGACCGGCCCGTCCCAGACTAGCCGGGTGTCCGCGCCATTGCCGACCACCAGGATGCCGTGGCGGGGACCGTTGAGGGTCAGGCTCTGGGTGATCCGGTAGGTGCCCGCGGGCAGGTAGACGGTCGAGCCGTCCTTGAGGGTATCGAGAGCCGCCTGGATCGCCGCGGTGTCGTCGGCCACGCCATCGCCGACGGCGGCGGGCTTGACGCTGACCCAGTCGGAGCGGGGAATCCAGTTGAGCGAGGGGATCATGGGGTCGGCCGCCTGCAGGGCGGTGACCAGCAAACCGGCGATCAAGGTGGCCAGCAGAGTTTTCATTTCAGTTCACGCTCCGCGTCGGAAGGTTGGTACCATTGATATATTGGACGCGGGGTGGGGGAATACCTTGGAGGAGGCAAGGGCGCTTCACCCCCGGCCCCTCTCCTGGCAGGAGAGGGGGGGAAGGCAAAGGCGGACGGACGGCCCACCCCGCCCTCGGGGGACCTCGGGCACCCCTCCCGGTGCGGGAGGGGTTTTACGACATAGGTCTACGGCTGACGAGTGATAAGTGGAGATCCTGTCCCGCCGGATTCCCTTTGCCTAGCGGCGGCGGGGTACGAGCCCCCGCCCTACAGGACGGCAACGGCAAACGGCCGGGCGGAGCAAGCTCCGCCCCTACGGGAGGGTCAGCGGTGCACCGGCGAGACGCTGGTGCCACCGACGGCAACCACCCCCGACGAACCCGGCTCCCTCGCTTTCCGTCTTAAGGGGGAACCTGATTTCGGAAAGGACTTGACGATGAAACACCTGCTCGCGCTAGTGGCGCTGGTGGCGGTTCTGTCGGTTGAGGCGTGGCTGCCGGCACCGGGCTGGACGCAGACTCCCGCGGGGCCGGACGCGGTGGCCCAGAAGCTCTCGGACCTGCACCGGGAATCTTTCGTGCAGGGCAACCTGACCGATCCGGCGGTGCAAGCGCAGATTACCCCCTTGCTGCGGCGCTCGGCGGCGGCCGGCGCGGGGTTCACGGCCGACGACGTGGCGCTCGCTACGCTCACCTACTATATGATGTTCACGCCCCCGCAAATGTCGCCGGCAGTGGTGGAGGGGGACCGGGCGGTGGTTACGCTGCAGGCGGACCCGCTGCAGATGGTGATGACGCGACAGAACGGCGAGTGGAAAGTGGACCTGGCGGCGACGGCCGCGGCGCTGCCGACGAGCGTGCAGCAGCAGGTGCGGACCATGCTCGACAGTTGCGCCGCGGGCAGCGGGACGCCCCCGAAGGACGTCACCACGCTCGTGACCGCCACGGCCGCGGCGCCGGTCATCGTGGCGGTGACGCCGGGGACCTTTGACGCGAACGTCACCCGGCAGACCGGCCTGGTCCTGGTGGAGTTCTTCGCCACCTGGTGCCCCCACTGCAAGAAGATGCGGCCGATCTATGAGCAGTTGGCGACCGACTACTCAGGCAAACTCGGGTTCGTGACGGCGGACGTGGACCAGAACCGCGAAATCCTGGGCAAGTGGGGCGTCACGGGCGTGCCTACGTTCATTATGTTCAAGGCCGGCAAGCAGGTGGAGACGAAGGTCGGCGAGTTCACCAGCGAGCAACTGAATGCCTGGGTGGACGCGTGTTTGGTGAAGTGAACGGCGCCTCAGCGGCGGGGCCCACCCCGCCCTGCGGGCACCCCTCCCAAAATGGGAGGGGCTGACGGCAAGGGCAACGGCGGACCTCTCCCCGTAGGGGCGCGTTTTGCCCGTCTGCGGGCAACACACGCCCGCTCGCTAGGGTTTGGTGAAGGGACGGGGGTCGGAGGCGGGAGACCAGTTCAACCTCACCCCCCGGCCCCCTCTCCCGCGGCGGACCTTGGGAGAGGGGGAGAACGGCAGAGGCCGTTTCCGCGTCGGGGCGGCCAGGAAGCCAAGGCTTAGCGGCGGGCGCGGGTGGATGTTTCGCGGGTGCGGCTCCGCGAAAGATCCACCCCTACAAACGGCGGGAAACGGCAAACGGCCGGCGGGGGACGTAGCCCCCGCTCTACAGTACGACAACGGCAAACGGCGAACTCCCGGGAACGGCGAGTGTTATTACTGGCATGGTTATCTGCAAGAAAGAAGGTTCTACCGTGAAGACTTACGTGACGTGGTTAGTGGTGGGGTTGTTAGTCGGGGCCGGGGCGAGCAGCGCGCTGGCGCAGGGCAATGCGCCGGAGGCGGCGACGCAGGGGTTTATCCGGGCGTTGCGGGCTCCTGGAGACCAGGGGCCGGCGGAGGTGGCCGCGGTGAGCGTCCCGGCGCTGGAGGCATCCAGCGCGGCAGACCAGCAGAAGCTGACGGCGGCGCTGGACTTTTTGCGGATGCTCGTCGCCTTCAACTCGCTGCCGCCGACGGCGGCCAAGGTCACCGGGGAGGAAGCGGCCGCGCAGGTGCGCCTCAATCCGCTGGAACTCAAGCTCATGCAGGTGGACGGGCAGTGGAAAGTGGACCTGCTGGCGACCTACCAGGCGCTGCCGCAGGCCCTGCGGGACATGATCGAGAAGACGGAAGCCGCGCCGCCGCCCCCGCCGCCGGCGGATATGGGCCCGACGGAGCCGGCCGCGACGCCGGCCGCGGACCCCGTGGTGGAACTGAACAGCCAGAACTTCGCCGCTGAGGTGACGCAGTCGAAGGGGCTGATGCTGGTAGACTTCTGGGCGACCTGGTGCGGGCCGTGCATGGCGCTCAAGCCGATCCTCCACGCTACCGCCGCCGACTACCAGGCCAAGATGAAGTTTGGCGCGGTGGACGTGGACCAGGCGCAGAACCTCTCGCGGCAGTTCGGCGTGGAGGCGATCCCCACGCTGATCCTGTTCCGCGACGGGCAGAAGATCGACGAGCAAGTCGGCTACCTGGACGCCGCGGCCCTGCGGGCGTGGCTGGATAAGAACTTGGGGGGGTAGAGGGTTCGCGGTGGGCGGCCTCACCCCCGGCCCCTCTCCTTGCAGGAGAGGGGGGAACGGCAGGGGCTGGCGTTCCCCGGTAGGGGCGCGGTTTTGCCCGTCTGCGGGCAAAACACGCCCGCTCGCTGCCTCGCAGTTAGCGTACGGGCGTGTGTGGCTGCGCTTCGCTCCGCCAAACGCGCCCCTACCCGGAGCAGCCGTGCCCCTCCTTGCCCCCAGGACCCCCGCCAACGTATAATCCCCTCCAGCAGTTCAGTTCGTCCACCGGAGGCTTATTCATGGCCGCACGCACTGCCGCAATCCAACGCCGGACCGCCGAGACCCAGATTGCTTTGCAGCTTAACCTGGACGGCAGCGGCCTTTATCAGATCGAGACCGGCATCGGCTTCTTCGACCACATGCTTACGCATCTGGCCAAGCATGGCAAGTTTGACCTGACCATGGCCGCCAGCGGCGACCTGGAAGTCGACCAGCACCACACCGTCGAGGACCTGGGCATCGTCCTGGGGCAGGCGCTGGCTGAGGCCGTGGGCGACAAGGCCGGGATGGTGCGGTTTGGCGAGGCCTCCGCGCCGATGGATGAGGCGCTGGTGACCGCGGTGATCGACCTGGGCGGGCGGCCGTATCTGGAATTTGGCCTGCACATCCCGGCGGAGAAAGTCGGGGAGTTCGACACCGAACTGGTGCGCGAGTTCTTCCTGGCGGTGGTCAACAACGCAGGGATGAACCTGCACCTGCTCCAGAAAGCCGGAGTCAACTCGCACCACATTATCGAGGCGGCCTTCAAGGCCTTCGCGCGGGCGCTGGATGAGGCGACCGGGCTGGACCCGCGGATTAAAGGTGTGCCTAGCACTAAGGGGACGCTGTAGAGGGATCAGCGGCGGCCGGCCTCACCCCCCGGCCCCCTCTCCGTGGCGCTCGCGGACGAGCGCCCGCAGGAGAGGGGGGGAAAGGCAAAGGCTAACGGCAACGGCCGTTTCTCCGTAGGGGCGGCGGTTACACCCGCCGCCCGCGGCTGCCGCAAAGCCCAGGGCTAGCGGCAGGCGCGGGTGGATGTTTCGCGGGATACGGCTCCGCGAAAAATCCACCCCTACGTACGGCCAACGGCCGGCGGGGCACGAGTCCCCGCCCTACAGACGACAACGACGGACGGCAACGGCAGAGGCTAACGGCACACCGGCGAGACGCCGGTGCCACCGACGGGAACGCGACGGCTAACGGCAGGGCCGGCCTCGCTGCGCTCGTGCGGCCCCTCCGAGGAACCGACAACGGCGGGGAGACGCAATCAAATCTGAGACAGGCGAGGGCGGCCCTGCGGGGTCGCCCGCCGCGTGTCTGCTCATAGCTCAGGAGACTACCTATGGTTACTATTGACGAGAAGCTTTGTACTAAGTGCAACCTGTGCGTGCGGGTCTGTCCCGCGCAGGTGATTACCCCCGGTCCCGTGGTCACGGGGCGGCACTGCATCGAGTGCGGGCAGTGCTACGCGGTCTGTCCTAGCGCCGCGGTGACGGTGGTGGACTTCAGCGCCGAGGAGGTCACGCCGGGCGGCGAGCCGGTGTCCTCCGCCGCGCTGCTGGGGCTGCTGGCGCAGCGGCGGAGCAACCGCGCCTACCAGCCGGAGCCGGTGGCGGCCGAGCATCTGGAGGGGCTGCTGCGGGCGGCCGCCCTGGCCCCCAGCGCCCACAACGGGCGGCCGCTGCGGGCATATATCTACACTAATCCGGTGCTCCTGGCCCGCATCCGCACCAAGGCGCTGGCCTACTACCGCAAGTACGCCCAGGTGCTGCGCACGCCGGGGCTGTCACTGGTCGGCTGCACCATGGGCTACACGCCGCGGGAGCTGAAGGCCGTGGGCTCGGCCCTGGCGGAGCTGGCGGATATCACGGCGACCGAGGACCGGCTCTTCTATGACGCACCGGTGGTGCTGGCGATCGGGGCGCGGCGGTCCAACCCGATGACTGTGGCGGACGGCTGGATGGCGATGACCAACGCCATGCTCTACGCGGAGACCGTGCCGCTGGCGGCCTGTATTAACGGCTACCTCAGCATCGCCGCCAACGGCTCGCGCGCGGTGCGGGCGGCGATGGAACTGCCCCGCAAGGAGCATATCATCGCGGCAATGACCCTCGGCTATCCGGCGCGGAAGTATCAGCGTCCCGCGCCGCGGAAGGATTTGCCGGTGACGTGGAAGTAGGAGAGGAACGGCTCCTCACCCCCGGCCCCTCTCCCTCGCGGGAGAGGGGGGAACGGCAGAGGCAACGGCGGCCGTTTGCCCGTAGGGGCGCGTTTTGCGGAACGAAGTGGAGCAACACACGCCCGCTCGCTAACGCTCAGGCAGCGGGCGGGCGGCAGTCGCGGTGCGGACACCGCGAGGGTTCTGTTAAAAAAGTCCGTCCTGGTACTCCTCAAATCTTGGCGAATCTGCTAGACTGAAGGCACTTCACTCCGGAGGTGCTTTATGCTTGGCGATCACGAGGATGCGCCGGTCAGTTTCTTTATGCTTCCGCCC
>DASXVN010000053.1:0-117910 GCA_036504235.1 Armatimonadota bacterium | reverse complement strand
ACGTTGGGTTAGCGACGGCGGGGGACGTAGCCCCCGCCCTACATACGAATGCCCCGCTCCACCGCCTGCCGCCCCCCTCGGTTGTTCCTCAAACCCCTTTCTGGTATAATCATCAATATCTAGCAGCCCGCTTTGCCGCCCAGACCGCCGCCGCCGCTGCGCGTCTAGCCGCTGACGCGCTTTCACAGCACAGCTTACACACGGGGAGCAAGATGATCTATTTTCAGAACGTCAGTCTGGTCTATCCGGACGGCACTAAGGCGCTATCCGGGATTGACCTCAATTTCGAGCGCGGTGAGTTCTCCTTCATCACCGGCGCTTCCGGCAGCGGCAAATCCACGCTGCTGGAACTCATCTACCGCGAGATTGAGCCCAGCGAGGGCCAGGTCATCGTGGACGGCCAGGATGTCAGCCAGTTACCCCGCCATCGCGTCCCCCTGCTGCGCCGCAAACTGGGGGTGGTCTTTCAGGACTTCCGCCTGCTCCCCACCAAGACCGTCTGGGAGAATGTGGGCTTTGCTCTGGACGTGATCGGCATGTCGCGGCGCGAGAAGCACCGCAAGGTGCCGCTGGTGCTGGAGCTGGTGGGGCTGGCCGAGCGGGCCGACTCCTACCCCGGGCACCTTTCCGGCGGCGAGCAGCAGCGGGTCTGCATCGCGCGGGCCCTCGTCAACACGCCGCCCATCCTGATCGCCGATGAGCCTACCGGCAACCTGGACCCGGCCATCTCCCAGAGCATCGTACAGCTCCTGGGCGAGATCGCCGACCGGGGCACTACCGTCCTGTGCGCCACGCACGATACCGCCGTGGTGGACCTGATGCAGCGGCGCGTGGTGGAGTTGGTCAAGGGCGTTGTGGTCCGCGACGCCAAAGAAGGGGGTGGCTACCATGCGGCTTAACACCCTCGAGTTGCTCCTGGTGCAGGCCTGGACGGCGCTGATTCGCAACGGCGCCATCAGTGGCGCGGCCGTTACCAATATCGCCGTCGCCCTCTGCGTGCTGGGGGCTTTCGCCCTCACCGCCTACAATTTGCAGTTGCAGGCCCAGATGCAGGCCTCCGCGGTCGAGATCACTGTAGATTTGGGCAAGAAAGCCAAGCCCGCGGACGTGGAGACGGCGCTCAAGGCCGACCCGCGTCTCGCCAGCGTCCGCTTTGTTCCCAAGGCCGAGGCGCTCAAGGAACTGGCCCAGCGCTGGCAACTGGACCTCGGCGCCCTGCAGCGTATCGGTAACCCGCTGCCGGATTCCTACCGCTTGGTGCCCACCGACCCCAATCAGGTGGATGATATCGCCGCCCGGGCGCAGAAAGTCCCCGGCGTGGCGGCCGTGCGCTACGCGCAGCAGACCACGCAGCACCTCCTGACCCTGGTCCGCGGCATCCAGATTGCGGGACTGGTGGCTATCCTGGTCCTGGGCACCGCGACGCTCCTGCTGGTCAGTGTCACCATTCGCCTGACCATCTACGCGCGCCGGCACGAGATTCGCATTATGCAGCTTGTCGGCGCCACCAACTGGTTCATCCGCCTGCCCTTCTTGCTGGAGGGGATCTTCCAGGGGGCGCTGGGCGGGCTGATCGCCGCCGTGTTGCTGGTGCCCGGCTACAGCTACTTGCAGAACCTGGTGGAGAAGAACCTGCCCTTCCTGCGGCTCACCAACAGCCCGCAGCTTACGGTGCTGCTCGTGGTCGGCGTGATCGTCCTGGGCCTGACTTTCGGCGCCCTGGGCAGTCTCATCGGCCTGCAGCGCCATCTGCAGGAGGTCTAAGGGGGACCCCCGGTCCGTTCGCTGCTAACTTATGCTGCTTGCCGCCTCCCATATCCGCCGGCGCTGCGGCGCCGGCGCTCTGCTCAGTCTCCTGCTGGCCGGCTTGGTGCTGCCCGCGCACGCCGAGAGCCTTTCGGCGCGCCTGCACGCCCTGACCCACCGGCGCACTGCGGTCCAGCAGGACATCCGGCAGATCCGCCGGAGCCAGCAGTCGGCAACCTACCGGCTGCAGGCGGCCGAGGCGGACCTCAACACCCTCCAGGAGCGCCTGGACACCGCACGCGGTCAGTTGCGGTCCACGCGCCAGGACCTCACAGCGGCGCAGGCCAATCTCACGCGCCTGCAGAAACAACTCGATCAGGACACCCGCGCGGTGCAGGGGCAACTGCTCGCGCTCTATCAGGCCGGGAATCACAGCTACCTGCAGGTCGTCTTACAGGCGGACAGCTTCTCGGATTTCGCCAACCGCGGTCATTACGTGGATATTATCGTCAACCAGGACCAGTACCGCCTGCGCCGGCTGGCCACGCTGCAGAGCCAGTGCGATGCGGAGCGCCAAAGCCTGGTCGCCGCGGAGGCCCGGCGAACTGCCTTGGTCGGCCAGATTGCGCAGGATGAGTCCGCCGCCCAGCAGCGCCAGGACCAGGTCCACCGAATTCTGGCCGAGGCCAACAGCAAGCGCGCCGCCGCCGAGTCCCTGCTGGCGGCCATGGACGTGGAGCAGCGGCAGATTCAGCAGTTCATCCAGTCCCGCGACCGGGGCAACGGCCCCCACTATGGCGGCGTCTGGAGTGGCTACCTTCTCAAGCCCGTGGACGGGAGACTCTCCAGCCCCTTTGGCTGGCGGATGGACCCCAACCTCCACTATCGCAAGTTCCACCAGGGCGTGGACCTGGCGATCGCCTATGGTACGCCTATTCACGCCGCCGCTCCGGGGCTGGTCGTCTGGGCCGGCTGGCGCGGCGCCGTCTCCGGCAACACGGTTATCATTGACCACGGTAGCGGCGTAACCACCGTCTACTGCCATTGCAGCTCGGTAGCAACCAGTGAGGGGCAAGAGGTCAAGCGCGGCCAAGTGATCGCCGCCGTCGGCAGCACCGGCCGCTCGACCGGCCCTCACGTACACTTTGGGGTCCTCCAGCACGGCGCCTGGGTTGACCCCCTGGGGTTCACAAGATAATGAAGAACACTTACCTGACCTGCCTGAGCCTGGGACGACGTTACTACCGGCACGGCCTGCCCCTCCTGGTGGCGGCCGCGCTGCTCAGCACCACTCTGGTCCCGGTCGGCGCGGAGGGGCTGCGGGCCCGGCTCCAGCACCTCGCGGGCCGCAAGGAGCAGGTGCAGTCCCAGATCCGGGTCATCAAGCAGAAGCAGGCCGGCGCCACGGAGCGTCTCTGGGCGGCGCAGACGCGCCTCGGGCAGTTGCAGAACCATCTCTCCAGCGCCCGTACCGAACTTAAGGCCACCCGCCAGGACCTGGCCAAGGCGCAAGCCGAGTTGGCCCGTCTGGAAGCCCGGCGCGCCCAGCATGAGGGCGACGTCCAGTCGCACCTGCTCGCCCTGTACCGCTCCGGCCAGCCCAGCTACCTCAACGTCGTGCTGCAGGCCGACAGCTTCTCCGACTTCGCCAACCGCGGCCGCTTCATTGACGTCGTCGTCAACCAGGACCAGTACATGCTCCAGAAGCTCTGCACCCTCGCGGACCGCTGTGACCGCGAGCGCGACAAGCTTCAGGCCGCCGAGGCGCGGGGGACCGCGCTGGTCGGGCAGATCGCCTCCGATGAGAGCGAGGCGCGCGCCAAGCAGGCGGAGGTTCACCAGATTCTGGCCGACGCCAACGCCAAGCGCAGCGCCGCCGAGTCGGTCCTCGCCGAGATGGAGAACGAGGAGAGCCAGGTGCAGGCCATGCTCCGGGCCCGCGCGCATGGTTCCAGCGGCGGCGGCTACGCCGGCTCCTATAGCGGGTCCTGGAGCGGCAGCATGCTGCGTCCCGCCGCAGGCCGCATCTCCAGCCCCTTTGGCATGCGCGTGCACCCGATCACCGGCGTTTACAAGCTCCACACGGGCGTGGACATCGCCGCGCCTTACGGGGCCCCGGTCCACGCCGCCGCCCAGGGTCTGGTCATCAGCACCGGCTGGATGAAGGCCTACGGCCAGACGGTCGTCATTGACCACGGCAGCGGCATCCACACCTGGTATTGCCACCTCAGCTCCGTGTCGGTCAGCGAGGGCCAACTGGTGAAACGCGGCCAAATGATCGCCAATGTGGGCAGCACCGGGATGTCCACCGGCCCGCACCTGCACTTTAGCGTCCTGCGCAACGGCGAGTTCGTCAACCCCCTGGGCTTCTAGGCCGATAGGGTGGGTAGACGCCATCCCGGGCCTGACTAGGCAGGCCCGGGTTCCTCCGCTTGGTTGTAGTCGTCCTCATGTCTGTGCTACAATAAACTAACGTGCGTCCAAAGCACTGAATGCCTCTAGGAGGACACTCTCAGGTGGAAACTCGTCCTGCACCCAACGCATGGCTTCGGGGGGCCGGGCTCTGGCTGCTCGTCTGCCTGGGCGTCATCTTCCTCTATCTGATGTTCATGGCGCGCAACGTCGACGCCATCACCGACATCGATGCCCTCGACAACGCCCAAATCGCCCGCAATCTGGCGGAGGGCAAAGGCTTTACCTCGGATTTCATCAAGCCCCTGTGTCTGACCAAGGTTACGGCACTGGATCACCACGCCGACCTGATCTTCTCGCCCCTGCACCCCTGGTTCACCTCGATGGTCATGCGCGTAGTCGGCGCCACCAAGTTCGGCATCGCCTTCGGCTCGCTCTTGCCCTTCCTTTTCACTCTCTTGCTGGTCTACCTGCTGGGCATGCGCCTGTTTGACCAACGCACCGGCATCCTGGCGGCGGCCCTGTTGGGTCTCAACCTGTGGGTCGTGCGCTACAGCGTCTCCGGCTTGGAGGTCTGCCTCCTGGGGCTGCTGGTCACGGCCCTGTTCATGGTTCTGCACCGCATCGGGGAAAGCGAGGAGACCAACCTCGCGCAGGTCGCCGTGGCGGGGCTCCTGGTGGGGGCGCTGGCGCTCACCAAGGATGTCTGGGGTCTGATCCTGCTGCCGACCGCCCTCTTCCTGTGGCTAACGGTAGATAAGCGTCAGCGCTGGATAGTCCTGGGCGTATTTGTGGGCCTGTTTGTGGTCGCCATCATCCCCTGGTGCCTCCGCCAGGCGCACTACACCGGAAACCCCTTCTTCTCCTGGCGCTGGTACGAAACTGAGATGGAGACCATCACCAACCCGGGCAACACCCTCTACCGCAGCTTCCGCCCGGACGTCGCCAACCCCATCGCGTTCGTGTTCGCCCATCCCCTGGAGATGTATGAGAAGATCCGCCTGGGAGCCAGCAGTCTCTACGGCATCCTTACCTATGTCGGCGGCGCCTTCGTGCTGCCCTTCTTTGTGGTCGCGATTCTGGTCGTCATGGGCAACTCGACGCTGGAGCGCATGCGCTACCTGCTGTACCTTACCTACGGGCTGGTCTTCGTGGCCGTGTGTTTCATCATGCCTTCCCCGCGCATGTTCTACCCCTTCGCGCCGATGATCAGCATCATCGCCGCCGCCTTCTTTCTGCGGGTGTTCACGCCCCTGCTCCGGCGCTACGGTCCCCGCGAGCAGGCGCGCCTCAACGGTCTCGGGTTGGCCGCAATAATCCTGATCCAGGGCTTTCCGCTGCTGCTGAACATCACCGCCCGCCAGGAGGCCGGCCGCTCCTCTTCGATAGGTGGCGCGGAGAAGCTGGCCTTGCAGGTCGCCGAGGTGACCACCGGCCCGATCATCACCGACGTACCCTGGCTGACCTCCTGGTACGGCCATCAGACCTCCATCTGGCTACCCCGGTCCTGGGACGATCTGGAGCGCATGCAGCTTTCCATCGGCCAGGTCCAATACCTGCTGCTTACGCCCACGGTGGCCCAGTGGGAAGGCGCGGAGCGCACCGCGGAGTGGATCCGTCTCTGGAGTGCCGCCCAGGCCGGCCGCCCCGTGGCCTATCGAGGGTTCGTGGTCTACAAGCTGCTTGGCGACAACTGGATTCTCTTCCGCAAGGCGGCAGAACTCCCCGGGCGCACCGGCGCCTCCTCCGAGGTGCCCAATGCTCCCGCCGGCTAGTACCGAGGGGCTGCTCCCCACGCCGGAGCCACCCAAAGAGCCAGTGGGATACTGCTTCCGCTGCCATACGCTGGTGCCCGAGGGGGAGTTAACCTGCCTCCGCTGTGGACGCGAGCAGTACCGCACCTGCTACTGCGGCCGGCTGGTCGCCGTCACCGCCCCGGTCTGCCCGTCCTGCGGCGCCGAGTGGCGGCCCTTGCATCGGGTGCGCCGCAAGTCCTCCCGGCACCAGTTCAAGCCCCAGAAGCTCTCCCGCTACGCCCTGGCCGGAGCCGCGGCGGCGCTTATGATCTTGGCTCTCGGCGGCCTGTTTGTCACGGTCCTGGCCCGGCAAGCGGTGCCCCCCGGCCAACCGATGCCGACCAACTCTTCCGAGCTTCTCAGCTTGGCCGGTCAGGCCCTGAGCCGCTCACTGGCGACCACCGGCCACCGGCTATCCCAGATGAGCGGCCAACTGCTGGTCATGTTCATCGTTCTGCTCGTCGGCGCGGGCCTCGGGGCCTTCTTCTACCTTCTCCATGAGGGGATCATCTCCAGCAATCTGCCCTGGGTGCGTCGCCGCCATCACAGTCGCGGTCGGCGCCGCGCCCCCTAGCCCTCGCCATGACTGAGTCTACCTCCACCCCTCTTCCCGCCGACCCTGCCCTGGCGCCGACCGCGCGGTCCAGCGCTCCCCCCTGGGGGGCGGTGGCCGTGCTCACGATAGCGGTGCTCGGGGCCTATCACGAGTTCATCACCTGGATGGTCGGCCAGTGGTGGCGGGATGAGTACTACGGACACGGCATTTTCATCCCCTTCCTCAGCGGCTATCTCCTCTACCGCCTGAGCAAACACCTAGGAAGCGTCGGCCCGGGCCAGGCGTGGGGTCTGCTGCTGGTCGGCCTCAGCCTGCTGGGGCACATGCTGGCCCTCTACCTGGGCGTGCATTTCGCCTCCGGCTTCGCCCTGGTGGGCACGCTGGTGGGCCTGGTGATCTGGCTCTGGGGCTGGCAGACGGCCTGGCGGCTGGCTTTCCCGCTGGCCTTCCTGCTCTTCATGGTGCCCCTGTCCCGCCTGCTGGTGGACCGCCTGGCCCAGCCGCTACAGCTCTTCAGCGCGCGCGGCGCGGGGGCGCTGACCTCGGCCCTGCTGGGGGGCGTCAAGGTCGAGGGGACCATGCTCATCACCCGGGACTACACCTTCGAGGTAGCTATCCCCTGCAGCGGCCTCAAGTCGATCATCGCCATGTCGGCGCTGGGGGGGCTGATGGCCTACGTGCTGGAGGGGCCGGTGTGGAAGCGTGCGGTCCTATTCGCGATGTCGGTCCCCGTGGCCGTGGTGGCCAACTTGATCCGCATCTTCGTCACGGTAGTGCTGGGCAATTCCATCGGCCCGGCCGCGGCAGAGGGTTTCTTCCACCAGGCCAGCGGCGCGGCGGTCTTCGTTATTGCCTTCGGGGGGCTAATGCTCTTGGGGGAGGTGCTGGGATGCCGACAGATTCGCGAAGATATCTGATCGCGGCGGCGCTGGTGCTGCTCCTGGGCAGCGGCGGCGAGTACGTGCGCGTGACCCGGGTGCCCCCGGCTGCCTACCACCCCACCTTCGCCGAGGTACCCCTGAGCATCGGCGACTACCAAGGTAAAGACGTGCCGATAGACGAGAGCATCTACCGGTTCCTGGCCGCCAGCGGGATGCTGGAGCGCCGCTACGAGGGGCCGGAGGGCGGCGTGCAGATGACCATTTTGTACGCGTCGGATTGGCGCTCGGTGCACTCCCCGGCGGGCTGCTTCCCCGCCCAGGGCTGGGAGATCGTCAGCGACGATCCGGTCAGCTATGATCCCCCCCGGGGCTCAGGAATCACCAGCATGCTGCACGCCCGCCTCCTGCGCCTGCATAAGGACGACAAGTGGCTGATGGCGATGTTTTCCTTTGCCTATCAGGGGGGCACGACCTCCGACTGGTCTGACGAGGGGATGAAGGTGGCGCGGGGTCCGCGCGGCGCCGGGGGCCTGGTCTTCACGCTCAGCACGCCGCTCGACCCGCGCGACCCGCAGGCCTCGGTAAAGCGCATCGGCACCGTCTTCGCGACAGCTTACCCTGGCGCGATCGCCTTCTGGAACCAGCCGGCCACGCCGGCAGCGCACTAGCGGGGAGGCCTCACCCCCCGGCCCCCTCTCCTGGCAGGGGAGGGGGAGACGGACAGACGGCCACGGCAGGACCGTTCAGCCCTCCCCTACCTCCCGCACGATCCGGTAGTAGATCTCCTCGGCTTGCTCCACCTCCGCTACCTCTACCCATTCCTCCGCGGTGTGCGCCTGGGCGATGTCGCCGGGGCCTAGCACTACCGCCTCCATCCCGATCTGCGCCAGGTTGCTGGCGTCGGTGGAGTAGTTGACGCCCCGCATCTGGGCCGAGCCGCGCACCGCCTGGACCGCCTGCCGGCACAGTTCCGCCAGGGGTGCGGGCGTCGCGGGAGGCAGCGGCGGGTCCAGCAGGATCGTCTCCAGCTCCCAGGGGAAGCCCTGCGCCACCGCGCGCTGCGCCACTTCCCGCAGTTGCTCCAGCACCTGCGCCGGCTGCTCATCGGGCCGCAGCCGCCGGTCCACGCCCACGCGGCACCAGTCCGGGATCATGTTGATCACGTCCCCGCCCTGCACCAGCGTCACCGAGCAGGTGCGCACGCCCTGCTCCGGATCGGCCCCCGCCTGCAGCTCCAGATGGTGGTGCTCCAGGGCGGTGATCAGGTGAGCGGCCGCGAAGATCGCGTTGCGCCCGTACTGCGGGTAGGCGCTGTGGGCGGCCTGGCCGTGCACGGTTAACCACAAACGCACCGCGCCCCCGTGCCGGTTGATCACGTCCAGGCCGGTCGGCTCGCCCACCACCGCCCCCGCCACCGGCAGGGGCAGCGGCGCGGCCACCAGCGTGTTGATCCCCGCGAAGAGGTGCTCCTCGTCCACGGTAAAGGCCAGCAGCACGCCGCCGGCAAGCCGCTCCTGCGCCACGCGCCGCGCCGCGCAGCAGGCGGCGGCCATGCTCGCCTTGCAGTCGCAAGCGCCGCGGCCGAGCACCCGCCCGCCCTCCCGAGCCCCGGAGAAGGGATCGCCGTGATAGCCGGCGGTGCCGACGGTGTCTAGATGGGCCTCCAAGAGGAGCGCGCGCGGGGCAGAGCCGGGGTACAGCGCCAGCAGGTTCTCGCGGCCGGGGGCGACCGGCTGGCGCGTGGTCTGCAGGCCCGCGGCGCGCAGCCAATCCTCGAGGAAATCCACCAACCGCGCCTCGCCGCCCAGTTCCTGCGGCCCGGCGCTGGAGGGGTTGACGCTGGGGATGCGGACCAACGATTGCAGCAGAGAAATGACGTCAGACATGGGAAATCACCGGGGACTTCTTCGCTACCGAGGAGGAGACAACCTGCCGGATATCGCCAGCCACCAGACAGGGAGGCGCCTCGACAGAGACGCGGAGGATGAAAGGGGGTGAGAAGAGGTACATCTGGTCGGGGCGGCCAGATTTGAACTGGCGACTTCTCGGCCCCGAACCGAGCGCGCTACCGGGCTGCGCTACGCCCCGACCGGAGCAGAGTATAGCATGGTCGCGGCCGGTTGACAAGTACGTTCCGCGGAGAAAGGCGAACGGCCCTACCCCCTAACCCCCTCCCTAAAGGGAGGGGGAATCAAGTTCGGCGACGGGCCGCGCCGTCTGCCGTTGCCCTGCTCACCTCTCCTGCGGCACTTGTACTCGAGTGCACGGAGAGGGGCCGGGGGTGAGGCCCGGCTGCCTCCTACACCTCGCCCTTCTTGACCGCGTCCGCCCACAGGGGTGACATGCTGCGCAGGCGCTGCACGATCGGAGGCATTAGCTCCAGCACCCGGTCTATCTCCGCCTCGGTGGTGTGCCGGCCCAGGCTCATGCGGATCGAGCCGTGCGCCACCTCGTGCGGGTAGCCCATCGCGATCAGCACGTGCGAGGGGTCCAGGGAGGCGCTGGTGCACGCCGAGCCGCTGGAGACGCAGACGTCCTCGAAGTCCAGGCTGAGCAGGATGCCCTCGCCCTCGATGAAATGGAAGCAGAAGCTGGCAATGTTGCTGACCCGCTGCGTCGGGTGGCCGGTCAGTTGCGCCTGGGGAATCGAGGCCAGAATCCCCGCGTTCAGCCTGTCGCGCAGGCGGATGATGCGGGCGTTATCCGCGTCCCCCTGGCGCTCCAGAATCTCGATGGCCTTGGCCATGCCCACGATGCCGGCCACGTTCTCGGTTCCCGCGCGGCGCCCAAACTCCTGCGAGCCGCCGTCCACCAGCGGCGCGAGTTTGAGGCCCTTGCGCATGTACAGGGCGCCGACGCCCTTGGGCGCGTAGAACTTGTGCCCGGCGATGGCCAGCATATCCACGTTGAGATCGTTCACCTTCAGCGGCAGCTTGCCCATAGACTGCACCGCGTCGGTGTGCAGGCGCACCTTGCGCTCCAGGCACAGCGCGCCGATTTCGGGGATCGGCTCGACCGTGCCGACCTCATTGTTCGAGTGCATGATGGTGACCAGAATCGTGTCCGGCCGCAGCGCCTCCGCCACCTGCTCCACCGTCACCAGGCCCTCGTGGTCCACGGGCAGGTAGGTTATCTCAAAGCCGTGGTACTTCTGCAGCGACGCGCAGGCGTGCAGCACCGCGTGGTGCTCAATGGCCGAGGTGATGATATGGCGCCCCTGGTCCGCGTGGGCGAAGGCCATGCCCTTGATCGCCAGGTTGTCGGCCTCGCTGCCGCCGCCGGTGAAGACGATCTCCCGCGGGGCCGCGCCGAGGTACGCGGCTACGCGCTCGCGGGCCTCTTCCAGGGCCCCGCGCGACTGCCGCGCCAGCCCATAGAAGCTGGAGGGATTGCCGTACTGGTCCTGCAGGTACGGCGTCATGGCGTCGAAAACTTCCGGGTCTACCGCCGTGGTGGCGGCGTGGTCCAGATAGATCATCAGGGTCAACTCCTTAGCGAAACTGGCACAGCGACAGGGTAGCCGGAATGGCGGCGACGGTCAAGCAAAACGGGGGCCGGACGTCCCGCCCGACCCTTGCGCGCACCTGCTCTGGTCCCTATACTACACTCAATGACTGACAACGCTTCTCCTGGGTTCGACCGTGGCTGGCTGACCAGGGTGCCTGAGTATCTGGGGGTGCTGATGCTGGGCGCTTTGGTGGCGATTACCTACCAGGGCGCGGTCTCCCTGCCGGAGCGCATTCCCACGCATTTCGGGGTCAGCGGCGCTGTGGACGGCTGGGGTCCCAAGCTCATGCTCTATGTGTTAGTGGGGATTCTGGCCGTCGTCTACCTGGGCCTGACGCTCCTGCAGCGGGTCCCGGGGATCTACAACTACCCGGTGAAGGTGACCGATGAGAACCGGACTCGCCTGCAGATGATCGCCGTGGGGATGATGCGCTGGATGAAAGTAGAGATAGCAGCGCTCGTCACCTATATCCAGTGGGTGGTCGTGCAGGTCGGGACGCACCAGGCGGCGGGGATGTCTACGCCTGCAATGTTGGGGCTGGTGGGGCTACTCTTGGGTACCTGCGCCTTCTTCACGGTCTGGTTGATCCGGAGCAAGTAATGGCGCGCGTGTTGGTGGCGATGAGTGGTGGGGTGGACTCCTCGGTGGCGGCGGCGCTGCTCCGGGAGCAGGGCTATGAGGTCCTCGGCGTGACCCTCCGGCTGCTCGACATGCCCGAGGCGAGTGGCGAGGAGAGCGGCTGCTGCTCGCTGGACGCCGTGCGCCGGGCCCAGGCGGTCTGCCGACAACTGGGGATTCCGCACTACACTTTCAATTTCGTCTCGATTTTCGAGCGGGAAGTCATCGCGCCGTTCGTCGCGGACTACGCCTCGGGGCGCACCCCCAACCCGTGCCTGCGCTGCAATATGGAGGTCAAGTGGGGCGAGCTGCTGCGGCGCGCGCGCGGCGCGGGCTGCGAGTTTCTGGCCACCGGGCACTACGCGCGCCGCCGGGACGAGGCCGGACGCCGGCAACTGCTCCGGGGCGCGGACCCGACCAAGGACCAATCTTACGCGCTCTACGGCCTGTCGCAACCGGCGCTGGCCGCGACTCTGTTGCCGCTGGGGGAATTGACCAAGTCTGAGGTCCGCGCCCGGGCGGCCGAATTGAGCCTGCCCACCGCCGACACCGCGGAGAGCCAGGACATCTGCTTCATCCCGGCCGGTGACTATCGCGATTTCCTCCGCGAGCGGCTGCCCTTCCGGCCGGGGCCGGTGGTGGACGAGACCGGCGCGGTGCTCGGCGAGCACCAGGGGCTGCCCGGCTACACGCTGGGCCAGCGCAAGGGCCTGGGGATCGGCGGCGGCGAGCCGCTGTTTGTGGTCGCCAAGGACCTCCCCGGCAACCGGCTGGTCGTGGGCCGGCGCGCCGGAGCCGCCCAGCGCGAGGTCCATGTGGAGCAGGTCAACTGGCTTTCGCAGGAACCACCGCCGCCCGGCGAGGCGTTACCGGCGGAGGTGGAATTACGCTATCGCGGGGTCCCGGTGCCGGCGCAGATGACCGCGCTGCCCGGGGACCGCGCGTTGCTGCACCTCGCCCCGCACGAGCAGGCCGTCGTGCCGGGGCAAGCCGCTGTCTGGTACCGGGGAGACCTGCTGCTGGGCGGAGGACTAATCAGCCTACCCGACCCACCGACGGAAGGAATTTGCCCACATGAGTGACTGCTGCGCCCGACCCTATCTGCCCGGCACCCGCATCGAGGTGGCCAATCCCGACCTCCCTCGGGGACCCAAGCCGTATGCCCTGTTCGACTTTGACGGCACCATCTCCCTGCTGCGCGAGGGCTGGCAGGAAGTCATGATCCCCATGATGACTGGCCTGCTGGAGGGCTACGCCCTCCCCGGCGAGACCCCCGAGCAGCGCCACGCGATCATCCACGAGTTCGTCACCGTGCTCACCGGCAAGCAGACCATCTACCAGATGATCCGCTTCGCCGAGGAGATTCAGGCCCGCGGCGGCTGCCCGGAGGAGCCGCTGGTCTACAAGCAGATGTACCTGGACCTGCTCTGGGAGCGCATCAAGGACCGCGTCAACGGGCTCAAGGCCGGCGAGCTGCGAGCCGAGGACCTGGTGGTGCCGGGCGCGCTGGAGATGCTGGAGGCGCTCCACCAGCGGGGTGTGCAGATCTTCATCGCCAGCGGCACCGACGAGCCTGATGTCCTGGACGAGGCCGCCGCCCTGGGCGTGGCGCACTATGCGCAGGGGCACATCTACGGGGCCACCGACGACCTGTTCAACTGCTCCAAGGCGATGGTGATCGAGCGGCTCATCGCCGAGAACCACCTGCGCGGCGACCAGTTCATCGGCTGCGGCGATGGTTTCGTGGAGATCGAGGAGACCAAGGCGGTGGGCGGCGTGGCGATTGGTGTGGCCACTGACGAGAAGCACCGGGGCGGCCTGGATGAGTGGAAGCGCACGCGCCTGCTCGGCGTCGGCGCGGATATTATCATCCCCGATTTCGCCGAGCATGAGGTCCTGTTCGCCTATCTGTGGGGAGAAGACTAGTCGCATCTAAGGAGACACGCACATGCCTTATCCGCTGTTTGATCGCAGTCAACTCCAGGTCCGGCCCCTGGCCGAGCGGGAGCACGACATGCACCTGGACGACGTTATGGCGCTGGACGCCGAGGTCGCGCCGCTGGACAGCGCCGACCTGGACACCGTCATCGCCCGTATCCGCACCGCGCGAGAGAACGACCGCCCCGTGATCATTCTCATGGGCGCGCACGTGCTCAAGCAGGGCCTCGCCCGCTTCCTCATCAAGCTCCTGGAGGAGGGCTGGGTGACCCACCTGGGCGGCAACGGCGCCTGCGCCATTCACGACTACGAGATGGCCCTGATCGGCGCGACCACCGAGAGCGTGGCCCGCTACATCCGCGAGGGGCAGTTCGGCCTGTGGCAGGAGACCGGCGGCTACAACGACGCCGCCAAGCGCGCCGTGGCCGAGGGGACTGGCTTTGGCGAGGCGTTGGGGCGCACCATTCTGGAGGGCAACTTCCCCCACCAGGACCTGAGCGTCTTCGCCGCCGCCGCCCGCTGCGGCGTGCCGGCGACCGTGCATATCGGCATCGGCTCGGACATCGCCCACGAACTGCCCAACTGCGACGGCGCGGCTCTGGGACAGGCCTCCTACACGGACTTCCTGATCTTCACCCAGTCCATGACCCGGATGGAGGGCGGCGTCTTCCTGAACTTCGGCACCGCCGTCATGGGGCCGGAGGTCTACCTCAAAGCGCTCTCCATGGTCCGCAACGTGGCCCGGCAGCGCGGGGAGCAGATCGCCCACTTCACGACTGCCGCCTTCGACCTCGTGGAGTTGCCCGACGACTTCAGCCACACGCCCACCAAGAGCCAGCCGGGCTACTATTACCGCCCCTGGAAGACGATCCTGGTCCGCACGGTGGCCGACGGCGGCGAGAGCTTCTACATCCGCGGCGATCACAAACAGACCATGACCAGCCTCTACCGCGGCCTGAGCCGCTAACGGGAGAAGGGAAGACGTATGGACCTAGACCGCCTCGAACAGATACTCGGTCGCTTCCCGGAGGTCTCGCTGGCCGTCGTCGGCGATTTCTTCCTGGACAAGTACCTGGTGATTGACCGCCAGCTTAGCGAGGTCTCCATCGAGACCGGGCTGGAGGCCTTCCAGGTTGTGGACATCCGCCACAGTCCGGGTGCCGCCGGGACCGTCTGCAACAACCTGGCCGCGCTGGGCGTCGGCCGGCTCTACGCGGTGGGCCTGACCGGCGCTGACGGCCAGGGCTACGAGTTGCGCCAGGGGCTGGCCGCCCGCGGCGTCCTGCTCGACTACCTGCGCGAGTACCCCGACTTCTTCACTCCGACCTACACCAAGCCGATGGAGCTGCAGCCGGATGGCTCGGAGGTTGAGATGAACCGCGTGGACATCAAGAATCGCCGCTTCCTCAACCCCAAGGCCGAGGCCGAGATGATCCTGTGCCTGCGGGAGGCCGCCCAGCGGGTCAAGGGGATGCTGATCGCCGACCAGGTCACCGAGGAAGGCTATGGGGTGGTGACGCCGGGGATGCGCGAGGCGCTCGTCTCGGTCGCCGCCGACAATCCGCGCCTCGATATCCTGGTGGACTCGCGCGCGCGGGTGGCCGAGTTCCGCGGACTGATGCTCAAGCCGAACCACCACGAAGCGGAACAGGCCCTCACCGGCGGCCACCCCGATGTGCGCATCGATCCCCACCAAGCCGGGCAGGGGCTAAGCCGACGCTCCGGCAAGCCGGTGTTCGTGACGCGGGGTGAAGAGGGGATGCTGGTCTGCACCGGCGACGCTTGCACGACGGTGCCGGGCGTTCCGGTGGAGGGGCCGCTGGATATCGTGGGAGCCGGCGACAGCGCTTCCGCGGGGATCATGATGGCTCTGGCCTCCGGCGCAAGCCTGGCTGAGGCCTCCGTGGTGGGCAACCTGGTGGCGTCCATCACGGTCCAGCAACTAGGCACCACCGGAACCGCCACCGTCGCCCAGGTCCGCGAGCGCTTCCGGCAGCACGCTACGCGCTGGGAAAGCATCTAGAGACGGTTCCCTACTGTAGGGCGGGGGCTACGTCCCCCGCCGCTCGCCAGTCGTTAGTCCGGCGGGGGACGTAGCCCCCGCCCTACAAACGATCAGGCCTCCTACTCCTCGCGCGACTTGGTGACGGCCTGCACGGCGGCCTTGATCTTGTCCACCACGTGCGTCACCGCCGAGGCCGCATCGGGGACGGTTAGCAGCCGCTCGCCCTCGGCGTCCACGATCAGGAAGACCGGCGATAGCGTGATTCCGCCGCCTCCCCCGCCGGCTCCGCCCATGGCGTGGCCTTCCTTGACGCCCTCCGTGGTGCCCTCCGCGGCGGTCCCCGAACCGCCGCCGGCGCCGAAGGCGACGCGCGCCACGATCGCGGGAATGATCACCTTCCCCGCCGCCTCCACGGGGTCACCGATCACCTTCACCGACTCGGCGAACTTGGTCAGCCCGTTGGACACCTGCGCCAGCACCGTCCCCGCGTCGAAGTCAGCCATCTGCTCGTACGCCTCCTTAACGCCCCGCTGGGCGCCACTTGGTAACAAAGGTCAGCGCCTAGCGGCGCCGTCGTTTCGGCCGAATCTCCCACGGTTGCCCCTGCAGGGCGGCCAGGGCGAGAATCAGCGTCGCCCGCAACACGCCGATCCGGTATCTCGCCAGCACCCGCCGGGGCCCCACCGCCACCAGCACCACCGTGCACGGTCCCCAGTGGCGCGTGCCCACCACACTGGCCAGGGCGGCGTCGGCCAGCGGCACGTTCACCGGGCCCTCCACGCGCAGGAACACCTCGTCGGCTTCCCAAAGCAGATCATACGCCGCGTCCAGCCCCGCAAAGATCGCTCGCACCAACGCCCGGATATCCAGGCGGCCCCGACGCCGCTTCGGTTTCTCCACACACTTGGGCTTCGGCTCAGCGCGTTCTGCTTGCGGGGGACGGAGGCGGAAGGGGAGGCCCAGCACGCGCAGCCGTCCGGAGAAGGGGCGCAGGCAGAGCCGGAAGCTCAGCCACCAACTCAGGTGCCCCGCCAAGCGATTGCCGTCGCTGTCGAACTCCGCCTGCAAGCTGCCCAGCCACGGCAGCACAATCAGCACGGCCAGCACCAGCGACGCGGCGAGGGCCGGCAGGACGCCATGCCACCAGTGCCAGCCCAGGTAGAAGGCCAGCCCCAGCAGAGCTTCCAGGACTAACACAATCAGCAAGACGACCGCAAAAACGCGCATGGGCTCACGGTCCTTGGCGGCGAGAGTTCAGTAGCGGTGCGGCTGGCGTCATTGTAGGCGAAAAGCGGCTCCGTTACAATCAAGCGCGCTGTCTAGCAGTGAATCTTGCCGATCTTCAGGCGGCTGTTGCGGACGATTTGCGCCATGAGCACGGCGGTGGCGATGGATAGCATCATCGCCTCGTCGCTGTCGGCGCGGGAGGTCAGCACCACCGGCGCGGCCGCTCCGACCAGCACGCCCGCGACCCGCCCGCCGGCCAGGAAGCTGTAAGCCTTGGCCAGCGCGTTGCCCGCCTCAATGTCCGGCGCGAGCAAGATGTCGCAGTGACCGGCCACGTCGCCGGGTATCTTCTTGAGCCGCGCCGCCTCGACGGAGACCGCGTTGTCCAGGGCGAAAGGCCCGTCCACCTCGCAGTCCGGGAACTGGCCGCGCCGGGCCATCGTGGCCAGCACCGCCGCGTCCAGCGTGGCGCCCATGGCCGGGTTGACCAGCTCGGTGGCCGCCAGAATCCCCACCTTGGGCCGGGGGTTGCCCAGCAGGTTGGCGAGGTACACGGCATTGAGCACGATCGCCGCCTTGGTCACCAGGTCCGGGGCGATATTCATGGCTCCGTCGGTGATCAGGAGCAGCCGGTCGGGCAGCTCCAGCAGGAAAATGTGGCTCATCAGCGCCCCGGAGCGCAGGCCGACCTCTTTGTCGAGCAGGGCGCGCAGGAAGTCGTCGCTGTGGATGAGGCCCTTCATCAGCAGGTCCGCGCGGCCCTCGCGCACCGCCGCCACCGCTTGGCGCGCGGCCTCCAGCTCGTCGGGGACGTCCGCAATTTCCAGCCCGCTCAGGTCCAGATGGTTCTCCGCCGCCAGCCGCTCGATCTCCGCGCGGGCACCGAACAGCAGCGATTCCGCCATGTCCTCGTCGCGCGCGCGGACCGCGGCCTGCAGGGCGCTCGCCGACACCGCATTCGCCAGCGCCAGCTTGCGGCGCGGCTGCCGGCGGACTTCCTCCAGAATCTGGGCGAAGCTGTTGATCATGCGGTCTCCTTGTCGGGCCCGGGAGCGGTTTCCGTCTGCGCGGCGATTTCCTCCAGCCGCGCCAGAACCTCGCTGATGGCCTCCGCCGGGGTGGAGGCTCCGGCGGTCACGCCCACCCGGCGCGCCCCCGCGACCCACTCCTCGCGCAGCTCCCCGGCGCTCTCAATATGGTAAGTCGGGGTGCCGGTCGCCCCGCAAATCTCGGTGAGACGGCGCGTGTTGGCGCTGTGGTAGCCGCCGATGACGATGATCAC
This sequence comes from Armatimonadota bacterium, assembly GCA_036504235.1. Lineage (GTDB taxonomy): Bacteria > Armatimonadota > Zipacnadia > Zipacnadales > Zipacnadaceae > Zipacnadum. Next base: position 99,941 of record DASXVN010000053.1, on the reverse strand, counting down.
GTCCACCTCATGGGCCAGGCTCAGGGAGGCCTCCTGGCGCTTGGCGGTGGCGTCGCAGATGGTGTTGGCCACGACCACCTCGGCCACCCGGGGCAGCAGCGCGTCCACCAGCTCGCGCAGCGCCTCGGGGGTCTGGGTGGTCTGGCAGACGACGGCGACCCGGGGCGACAGGCGCAGGCCCTCCAGGTCGCGCGCGCCCTCCACGATGCGGGCCGCGCCGCCGGTATGGGCGACGATGCCCTGGGCCTCGGGATGATTGGGGTCGCCCAGCACCAGCACCTGGTAGCCCTGCTCGCTGAAGTGCGCGGCCTTCTCGTGCACGCGGGAGACGAAGGGACAAGTGGCGTCAATCAGGGTGATGCCGCGCTGCTCGGCCTCGGGGTAGATCGCCGGGCCGGTGCCATGCGCGCGGATCATGGCGACCGCCCCGGTAGGGATTTCCTCTAGTTGGTCGCAGACCACCAGCCCCTGCTGGGCCAGACGCTCGACGACCTGGGGGTTGTGGATGAGCGGGCCCAGGGAGAAGACGCGGTCATGCTCGCCGGTGGCGGCCTCCGCCATCTCCAGCGCGCGCCGCACCCCGAAACAGAACCCCGCCTCCGCGGCCAGGATTATCTCCATGAGCACCGTCTCCTTAGGTCTGGCGGAGCAGCACCAGCCAAACCAGGCCGCTCCACAGCTCCGGCCGGGCGGGCAGGGCCGCCGCCGCGGCCAGGGTCTCGTCGGCCAGTTCCTGGGCGTAGCGCTGCGCGCCCTCCAGCCCCAGCACGGCCGGGTAAGTCTGCTTGCCGGCAGCCGCGTCGGCCCCGGCGGGCTTGCCCAGCGCCGCCGCGTCCCCGGTGGCGTCCAGCAGATCATCAGTGACCTGAAAGAGCAGCCCGAGTTGCTCGGCGAAAGCGCCGAACTGCTCCACGTGCGCCTCCGGGGCCCCGGCCAGAATCGCTCCGGCGCGCGCGGCGCCGACGAAGAGGGCGGCGGTTTTGGCGTGGTGGATGTAGCTGAGCAGCGCCAGTTCCGGCGGCTGCTGCTCGCCGGCGATGTCGGCGGCTTCCCCGCCCAGCACGCCCTCCGCGCCCACGTAGCGGCAGAACTCGGCGATCACCCGGACCACCCGGTCAGCGGGGGTCTGGGGGCATTCGGCCTGGCGGGCCAGGGCGGCGTAGGCGGCGATAATCAGCGCGTCGCCGGCCAGCACGGCCGTGCTCTCGCCGAAAGCCACATGGCTGGCGGGCAGGCCCCGGCGCAGGTCGGCGTTGTCAATGCTGGGCAGATCGTCGTGGATGAGCGTGGCGGTGTGGAGCAACTCAAAACCGCAAGCGGTGGGCAATACCAGGTCCTCGGGCAGGCCACAGGTAGCGGCTGCCTGCATGACGACCAGCGGGCGAACCCGCTTGCCCTGCTGCAGAGTGTGGCCGAGCGCCGCCCCCAGATTCCCCGCGTAAGGCGACGCCGGAGGGAGGTAGTCGGGCAGGAGGGCGTCCACCCGGCGGGCCGTGGCGACCAGGGCCTCACCGGTCTGCGCGGCCAGAGCGCGGCCCCGGTCCGGGGGGGGCGTCACAGCGGCTCGACCGCCTTGAGCACCGAGTCGTCGGTGGCCTGGGCGATCTCCCAGCCGGGCGGCACGGTCAGGAAGTCGTCCGCGTTCCAATCGCCGGCGCACATCGCACGGAAGAGACGGTCGGAGCCGGGCAGCTCCTGGAACTGCCAGTCATACTGGGCCGCAGCCTGCTGGGCGGCCTCGCGGACCGCGGGCGAGCTGACCAGCGGCATGTTCACGTACGCCGCGGTGGTGTAGTGCTTCTGCCACTGGTTCTCGAATTCCCACAGGAAGCGCCCGTTGTCCTCGCCGTATTTCTCGACGTACTCCTCCAGGCTGCGGACCCCGCCCTCTTCCGCGTCGGGCAGGCGCAGGGTCTCGGCCCCGCCGCGCTCGATCCAGCCGGCGGTGAAGTAGTAGGTACCGGGCTGCTCGCGGAACAGGCGCGCGTACTCCGAGCGCGAGCCGAGGAATAGGGAGATGCAGTCGTGGCAGCGGGGGATGACCAGCGGCACCTGGCGCGCGCGGAGACCCGCCGTGCCGCGCGAGCACAGGCCGTAGCCGAGCACCACGGCCTCGTCCTGCGCCGGGTCGGTACGGTCGATCTCCTCCTGGAGCACCCGCGTCATCTGCCGGGGCTGGTCGTGGAGGGTCTTCGGCAGGAAGACCAAATCTATGACGTGCGGCGAGGAAGCCGCGCAGAGGGCGACCTCGCGCAGCAGCACCTCACAGGATATGAGCTTGAATCGCATGGGACCTCCGCGGCGGCGGGAACTGACGGCGCCTCACCCCCTAACCCCCTCTCCTGGCAGGAGAGGGGGGAACAAGGCAAGGGGCGGCAGGGGTGCGGCCTAGCCTTGCGGCTTGGCGATCAGACCGCGCACGTATTCGGCGGCCTTGTCTACCTCGCCCTGGTGCCAGTCCTCATACTTGATGCCACTGTTGAGGTCGGGCGGCGGAAGCGAGATGTCGGGATGCAGACCCTTCTTGGTCTTATCCTCGGGCCAGGGCGCGCCGATGTCGCGCATCTTGGGCGTGAGGTAGACCGCGGTGGTCAGGATCAGCGCCGAGTCGTCGTTGAGCTTGATGACCGTCTGGACCTTGGACTTGCCGAAGGTGCGGGTGCCGATGACCTTGGCCCGGCCGCTGTCCTGCAGCGCGCCGGAGGTGATCTCCGAGGCGCTGGCGCTGCCCTGGTCCACCAGGACGACCAGGGGCATGTTCGCGGGCACCACGGCTCCCGGCAGCACCGCGTAGGGCTGTGGCGTGCCGCCCCGCTCCTTGACGTAGACGACGTTACCGTCGCGCAGGAAGAGGCTGGTGACGCTGATGGCCTGCTCCAGCAGACCGCCGCCGTTCATGGACAGGTCAAAGACGATCCCCTTGACGTTCTGGGCCAGCAGCTTCTCGAGGCCCGCGCGGGCCTCGCGCTCGGCCTGCTTGTTGAAGGCGCGCAGCCAGAGGTAGCCGATGTCGCCCGGCAGGATCTTGGTCTCCACGTTGGGGGCCTCAATCCGAGCGCGGGTCACGGTGACCTCGAAGAGGTCCTTGCGGCCCTCGCGCTTGAGGATCAGCTTCACCGGGCTACCGGAGGGGCCTTTCATCAGGGTCACGATGGCTTGCAGGGTCTGGTCCGCGGCGGCCTTGCCGTCCACGGCCATGATCTGGTCGCCGGGGCGCATGTCCACCTTGGCAGCGGGGCCCTCGGGGATGATCGACATGATCACCACGCGGGCCGGCTTGTCGCCGTCGGCCTTCTCCTGCTCCAGCCAGACGCCGATCCCCTCAAAGGAGCCCTCGGTTTCCTTGGTGAATTCCGAGTATTCCTCCGGGGTCAGGAAGCGGCTGTAGGGATCGTCCAGGGAGTTGAGCATGCCCCGGATGGCCCCGTAAGTGAGTTTCTTGGGGTCGTCCAGCGGAAAGACGAAGTTGCGCAGGACCTTCTCGCGAACCTCCCAGAAGGTGGCCAGGGGACGCAAGTCGGTGGCCGAGGGGAGGTCGCTGTCGACCTCATTGTTGTACAGCCCGGGCATGAGCTGCGCCAGATGCGCGGCCAGCCCGTAAATCGAAGCGTTGCGCATGCCCATGCCACCCACGAACGAGGTAACCATGAGCGCGAGCACGGCGATAACGATCCAGGTGCGAACTGAGCGGTTCTCCATCAAAAGGCTCCTTTATGGGGCTGCCCCGGCGACAGCCGGGAGGGAATAATGCGCCGCGGAGGCGCAACCCTCCTCTAGTGATACGAAAATGAAGGCGATGAAGTTCCCTCCTGAGCAACGCAACCGCGTCGAGAAAGGCCGCCTGATTTGACAAGGCTTTTCGACTAACCCTATAATTCCAGTGTTACCAGGTTGTGTTCCCGCCCTGTCCAACGAGCGGTGGGCAATTCCCCAGAAGGAAAGGTTACCTAAGTCAGTGGAGAAGAGCCAGGGAAAGCCACTGTTTGGCCTGTGTACCATATCGCATCGCGAGAAGCTGCTCGAGTATGTCCTGGATCTGGCCCGGGACCTGGGCTTCGGCGCGATCGAGATTTGGGGCCGCGAGCCCCATATCAGTGAGAAATTCGACGAGAACCGGGTGGCGGCGGCGCGCAAGATGGTGGAAGAACGCCACCTGTGCCTGTGCTCCCTCGGCTCCTATGTAACCTGCGGGCCAGTGCGCACGCGGCCCGAGGAACTGGTGGAAGTCGACGATGTGCTCCACACCGCCCGCTGCCTGCGCAGCCCCGTGGTCCGCATCTGGGCTTCCGATATCGGCTCGGACCACGCCGACCGCGAAGTCTTCGACCGCACGGTGCGCGACATCCAAGGCGCCTGCGACCGGGCGGCGCGGCTCAACCTCACCCTGGCCGCGCAGATGCACGATGATACGCTGGCCGACACGGCCGCCTCCTGTATGCGCCTGGCCGAGAAGGTGGCCCGCGACAACTTCCGGCTGGTATTCCAAGTCTCCCACCGGGACCGCCCCGAGTCGGCGGAGCAGCGTCTCACCCGGGTGCTGGACCTGGTGGCGCAGGTGGATATCCACAACTTCAGCCAATATGCCACCGAGGATGGCGAGCGCGTGCGGCGGGCCCCCATCAGCGAGGGCTTGGTAGATTACTACCCGCTGCTCGAGATCCTCGCCAACCATGGCTACCGGGGCTGCTACGCCCTGCAGTTCGCCGCCCGCGAGGGTGCGGCCAAACGCGAATCGCTGGAACAGGACCTCGCCTACGTGCGCTCCCTGTTCAAGCTGATGGGCCGATCGGCATGAGCAAGGCGCGGGCCCGGCTGCGACGGTGGAGTTGGATTCCCCTGACGGCGCTGAGCCTGCTCCTAATCGGCGCCGGGCTGCACCGCGGCGAATTCGCCACGATCAAGGCATGGTTTGACGGCCTGTGCACCTCCTGCATCGGCCTGACCGTCCCCTAGGTGATGGCTATGCGCAGGTCTCGCCGCTCGCTCCTCTCCCGACGCCGCAACTTCATCCAAGGGCTCAGCACAGTGCTGCTCAACTGCTACGTGCTGCGCGGGGCCGGCGGTTTCTGCGCCCCGGTGCTCAACTGCTGGGCATGCCCGGCGGCGAACACTTCCTGCCCGATCGGCGGCCTCCAGTATGCCTCGGGGCAGGCGCGCCTCAGTCTGGCCGGCGGCGCGAGCCTGCTGAGCGTTATTCCCTACTACTTGCTGGGTACACTGCTCCTGTTCAGCGCCACCCTGGGGCGATTCATGTGCGGCTGGCTGTGCCCCTTCGGCTGGCTGCAGGACCTGGTGGGGCGGCTGCAGCACTACAAGCTGCACCTCCCGGCCTGGACCGGACACCTGCGTTACGTCTTTCTGATCGGGCTGGTGCTGGTTGTGCCCTTCTACACCACGCAGCCGTGGTTCAGCAAGCTATGCCCGCAGGGGGCGCTGGAGGGCGGGTTGCTGCAGCCGCTGGTGGACCCGGGGTTGCGCCCGCTGATGGGAACGCTGTGGTACCTGAAAGAGGCCATGCTGGCGCTGTGGCTGGTGGCCTTTGCCTTCATCCGGCGGCCCTTCTGCCGGCTGATGTGCCCGCTGGGGGCGATCTTCTCGCTGTTCTACGGGATCAGCCTCCTGCAGATCACGCAGAATCCGTACCAGTGCACGGACTGCGGCTGGTGCCAGCGGGCCTGCCCGGCGGGTCTGGACCCCCGCAAACAGGCCGGGAGCCACCTGTGCATCTCGTGCCTGGAGTGCCAGGACTGCCCCTCAGGGGCGGTCTGGGCCGAGCCAATCTGGCGCAAGCGGGGAGGCCTCCCCCCCCCTGCCCCCTCTCCTGGCAGGAGAGGGGGAGTTGAGGCCCCGCCGGGAACTCCGGGGGAGCCCAAAGGCGTCTAAGTATATGGAACTGAGAGCTAGCGACGGCCTGCGGGCCGGCCGTTGGCGTGCTGCAAGGTGATCAACTTGCCCCTATGGTCCCGGGCGCCCTCCGCGGAGGCGCGCCGCCGACAATTTGAGGAACTGGCCCGCGAACATCAGACGACCCTGATGCGTGCAGCCCTGCGCCTGACCGGCAACCAGTCGGAGGCGGAGGACCTCTGCCAGGAGACGCTGATTAAGGCCTACGTGGCCTTTGAGAGCTTCGCCCCGGGGAGCAATTTCCGCGCCTGGACGCTGCGCATCCTGGCCAACACCCACATTAGCCGCTACCGCAGCTCGCGGCGCGCCCCGGCCACCGTCTCCTACGAGGACCTGAGTGCCGGGGGGTTGCGGGCGCAGTTTGACCCGGCCTCCCCGGACGATAGCCCCGAGATTGAGGCGCTGGGCGACCAGCTCAGCGAGGAGCTGGCCCCGGCGCTGGAGGCCCTGCCCGAGGAATTCCGGATGGCCGTGATCCTCTCGGACATCCTGGAGCTATCGTACAAGGAGATCGCCACCATGCTGGGCGTGCCTCTGGGTACGGTGCGCAGCCGCATCTTCCGCGGCCGCAAGCTGCTGCGGGAGAGCCTGCAGGAGTACGCGCAGGAGCGTCGCTTAGTGTGACGGGATAGCCATGCCTGACTGCCCTTACGAAGAGGAAAATCTGTCGGGATTCGTCGACGGGGAGCTGCCGGTTCACCAGCAGCAGGTCCTGGCGCGCCACCTGATGGAGTGCTCGCAGTGCGCCGAGCAGGCCGGCCGGCTGTTGGGAGCCAAGTACTACCTCGCCGATAAGGCCCCCGAGCCCACCCCCCTCAGCACGGCTTTCTGGGGCCACCTGGAGCAGGCCATGGTCCTGGTGGATGCGGTGGCGGCGCGCTCCGCCGCCCGCCCCCTCTCCCCGGTGCTGCGCAAGCGAATCCTCGCCGGAGCCAGTGCGGTGGTCATGCTGACCGTGGTGGCCGTAGCGCTGCACCTGGCCTCCCAACCGCCGCTGGTGAGTCCCGCCGCGCTGCTGCAGGCCCATCAGGGCATCGTGGCGCAGACCGCGAGCAGCTTCAGCCCGGTCTCGCTCGGCGGCGCCCGGCTGCCCCGCGCGGGTCACGCCTGGCTGCCGCAGATGCGCCTGGAGCAAGGCCTCGGGGCCGCGGGCGTGACGCACGAGATCTTCAGCGTGTCGGCTCTCCCCCTGTCCTTCTTCTCCCTGTCGCGCTCCCGCCTGGATATCCGCCGCCTGCAGCCGATCCAGACGGAGCAGCGCACCTACTACGCCGGCACCGACGGGCGCCTGAGCCTGCTCGCCTTCCAGAACGGCGAGGAATGGCAAGTGCTGACCGCCGAGGCCCCCCTGTCCCAACTACTGCTCCTGGCCGAGTGGCGACCCGCGCCGGACTTGCCCTAGCGGCGGACGGGCCTCACCCCCCCGCCCCCTCTCCTGGCAGGAGAGGGGGAGTTACGACTACAGCTCCCCTGCCGTTGCCGTACTGTAGGGCGGGGGGTGAGGCAAGACGTAGCGGATTCCGCTAGGCCGTGGGCCGGATACTTCCGCGCGCCCAGCGCAGACGCCGGTCGCGCTCGTATGCGGCCCCTCTCAGGGCGACCGCGATCTGCGCTCCCCTGCACTGAACCGAATTCCCCCTCCCTTCAGGGAGGGGGCCAGGGGGTAGGGCCGTTAGCAGGTGCCGCGCCTCTCTCTCGCGAACTATCCTCCATCTTCTCAATCCTCCCCACCGGCAGGTGATCGTCGTGTCGCAACTAGCCAGCATCGTGCTCGCCGCGGGTCAGGGCAAGCGCATGAAATCCAGCGTCCCCAAGCCTCTCCATGCCCTCTGCGGCCAATCCATGCTCGGGCATGCCCTGGCCGCCCTGCGCCCCCTCGGGCCCCAGCCCCAGGTCGTTATCATCGGCGTCGGCGCCGATCTGGTCCGCGAGTCCGTCACCGACGACGACGTCGTCTGGGCGGTGCAGGAGGAGCAGCATGGCACCGGCCACGCCGCCGCCTGCGCACGCGAGGCGCTGGCCGGGCGGACCGGCGACGTGCTGGTCACTTGCGGCGATATCCCCCTGGCGCGCACCGAGACCTGGGAGCGCGTCCTGGCCGAGCACCGGGCGCAGGAGGCCGACGCCACCCTCGTGACCGCTCTCTTCGCCGACCCCACAGGCTACGGTCGCGTCCTCCGCGACGAGCAGGGCCTGGTGCAGCGTATTGTCGAGGAAGCCGACTGCGACGAGGCCACCCGGGCGATTCCCGAGGGCAACGTGAGCCTCTACTGCTTCAAACTCCCGCTCCTGTTCGAGGCGCTGGACCAACTGCAGCCCACCAATGTGCAGGGCGAGTACTACCTCACCGACGTGGTCGAGGTCCTGGTCAGCGCCGGGCGCAAGGTGATAGCGGTGGTCGCCGACGCCGAGGAGGTCATGGGGATCAACGACCGGGCGCAACTGGCCCGGGCCACGGCGATCATGCGCGCGCGGATCAACCGCCAGGTGATGCTCGAGGGCGCGACCCTGATCGACCCGGAGCGGACCTATATTGACGCGGGGGTCACGGTGGGCCGCGACACCGTCATCCATCCCGGGGCGGTGCTGACCGGCGCGACCACGGTGGGCGAGGGCTGCGTCATCGGCGACAACGTGCTGCTGGAAGACAGCCGGGTCGGCGACGGCTCGATCGTCCGCCACGGCAGCGCGGTGCGCGAGAGCGTGGTGGGGCGCCACTGCCAGATCGGGCCGCTGGCCCACCTGCGCGACCACAGCCGCGTCGGCGACGGCAGCCGCGTCGGCGGCGGCGAGGTGGTGCGCTCGACACTGGGCGCCAACGTGAACGACCTGCACTTCTCCTACCTGGGCGACGCCACGGTGGGCGACGGCGTCAACATCGGCGCGGGCGTGATCACCTGCAACTACGACGGGCGGGAGAAGCACCCGACCGTCATCGAGGCGGGCGCGTTCGTGGGTAGTGATGCGGTGCTGATCGCGCCGGTACGCCTGGGCGCGGGCTCGTACGTCGCCGCCGGGTCGGTGGTGACCCACGACGTGCCGGCGGAGGCCATGGCCATCGCCCGCGCGCGTCAGGAGAACAAAGAAGAATGGGCCAAGCGCCTGCCCCGCAAGAGCTAAGCGCCGCGCGCCTGCTCCTGGTCGGCGCCGCGCAGGAGAACCCGACCGACTACGCGCTCGAATACGCCCTTTTGCCGCGGCTGACCACGGAGGTCCCGCCCCTTGGCCCAGTCTCTCGCTTCCTCCGCTTCGAGAGCGACGGCCCCGGTCCACGGATCAAGTTCCTCGGTCTCGAGGTCGAGCGTCTCGGCGAGGTGCCCGCGGGCCTGGTCGCCTGGGAACTGGGCGAGGCCGACCTCACGATCTACGCCTCCGCGAGCGAGGTCGTAGGGCAGGCCCCGCTCACCTGGCAGTGGCGCGCCGCCTCCCCCAGCGGCCGCCTCGTGGGCGAGTTCACCACTTGCCTGCCCGGCGAGACCACCCCCCGCGAGTTCCGGCTCTGCGCCAACGCCCCGCTTTCTCTCACCGGCGAAGCCGACGCGGACGACATCCTCCTGGCTGAGCCCGACCCCACCTGGCCCCGGCAGTTTGAGACGATGGCCGCGTGGCTCCGCGAGGCCCTGGGGCCTGACGCCCTCCTCCGCCTGGAGCACATCGGGAGCACCGCCGTCCCCGGCCTGCCCGCCAAGCCGGTGCTTGACCTGCTGTTGGAGGTCCCCTCGCTCGCCGCGGGCCGCCGCCGCTTGCTCACACTGCTCAACGAGGAGACCTGGGAGTACTGGTGGTACGGAGGGCATGCGGTCTTCATCAAGCGTAAGCGCCGGGGCGGCCCGCGCACCCACCACTTGCACCTGTCTCCCGGCGCGGAGTGGACCCGCGAGCATCTGGCCTTCCGCGACTACCTCCGCGCCCACCCCGAGGCGGCGGCGCGCTACGCGGCGCTCAAGCGCGAGTTGGCGGACGCGCATCGCCAGGACCGCGAGGCCTACACCGAGGCCAAGGCCGACTTCATCAGTGAGATTCTGCGCCGCGCCGGCTCGATAGCCCCGCACCGGGAGCCCCGCGACGGTCGCTGACCACGCCCCACCAGCGATGAAAAAGGGCCGGACGGGCAGCTTTATCGGGAAGCTAGCCTATCCGGCCCTTCTGCGTAACACGTCAGCAACTGCCGGCGGGGCACGTAGGCCCCGCCCTGCAAATGGCTCTACTTGGCCAGGGCGGCTTCGTAGAGCTTTTCGTATTCGCCGGCGGAGCGGTCCCAGGTGAAGTCGGTGGCCAGGGCGCTGGCGACCAGCTCCTGCCAGCGGGCCGGACGCTCGCGGTAGAGCTTGAGCGCCCGCTCCAGAGCCGCCATTAGCTCCGCGGCGCTGTAGTCGGTGAAGACGAAGCCGTTCTGCTTCTGGCCCGGGCGGCCCTTTTCGGTGACGCTGTCGGCCAGTCCGCCGGTGGCGCGCACTACGGGCAGGGTGCCATAGCGCATGGAAATCATCTGGCCCAGGCCGCACGGCTCGTAGCGCGAGGGCATCAGGAACAGGTCCGACCCGGCGTAGATGCGACGAGCCAGGCCATCGTTGAAGGTCAGGAAGGCGGCGACGTCCTGGCGCGTGGCCGCGGCCTCGCGGAAGAGCTGCTCATACTCCGGCGCGCCGGTGCCCAGGACCACCAACTGCATGCCCTCGAGCTTCGGTAGCGCCTCGGCGAGCAGGTCCAGCCCCTTCTGGGAGTCCAGGCGAGTGACCAGGCCGACTACCGGCAGGCTGGGATCCTCGGGCAGGCCCGCCTCGCGCTGGAGAGCGGCCTTGCAGGCGGCTTTCCCGGAGGGGTCTTCCAGGCTGAAGTTGGCGTCCAGCGCCGCGTCGGTGGCCGGATTCCAGGCGTCGTAATCAATGCCGTTGAGGATGCCCCAGACGTCCTTGCCTCGCGCCTTCACCAGGGGAGCCAGGCCGGCGCTGAACTCCGGCTCAGCGATCTCCTGGGCGTAGGTAGGACTGACCGCGTTGATCATCCCCGCGCAGGACAGGCCAGCGGCGGCGAGGTTGAGCTGGCCGTCGCGCAGGAGCTGGGAGGCGCAGGGATACTCCGGCTGCAGGCCGGTGACCGGGAGCTTGTCCGCCGGGAAAGTGCCCTGGTAAGCCGCGCCGAGGTTGTGGATGGTGAAGATGGTCGCCGGCGGCCCGCCCTCCAGGTACACCGCGGCCAGCGTGGTGTGCCAGTCGTTGAGGTGCAGGATATCCGGCTGCCAGCCCAGCGGCTCGCGGACGGCCAGCACCGCGCGGCAGAAGAAGGTCAGGCGCTCCAGATTGTCGTCGTAGGAGCCCCCGGGAGGGCCGTAAATGTAGGGGCGGCTGAAGTAGTCGTGATGCTCGACGAAGTAGATGGGCACGTCGGAGCCGGGCAGACGGGACTCGTCCAGCGCGCAGCCGCTGCTCCAGCCGGGCATGAGCACCGGGCAACCGGGCACGGCGCGCCACAGGTCCCACTTGCCCTGGGCCTTCCCCTCGGTGACGCTCAGGTATTTGGGCATGATCACGCGCACGTCGTGGCCGCGCGCGGCCAGGGCCAGTGGCAGGGAACCCGCCACATCGGCCAAGCCCCCGACCTTGGCAAACGGCGCGACTTCCGCCGAAGCGAACAGGATTTTCATGATTCTCCATCCCTTCTGCGACAGAAGCACCGGCCCGAAAAGCCGGTGAGGTTGCGGTTAGTCCAGCATGGCGCCGACGGGCACCACTACTACTCCGCCCTCGGTGACGACCGAGTGGCGGCGGTCGCGGCGCACATCCATGCCGAGTTCGTAGCCGGCGGGAACGCGGACGCCCTCGTCGAGAATGGCGCGATGGACCCGGGCGCCCTCCCCGATGAAGGCGTCGTCCATGATAATACTGTCGGTAACTTCGGCCCCTTCTTGAATCACGACGCCGGGACCGAGCACACTACCGCGAACCCGAGCCCCGGAAACGATGCAGCCGGGGGCGAGCAGACTGTCTACGACCTCCACGCCTCCGCCCTGCACGCACTTAGCGGGCGGGCGGCGCAGGCGGCTGCCGTAGACAGGCCAGCCGCTGTCGTAAAGGTTGAGCTGGGGCAACGGCGAGACCAGATCGAGCGTGGTCTGCCAGTAGCTGTCCAGGGTCCCGATGTCGCGCCAGTAGGCGGGCTCGCCGGTCTCCTGGTTCTGGAACATGAACGCGTACACCGCCTCCTTGTTCTCGACCATGGCGGGGATCAGGTCCCGGCCGAAGTCATGGGTGGTGTGATGAGTGGCGTCGGCCGCCACGCGGCGCACCAGGGTCTCGGTGTCCCACAGATACACGCCCATGGACACGAGTGAGTAGTCCGGATTGCCGGGCATGGGCGCCGGATCCGCGGGCTTCTCCTGGAAGCCGATAACCCGCCCGTCGGAGGCCACCTGCATCACGCCGAACTGGCGCGCCTCCTCTCGCGGCCGGGGCACGCAGGCCACGGTCAGGTCGGCGCCGGTAGCGTCGTGCTGGAGCACCAGATCGGCGTAGTCCATCTTGTAGATGTGATCGCCGGAGAGCAGGAAAACCCGGGGCGGACGCTCCTCCTGCAGGAGCATCATATTCTGGAAGACCGCATCGGCGGTGCCGGCGTACCAGCGGTCCGCGAAGATGCGCTGGGGCGGGAGCATTTCCAGGCACTCGCCGAGTTCCTCGGCAAGGAAAGGGCTCCAGGCGGTGCGCAGATGCCGCTGCAGCGAGGTGGCGGCAAACTGGGTGAGCAGATAGACCGAACGCAGGCCGGAGTTGATGCAGTTGCTCAGGGTGAAGTCAATGATGCGGTAGACTCCCCCGAAACGCACGGCCGGCTTGGCGCGCTGGCGGGTCAGCGGGTAGAGACGTTGGCCTTCGCCGCCGGCCAAGACCATGGCCAGGGATTCACGGAGCAGGGTCGAGACCTTACCGGATATCTTCACGCAGCTACTCCTTCGCCGGGTCGGAACTGCCGGGGCAGGACTGGCCGCGCTTGGCCAGCGCCTCGCAGATGCGGGCCCGCAACTCGGACAGGTCGCCGGACTTGGTGACGTAGGCCTCGGCGGCCCAAGTCATGAAGTCTTCCTTGTAGGAGGAGTAGGCGGTGTTGAGGATGACCGGCAACTGGCGGTCGATGTCCAGGATGCGGCCCAACACCTCCACGCCGTCCATGCCGGGCATCGCGATATCGAGCAGCACGACATCGATACCCCCCTGGCCGACCCGCTCAATGGCCTGCGGCCCGCTGGCCGCGGTGTCCACCTCGTAACCCGCCAATTCGAGTTCCTGGCGATAGAGCAGACGCTGATTCTCGTCGTCATCCACAACTAGTATTTTGGGCAATTTGCGGCCTCCCTTATGTCATGTTGGGTCATGGTCACGAACGCGGATAGGGCAGGATTATGGTGAAGGCGGCGCCCTGTCCGGGGGCGCTCTCCACCTCGATCAGGGCGTTGTGCGCGTCCAGAATCTTGCGCGCCAGCGCCAGGCCGAGCCCCGTTCCGGTGGGTTTAGTCGTAAAGAAACTCTCGAAGATATGCTCCAGGCTCTGCGCGGGAATGCCCTCGCCCGTGTCGCGGATGGACAGCTCCACGCCGCGGTCGGTGGGCTGAGCGCTGACGGTGACCTCGCCGCCGAGGGGCATGGCCTCGGTAGCGTTACGGATCAGGTTGAGTAGCACCTGACGAAACTGGTTGCTGTCCAGCTCAAGATCGGGCAGATCCGGCGCGAGGTCCAGCCTCAGGGAGATGCCGGCGTGCTCGCGCTCGTCGGCGGTCATCTCCAGGACGCTCTCCACGAGCGGCAGCAGGGGCTGGCGCTGGAGCTGCAGACTGTCGGGACGCGAGAAATCCAGCAGACCGGCGAGCAACTCCTCCAGGCGGGTGGTCTCGTCCACGATGATCTGAGCATTGCGCTGGTTGCGCTGCATCTCGCTAGGGTCCCGGACGATGGACCGCGCGAAGCCGCCGATCGTGGACAGCGGGTTGCGAATCTCATGCGCCACGGCCGCGGTCACCTGACCGATGGTGGCGAGCCGCGCGTTGCGCAGCAGTTCCTGTTCGGCAGACTTGAGATCGTCGAGAGCAACGGTAAGTTGGTCGGCGCGCTCCTGGGCCTCGCGGAAAAGCTGCGCGCGGTCGATGGCCAGGGCCGCCTGGTTGGCCAGGGAGGTCATCAGATGCACATCTGAGCCCCGGATGACCTTATGGGTGATGAAATTGTCCGCCACGGCTACGCCCAGGCGGCGCTCGCCCACCAGCAGGGGGGCGACCACGAACTCCGGCGACTGCAGCAGCTGAGCGAACTCCGGGCTGACCCGCGGATCGTTCTGCGCGTCCAGCACGTGGATGGTCTCCCCGGTGAGCAGGGCGAGCATCGGTAGATGCTCACTGTCCCGGAGGGGCACCACCAGTTGCTGCACCAGATCGGCGAGCGGACGCTGGCTAGGCGGCGGCAGGCGGTCATAGTCCTGCAGGAAGTCCTGCAAGGTGCGGTAGCGACCGGAAAGCTCGGACCAGATGGCCTCCGCCTGGCGGGCGTTGTCCGGCCCGACGGCCATTTCCGCCTTGAGCACACCCTCGTCCTCGTCCACCAGCATGAGAATGGCGCGGTTAAAGCCCAGACCGGCGGCGCCGCCGGCGCTGATGCCGGTGAGGATGGCGTGCAGTAGCCGGGGCAGGTCCAGGGTGCTGAGCATCGCCTGCGAGATCTCCTGCAGCAGGGTGCGCTCATAGATCTGCCGGTACCGCTCGGAGACGTCCTCGATGGTCACCAGCAGTCCCGGGCGGCCGTCGGGCCCCTTGCAGGGGTCAATGCGGATGTTGACGATGCGCTCGGGATGGCCCGGGCTCTGCTCGCGGAATCCGGACCACCAGATACGCTCCCCGGTGGCCAGGGTGCTCTCCAGGGCGCGCCGCAGACCGGCGTCCTCCAGCAACTCGTGGGCGAAGACGTCGTCCACGGTGGCGCCCAGGAGCTGGTCGTGGGTCAGGCCGCGCTGCTGGTAGTAGGCCGGGTTGGCGTGGACGATGCGCAGGTCCTCATCAATCACGATGAGCCGCAGGGGCATCGCGTCAATGACGTTCTCGTAGAACTCCTTGAGCCGCTCCAGGCCATCCTCTTTCTGGGACAGCTCGGTCCGCAGCGCCTGCGCTTGCGCCGCGAGGCGCGACTCCATTTCGCGCTCATCCGGCTCAGCGTGGAGCACCGCGAGCAAGGCCTCTTCGCCCCCGAAGGTCAGCAGGCTGGCGTGGACCGCGACCTCCGCTTCCTGGCCGTCGGCCCGGCGGAAGGGGTAGCGCTCCGAGAAGATCTCCGGCTCGATCTGGAGGCGGCGAGCCAGCCACCGGCGGCGACGTTCATGCAATTGAGGGGCCAGGTCGGTGACCTCGAGGGAGGCGGCCTGCTCGCGCGTGTAGCCGGAAAGGACCAAGGCAGCGTCGTTGTAGGCCAGGAGACGTCCGGTCTCCAGGGAAACCACCACCATGGCCTCGGTGGCCTGCTGAAAGACGGTCTCATACTTGGCGGCCTCGACCTGCGACCGACCGGCCAAGTCCAGCTCTAGCCCCAGTATCTGGTGGGCCAGCAGATTGAGGAAAGCCTCGGATTGCTCCACCGGCGCCGCGGCCAGCAGGGACCGCGCCGCCGGCAGCAGATCGAGCAGCCCCAGCCCCAGCGCCCCGGCCTCCGCGGAGTTGGGGCCCGGCAGCTCCGGCGGCGGCCCCGCGGCGAGGTCTCCGGGGTCCCGCAGGCGCCCGCGCAGCAACGCCAGGGCGAGCGCGTAGGCCCCGGAGGCGGTCTCCGGCGCTAGCTCGCGCCAGCGGGCTAGCAGCGGCTCCTCCTGGGTCTCCAACCAGGCGAGCAACTGCGGCGCGACGATTTCCGATTGGGGTACGGTCTGCACAGCGTTTTCCATGCTACTCCATGATTAGTGTGTGACAGCGGCGACCGGCGCCGGCTCGCGCAGGAAGCGGGCGGCGTCCTCCGGCGCGACCGGATTGATGTAGAAGCCGGTGCCCCACTCGAATCCGGCCATCTTGGTCAGGCGCGGAATCAGCTCGAGGTGCCAGTGGAAATCATACTGGAGCGTGCCCCAGTAATCGGGGCGACCGGGTCGCGGCACCGGATTGGGTGCGGTCTGCAGAATCATGTTGTAGGGCGGATCGCTCAGTTCGGCCGTGTAGCGCTGCAGGACGAACTGGTAGCAGTCGATCAGGCCATACTGCTGGTCGGTGGTCATCAGCGTGAAGTCGTAGGCGTGCTGCAGCGGGTAGATCTGCACCTCGAAAGGGAACCGCGCCGCGAAGGGCGAGAGCGCCACGAAATGCTCGTTCTGGTAAATGACCCGATCGGGGATGGCCAACTCCTGCTCGATAAGGTCACAGAAGATGCAGCGTTCCTTGCGGCGATAGTGGTCACGCGCGGCGTTGAGCTTCTGGTGCATGATCTCAGGCACGATGCTCAGCGCGATGATCTGGGAATGAGGATGGCTCAGCGAGGCGCCCGCGGTGGCGCCCCAGTTGCGGAAGACCAGAATATGCCGGAAGCGCTTGTCCTTGCGCAGGTCCTGCAGCCGCTCGCTATAGGTCTGCACGATCTTGGCCACGTGCTCGGGCGGCGCAAATTCCAGCTTGAAGTCGTGCGCGGGGCTCTCCACGACGACCTCATGAGCGCCCACGCCGCTCATCCAGTCTTGTAGACCCACGCCATGATGGGTGACGTCGCCCTCGATGGACAACGCCGGAAACTTGTTCGGCACCACCCGCACGTCCCAGCCGGCGGTGTTGGGCAGAGTGCCGTTGCGCACGGCGTAGACCTCCGGCGGGGTCTTCTCCTCGTTGCCCGCATCGAAGGGGCAGCCGGTGGAGGGCGGCGCAGGCGGCTCCGGCTTGAAGTCGGAAGGACGGCGACCGCGGTCGGCGGCTATGATCACCCAGCGGTTGAGGATAGGGTCTTTGCGCAGTTCAGACATACATGCTCTCCTCAGGGCGTTCCGGGAGGACGCGGGACAGTCGGGTCACAACTCCAGGATCGCCAGGTCCGGTGCGGAGCAGGTAGGGCAACGCGAACGAACCCGTCGCCAGAACAAGGGCGCCTGCTCGCACCGTAGGTGTTGGTCCTGCTAGTATCGGTACGTACCGCGATTAGCCTTAGTTGACAGCCCTAGCCAGCGGCAAGTTCAGTCAGCCCCGGACGGGCTGAGGGGCTGCAGAGGGGAAGGGGAAGGCCCTACCCGCTGCCGTATAACGCCCCATACTCGACGTAGGCCTCCGCCAGCGCTCGAATGTTCTCCAGGGGGACATCCGGCCCGATCTCGGCGTGCAGGATCAGCCCGCCCTCGGGTAGGGCCAGGTTCTCCACCGCCTGCCGGACGTGGTCGCGGACCTCAGCGGGGGTGCCGTGGGGCAGCACATGCTGGCGGTCCAGGTCGGTGCGAACGCAGACTTTACCCCGGAAATCGCGGCCAAACTGCTCGATCCCCATCATGAATACCTGCACCCAGACGATCTTGACGCCGATCTCGATCAGGTCGGGAATGATGTCGCGCACGAAGCCATCGGAGTGGAAATGGATATCCTTGTCGGCCGCCCGCAGCGGCGCGAAGATGCGGTCGTAGGCGGGTTTGAAGAACTGCCGCCACTTCTCGGGGCGGATCATCAGGGCCTGCTGGGTGCCCCAGTCGTCAAACCAGGCGTAGCAGTCCATGATCTCCTGCCGCGCCCAGACGGCGACGTAGTCGCGCCAGTAGTCAGCCACGCGGTCGCGCAGGTCGTAGAGGCGGGGGTCATCGGTGGCGAGGTCCATCAGCAGGTTCTCGAAGCCGCGGAGCTGCTGGAGCCGCTCGTAGAGCGTGCCGCCGCCGGGCATGACGTACCAGTCGGGCAGCACGGGACGGGCCACCGGCTCCACGCCAGGCTGCCAGGAGCCCATGCCGTCAAAGCCCATCGAGGGCCGCAGCGTGGCCGCGGTCGCGGCGATTTCCTCGGGGTCCACGCGCGGAAACTCGTAGTCGGCCAGAGCTTCCCAATTCTCCAGCGGGCAGCCGACGGGGTGACCGACCATGCCTCGGGCTTCCTGGCGCCAGATCACGTTCCAGCCCGGCTCGGTCCACAGACCCGGCTCGTAACGCGGCGGCATCTGGAAGTTGGCGAAACCCGGCCACTCGGGACCGCCCACGCCGAAATCGTCGGGGTACTCGCGCAGGATTTCCTCGAGCGCCTCCCCGTGACGCACCACGGCCCCGGGCAGGGCCGACCACATATAGGGGACGCGATCCGGTCCCTCAAAACGAACGGCTCGTCTGACACGCTCTTTGCTGGTCATAGGTACATCCCCCCTCGAGTGCAGACAGCTTTCCCCGCCGGGACAAGGTAATCCTTGCGGTGCGCGTCAAATCGCCGCTAAAGCCGCGCCAGAGGTATGCCCACTGCGCGCGAGGAAAATCTGGTTATGACTGCTCCCGCCGAGCCGTCCCGCCCCGAGACCCGGCGTCTGGCCCAGTTGTCCCTGATGTGGCGGGGACGCCTGGGGCCGATGGGCTTTCGCCGCGTCGTCGGCCATTTCGGCACGCCCGAGGCGGTGCTGGAGGCTTCCGCGGAGGACCTCCGCCTGCCCTCCCTGCGCTTGGAGCCCGATCAAATCGAGGCGCTCCTGGGCCGCGCGCGCGACCTGGCCCGCGTGGCGGAAGTCGAGCAGCGCCTCCGCGAGCTACAGATCAGCGTCTGGTGCGACTACGACCCCGCCTACCCCGCTCTCCTCCATGAGCTGAAAGACCGCCCCCCCGTCTTGTGCGCGACCGGCCGAGTGCTGGCCAGCGACGACCCCGCGGTTGCCATCGTGGGCACCCGCAGCCCCACGCCGGAGGGTCGGGCGCTGGCGGAGGCCCTGGGGCACGCCTGCGCCGACGAGCTGACCACGGTGATTAGCGGCCCTGGGCTGCGACACCGGCGCGCACCGCGGCGCCCTGCACGGTCGCGGGCGCACCGTGGCGGTGCTCGGCTCCGGGATCGTGGTCGTCACCCCCACTGAGAACCGCGACCTGGCCCGGCGCATCACCGAGTCCGGCCTACTGCTCTCGGAGGCCCCCCCGGGAGCGCGCCCCTCCACGCCGCGCCTGCTGGCGCGCAACCGGCTGCAGGTCGGCTTGGCCCGAGCGGTAGTCGTGGTGCAGGCGGGGGCCACCGGCGGCGCTATGCAGACTGCCGAGCACGCTTTCAAGACCGGCAAGCTGGTCTGCGCGGTGGACTGGCCCGCCGGAACGCCCCGCACCGAGGGCAACCGCTTGCTCCTGGACCAAGGCGCGCGGCCGCTGCACGGTCCCGAGGACCTGGCGAACCTAGTTCAGGAACTCATCGTCAGTGAAGAAAGACGCCGGGAGCAAGCGCAAGGGGGACCGCAGGGGCGACTCTTCGCGGAGGAGAGCTGAGGGGACGGAGATTCCGGCGAGTCGCAACCACACCCAACCAGGGTGCTTCTTGCCCTGAATCGTCGGAAGGAGAACCACCATGAAACCCATGACCGAGAAGGACCTCAAAGACGGATTCGCCGGGGAGAGCCAGGCCCACATGAAGTATCTCGCCTTCGCCAAGCAGGCCGAGGAGGAGGGCAAGCCTAACATCGCCCGCCTCTTCCGCGCCGTCGCCTCGGCGGAGATCAAGCACGCGCACTATCATCTGCGCCAGCTCGGCGGAATCGGCTGCACCGCAGACAACCTCACCGCCGCCCACGCCGGCGAGGATTTCGAGATCGAGTCCATGTACCCCGCCTTCACCGCGGTCGGCAACCTGGAGGGCGAGGCGGACGCGGTCAAGGGCTATCACTACGCGGTGGAGGCCGAGAAGAACCACCGCCCCATGTACCTGGAGGCCCGCAACCGGGTCGAGTCCGGCGAGGATGCTGATGAGCGGCCGATTTACGTCTGCAGCTACTGCGGCCACACCGGCCACGGCGCCGCGCCGGATAAGTGCCCGATCTGTGGCAACCCCGGCGAGAATTTCGAGAAGTTCTAGTGGTCGGCTGCCCCGCGGCGGCACAGATTGGCCCGGCCCACCGGACCTGAGGGAGGAAACTAGATGCCAGGATTCAGCGATCCTTTTGTACAGAAGACGCCCGACCGCAAGCTGACCACCCGCGAGTTGGTGCGCAGCCTGCGGATTTCCATCGCGGCCGAGGAAGACGCCACCAGCCTCTATGAGGCCCAGGCGGACGCCACCGATAACCCGCTGGCCAAGGCCGTCCTGCAGGATATCGCCAATGAGGAACGCGTCCACGTGGGCGAGTTCCAGCGGCTGATCAGTATCCTGCTGGCCGATGAAGACGGCTGGCTGGCGGAAGGCGTGGCCGAGGTCAACGAGATGGCCGAGATGGTAGCGGCGGGCCTGCCCAATCCGGGGCAGAACCTGCCGGGAGAAGACGCCCCGCCCGACACCGACACCAGCGAAGCGACCGTCGGCGATCTGACTAAGCACGACTAGTTCCGTAAGGAGGAACGCACATGGACCTGCTCGCACGCAGTGACGCTCCGCTGAGCGCGGAAGAATGGGAGACGTTGGATACGGTCGTGGTCGAGACGGCGCGCAAGTACCTGGTGGGCCGCAAGTTCATCCCGGTCTTCGGGCCGCTGGGCGCGGGGCTGCCGCTAGTGCCGGCGCCGGAGCTAACCGGCTTTGAGGCCGGGGCGCAGATCAGCACCGCCGGCAGCAAGTTCCTGAATCTCGCCCCCCTGCACAAGGACTTCCTGCTCAAATACATGGACCTGGAGACCGGCCAGCGCCTGGGCCTGCCGATTGACTACGCGCCGGCGGCGGCGGCGGCCTACGCCCTGGCCCTGCAGGAAGACCAGCTAGTCTTCAACGGGTGCCGCGAGTGCGGCCTGACCGGCCTGCTCAACGCCCCCGGTAGCCAGACGGTGGCCGCGGGTGACTGGAGCGCCGCGGGCGCCCTGTTCGCCGACGTGGTCAAGGCGATTGACGCGCTAGGCAGCGCGGGTTTCCCCGGCGCCTACGCGATCGCCCTCAGCCCCGCCGACTACGCCCTGGTGCACCGCCCGCTAGCCCCGGCCGCGACGCTGGAGATTGACCTCCTGCGCGACGTAGCGCAAAGCGGCGTCTACCCGGCCCCGGCCCTGACCGGCTGCGGCCAAGTGGTAGTCCTGGAGACCGGCTCGCTGAACATGGACCTGGCGGTAGGCATGGACGTCCAGACGGCCTACTTGGGCCCGGACAACCTGAACCACCCCTTCCGCCTCATGGAAACCCTGGCCCTGCGCGTAAAGCGCCCGCAGGCGATAGTAGTAATCGGCGGGAAGGCCAAGAGGGCGCGGTAAGGGGAGAGACGAGAGAAGGCAAGAAACGACGACGGGGCCGCCTGAAGAGGCGGCCCCGGTTTCTTTTGGCGAGGGAGGAGCCCGGTTAGGTCTCCAGTGCGGGTTCGATCGCGCGTTCAGGTGGAGGCGGCATCTGCCCCGGTTCCGCCGCCTCCCGCCGCTGCTTACGCAGCTCCGCATAGAAGACCGCGGCGGTCAGCGCCATAAGCACGTTCAGGGTCGCTTGCAGCCATCCCAACGGCAACGCGGGGAAGACCGAAAACAGCGCCTCCGAGGACAGGCAAGCTCGAGTCAGCACATAGAACCCCAGGTTGACCGGGAAGAACACCGCGGCGTAGCGCAGCAGAAACAGCGCCAAGTCAGCGCCGTTCCGCCGCCACAGGTCCAGCGTCTCACGCCACGTCTCGGCGAGCCCCCGCCCCTCGCCCACGAGCACCCAGGGCAGCAAGAACAGCAGCGATACCGGCAGCAACAACAGCCGCACCAGCCAGCCGCCCCCGTCCAGCCGCACGACAAAGACGCCCGCGAACGCCAGCAAAGCGGCCCCCGCCACGAACGCGGCTGCGGCCCAACCGCAGCGCAGCACGTCCCGCAAGGCCTCGCGCCAGTTCCAGCGCCCGCCTCGCGCTACCTGCCATATCAGGCTCCAACCCACCACCGTCCACGCCGCCAGACCCACGTCCCCTGGGATTAGGAGGGCATGCGCGGGCAACAGCATAGACTGGGCGTGGCGGACGAACTGCCGAATCAACAGCAGGCAAACAGCCTGCAGCAAGAAGCAGCCTACCACCAGCAGCCCCAACGACCGAGCGCGCCGCTGCAGACCCGGATTGAGCCAAGCTGGGCGTCGCCACGACCAGTGCAGAAGCACAAAGCCCAGCGCCAGCGGCAACAATTCCATCAGGTTGGGCAAAGTCGTCCGCCAGTTCGGCAAGCTGGACAGGCCCAGGCTGACGGCTCCCCGCAGAACCCACTGCACATACCATGAGGAGTCGGCGGCCGCGAAGCTCCACCACGCGAAAACATGATCGTGGGGGTAGCCGTGGAGCCGGCTAAGAGGGTGCACCAGTTGCGAAACGAGCGTCAGCCCCAGCACCCACCACAACAGCGATCGGTTGAGCCACAGGCGGCGGGCAGCGAGGGCCGACAAGGCGAGGGGATGACGCAACAGGGGAAGCGGCTCCGGCCGCGCACGCAAGTAGGCCGCGAAGTAGGTCAGCAGTACCCCCGCCGCTACCAAGAGGACGAGGGACGAACCGGAGTTCAGGGCCACGGCATCAGGCGGCATCAAACCAACTCCTCAACACCATAGTCACTTGCCGGTATTTCTCATCCTATCTTACGTATTATTAGTCACCAAACCCGAATCTCCTTCGCCGCCCCACCTCCCCGAGAAGGACCCCCTCCTCCCCCCGGGGAACTCTCCTCTTACTTTGCCTGGGGAGGGTGACTTGTGTCTGAGGTAGCTATCGTCTTTGACTGCGGAGCGACCAACGTGCGGGCGGTGGCGGTGGATGTTGGGGGGGGGATTGTGGCTGCCTGCGGCGCGCCTAATGGGCCGGTGGCGCAGCCGGGGGGGGGCGGGTTGATTTGGGACATGGACGAGCTGTGGGGCAAGCTCTCCGCCGCCTGCCGCGAGGTGGTGGCCGCCGCGCCGGGGGCGCGGATTCGGGCCGTCACCTGCACCACTTTCGGCGCGGATGGCGCGCCGGTGGACGCGGCGGGCAAGCAGACCTACCCGGTGATCTCCTGGGCCGACGCCGAGCGCACCGAGGAGCAAATCCGCCAGGTCAGCGCCGACCCCGGCGGCTGGCCCCTGTTCTCCCGCACCGGCTACCAGATTATCAGTTTTGACACGCTCCTGAAGCTCCTGTGGCTGCGCCGGCACGCCCCGGAGGCGCTGGATCAAGCCGAGACCTTCCTGATGACCCCCGGCCTGCTGAGCCGGCGGCTGAGCGGGGAGAACTCCATTGACCCCACCATCGCCGGCACCGGGATGCTCATGGACATGGCCCGGCGCGACTGGGCGCCGGAGCTACTGGCGCGGGCGGGCCTGACCCCGGAGTTTTTTCCGCGCTGGGTGGAGCCGGGCGAGGTCATCGGCCAGGTCCACGCCGCGGCCGCGGCGGATACCGGGCTGCCGGTGGGCACGCCGGTGGTCGCCGCCGGGCACGATACCCAATTCGCCCTGTTCGGCGCGGGCGCGCGGCCCGAGGAAGCCGTGCTCAGCAGCGGCACCTGGGAGATTCTGCTGGTCCGCTCGGACACCTACACGGCCACCGAGGAGGGCTTCCGCGCGGGGCTGATGATCGAGGCCGACGCGGTCGCCGGCTTCTGGAACCCGCAACTGCTGATGATGGGCAGCGGCGTGCTGGAGTGGGTCAAGGGCAGCTTCTTCCCGGGCGCGAGCGGCGACGAGGGCTACGAGCAGATGCGGGCGGCCGCCGAGGCCGTGCCGGTCGGCGCGGGCGGCGTGACCTTCCTGCCCAGCTTCGTGCGTGACAGCGGTCCGACCGCGCGCTACGGCGTGCCGGGCGCGATCCTGGGCCTGAGCCTGCAGACCTCGCCGGGGCAGGTCTACCGCGCGGCGCTGGAGGGCCTGTGCTTCCAGATGCGCTGGGCGCTGGAGATACTGGCCTCCGGCGCGGGCTTTTCGGCGCGGGGCCTGCGCGTGGTGGGCGGCGGCTCGCGCAATGACCTGTGGAACCAACTGCGCGCGGACATCAGCGGCCTACCGGTGACGGTAATCGCCCAAAAGGAGGCCACCGTCCTGGGCGCCTCCCGCTTTGCCTTCCTGGGCGCCGGGGTCTTCGGCGACCTGACTGAGGCCCAGAGCGCGCTGCACCTGGAGGAGACCCGCTTTGAGCCCGGCGCGGGTCAGGGCCAGTACGAGGAGTTGTACCAGCGCTTCCGCACCCTGCCGGCGGCGCTGGCGGATTTCTCCCGGGCCTAACGCGGCAGCCCAACCTAGCCACCATGATGACACCTCTTCCTCCGCTGCTGGTCGGCCTGCCGGAAGGTCCCGGGGAACCGGGGCCGACCGAGCCCTTTCCCGACCGCCGGGCCGACGCACGGCCGCCGCTGGACCGCTGGCTACCGCTGGCGGCGGCGCTGCTCTCGCTGCTGGTGCGCGCACCGCTGGCCACGCGCCTTCCCCCGACGTGGGACAGTGTGCAGTATGTGCTGGGGGTGCTGCATTATGACGTGGCGCTGCACCAGCCGCATCCCCCCGGGTACTTCCTGTACGTTTTCGCCGCGAAGCTCCTCCATCTGCTGGGCCTGTCGCCGTACGCGGCGCTGGTGGCGCTGAGCCTGCTGGGGGGGGCGGGACTGGTGGCGCTGCTGACGGCTTGGGCGGGACAGTGGGGCGGTCGCGGGGCGGCGATCACCGCGGCGGTGCTGACCATCCTCAGCCCCCTGGCCTGGAATGCCGCCACCACCGGCGACACCTACGCGGTCTCCGGCTGCCTCTCGGCGCTGGTCGGCTATCTCTGCTGGCGGCTGTACACGCGTCCCGGCGAGTCAGCGGTCCCCGCGGCGCTGGCGCTGGGCGTCGCCGGGGGCATGCGGCCCACCGACGCGCTATTTCTGCTGCCGCTGTGGCTGCTGAGCACGGGGCGCCGCGGCGGGCGGGCGTTGCTGGTGGGCATCGTCACACTGGCAGCGGCGACCGCTGCATGGGTGCTGCCGCTGCTGCAGAGCACCGGCGGGCTGCAGCACTACCGCGAGATCAGTCACCACCTGAGCGCCGCGGTACTGCAGGTTTCGCCGCTGGCGGCCGGAGCCGACCGGCTGGGCGTGCACCTCGGTCTGCTGGGCGTAGCGGCGGGCAGCCTGCTGTTTGCCGGCTGGGTTCTGGTGCCGTTCACCGGGGGCGAGCCCCTGCGACGCGCGCGCCTGTTCTTGGTGATCTGGGCTGCGCCGGCGCTGCTGTTCTACCTGTCTGTCCACATGGGCGTCGTCGGCTACCTGATGCTACCGGCGCCCCCCCTGCTCCTGCTGGCGGCGCTGGGCGGGGGGCGGATCGTGGAGCGTAGCGCGCCGGGACGCGCGGTCCCCCTGCTGGTGATCGTGGCCGGGCTGAACCTGCTTTTCCTGGTGAACGCCGTGGTCGAAGCGCAGCGGGAGCAAGCAAAATGCTTCGACGAGATCACTTCGGGCTGCAGCCGAGAACTCGGACCGGACACCGTTGTCTTGGCGACGCGCGGCGGGGGTCCCGGCGGGCACGGGGAGTTGCCTTACCGCACCGCCATGTACCTGCTGCCGCAGTCGCGCGTCTTCCTGTTCCCCCTGGAGTCAGCGGGGCCGGAGGGCGGCGTCCCCAATGCGGGCCAGAACCTGGAGAGCAGCATCGTCACCGCGCCGCTGCGTCTGACCGGCGTCCGCAAACTGCTGCTTACCGGTCCCAGCCTACGGGCGGACCTGCCGCCGGGGACGCTCCTGCGGGAGGTAGTCAGCAATCCGGAGGGCCAGATCAGCGAAGTGCTCCTGGAGCCGCAAACGCCCCTGGTGCTGGGCCCAGGGCCGCGACTGTCCTTCCGAGCCATCGCGCCGTAGTCACCCACCCGACAAGAGAGGACCCCATGGGACCCGAGATAACCCTGGCGGAATTTCAGCGGCAGATCGAACGCATCTACTTCGACAAGGACGCGGGGCGGGGCCTGGAGGCCAGCTTCATGTGGCTGGTGGAGGAGGTCGGGGAGCTGTCGCGCGCCCTGCGGCGGGAGGAGGCGGCCGACCGGGTGGAGGAGTTCTCCGACGTGCTGGCCTGGCTGTGTACGCTGGCCTCGATCGCCGGCGTGGAACTAGCGGATGCGGTCGCCAAGTACGCGCAGGGCTGCCCCAAGTGCCATGGGACGCCCTGCGCCTGCGGGGAGCCGATGCCGGGCGGCGGCGCCTAGCGAGCAGCCGCACACAGGCCTCGGAAGTCGCACCAAGTGCAAGCGTCCCCCGGCGTGGCCTCGGCGGGGCGGCCGGCGGCGTATTCCACCAGCCGGCCGAGCAGGTGCTCTAGGCGCGGTTGCTGGGCGTCGAGTTCCTCCAGCGACAGGGCCAGCGAGGTTAGGCCGCTCGGCTGGACCTGCACCACCGTCGGCGCGGAGCAGGTCAGGCCTTCCCCGCGCAGCGCCTCCGCGTAGATCAGCATCTGCAGCGCGTAATTCGCCCGGCGACTCGGCGCGGCCCCGCTCTCCGTCTTGAAGTCAATCAGCCGCCCGCTACCCGGCAGCCACAGGTCCAGCGCCCCGCCCAGCCGCACCACGGTCTCCCCCACCTCACTGAGTAGCTCCACCGGGCGCTCCACCTCTCGCGGCTCCCCTACCGTGGCCCACTCGCTGGACAGGAAAGCCTCCGCCAGTTCCCCGAGACGCGCCGCAGCCTCCGGAGCCAGACCGGCGGCGGCGGTCTCAGCGGCCGTGCGGAACTCCTTCGCGGTTGGCGGCTGCTCGCCCCGGTAGAAGCCGGCGACCAGCGCGTGGAAGCGGCTTCCGACCTCCAGCCCCCAGTGTTCGTCCGCTGGTTCCTCCGCCTCCAGGCCCCCCGGCGCTTGCCGCGCCAGCAGCCAGGCGCGGGGGCAATCCTCCAGGCGGCGGAGTTGCGTGTAACTGGCCCGCAGCAGCCGCGGCGGCCGCACGGGTAGCTCCTCCAGGCGCGGCGCCAGCACCGGGCGCACCGCTTCCGTCTCCGTCGACGCGGCCGCGGTCTCCGGCAGCGGGGTCTCCGGCAGACCCTCGAAATAGTCCGCCCGGGGGTGCTTCTGCCCCCCCTCTTTCGCGCCGGCGGCGCGGCTGACCGCCAGCACCCGCGAGGCCCGGGTCAGCGCCACATACGCCAGCCGCAGATCCTCGTCGTCCGTGTCGTCGGCGGTCCGCGCCAGCAGCTTGCCGATCAGCCGCTTGGGGTCCTCCCCGCGCACCTGCAAGCCCGTCAGGCCGTGCGCCTCGCTGTACCCCGGCCCGCCCCCCTGGCCCGGCGACCATTGCGGAACGAAGACGGCGGCGAAACCCAGGCCCTTGGCGCGGTGGATGGTCATGACGCGGACCGCGCCGCGCGCGGGCTGCGGGGCGACCGGCAGCTCGCGCTGGTCCTGCGCGAGGTAGAAGTTGAGCGCGCCGACCAGGTCGTCCAGATGAGGCGGGCGGCGCGGCGCCAGCGAGGCGAGCAGCCCCTCAAACGCGGCGCGGATCATGGGGCAAGCCCGCTCCTCCGAGCGCGTGAGGCGCACGTACCGGACGCAGTGCCGCCACAGGGCGTCGAGCACCTGGCGCGCGGAACTGCCCCGGGCCAACTCGCGGAACTCCTCGTAGTGGGCCCAAAAGTCGCGCAGCGCCGCCGCCGGCAGCGCCGTTCGCTCCTCGGCGGAGCGCTCGTCCGCCCCGGCCAACAAGGCCGCGACAATCTGCATCCCCGAACCGTCCCGCCGCGAGCGCCCCCGCTCGGAGGGCGCGGTGAGCAGCAGGCACAGCTCCCGGTCGGTGAGGCTCCACGGCGGCCGCGCCAGCAGGCGGGTCAGGTACAAATCCGCTGCCGGGTCGCGCAGCACCTGGAGCCAGGCGATCAGGTCCCGGGCCAGCGGGTGCTCGAAGAACCCGACTCCCCCGTCGGCCTGGTAGGGCACGCCGCGCTGCTCGAAGGCGACCTTCAGCGACCGGAACCGGCTGCGGCTGCGCAGGAGCACCGCGACCTCGGAGAGGTCCTCCACCTCGCCGCTCTCACGCAGGCGGGCGATCTGGTCGGCGATCCAGGCCGACTCGGCCCGCCGCGCCCGGCGCACGCCGCCCTCCTCCGAGAACATCGGCGGGTAGAGCACGCGGCCCGGCCCCTCGTGCCGCGCGATCAACTCGGGGTCAGCCGGCCGCGCCACGCGCCCCGCGCGGTTGGCGATCTGCGCAACCGCCTCGGTCAGCCGGTAGCTCTCGCGCAGCGGCCGGCACACCTCCAGCCCGTCCACTTTCTCGCCGGGCTGGAAGGGCAGCAGCTCATCGAGATTGCCCGGCCGCGCGTTGCGCCAGCCATAGATGGACTGCTTCTGGTCGCCCACCACCAGCAGGTGGCTGTGCGGGGCGGCTTGCCCCGGACGCGCCACCAGCCGGATCATCTCCAGTTGCGTGGGCGAGGTGTCCTGGAATTCGTCGAGCAGCAGGTAGTCGAAGGCGTCCCGGTAGCGCTGCGCCAGCCCCAAATGCGGGTCGCGCAGCAGGCCTACCGCCTGCATGATCTGCCCGTCGAAATCGATCGCACCCTCCTCGACGAGCCGCTGCCGGTACAGCTCGTGGATCGCCGTCGCCGCGTTGATCACTCCGGTTTCCGCGGCCTGCGCCTCCGCAAACAGCAGCGCGGTGTCCGTCCGCGCCGGAGGCTGCTTGGCCTTCAGGTTCTCGAAGTACAGCTTGAGCACGTCATTGAGCCGGTCCCGCACCGGCTTGTTATCCTTGGGCGCCGGGGGCGGGTCGGGGTCGCCGGTGGCCCAGGTCCAGAGCAACTGCGCCGCCTCGTCCTTGCTGAGCGGCTGCACCTCATCCGGCGCGGGCAGTGAGTTCCAAAACCGGTCGCTGGCCGCCAGCGCCTGCGCCGCGAATCCCTCCGGCGTCTGCCCCGAGCCCTTGGCCTCGCGGACCAGACGCAGGATGAGCTTTCCTAACTGCTCGGCGCGGTCCACGCCCAGCGCGGCCAGCGTCACCGGGTCCAGGGCGGTCAGGTGGTCGAACTCCCCCGCGCCGGTGGCCGCGAGCAGGCCCTCCAGGTACAGCGCCTCCTGCACCTCGGTGAGCAGCGCCGGCTCGGGGTCGCGGCCGGCGAGGTACGCGTTTTCGCGCAGGACCCGGGCCGCGAAGGAGTGGAAGGTATGCACCCACAGCGGGCCGGGATCGGCCACCCCGTTGAGCCGCAGCAGGTGGCGGATGCGGGTGCGCATCTCGGTGGCCGCGTTGTCGGTGAAGGTCAGGGCGAGCAGCCGGTCAGGCGACAGGCCCCGGTCCACGACCAGCCAGGCAAAGCGGTGGGCGAGCACAAAGGTCTTCCCCGTGCCCGCGCCCGCCACGATCTTGAGGGGCACGTCCAGGCGCTCCTCCTCAATGATCCACTTTTGTTCGGGACTGGGTTCTCGTTCGTACTTCATTTGTCGTAGCCTTCTCCCCCCTCTCCTGCAAGGAGAGGGGGGCAGGGGGGGTGAGGCGTTAAGCGATTTCGGCTTCGTCGCAGACACCCACGAAGGGGCAGCCACTCAGGAAGGGCAGGCAGCCCTCGGCGGGGGCGAACCCGGAGAAGCCGGGGAGCGACTTGATTTCGGCGGCCCAGGTGACCAGCATCTGCCGAAACTGCTCCAGGTCCCCGCGGGTCAGCGTCCCCTGGTCGGGGGCGTCGCCGAGGCCCACACAGGAGAGCTTGCAGCCGTCTTTCACCGAGAAATTCTGCAGGCAAACGCGGCCCACGCGAGAGTCGTAGTTGGCCTCCCAGGCCAGGGCGTAGCAGGGAAGCTGCACCTGGGCCTTACCCTCGCGGACCTCCTCGGCGCTGAGCGGGATATGCTCGCGGAGCTTCGCGGCGCTCTCCACCTTGCCGGTCTTGTAGTCCACCACCGCGGTCTGGCCGCCCTCGCGAACCGCGGCGTCAATCCGTCCCTGGAAGCGGTGCCTCCGGCCATCGGGGGCGTCTAGGGTGAATTCCAGAGACTGCTCCAGCGCAATCAGCTCGGCCCCGGCCAGGTCGGTGTCCAGATAGAGGTCCAGGGCCCCCTCGGCGAGCCGGAGATACAACGCGGCGGCCAGCGGCGAGGAGAAACGCGCGCCGCGTTTGTCGAAGGTCGCGGCCAGCAGCACGCGGCCGGTCTCCGCCGTGCGCTCGGCGGGCGGGAGCTGGTTGAACTCGCGCAGGAAGGCGTGGACCGCGCTGCCGTAGGTCATATTGTCGGCCTCCTCCTCGGGCGCGACGGCCAGGAGCTGCTCGAGGAAGTAGCGGCGCGGGCAGACCAGGTAACTGTGCAGCGCGGTCGGCGAGAGCACGAGCTGGTCGGCGACCTCCCGCAGGACCGGGACCAGCGAGGCGCGCGCGGGCGGGGCCTCCCCCAGCACCTGCGGCGAGCGCTCCGGCGCTTCGGCGGCAGTAAGTTCGAAGTCCGGCGGCAAGACTGCGGTCAGATAGGGCGAGGGCAGCAGCGGCGCGCCCCCCGCCTCCCGGGGGGCGCTGAGCACCACCCGGTCGCTGCTCCGCGTGAGGCAGGTCAGGAAGAGCCGGTGTTCCTCCGCCAGCGCCTCGCCGGGGGCCTCGCCGAGTCCGGCAAAGGACAGGACCGCCGCCGGCAGGTCGCGGACCTGCTGCACCCGGCGGCGCAGTTGCGCGACAGTGGCCGGGGCCAACAGGCGCGAGACGCGCGCGGGCGCGGGGAAGCTCTCCTCCTGCAGGCCGGCGATGAAAACCAGCTGGAAGCGGCGGCCGCGGCTCTGGTGGGCGGTGAGCACGGAGACCGCCGGCGCGGGGAAGGGCGCGGACAGGCCGCTCTCCTCCAGCAGCAGGCGCAGTTCGGTCAGGGTCAGCGCCGCGCCGGTCAGGTCGCACAGGCGCCGGTCGCTGTGCTGCATCTGCACCAGCAGCGCGGCCAGTGGCCCGGTCAGCGCCTCCTGCGCGGTAGGCAGCCCCGCGAGCAAGTGCCGGGCGACCGCCAGCAGTGCCGGCAGCGGCTCCTGCGTAGCGGCCTCCTGTACCGCGGCGATAAGCGCGCGGAGCGCCGGGAACTGCGCGGCGTCCAGGTCCGTGCGCAGCAGCGAGCGGCGCGCCGCCCGGCAGAGGGCGGGCAGCGCCAGTTGCTCCGCCGGCTCGGCTACCAGGTCCGCCAGGCGGCCGAGGGCCTCGTGCAGCGACTCCTGCTCGGCCAGGCGTGCGCCCGGGGGGACGGTGTGGCTGCGAGAGGCGGCCAGTACTTCCAGCAGGTCCTGCAGCACCCGCCGCGCCTGCCACAGGCGGGGTGAACCGGCCTCCCCGGCCACGGGAATCCCCCGCAGGGCCAGGTACTCGGCGGCGGCCAGCGCCTCTCCCTGATCGCGGGTGAGCACGGCGATCTCCTCAGGTAGGCACTCGCCGGCAGCCAGCGCAGCTACGACCTGATCGGCCAGCCCGGCCCATTCCTCTGCGGAGGAACGGAATAACGCGTACTCCAAGGAGCCCGCGCGGTCGCCGACGCCGAGGGGCGCGCCGGCCAGCCCGTACTGCGCGGCAAACCGCTCCGCCGCCGCGGCCACCGTCTGCGGGAGAGCGCCCGGTCCGGCAGGCGGCGGCGCCTGGCGCAGCGCCCGGCCGGGCAGCAGCCGCTCCAGCAGGGGCTCGGGGTCGCCCAGCGCCCCGCGGAAGCTGTAGACGGTCTGCGCCGGCTCGTAAGCCACCGCCAGCCCCGTGCGCGGCCCGACCAGCGCGGCCAGCAGCTCCAGTTGCTGCACGGTGGCGTCCTGCAGGTCATCAGCAAGAATCAGGTCGAAACGCCCCTGCCAACTCGCCCCCAGCGCCGGGTCTTCCAGTTTCATTAGCGCCAGCCAGAGCAGCCCGCGCAGGTCGTATAGGTTGGCGTCCGTGAGGGTCTTCTGATAGGCGGCATACAGTTCCGCGAGGTCCTGCAGGGCTTCCGTCTCGGGTAGACCGGGGATGATCTTCTCGCGAAACAATTCGGGGGTAAGCTTGAGGCGCTTGAGTTCAGCGATGAAGTCAGCCGCCTCACTACGGAAGCGGACGCTGCGGCGGACCTCGTCGGCGCGGAAGTGGCGAGCGGTGGCGGCCGTCTGCTCGGCGGCGCGCCCCAGCAGCAGGCGCTCCTCCAGGGGGTCGAGGAAGCGCTCGGTAGCGTCGGGCGTGGCCTCCTGCAGAATCAGACGCGCGATCTGGTCGTAGCTGGCGACCTGCGGCAGGACGCGGGGCGCGTCGGCCAGGGCCGCGGCGACCAGGCGCTGCTCCAGGCCCTGCGCGGAGGCCGTGTCCAGCGTCAGGCAGAGCACGCGGGCCGCGGAGCCACCGCTGAGGGCCGCGCGGGCCTGCTCGACCACGAACTGGGTCTTGCCGGCGCCGGGTCCGGCCCGGAGCAGCAGCAGGGGGGGCGCAGCGCTGGAAATCTCGGGGGTGTTGGCAGTCTCCATCACCGAGCCTGTTCCGTGAGCGGGGGGGGAACTCCTCCGCCGCGCCCGCGGTTTGACACTCAGGCGGGACCGCGCCTATAATTCCGACTCAGCGCCGGGGGCTTGCCACCGCGGCGTATCCCGCAAGTAAGATGGGGACTGGTGAGTAGATGGATTTCGGTTTGGCGGATATGGAGCGAGCAATTCAGCACTTCGCCACGGGCGGAATGGTGCTGCTTTTGGACGATCCCGGTCGCGAAGGGGAGGCCGACCTGCTGCAGGCGGCCCAGTTCTGCACCGGGGAGAGCCTCAATTTCATGATTACCCACGCGCGCGGGCTGACCACGCTGGCGACCACGGCCCAGCGGATTGCGGAGCTGGACCTGCCGCTGATTGAGCCGCGTCACGCCCCGCCGCACGCCCCGCAGTTTGCCGTGCCGGTGGACTACCTCCACGGCACCACCAGCGGCGTGTCGGCCTTCGACCGGGCCGCCACCATCCGCGCGTTCACCGACCCGCAGGCGCGCCCGGAGGATTTCGGCCGGCCCGGGCACGTGTTGCCGCTGGCGGGCAGTGGCGGCGGTCTGCAGGCGCGCGGCGGCCACACCGAGGGCGCGCTGGGCCTCGCCCAACTGGCGCAGGTCTATCCGGCGGTCGTCATGTGCGAACTGATGGCCGCGGATGGCCGGATGGCTACCCGCGACGGCGCCGCCGCCTGGGCCGCCAGGCACGACGTTCCCCTGATCAACGTGGCCCAAGTGGCCGAGGCGCTGAGCCACCGCTAGCCGAGCGGCCCAGACCCGCGCTTCCTCACGCCGCTACTCCTATCCAAGAGGGACTCCACCATGAATCGCTGGGACGAAAACGAAGACTGGGACCTGCAACTAACCCGCGCCGACCTTACCCGCACCGCCGCCGGCGAGTACCAGGGGCTGGCGGACCTGCGGGGTCCGGGAGGCGCCACGCGCTACCACGTCTTCGCGCGTCTCAGCGCCGAGAGCGACAACCCCGTCACGGCGCTCGAGATCCCCGGCGACAAGCCCTTTGAGACCGAGGTGGAGCCGGTCATCGTGCCCGGCACGCCCGCTGACTACCAGTGGGTGCGCCTGGGGTCGGTGGTGCGCCGCCGCCAGTACCAGCCCTTCACCCTCCGGGGCGCCGAGGGGCTGCCCGGACTGCACAGCCTGTGGTTCTCCGAGGTCCCGCGCTACCTGCTGGCCGGCCGCGTGGAGCGGCAACTGGCCCGCTGCGGCCCCCCGGAGCCACTCAGCGGCGTACCCCTGGGCGGCGTAGGCGCCGGCAAGCTGGAGCTGTGCGCCGATGGCCGCTTCCGCAATTTCACGCTGAACGGCAACCTCGACACCCCCCTGTATAACTCCGAAGGCACCTTCCTGGCGGTGCACTGCGCGGGCGCCGCGGGCAGCACCGGTTTCGTGCTTAGCACCGAGAGCCTGCACGGGCTGCCCCCGGTCGCGGACTTGGCCTTTGAGGGCCGCTACCCGCTGGCTACCATCGCCACCCGCGACCCGCGTCTGCCCGTGGAGGTAGAGCTGCACGCACGCGGCCCCATCCTGCCCGGCAACCTGGACGATTCCGCCCTGCCGCTGGCGATGTTCGCCGTGCGTTTGGTCAACCGCCAGGACACGCCCGTGACGGTCACCGTCGCCTTTTCGATGGAGAACCTGCTCGGCTGCGGGGGAACGCCCCGCCCCGGCGAGGAACGCGGCGCGCATGGCTACTACGAATGCTGGGAGGAGCGCGAGGGCAACCGGGAGCAATACTGGGCCGGTCCGGGCGGAACGGGCGCCCTGCTGGTGGGCGCGCCTAAGCAGGAGAAGCGGAGCGAGGGACACTACCTCCTGGCCACCGATGCCGCCGGCGCCACCGTCAGGTGTGGCTGGCGACCGGAGAGCGGTGGCGCGGTCTGGAGCCAGTTCCTGGCCAGCGGCGCTTTGGGGTCCAGCGCAGAGGCCGCTTCCTCCGGCGAGCCCACCGCGGCGGTCGTCGCCCGCACCGTGGAGCTGGCGCCCCGGCAGAGCACCGAACTGCGCTTCGTGTTGGCCTGGTACGTGCCCCATTTCTGGCAGACTACCCCGACCGACTACGGACACTACTATCAGAACCGCTTCGCCTCGGTGCAGGAGGTCGCGGAGTATGGGCTGGCGGAGTTCGGCCGGCTCTGGTCCGGGGCCGCGGAGGTGCCGGAGCTGCTGCGCCAATCCTCGCTGCCCGCCTGGCTGGCGAGTTCCCTGGCGAACGATGCCTACGTCTTCTCGACCAACTGCTGGCTCACGCGCGACGGCCGCTTCAGCGTCAACGAGTCACCCAAGAACATGTTCGGCTGCATGGGTACCCTCGACCAGAAGCTGTACGGGAGCCATTACTACTCGCTGTTTTACCCCGGATGCGACATGAGCGAGCTGCTGCAGTTCGCCCGCGCGCAGGCCGAGAACGGCGGCATCCAGCACGATCTGGGCTATGGCCAACTTGACCTCACCGGCCGGCCCGCGGGTTGGCCCGACCTGTCCTCCTCGCTGGTGATTCAGACCCTGAAGCTGTACCAGTTGACCGGCGATCAGGCCTTCGTGGACGAGATGTACCCGCACTGCGTCTCGGCGCTGCTCGAGTACCAACTCGGGCTGGACAGCGACGGCGACGGCATCGCGAATATCAGCGGGGTCGGCAATACCTTCGATGCGGAGAAGTTCGAGGGGACCAGCGCCTACATCGCCACGGTGTGGCTGGCCGCCCTGCAGAGCCTGGCGGACCTCGCCCGGCGGCGCGGCGATACGGAGACCGAGCAGCGCACGCGAGCGCTCTTTGACAAGGCGCGCGCCAGCGCCATTCGGGAGCTGTGGAACGGCCGCTGGTTCGGCAACTACTACGACGTCACGCGCGATTACCAGCACCCCAACAGCCATTTCTCGCAGTTGGCCGGCGAGTTCTACAGCCTGCTGCTCGGCCTGGGGCCCTGCTACGGCGACAAGTACAACCTCACCGCCCAGCGCCATGTACTGGGGCTGAACTTCCACCCGGACCTGGTCTTCCCCACCAACGAGGCGACGCCCACGGGACAGATGGACCGCCGCGACCTCCACGGCTGGCTGCCGCATAGCCGCGTCTATATGGGCGGCCTGTCCTTCCTGCTCGACATGCCCGAGGAGGGGCTGGCCGCGCTGGAGCGCCTGGAGCGCGTGCTGCCGGAAGTCAACCACGACAACCGCTGGGACCAGCGCCTGTTCTACGAACCGGACACCGGCGACCAGCACTGGGGCACCTTTTACATGACCGCCCCGGCCACCTGGTACGCCTACTCGGCGATGCTCGGCGTACTCTGGGACAAACCGGAGGCGACGCTGGGGTTGACCCCGCACCTGCCCGCCAGCCTGCTGCCCTTCCGCGGCCCCGTCTTCCTGCCCGACTTGTGGCTGGAATTGACCGCGAGCGCGGAGGGCCGGGAGCTGAGCTTGCGGCGGATCAAACGGTTTGCCGACCACCTGCCGGTGCGCCGACTGCGCTTGCCCGAGCGCGGCGGCGAGCCGCGCGTGGTGGCCGACAGCGCCCTGGTCTCCGCCCGCCGCAGTGGCGCGGGACACGGCTACGTGGAGTACGAAGTCGAGGTGGATCTGGCGCAGGTGGAGACGCTAGCGGTCACTTGGCCCGAGGCCTGAGGGAGGCCGGGGCCGTGGGAGGGGCGGGAGTTGCCCGATCCCCCGGGCAATCTCCGCCCGCGCATATCGATCACTGAGGCTCAGCGGCAGCCGCGGGCGGAGATTCGGCGCGGACGCCGAACTTCCGCCCCTACGGGAGAACGGCCAGCCCTGGCCTCAACACCACTCTAGCCCCAGTCTTGCCCGGTCAGCCCGCCGACGGTCAGGTTCGGGTCGGGGAAGCCGTTGCCGGCGGTGTGGAGCTGCCGCGCCCGCAGGTATTTGACGTGCCCGTCGGCGAAGAGGTAGTTGCGTCCGCCCTCCCAGCTCCACCAGCCCAGCGGCGGGTCCTCATGGTTGCTGAGCCAGTCACCGCCCACGACCTTCTGCGCCGGATACTCCACCGCCGACCGGCCCTGCGTCACTGGTGACGGGCCGGAGGGGCTGTAGAGGTCCACCGTGGTCATCGCGGCGATCTGCGCCGGCGTGTGGAAGGTGGCGGCCGACAGCGCGTAAGAGGTCCCCTCCCACTGCTGCATGGCGACGGCGTCCGCCGGACAGAGCAGGATCGCGGGGGTGCCGTTGATGGAGCGGTTGGGGTCGCCCGGCGCGGCCGGGTCCCGCTGCTGGCTGAGCGCCAGATAGGGCTGCAGCGGCCAGCGCCAGCGCCGGCCCATCCACAGGTAGGGGTCGCCGGTGTTGGGGAAGCAGTCGTCGTAGTCGGAGGCGTACAGGTCGAGGGCGAAGCCGATCTGGCGCAGGTTGCTCGCGCAGACGCTCTTGAGCGAGGCGGCGCGGGCCCGAGCGAAGACCGGAAACAGCAGCGCCGCCAGTATCGCGATCACCGCGATCACGACCAGCAGCTCGATCAGCGTAAAGCCGCAACGTGCGCGTGGCTTTACGGGAGCTGCGATCACTTCCACAGGCCGCCGATCCAGTCGAAAGCCCCGACCATTTGCAGGCCGAAGAGGGCCATGACCACGCCGAAAATCTTCTTCAGCATGTCGCTGGGAATGTGCTCAGCCAGCGGCGCGCCCAGGAAATAGGCGCCGGCCATAGCGCCGACCCCCAGCATTATCGCTACCGGCCAGTCCACGTTTCCGAAGGAGCTGTGGCGCAGCGTTCCGGCGATGGTGGAGGGAATCATCACGGCCAGCGAGGTGCCCACCGCCATCTGCATGTTGTGCTTCCACAGGTAGACCAGCGCCGGCACCATCAGGATGCCGCCCCCAATCCCCAGCAGGCCGGAAGCCATTCCCACGATTACCCCAATGCCCAGACCGGGCAGAATCACAGACCATTTGAGCATAGCAAATCCTTTTCTCTGACAGGTGCGTTACGCAACAGCACGTCCGTCTAGTCTGAGCGCGGCGGGGCCTTTTCGGCAGCGCCGGCCAGCGGCGGGCACGGGTGCCCCGGCTCACATTCGTCGGCCCAGCGGTTGGCCGTCTCCCAGTCCAGCAGCGTCTCATTGGCGCCAAAGCCCTGTACCACGGCGGCCGCGTTGAGCGAGCCCACTCGCAAGGCGCGCGGCACGTCCGCTCCCCGCGCTAGCGCGGTCAGCGCGCCGGCCGCGAAAGCGTCGCCCGCGCCGACGGTGGAGACGACCTTGGCCTTGTAGGCCGGCAGATGGCACAACTCCGCGCCGGCGGAGCCGTACACCCCCCGGGCACCGTCGGTGATGAACACGTGCCGGCAGCCGGTCTCATGCAGCCGCTCCACAATCTCCTGCTCGTCGCGATCGTCCCGCCGCGGGCAGACCCCGGTGAGTCCGCAGGCCTCTTCCTTGTTCAGAAAGAGCGCCGCGCAATGCTCCAGGGCGGGCTTTAGCCCCTCGCAACCCAGCTTTACCTGCATGGCGCCGGGGTTGATCGCCAGCTTCACCCCGTGCGCGCCGGCGAAGTCCGCCAGCTTGA
Source organism: Armatimonadota bacterium (assembly GCA_036504235.1). Taxonomy (GTDB): domain Bacteria; phylum Armatimonadota; class Zipacnadia; order Zipacnadales; family Zipacnadaceae; genus Zipacnadum. The sequence continues at coordinate 62,060 of DASXVN010000053.1, read as the reverse complement.
CGAACAGCGGCGCGCTCGGCCCGGACATCGAGCCCAGGAACATCCACGGGGACTGCGCGAGGAACTCCCAGGGCACGTCGGCCTCGGTCATCTCGGCGCTGGCCCCGCGATAGGTGAGAATAGTACGGTCGCCGGTGTAGCCGGTCAGGATCACCGAATACCCGGTCCCGAACTCCGTGGTGCGCACGAAGTGGGAGGTGTCGATTCCCAGCCCCTGCAGCCGGGCAACCACGCGGTCGCCAGCATCATCCTGCCCGAGCTTGGCGAAGGCGGCGGTGCGCATCCCCAGGCGCGCCAGGCCGGCGGCGGTGTTAGTGGAGGCGCCCCCCACCGAGACGAAAATACTGCTCACGGGGAGCTTCGCGCCGTAGTCCAGCGCCAGGTACGTCTGGTCCTGGTCCGGGTCGGAGACGGTGATCAAACCGGCGCTGGGGACGTTGACGAACATGTCCTCCGTGGCCGTGCCCACGACGGTGATGTCAAACATGGCGGTACCCCTGGGGAGAGTGTATGCTAAGTGTATTGTACGCGAGCGAGGGGAGGTTGGCAACCGGGGAAGGCTCTGATGTAGGGCGGGGGCGACGTCCCCCGCCGTCGGTGAGCGAACGTTAGTCGGCGGGGGACGTAGCCCCCGCCCTACAGACGGCAACGGCTGCAGGGCTGCAACCCGGCGCCGCCCCTCAATCCTAGTGTCGCGCAGGTGTAGGCGGCTGGAGGTACAAGTTGATCTTGGCCAACAGGGTCAGGGCGGGCACGTACCACTGGCTGTTGTACTCGGGAGTGCCGGGCTTGGCGTCCTTGAAGCGGGTCAGGAGCTCGGCCGCCGCCTGCAGTTCGGTCGTGTCGCCGCCCGGGGCGCCCGCGGCGCCGGGATCGTAAAGCGCTGTGTCGGCGACCGCCTCGTAGTAGCAGGCCTCCAGCACCCGGGGGTGGCGGGCGTTATCCTTCTGCCAGGTCCGTAGCTCCTGGCGAGCTACCTGGGGTTTGCTGGGCAGGCTGATGATGGTCAGGTCCAAGGTCACGTCCGGGCGGACGCCCGCGTGGTTCTGGGGGTCCAGTTGCAGGGCGCGCTCCAGATGCGTACGCGCCTCCGGGAAGACGGAAAGGCTGGTGTACAGGTGCCCCAGTTGGGCCTCCGCCAGGACGGAGTCCGGCTCGCGCTGGAGCAGTTCCCGGGCCTTGAGCACCTCGCGGACCTGCGCCAAGATCGGGGCGAAGGCCTTGCCGGGCATGTACCCGAACAGGCGGTAGGCTTCCTGGCCGGAGGCGTCGAGAAACAGACTGGTCGGCCAGCGCGAGGCGCCGGTCGTGGGTACGGCCACCGGGTTCCCCTCGGTGGTGGGAGTCCCGGCTTCGCCATCGCCGCCGAGCCCCTCCAGCTTGATGTACGGAATCTTGTAGTGGTCGAAGAAGGGGAAGCTGGCGCGATTGTGAGCGTCCAGGGCGAGCAGTACGAAACCGGCCAATTGGTTGGTGACCTGGTCGTAAGTCAGGGTCTCATCCGCCATCGCGATGCATTCAGAGTCGTACTTGGCCCAGATATAGACATAGATCGGCTTGCCTTCCTCGCGGGCCTGAGCCAGCGCCTGGTCGGGGTTCGTACCCCACTTCAGGTCAGCCGCGCCCACGAGGCCGCCCCCCGCGCCCGGCAAAGTCGGTTGATCGGCGGCCCGCGCTAGCGAGACGCCCAGCCCCACCACCAGAATCCCCATCACCAATGCCACCCAAGGTCTGTACTTCACAGTCTGTCCTCCTGAGCCGGTTGCGAACCTGAACCTGCCGCGTGACGAGCGCTAGCGGCTCGTCTAATTGGTCCCCACGTAACTAACACCTGACCCGCGCCCCGGGTTGCCTCCGTCGCCCCGCGGGCCGCTTCACCAGGTCAACGTGCTCTGCAGCGAAATGACTCTGGCGGGGAGTTGGTACTGCACGCGATAGGCGCCGTACTCGAGCGAGATCGCCTGCACTTCGGGCTCTTCGGTGAACGGCGAGGTGCCGCGCAACAGATCGCCTACTCCCTGCGGCAGGCCCCACAGTCCCATCCATTTCTTCGCTTCCTCATCCCAGCTGGTGAATATCTGCACATTATCAGCGCGCAGCATCCGGGACAAGGTCAGCTCAGCGGAGTCGTGCGCAACGAAGAACAGGTTCAGGAGGCGCAGCAATCCGCCGATCGGCTTCAGGGTAATAGCGGCCATGTAGGGCAAGTACAGCCCGCTGGCGGCATAGGCCTGCCGGTCGCGTAGCGCCGCGCGGAGCGTCTCCGGCCGGGTGTCGGCCGCCTCAATCACCGAGCACGGCAGGCCGACGCCCTCCACATACGGTGAACCGCTGGCGTACAGGGCCAGCTTGTTGCTCAGGCGCGAGTCGTAGAGAATCTCCATGGTGCGGAACATCTCAAAGAAGCCGGAACGCAGCAGGTAGCCGTCGAAGGGCAGGTCGCGAAGCATGCGCGGGCCGCCAGGCAGACCGGGATGGGCCAGGTAGGCCAGCCCACCCTGCGCGTGGATGACGCGGACGGTCTCGGCCATGGTCAGTTGCTCGGGAACGCGCTCGGTGAGGAACACCCCCAGCACCGCGCCAGCCGTGGACTCGATATTCTCGCCCGTAATGACCGTGAAATCAGGCGGCAGGGCCCCGCTCGCGCGCAGCTCCGCGGCCCGCGCGGCCGCCTGCTCGGCCCCGTCAATACGCCCGCGATCGGCAATCACCACGGCCCGCAGCCCACGCTGGGCGGCACGGCGTAAGAGCGGATCCAGTGCGGCGACCGAGTCAAAGGAGGTGGGCGTGCGGACCGCCAGATCGGTAGGCACCAGGCCTTCGCCTCCGGTCACACCCGTGAGCTGCCGGGGCAGAAAGCGCAGAAGTTGCGGAACCGCGAGGTCAATCATCAGCTCGTTCGTCCCGTACTCCGACCGCCCCAGGAGAGTGGAGACGGCGGCGTCCGGGGAAAAGCCCTGCCGCTGGTACAGGGCAGCGAGGGCCGCTACCTTGATCAGCTTACGCAGGCGCAGGTCGCCGCTGGCCTGGAGTTGCTGGACCTCCTGCTGGGCCACCCGGAAGGGATTCACGCCGTCGGCGCGACCTTGGATGAGGGACAGAGAGTTGAGGTAGTCCTCCCCGGCCATCTCCTGAAAGCTGCGGGCCGGGTAGACCTCGGGCAGGTAACGGGGGGCGTACTCAGGATCAGCGCGGCCCTGACGGCCGAGGTCCAGCGGGAATTCCAGGCTGGGCAGCGTCGGCGGGGCCGCCAGCGCCGGACCGGCGACGAAGACCTCGCGCTCGAGGGTCACCGCGGCAGGCGGAGCGACGGGCCAGGGCAAGGCAGGGTGGTGGCCGCGAGGCGCGGGAGCCAGGGTAAGAGCTCCGGGCGGCGGGGGCGAACCAGGCGGCGCGAGAGGCACCAGGCAGACCGCCCCGGCGAGACTCAAGCAGCCCAGAGCGGCCAGCGCGCCAGCTCCCCCCAGCAACATGGTAAGCCTGCGGCGGCGGTGAGGGGTCACGTAGCTGATCGCCTTACTTACCGAGCAGATTCCCAGCACGCCCCACCGGGAAACGCTGCGCCCGTAGACGGGGGCAGGCATGGGCCGCAGCTACTTCTTGGGCGGCGCCGGCGGTTGCCGTAGCGACGGCGGCTGGGGCAGGACGTTCATGGGTCCGGCCAGCGTCGCGTCGGCGAGGTCGTAGGGCGCGCCCGTGGCCTTGTAGCCAAGCTTCTCCAACGCCCGCGTGGCTTCCGGGCCGATGGACTCGGGTCCGCCGGCGGCTGCCAGCAGGTCCGGGATGGCGCGCCGGTCGCCGATTTCGCCCAGGGCCCAGGCGGCGCGGGCGCGGAACTGCGGCCCGACCAGATCGGACTTGAGCACATCGGTCAGCGACTTGACCACCGGGTTCTCTTTGGACAGCGTGCTTAGGGGGCGTCCCTGTTTGACCAGGGCGACCGCGGCCATATCGTAAATATCGGCGTCGGACTCGAGCGCGTCTACTAGCAGCTTGGTAGCCCGGCTGTCATTCATATTGGCCAGTTCGGTGACAGCCTGCAAGCGCGTCTTCGGGTCCGGAGACTTGATCTTCTGGCCCAGCGACTCGAGGGAATCCGTCCCGCAGCCGGCCAGCGCCAGCAACACGGCGGCGGCGGTCACCAGCCCCAAAATAGCATAGCGTGCGCGCAACGTACCATTCTCCTCTCGCCCGGACGCCGGGCGCTGGGGGTAGGAAGCTACTTGAGCGACCCGGCGGCGGCTTGCCGCACCCAGTAGTTATCATCGGTGCGGGCTTGGTCGAGAGCGGCATGCCCTTTTTCGCTCAGTTCGGCGGGCAGCGAAAGCTGACCCAGACTATGGGCTGCGGCGATACGAACTTCCGCATCCTTCTCCTCGGGGCCCTGCACGGCCGCGATCAGAGCCTTGCCCGCCGCGGTGATCGCCGGGACATCAGAAATCTCGGTCGCGCTCCGGCCCAGGGCGGCGGCGGCCAGCGCCCGCACGGTGGCGTCTTTCTCGACCGCGGGGCTCACCTCGGCGGCCACGATCTGGACAGCCTCCGGGGTCGGCGTGGCGCCGAGGGCCACGACCAGGGCCTGGCGCAACGCGGAATTCTTCTCCTCCGCCGGTGACTGCAGCACGGCGGAGAGGGGCAGGACGGCCTGCGGCGAGGCGAGCAGCGCTAGACTACGCGCGGCGGCGGTACGCACTTCGGTAGTGCGCTGGGTGTCTTGGACGACGCCCACCAAAGACGCCGCCGTGTCCGGCGCGGCCAGATGCCCCAGGGCGGTCGCGGCAGCCATCTGCACCTCCGGGCTCTTATCAGCCAGCAGCGGGGCGACCTGGGCGGCGTAGCGCGGCTGGCCGCTCTCCCCGACCAGGACGCAGGCGCGGGCGCGAACGTAGTCCTCCGGCGCGGTCAGCAGAGTGACGGCTTGGGCCGTGGCGGCCGGGCCGAGCCCCCCGACCTTGCGCAGGGCCTTATAGGCCTGATAGTCGTCCGCCTGGGCGAGATCCTTCATCACAGCCGCCGCGCGGACGCCTCGCTGGTAGTAGCTCACCCCCCACGCCACGGCGACGACGAGGGCGAGTATGATCAGGTTGGTCAGAGTTTTCTTGCTCACGCTGGTAACCTCTCGCTGGGTCAGGAAAACGCACTGGCACGTATCTTCATAATCCGGTCATAGAGAACTCGCGCCGCCTCCACCTTGTCCGCGGAGGGCTGCTCCGTCTTGGGCAGCCGGGCCATGAACTTGAGCGAGTCCGGGTTGCCGATCAGGTATACGGAGACGGAGACCCACTCCTTGCCGGCGTGGTTCAGGCCGCGCTCTTTCATGGCGGCGTCATTGGCCGGCTTGCCCAGGGCGCCGAGAATCGCGGCGATATCGGCGCGCTGGTCCTCCGGCGCGGTGTTGAGACGGTCGAGCAGCGCGGCGACCGGGGCCCCCTGCATCAGCGACACTGAGGCGGCGATCTGCAGGCGCAGGGTCGGGTCAGTAGCCTGCCCCAGAGTCTCCAGCAGCCGGCCGGCGGCCAACTGTGCGGTCTGGCTGGCGACTCCTTCGGAGGTGGCCATCCGACCGCCCAGAATACCAATAGCGCGCGCGGCGACCGGGGCCAGCGGGTTGCGGGGATCCAGGTAGGTAGCCATGGCGTCCACGGACTGCTGGTCGCCCCGATAGGCGAGCCCGATGAGCGCCAGGCGCCGCACCATCGGAGGCTCGGCGGGATCAACGACCACGCTGTTGAGGATGGTGGCGACCTCCGACTTGTCGGCGGCCAGGGCGGGGACGCCGAAGAGCGCGCCGAGCAGCGGAGTGGCGCCGGGCGAGGAATGGAAGGCCAGGGCGACAGCCGCCAGACGCTTGGTCTCCCCACTGCCGGCGAGAAGTTTGGTGAGTTGCGCGTCGGCGTCACCGATCTGCCAGTCTTTGGCCAGATCCGCGGCGGTGAGGCGTACCGTGGAGTCCGCGTCGGACAGACCGGCGAGCAGCGGCGTGGTCGCCTCCGGGCGGCGCGTCCAGGCCAGCCCTTGCAGAGCGGCCCGGCGCACTTCCGGAGCGGACGCGGCTGCCAGCGTGGTGAGCGGCGCGATCGCCTCCGGCAGCCGGGTGCGGCCCAGCGCCAGCGCTGCGGCCACGCGAGCCGAGGCGGGCGCGCCCGCGTCCGCGGCGATCGGGCGCAGAGCGGGCAGTGCGGGGCCGGCGATATCGCCGAGAGTAGAGGCGGCCCACTGGCGCAAGTTAGCGTTACTGGAGCGCAGCGCCTCGGCCAGCGGACCAACCGCCGGGGCGCCGATGGTGGTCAGAGCCTCGCTGACCACCAGAGAAACGCGGGGATCGCCGGAGCCTAGCCGGGCGACCAGCGGAGCCACGGCGTCCTTGCCCACGAGCGTCAGCGCCCGCAGGACGGAGCCGTAGACCCGCGCGTCCGAGTCAGAGAGCGCCGCGACCAGCGGTCCCACCACGCTGGGGGTGGCCTGCGTCTCGAGGGCCAGCGCGGCGGCCTGCCTCACCGCGACCGCGCTGTCGCTGAGGCGTCCGGCCAGCAGCGGCGGGGCCGCGGGGGTGCCAATGGCGGCGACCGCCTGGGTGGCCAGTTCGCGGGCCTCCGGGGCGGCGGCCTGCAGGCCCCGGCCGAGCGCGGAAAGCGCGGGGGGACCGACCAACTGCAGGGCCGTGACCAGGTCGAGCGTCACGCCCTCGCGATTGGTAATGAGCGTCGTGACCAGCGGCTCGGCGGAACTCGGCGAGGCGATCAGGCCCAGGGATTTGACCGCGGCGGCCTTGACCTCGTCATTGTCCTGCAGCAACGCGGTGAGTGCCCCGAGGACGGCGGGCGTCTGGCCCAGCACCTTCAGTTCGCCCAGAGCCGAGGCGGCGCGCCGGCGCACCGACCAGCTCTGGTCGGCGGCCAGGGTCAGCAGGGGCGAGACGACCAGCGTCCCCTTGGGCCCCAGCGGACCGGCCAGCCGGCCGAGCATCAGAGCCGCGTTGCTGCGCACCTGCTCGCGTTTGTCAGGCAGAAGCTGCGCGACGACAAAGGGGAGCGCGGGCTCTTTCATCGCCACGAGCAGGTCCATGGCGGTATTCTGAGCGCGGGCGAAAGCGGCGGAGGTCTGCCCTTCACCCGGGCCTTTTTGGAGGAGTAGCTTGATCGCGACCGGCGCGGCCGGCTCGCCCAGCCCGGACAAGACGGCGACTACCGAGGCGCGCACATAATCGTCATAGGCGCCCATGAACCCCTGCAGGGCGGCGATCACGGGAGCCCCGCCGATCTTGGTCAGCGGCGCTTGGGCGGCGGTCCGGACGGCGCCGTCCTTATTCTGGAGGCACTCTACCAGGGGGCCGATAGCGGTGCGTCCGAAGGTGGAGAGCGAAGCGGTAGCCCAGGCGCCGACCGGCTCGTCCAGGACCGGGACGGACTCGGTCAACTGCTGGACAGCCTCCGGGGTACCTATCTCGAGGAGGGCTTTGACGGCAGCGGTTTGCACCCAGCGGGGCTGGCCCTTGAGCGACTCGGCCATCTTGCCGCGGTCCACCAACATCTGCGCGGCCGCGACCTGCTGGGTCAGCGTGCCGGTGGCGAGACGGTGGAGAGCGCCCGGCACTTGGCCGCGCTGGTCGCTGGCATAGATGATCCCGCACAAGACCAGGGCTATCACTATGATCCAGGTAGTCTGTCGCCTGGTATTGTCGTCCACTGCTGTCAACTCCTCAGGTCCCGAGAGGAAGGGAGGCGCTTTGCGCAAGAGCGGCCAATCGGTGGCTAGGTACTTCTTCCTCGCCCCGGCGGATTCCTTCCCGACTTCGCGCCGCCCAGCTGAAAGTGGTTAGTTCCTCACCCGCCTGGCGGCTACCTGCTCAGCCGTCCTGATTTTGCCGGCGCCGGCCGGGCAGGTGTTCAGGCGCAGGAAGGGGAATGATTTCGCGATATCTATGAGGAGTGTAAAGATGAGACAGGTTCGATCTTCCCTGACGTACCCAACCATGGGAGGGCTGCTGCTGGTAGCTCTGTTGGTGGGGGGTGGCTGGGGCTGTGGCAAGAAGCCGCTCGCGGCCCCGAATGAGCTGCCGGCGCTCCGGCTGCGCACTGAACACCAGCCCAACACTCCGGACGCCTGGGTCGCCCTGGGCAAGGCTTATTTCGCGCAAAAGCGGTACAACGACGCCTTCATCACCTACCGGCGAGCCATTGAGCTGGACGCCAAGAGCTTCGAGGCGCTCTATGGCCTGGGCGAGTGCTGCTACTTCCTCTCGGACCCGCAGTCCGGGATGGAGTGGGCGGTCAAAGCCCTGGCCCGCCGCCCCAACTCGCCGGCGGCGCTGGGGCTGCGCGGGCGACTGAAGCTGGCGCAGAGCGATGTGGCCGGCGCCCTCCCCGATATGGAGAAGGCGGTAGCGCAGGATCCCGCCCAACTCGAAACCCGGCTGGCCCTGGTCACCGTTTACCGCATGCAGAAGCGCTCCGATTTGGCGCTGGGACAAGCCGTCAAGATGGTGCAGCAGTACCCGCAGGAGGGCCGCGCGCATTACGTTTGCGGCTCTCTCCTGGAGGAAAAGGGCGAGACCGCCGCGGCCGAGGCCGAGTACCGCGGGGCGCTCAAGTGCGACGGCAAGTTGGTGCGCGCCAAATACGCGCTGGCCCACTTGCTGGTCCGGGAAAGCCACGGTCTGGACGAGGCCTCCCGCCTGGCCGCGGAAGTGGCGGCCGAGGCGGAGGGCGATGGCACCCCCGCGGGCCTGGCGGCCTGGGCGCTCTTCCGCTCCGGGAAGCAAGACGAAGGGCTGCAGGCACTGGGGCGCGCCTATGACCAGCACAAGGACAACCTCCAGATCCTGGTCTGGATCAACCAGGCAGCCACGCAAATGGGTAAAGTGGAACTGGCTAACGCGAGCGCCGAGGCGATCCGCACCCTGACGACGCGCCGCCAAGCCGCCGGGCGCTCTTCGAGCAGCACCGGCTAGGGCAGGCGGAGGCCAGGACTGGAGGGAGGAAACCCGCATGGACTCGCAGGCGGAGAACGCCCAACTGCGCACCGAGATCAGCCAACTCACGCGCCAACTGGCCGCCGTCCAGCAAATCGCCGCCGAGCTTAGCTCGGTGACGCGGGTCGAGGACATCACCCGCGAGGCTCTGCAGTCATGCCTGGAGATTGCGGGCGCCGAGGCCGGCTCACTGGTGCTCTATGACCCGAAACAGGAAGCCCTGGTTTACCGCGAGGTGATCGGCGAGAAGGCCGCCGAGATCAGGGGGATGGCGATTTCCCCCGACCGCGGCCTCGCCGGAAAGGTCTTCCACAGCGGGGAGAGCCTGATCTCCGAGGATGTCTCCAAAGAGCAGAGCCACCTGCGCGAGATTGACGAGCGGACCGGCTACGTGACCCACAATATGGTCACCGCGCCGCTCCGGTCGGTCACCGGCGACCCCCTCGGCGTGCTCCAGGTGCTCAACAAGCGCGAGGGCGCCTTTGACGCCAACGATGTGCGGCTGATCGAGATCATGGCCAGCGAGGTGGCGGTGGCGATTGAGTCCGCCCGCCTCGCCGAGGAAGCCCGACTGGCTACGGTGGTGCGGTTCCTGGGGGACCTGAGCCACGACGTCAAGAACATGATTTCTCCGGTCAAAACCGGCTCCGAGACCCTGCTGATGTTCGCCGAGGAGGCCTTCGCCGGGATGGACGAGGCCGTGGCCGCCGGCGGGCCGGACTGCCCGGAGAGGATAGTGGCGGCCTTCAGCACCCTGCGCGAGCTGCTCCCGGAACTGGTCGAGATGTTCCTGGAGGGCTCCGACGCGGTCCAGCAGCGCATGGCAGAGATCGCCAACGCCATCAAGGGCATGGTCAGCGAGCCGACCTTCGAGGAGGCCGAGGTGCCGGAGATCGCCGAACGAGTCCTGAACCTGCTCCGCCCCCAGGCCGAGAAGCAGAAAATAACGCTCTCGGCGGAGACCGTGGGCGAAGTCCCGTCGGCCACGGTGGACAAGAAGCAAATCTACAACCTGATCTACAACCTGGTCTTCAACGCGATTGACGCCTGTCCGGCAGGCTGTGCGGTCACTTTCCGCACCCTCGCCGGCCCGCTGGGATCCTGGCCGGAGGGCGATTACCTGACCCTGGAGTGCGAGGACACCGGCCCCGGCATCCCGCCGGAGGTCAAGGCCAAGCTCTTCACCGAGAACGCGGTCAGCACCAAGCCGATGGGCACCGGCCTGGGCACCAAGATCGTAGCCAACGTAGTCCGCGCGCACGGGGGCGAAATCAGCCTGGAGAGCGAACTAGGCCACGGAACCACGATCCGCGCCAAAATCCCCCTCCACCAGCCACCGAAGTAAACATCACTATTTGGAGTATCAACCATGCCTACCTTCTACAATCCCGTCCGCCTCGTCACCGGCGAGGGGACCTTTGACCAACTCGGTGTTCACGCCGCCAAATACGGCTCGCATGCGCTGATCGTTACCGGGCGCGGCGCTATGGAGGCCGGCGGCTTCCTGGCGCGCGCGCAGGAGCTGCTGACCGCCGCCGGGGTGGCGAGCACCGTCTATCGCGGCGTGCGCCCCAACCCCACCGATGAGGGCATCCGCGAGGCCGCGGCGCTGGTGCGGGAGCACGGTTGCGACCTGGTGATCGGCCTGGGCGGCGGCTCGGCGATGGACACCGCCAAGGGCGTCGCGGTGGCCGCGACCCACGACCGGGACATTGACGACTTCCTACTGCTGGGGCCCGACGGGAAGAAAGCCGCACCGGGTCCTCAGACGCTACCCCTGATCTGCGTGACCTCCACCGCGGGGACCTCCAGTCAACTGACCCCCTACGCGGTGATCTCGGCGGTGCAGGCGCGGGTCAAAACCGCGCTGGGCGGCGACGCGATCTACCCCCGCGTGGCGATCTGCGACCCGGAGTTGACCTACTCCGTGCCGCCGCGCGTCACCGCCGCCACCGGGGTGGATGTGCTCTGCCACTCCGTGGAGGCCTATTTCTCGCGCGGCGCCAGCCCCATGACCGACCTGTGCGTGGAGAAAGCCGTGGCGCTGGTGGCGGAGTTCCTGCCCCGCGCCGTGGCCGACGGAACTGACCGAGAGGCGCGCCGCGCGATGAGCGAGGCCGACGTCTTTGCGGGCTACCCCCTCTCCAACTGCGGCGGAACCATCATCCACGCGATCGAGCATCCGCTGAGCGCCCACTACCCGGAGTTGCCGCACGGTGAGGGCCTGGCGGCGCTGCTGCCGTCCTACGCGCGGGTCTTTGCCCCGGTGGCGGGTGAGCGCTTCGTCCGGCTGGCGGCGCTGCTGGGTGGATCGGGGGACTTGGCGGAGGCGCTCGGCCATCTGCTGGACCAGGTGGGCCTGCACCTGACGCTGGCGGACGTGGGCGTTCGGGAAGACAGCCTGGCCGAGGTGGAAGAGGATACTTTGCGCTACAATCGGGGTACACTGGCTAGGATGCCGCTGACCGTAGGCGCGGCCGAGGTCCGAGCAATGCTGGAGCAAAGCTACCGCTAATGAGCACTCACCGGGGATTGCCAATCGCCGCGGGGGTACTGCTGCTGGCCCTGGCCGGCGGCTGCCCGCGCCCGGCGCCCGCTCCCACACCGGCAGCGCCAAGGCAAACGGCCGCCGTTCCGGCTCCTCCCGCACCCGCGGAGACCCCGGTGGTCGCCCCGGCTCCGGAGAAACCGGCGACGCCCGCTCAGGCCAGTGAGAAACCCGCCCCTCGCCCGCACCGGCACGCTCGCCCCGCCGCGCGAAAGCCGCAACCGGAAGCCGCGTCCGCGCCGCCAACACCGAGTGAGACTCCCCCCGCCGAGGCCTCCGCGAGCCCCAGCGCTCCCCCGACGGACTCCGCGACCCCTCGCCCGCTCAAGAAACCGAGCAAGCAACCGCCCGACCACCCCTGGTGGGCCGCACCCGCCGAAGACTGTGACTGCAACAAGAACCCCTGGGCCGACAGCTAACCACTTCTGGCGACCCGGGAGCAGAAAGAGATGCACTAACCATGAGCGAGATAGCCGCCGCAACCTGGGTTCTGGGCACTCTCCTGGATGTGACCGCACAGGCTTTCTGCGAGGCCGGAGTGAACCTCCTCGAGCTTAGCTCCGGGGAGGAACTACCCAACCCCGACCTGCGCGAGGCCGGCCAAGTGGACGCGGTGGCCCGGCTCCAGGACCGGCTGGGCGCGGAAGTCTACTGCGTACATAGCGAGTTCCGCTTTGCCTGGGACCTGGCCAGCCCGAACCCTCAGGCGCGGGAGGCGGCGGTGCGCAGTCATCGGGAGTTGCTGCCGGCCTGTGCGCGGCTGGGGGCGCGGCATGTGGTGGTCCATCCCGGCGCGGAGCGCGATCCGCGGCTGACCGAGGAGCAGCAGTTGCGCCTCTCGCGGGAGAGCCTGCAGGCCCTCGCGCCGATGGCGGCGGACCTGGGTCTGCGCCTGGCGGTGGAGAACCTCCCCCCCACGCACGTGGGCGGGAGTCTGGAGCAGATGGGGGCGCTGCTGGAGAGTTTGGACCGGTCGGTGTTCGGCTTCTGCTGCGACACGGGCCACGCGGCGCTGGCCGGCGAGGGTCCCGCGCCCTACCTGCGCGCTTTCGGCGACCGGCTGCTGGGCGTCCACTGGCAGGACAACCGCGGCGAGCGCGACGACCACCTCTTCCCCGGTCTGGGCAGCATTGACTGGGACGACTGTTTCGCGGCCTTGCGCGAGGTCAACTACGCCCTGCCGCTGACCCTGGAGTGCCTGATTCCGGCGGGCTGGAGCCTGCGCGCCGCCCTCGACGTGGCCCGCACCGCCGGGGCCGCGCTACGTCCGCCGCTGCTGCCCGCGGCGTTGCTCGCGGCGGCGTCCTCCGCGACCCCCCGTTTCTCCTAGTTGGAGCGCGAGTTCCACCCGGGGTGCGAGTCCTGCTCGTCCCCCAGGCTGCCCAGAGTGCCCGCGTGCCAGACCGGCACCGCGCGGCTGAGCGTCAGGCCATAGACCGCCCGCGCCCCGGCGCGCAAGACGGCCTTGGCCGCCTCCTCCAGCGTCGCCCCGGTGGTGTAGACGTCGTCGATCAACAGAAAATCCCCACCGATCATAGGCTCGGGGTTCGGCACCTGGAAGGCCCCGCGAAGATTGGCGCGCCGCTCCCCCGCGCTCAGGCCGATCTGCTGGCGCGTATTCTTGACGCGGACCAGGGCCCGCTCCCAGCACTCCCAGCCACCCTCCCGGGCCGCCGTGCGGCTCAGGACCAGCGCCTGGTCAAAGCCCCGCCACGACCGGCGACGCGGGTGCAGTCCCACCGGCAGCAGGGCGCGGAGCCGGGACCAGTCCAGGGGATTCGGTTGCGCGGCCTCCGCGGTCAGGCGCAGGGCCAGCAGCCGCCCCAGGGGCTCGGCCAACTCGCGCCGGCGGCCGAATTTCAACTGCAGAATGGCCTGTCGCAGCACGCCGAGATGCAGGCCCAGCGACCGCGCTCCGGCCAGCTTCGGGGGAGCCAGTCGGCACTCGCCACAAAGCACCGCAGCGTCCGCGGTGGGCACCAGCGGCCGCCCGCAGCAGAGGCAATACGGCGGGCTGAGATACTCAATCCGCCCCGCGCACGCCGGGCACAGGCAGGGCTCGCCCAGCCGCCCGCACAAGTCGCAACGGGGCGGGTAGACCAGCTCCAGCACCTCCCGCCAGACGCGGCGCACCCGGTCACTAGGGGCCGCCACCTACACCTCCCCCAGCTGGAACTCAACCCAGCAGCGCAGCACCTGCGCCACGCTCCAGGCCTGCGCCAGGCAGCCGCGGGGGGCGTGCGGCTCGTCGCCGTCGAAAATCTCCGAGATCGTGCCCAGACCGGCCTGCCCGAGGTGGTCCACCAGGGGCTGGAGCAGCCCCCGCGCGTGCCGGCGGGTCTCCTCGCTCACGCCGTTGACCCAGAAGTACGCCTGCAGGTACGGTCCCAGCAGCCAGGGCCAGACCGTGCCCTGATGATAGGCGGAATCACGCTCCCACTGGCTGCCGATACAGCGGCCGAGATAGCCCGGCTCGAACGGCGCCAGCGTCCGCAACCCGTAGGGCGTGAGCAGGTGCTCGGTCACGGCGGCGAGGATCTGCGCCCCCTGCTCCCGCGACAGCAGCGGGTCGGGCAGGGACAGCGCGAGGAGCTGATTGGGGCGCAGCGCGGGGTCCGGGCCCGCCGGGCCGAGGCAGTCGTAGAGGTAGCCGCGCTCCTCGTTCCAGAAGCGCCGGCGGAAACTCGCGGCGACCTGCTCGGCCTGGGCGCAATACTCCGGGGCGCGCACCGGGTCCAGCCGTTCGGCGAGGAACTGGCCGGTGCGCAGACCGCTGTACCAGAGTGCGTTGATCTCCACCGCCGCCCCGGGGCGCGGGGTGAAGACCACGTCACCCATCTTGGCGTCCATCCAGGTGAGTTGGGTCTCGGGTGACCCGGCCTGCAGCAGGCCCTCCGCGTCCGTGTGGATGCCAAACTGGGTGCCCTCGCTGTAGGCCCGCAGGACCTCCCGCACCGGCGCGTAGAGGTCCGCCGCCGACTCCGGAGCGTCCCCGGCGAACTGCCGCACCGCCGCGAGGAACCACAGACTGGCGTCCACCGTATTGTAGTGCGCCCCGTGGCCAGTGTCGTCGAAAGTATTGGGGAGCAGCCCACCGCGCAGGAAAGTGGCCCAGGCCTGCAGCACCTGCGCAGCCTCCGGACGCCAGTCGGGCAGCGCGAGCAGGCCGCAGGTGGCGATCATCGCGTCACGGCCCCAGTCGGTGAACCAGGGGTAGCCGGCGATGAGGCTGAGCAGGTTCCGATCGCCCACCCGGCGCCGGACCACGAACTGGTCGGCGGCCAGGGCGAGTTGCCGGCCCACCTCGTCGGCGGCGGGCGCCCGCGCGGCGACCTGCCGGCGGCGGGCGCGCTCCTGCTCCGCCCAATCCGCCGGCGTCCCGGCCAGATCAGGCTCCGTGGTGGCCACCAGTGAGACGGTCTCGCCCGGCGCGAGGAGATAGCGGACCTCCCCGGGGCTGTAGAGGTCCTCCCCCGAGTCCAGCCCCATCTCCTCCTCGCGCGGATAGCGGAAGCTGTAGTACCACATCCCGTCCGGCCACATCTCGCCGCCCGGATGGTGCAGAAACACCCGGTCCGGCCCGCCCCAGAGCCGCAGGGAGAACTGGTCGGCGGTGCGGTCCAGGGTGGTGTCGAAATCCCCGCGAGCGCGGGCCAGGTGCATATAGTCGCGGCAGGCGAACAGCGGACGCAGCAGCAGCCAGGTGGGCTCCGGCGCGGCCCGTAGGGTATAGCTGATGACGGTGGCGGAGCGCCCGTGGGGCATGAATACGGACTTCTCCAGCTCGAAAACGCCGGTCGCGAAGGTCATCACCGGCCAGGGATCCAGCCGGAACTCGCGCAGGTGCCGGTAGCCCTCGGGATGGACGGTGGTGTCGTAGAGGTTGGTGCTCAGATGGACCGGCTCACCGCCGTGGCGCAGACGCTCCTCGAAATGGCTGAGCAGCACCACGCGGCCCACTGGCGGGCGCTGGGCGGCGACCAGCAGCCCATGATAGCGGCGCGTGTTGCAGCCGAGGATGGTGCTGAAGGCAAAGCCCCCCAGCCCGTTGGTCTCCAGCCACTCGCGCTGCAGCGCCACCGGCAGATCGTGGCATACGGACTCGTCGAGCGTGATCATCGCTTCCTCCCAATGCGCAGAACCGTTCCGGCGCTGCCGCGACTAGCAGGTCAGGCCCAGCCGGATCGCCACCGCCAGCAGCGCGGCCACGCTCTTGGCGTCGCGAATCTCGCCGGCCAGACACAGCCGCACTGCCTCGGCCAGCGGCAGCGTCACGATTTGTAGGTTTTCATCCTCATCGGCCTCCGCCGAGGCCGGCTGCAGGTCTTGGGCCAGATAATAGTGGATGATTTCCTGCGAGTACCCAGGCGCGAGGTACAGCGAAAAGAGCCGCTCAATCCGGTCTGCCCGGTAGCCGATCTCCTCGGCCAGCTCGCGATTGACGCATTCGTCGGGACTCTCGCCCGGCTCCAGGCAACCGGCGGGCACCTCCAGGAGGGCCTCCCCTGCTGGGTGGCGCCACTGGCGGACGAGCAGGACCTGGCCGTCAGGCCGCAGCGGCACCGCGGCAATCGCCGGCACGTGCTCGACGATCTCGCGGCGCGCTTCCCGGCCATCGGGCAGCCGCACCTGATCGACCCGCACCTGCAACAGCTTGCCCTCAAACTGACGCTCGCTGCTGATAGTCTCCTCACGTAGTTCGGGAAATTCTCGGTCTGGCACAATCATCGCTCCTTTGGGTAGTAGCCATAACTTCACGCGGCGCGGGGCAATACCTCCCCGGCGGCCGGAAGGGCCGGGCGGGAAGGTGTCGGGCGGTCAGGCGCGAACCTTGCCGACAGATGCAACCAACCGAATTCCCGTACAATTTCTCACTGCGCGAGCACCTGCGACGAGCCGCCGGGCAGGCCGTACCGCGCCTGTCCTGGGTGAGTCCCGAGGCGGCGGGCATGGCGGCTTGGCGCGTTGAGCTACGCACGGCGCTGGCCGCGGCGGTGGGCGTAACCAGCCGCTCCGCGCCACCGGAGGTGCGGCTCCTCGACCAGGAGCAGGCCGGCGGGATCACCAGGTCGCGGCTGGCGCTGCAGGTGACGCCGGACCTGTCCGTTCCGGCCTACGCGCTGTCCCCGGTGGGGCGGGAGACGCCGCCGGTGCTGCTGTGTCTGGCCCGCGATCCGGCGGGCAAGGCGGCCCTGGTCGGCGAGTTGGCCGACCCCCATGCTCCCGGTCGGCCGACTGGCCTAGCGGCGCGGCTCTGCGCGGCCGGGTTCTTCGTGCTGGTCCCTGATCTGCCCGGCGGCGGCGAGCGCGCGGAAGACCCGCCGGCGCTGGACGCGACCCTGCGGGCGCGGGGGGATTCACTGGCCGCCTGGGAGGTGCGCGAGGCGCTGACCTATCTCGCCTATCTGCGCGCCCGGCCGGAGACGCCGCCCGGCCAGGTGGGGATCGTGGCCACCGGCGAGGCGCTGCTTTTGGGGCTGCTGGCGGCCCACCTGGACGCGGGAGTCAAGGCGGTGGCAGTCGCCGGCGACCTGCGGAGCTGGGCGGCGCGGCTGGTGGCGAGCAACGCCCTGACCGGACCCGGTGGTGGGGCGCCGGAGCAGTTCCTGCCGGGGCTGGCGGCGCTGGCCGACCTGCCGGACTTGGCCGGACTGGTGGCCCCGCGGCCGCTGCTCCTGGCCGGGACCGGAGCGGAGCCGGAGGCGCGGACCGTGCGCCTGACCGAGCAGATTTTCGACCTGAGCGGCCACGCCCCCCGCCTGGAAGTGCATACTCAGACCGGCGGCGAGGCCGAGTTCGCGGCGCTGGCCGCCGATTTCCTCGCGGTGTGGCTGACCGCCGCGATCAGCGATCTACCGAGTAGCGACCCACCGGAGGACGGCTTCCCGCCGCTCGCCCCACGCCTATGACCGAACCACTGTTCAGCGCGCGCCAGCGGGCGCACAACCGCAATCTCGCTATGCTCCTGCTGCTGTTGGCGGGATCGGGCCCCTACGGGCTGGCTTTCGCGGTCCTGACCCTGTGGCCGGGGCTGGAGACGACCCCCGCGGGCGGCACGCTGACCGCGGTGGCTCTGCTGCTGTCCGCCGGCGCTCCCTGGCTCGTGCAGGGCCGCCTGGCGCTGCTGGGCAACCGCCGGCTCCAGCGCGAGTTGGCGCGGCGCTACCTGGGGGAGGCGGAAGGGGAGTTCGTCGGCTGGTCCCCCGGCGAGCGGCTACGTTCCTGGGAGGGCGAGACGGATCAAGACGTGGGCTTCCTGGCGTGCGGGGAGGGGGAGTTGCTGTACCGGGGCGACCAGTTCACCTGGAGTCTGCGCCGGGAGCAAATCGACCGCCTGGAACTGCAGGGGGTGACGCCCGACCAACTGGGGGCCTCGCGGCTCTCCCGCAGTCTGGCCTCGCTGCCGGTGCGCATCGCCGTCTTCTGGCACGGCCCGCGCGACCCCGGGCGGGTATTCACACTCGCCTCGCGCGACGCCGATACGGTGACGGGCACGGCGACGGCCACTCTCCGGCTCCATCGCGCCCTGCTCCGCTGGCGGGAGGAAGCGCCCCTGGAGGAGGCGGAGCCGATCGTGTGGGGCTTGCCGCCGACCGACGAGCGCAGCGGTGTGCCGCTGGACCGCCCCGCCCCCGGCTCCTGTCTCAGCGCGCTCTCGCTGGCCGTCATCACCGGCGGTCTCGTCTGGCAGGTAGCCGGCGCCCTGGTACGGTCGGGCTTCTATAACCGCGCTCTGCTCTGGGCCGGGCTGCTGCTCATGACCTCCATCGTACTCACCGGGCACATTCTGATGTACCTGCAACTGAAGCAGAAGAACGAGTAGGACAGGCGTCTAGCCTGTCCTACATGGCGAAACCTATAGTTCGTGTTGCCGAGAGAGGCGAGATGCCCGTCCTACCTAATGCCAGGGCGGCGGCGGGGGACTGACGTTGTTCGCTACCGTCACGGTAAGAGTGGCGGCGGACTGCCGATTCGCGCTGTCGGTGGCGATGGCGGTCAGGTCGTGACTCCCGTCGGCGAAGGCCGTAGTGTCGAAGGTCACATTCCCCGACAAGGTAGCCGTGCCTTTCCCCGCCAGCGTCTTCGTCTGCGTGCCGAACATCACCTGGATATTGCTGATCGTGGCCCCGGGCGCCTGCGCTTGCGCATTGACCCGGACGATCATATTCCAGGAGACGGCCGCCCCGGCGACGGGCGCCGTGATCTGGACGGTGGGCAGGAGGCTGGTCGCCGCGTCGACCTGGATCTGGATCGTGGCGCTGCCGGTCTGGGCCGGAGCGGCGTTGTCGGAGGCCGTGGCCACAATCGTGTAAGCCCCGGGAGTCAGGCTGGCGGTCGGCCAGGTGACACTGTAGGCGCCGGCCACCGGAGCGGTGGCGGTGCCGATGGGCAGGCCGTTGGCGGTGAAAGCCACCGAGGCGATGCCGAGGGGCGCGCTGGCGGTGGCGGAAATCACCACGGCGGCGCCCTGCGTCACGGTGCGGTTGCCCGCGGTCGGAGCGGTAATCTGCGTTCTCACCACGCTGGCCTTGACCTTGACGGCCAGGGTCGCCGTGCCCGACTTGGCGGGACTACCGTCATCATAGGCGGTAGCGACCACGCTGTAGGTCTTGGCGGCCAGCCCGGTGGTATCCCAGGTCACGCTGAAGGGCGAGGCGGTGGCCGTCCCCACCGCGACGCCGTCCACGGTGAAATCAACCCGGCTGATGCCCCGCCCCAGGGTGCTGGACGCCGCGACCTCCAGCGTCACTTGCGTCCCCGCGGTGACGGTGGGCGCAGACCCGGTCGGCTGGCTGAAAGATACGCTAACGGGGGCGGTAGGGCCAGTGCTGCCCCCGCCTCCCCCGCAGCCGAGCAGAAGGGTCCCGGCCAGCAGGACGACAAGCAACCCGGCCCCGGTTCTGAGGTAAGGCATGGGGACTCACACTCCCGATCTTGAGAGCAAACTGGGGCATATTTCGCTGCACCACCCCAGCGCACCTGCGCCTCGGCGCAGGCCGAGCCTTTGACGGGAGCGCAGTCCGCGAGGTTCCCCACGCGGGGGGCCGCGCCCTTGCGGGGAGACTAACCACAAGGTATAATTGGCGCCTAACGTACCCGGCTCGGGAGCACCGCAGCGGCCTCCGGCCCGGGAGAACCCAGCGCGTACGCGCCGCGACCTGCGCGCCACCCGTCCCAGGAGCACCCAGCACCCATGAGCGAACGTTTATATTTGGGCATTGATGTCGGGTCTATCAGCGTCAATCTAGCGATCTTGGATGAGAATTCCGCAGTGGTGGAGGAGCACTATCTCCGCCACCACGGCCAGCCGATGCACGTAGCGGCCGAGGCCCTGCGGGCAGCGCGCGCCCAACATGGCGAGGACGCTTTCGCCGGTCTGGCCGCTACCGGTAGCGGCGGGCGCGCGGTGGCCCAACTCCTGGGCGGCAGCTTCATCAACGAGGTCGTCGCGCAGGCAGCGGCGGTCCATGCGCTTTACCCCGCGGCCAACAGCATCATCGAGATCGGCGGCGAGGACTCCAAGCTGATCCTGCTGCGCGATGAGCAGGGGAATCGCTCCGAGAGCGTCGCTGATTTTGCCATGAACGCCATGTGCGCCGCCGGCACCGGCTGCTTCCTGGACCAGCAGGCCAATCGCCTGGGGCTGTCCATCGAGGAGTTTGGCCAGGCCGCCCTGCACAGCGAGCATCCCCCCCGCGTCGCCGGACGCTGCAGCGTGTTTGCCAAGAGCGACATGATTCACCTGCAGCAGAAGGCCACTCCCGAGCATGACATCATCGCCGGGCTCTGCTTTGCCCTGGTGCGCAACTTCAAGAGCACGGTCGGCTCCGGCGCGACGCTGCTCACCCCGGTCTCCTTCCAGGGCGGCGTGGCCGCCAACCCGGGCATCATCCGCGCGATGCGCGAGGTCTTCGAGCTGGCGGCGGACGACCTCATCATTCCCGAACACTTTGCGGCCATGGGCGCCATCGGCGCCGTCCTGCGTGCGCGGGGCGAGGGGCTGGCCGCGCCGCAGTGGGCGCGCCTGGATGAGCTCGACTCCTACCTGGCCGAGAGCACCCAGCAGGCGCTCGCGCCGCTCCGTCTGGACCGCTCCGTCATCATGCCCGCGCCGGTCGTCGAGCCGCAAGTGGCTCCCGGCGAAAAGCTCCCCGCCTACCTGGGCGTGGACGTGGGCTCCATCAGCACCAACGTGGTGGTCATTGACGGCGACGGTCAGGTGCTAGCCAAGGAATACCTGATGACCGCCGGGCGGCCCCTGGAGGCCGTCAAAGAGGGCCTGCGCCGCGTCGGCGAGCGACTGGGCGACAAGGTGGAGATCCGCGGCGCCTGCACCACCGGCTCGGGACGCTATCTGACCGCTGATTTCCTGGGCGCCGACGTGGTGAAAAACGAAATCACCGCGCACGCCCGCGGGGCGCTGTTTGTAGACCCGCAGGTGGACACGATCTTCGAGATCGGCGGGCAGGACAGCAAATATGTGTCCCTGGAGAACGGGGCCGTCGTGGACTTTGAGATGAACAAGGTCTGCGCCGCCGGTACCGGGTCATTCCTCGAGGAGCAGGCCGAGCGGCTCGGCGTGTCCATCAAGGGCGAGTTCGCCAAGCTGGCTTTTGAGGCGGAGAGCCCGCTCAACCTGGGCGAGCGCTGCACCGTCTTTATGGAGACGGAACTCACGCGCAACCAGCAGGCGGGCGCGGCCACCACCGATCTGGTGGCGGGGCTGGCCTACTCCATCGTCTACAACTACCTCAACAAGGTCGTCGGCCAAAAGCGCGTCGGCGAACACATCCTTTTCCAGGGCGGCACGGCGCTCAACCATGCCGTAGTGGCGGCCTTTGAGCACGTCACCGGCAAGCCGATCATCGTTCCCCCGCACAATGAAGTCCTGGGGGCCGTCGGCTGCGCCATCATCGCCAAGGAAGAATGCGGCGAGGCGGGCAGCAGCTTCAAGGGCTTCGGCGTCGTGGAAACGAGCTACGAGGTCAGGACCTTCGAGTGCCAGGACTGCCCCAACCATTGCGAGATTAACGAGGTCCTGATCGAGGGCGAGTCGCCCCTGTTCTATGGCAGCCGCTGCGAGAAATACGATGTCCGCGAGAAGCAGGAGAAGGCCGGCGAGCACCTGCCGGACCTCTTCCGCGAGCGGGAAAAGCTGCTGCTGACCTCCTACACGCCCACCGTGGCGCTAGCCGAGGACGCGCCGCGGGTGGGCGTGCCCCGGGCGCTGCTCTTCCACGAACTGTTCCCCTTCTGGCAGGCGGTCCTCACCGAGATGGGCGCCCAGCCGGTGCTCTCCAGCCGCACCAACAAGCGCATCATCCACAGCGGCGCGGAGGCCTCCGTCTCCGAGACCTGCTTCCCGGTGAAGGTCGCCCTGGGCCACGTGCTGGAGCTGCTCAACCAGGACCTCGACTTCCTGCTACTGCCCAGCATCATCACCATGGAGTCGCAGGACGAGTCCACCACGGACAGCTTCGTCTGCCCCTACAATCAGAGCATTCCCTACACCCTGGCCGCGGCCGTGGATTTCGAGCTGAGCGACGTTAAGCTGCTCACGCCGATCATGTATTTCTCGCTAGGGCGTAAGCACCTGATCGAGGCGCTCAGCGAGATGGGCCGCGAGCTAGGCGCCAAGCCGGCCCAGGTAACGCGTGCCGTGGACGCGGGCCTCGCCGCCCTGGCCGAGTTCCGGCGGCAGATGCAGGAGCGGGGCCGCGAGGTCCTGGCCGGCCTGCAGCCGGAGGACACGGCTATCGTCGTGGTCAGCCGCTCCTACAACGGCTGCGATCCGGGCGCCAACCTGCAAATCCCCCAGAAGCTACGCAACATGGGCGTGCTGCCGATTCCCCTGGACTACCTGCCCCTGGACGACGTCAAGCTGCCCGAGGGCTGGTTCAACATGTACTGGGGCTACGGGCAACGAATTCTGCTGGCGGCGCACAAGATCGCCCGCGACCCGCGCCTGAACGCGCTGTACCTGACCAACTTCAGTTGCGGCCCGGATTCCTTCCTGCTCAAGTTCTTCTCCGAGGGCCTGGGCGATAACCCGGCTCTGATCATCGAGGTGGACGAGCATAGCGCCGACGCCGGGATGATTACCCGCTGCGAGGCCTTCCTCGACAGCCTCGCTGCGACCCGCCATCGGCCCCAGGTGCCCGGGCGCGACTTCCACGCCCTGACCCTCGACACGGCCAGCGGGCGCACGGTGCTGATCCCCAACATGAGCGGGCACGCCGTCGGCCTGGCCGCGGCCTTCCGAGGCTGCGGGGTGCCGGCCGAGGTCCTGCCCGAGCCGGATGCGGAGACTCTGCACTGGGGGCGGCAGTACACCTCCGGCAAGGAGTGCTTCCCCTGCATCGTCACCACCGGAGATATGGTCAAATACACCAAACGGCCCGACTTTGACCGCGACAAGGTCGCCTTCTTCATGGGCGGCTCCGGCGGTCCCTGCCGCTTTGGACAGTACAACACCCTGCAGCGCATGGTCCTGGACGACCTGGGCTACTCCGACGTCCCGATCTACGCCCCCAATCAGGCCGCGAGCTTCTACGATGACCTGGGCGTGGTCGGCCAGCAGCTCCTGCGCCTGAGCTGGCAGGGCCTGGTAGCTGCCGACCTGCTGGACAAGGCCGTGCTGCAAACCCGGCCCTATGAGCTAGAGTCGGGCGCCGCCGACCAAGTCTACGCCGCGGCGCTGCACGAGGCCGCCGAGGCCATCGCCCGCAACGACGGTAGCCTGCCCCGCGCCTTGCGCCAGGCGAGCGGGGCCTTCCGGCAGATTCCGGTAGACAAGAGCGTGCGCCGGCCGCTGATCGGGATGGTGGGCGAGTTCTACGTCCGCGCCAACGCCTTCAGCAACCAGGACCTGATCCGCAAAATCGAGGCCCTGGGCGGCGAGGTCTGGTCCGCGCCGGTGTATGAGTGGTTCCTGTACCGCAATGTCCGGCGTAGCATGCGCGCCGCGCAGGTCAAGAACCGCAAGCTGCTGATCAAGAACTGGCTCACCGACAAAGTCATGAAGCATGACGAACACAAGCTGGCCGCGGCCTTCGACGGCTTCCTGGAGAACGCCCACGAGCCGTCCACGGAGAAGGTCCTGGGCTACGCCAAGCCGTATGTGCACCGGACCTTCGAGGGCGAGGCGATTATGACCGTGGGCAAGGCGGTAGACTTCGCGCAGAAGGGTCTCAGCGGGGTCGTTTCGGTGATGCCCTTTACCTGCATGCCCGGCACCATCTCGCACGCCCTGATGCGCCTGGTGCGCCGCGACCACGATCATATTCCCTTCCTGAACATGGTCTACGATGGGCTGGAGCAGGCCACCGCCGAGACTCGCCTGGAGGCCTTCATGGCCCAGGCCCGGGAGTTCGGCAAGACCCGCAAGACACCCGTAGCCTAAGCCCCCCGGTCCTCGAGGAGTTCCTATGACCCTGCACGAGAATTATCCGACGGCGGCCGAAGTCGATGTCTGGTGCGACAAGCTGCTGGCCCGCGCCGACCAGCTGAAGTTCACGGCCACCGCTGTGGCCGACCCGCCTTACGAATGGCGCATGGGCCCGTGGCAGACAATGCCGCACTCCACCTATGTGCGTTTTGACGCCAAGGGCTGCGCGCCCTTCTACGGCTTCTGGCAGAAGGTCCCCAGCGGGGGGCCCGCGCCGACGTTGTTCCACCTGCCCGGCTACGGCGCGGAGATGACCTCCCATCCCGAGTTGGTCGCGGCGGGCTACAACGTGCTGCACATCAGCCCGCTCGGCTACGCTACGCCGCAGGGTCCCGATGACAGCAAGCGCCGGGACGGCAACTGGCCGGTGCTGCCGGACACGGCGCTCAGCGGCGGCAAGTGCGGCTACTTCGACTGGCTCCGCGACGTGCTGGTAGCGGTGCGCTGGGCGAGCGCGCAGCCGGAGGTCCAGGCCAACCGGCTGGGCTTCCTGGGCACCAGCCAGGGCGGGGGCACCGCGCTGCTGGCCGCGAGCCTCCTGCGCGACCGCGGCGTGAAAGCCGTGGCGGCGGACGAGCCCTTCCTGACCGGATTCCCGCTGGCCCCGAGCTATCCCCTGCCCGGCGCGTATGGTCTGGCCCTGACGCAGTTGGAGGCGATGGCGGACGACCCGAAGACCCTACGGCGGGCCTGGCGCGCCCTCGGCGAGGTGGACACGCTTAGCCATGCTCACCGCTTGATCATGCCGGTGCTGCTAACCGCCGGCTCCGTGGACGACGTCTGCCCGCCGGAGTCCATTGAGTCCCTGTTCGCGGTGCTGCCCGGCACCCGCAGCTACACGCTGCTGCATGGCCTGGCGCACGGCTACAACCCCTACTTTGTGCAACTCGCGGGAGCCTGGTTCCGCAGTTGGATCTAGACCCAACCAAACTCGACCCCGACAGCGCGAGGTGACGGAGCCCATGGAGTGTACTTCTCACCCCGGCTATGCTGCCGCCGGTGCTTGCCCCCGGTGCGGCCAGCCTCTGTGTGCGGACTGCCTGGCGGCCCATCAGCAGGTCCCCGGCGCGTGCCCGGCGACGGCCCCCGCGCCCCGACCGCGGCCCAATTTCACCGCGCTGTGGATTCTAGCCGGTGTGCTAGTCCTGTGCCTGACCGTGCTGCTGGTAGTCGCGTATGTCACCTCCCGAGCCGCCGCGCCGGCTCCGGCCAGTGTGCCGGCCGTGGCTCCGGACCTGGGGCCGCCGCCCGTCCAGTCTCCGGCCGCGACCGTCTCGCGCGAGACGACCGCGCTGCAGACGGCTCTGGCGGACCACTACGGCTGGCAGGGCCAGGTCACGTGGCACCAGGACGACTGGAGTGAAGCGCGCGTATCGATCGGCCCCTCGCTGAGCGACCTGCGTCTGAGCCGCTCCCTGTGGTGGGACCAGCAGCAGCAGGGCTTTAGGATCATCGCCGAAAAGCCGATCGCGGCTCCCACCTCGCCGACGGCGCCCGTGGGACCCGGACAGCAGGCCGCCGCGGCCGCGGCGCGCCAGCAAGACCCGGGCTGGGTGGTCAGGATCATCGCGCACTCCAATGACTGGGGCACGGTGACGCTCTGGACCGGCCCGCCGAACAGCGAATTCGTAAACGCGTACCGTTTCCATTGGGACACGGGGCTAGCGCAATACGTCCTGGATCACGCCGGCACGGTAGGCGAAAGCGCAGGCGGCCCGCCCGCGGGCGAGTAGGCGCACGCAGAGGCCTCACCCTCCGGCCCTACCTATGACTGAGACCACGGCCAAGACTATTGAAGCATTTCTGGTGATCGTGCTGAGTCTGGCCGTCGGCTACGCCGCCCGCAAGCGCGGCCGGCTGCAGAGCGGGCAGGCCGTCGGGGTGAGCCGGGCCGGGCTGACCTGGCTGACGCCGGTCGTGAGCTTCCTGGTGATGTGGGCGCTCCGCCCGGTGGGTTGGGGCGCCGCTGCGTTGCCCATGATCTGCGCGCTGTGCATCGTGCTGATCTGGCTGCCGGCCACACTGATCGCCCGCCGTCTTCTCTCCGAGCCCCGCGAGCAGGCGGCCTGGATCATCAGCGCCATGTTCTCCAATCAGGGGACGACCTTCGGGGTGTTCATCTGCTTCATCCTGCTGGGGGCGCAGGGAGCCGCGCTGGGGACCATCTACACCCTGCCGTTTCTGCCCCTGCTCTATTTGCTGGGCTTCTTCATTGCCGGGCGATATGTGGCCTCGTCCTCGTCGCCCTGGCAGACCTGTATCGCCACTTTCCGCTGGGGCTATAGCCGCAACCCGCTGCTAGGGGTGCTGCTGGGGCTGCTGGCCCATGTGGTCGCGCCTCCGCCCGCGGTGGCGCTGCGGATGATTGACGTCCTGGTGCCTCTGGACACGGCGATTCAGCTTTTCGCCATCGGCGGCAACCTGCGTTTGTCGGCGCTGGGGCAGTATGTGCGGCCTATCGTGGTCATGCACGTCGTAAAATTCGTGCTCACCCCGTTGCTGGGTCTGGGCCTGGCGGCGCTTCTGGGGTTGTGGGGACAAGCCGACAATCAGCTCGTCAAGATAGTGCTTATCGAGTGTTCGGCGCCGGTGGCCATTCTCTCGATTGTCGTCGCTCAATGCACGGGGCTGAAGGTGGACGTGGCCAACAGCCTGTGGGTGACGACCAACCTGTTCGCGGCGGCCTGGGTCCCCGTGCTGCTCTGGGTGGCCCGGCACCTGTGAAGAGGAGTTCTAGACACCACTAGCGAAATGCATCGTTGCGCATTTACGCAGGAGGATTCTTACTTGATGCAAATTGGACCATCGCGGTTGGATTCCGGTACTTCTCCCCGCAGCGGCCTGACACCGCGGGCCCTGATCGTGGGCCTGTTGCTCAGCGCCGTGGCGGTCTTCGTCGTCGCCTGGGCCGAGCTGGTAGTCGCCCAGATTCCCATCGCCATCATGCAGTTTGCCCCGGCCGCAGTCGGATTGCTGCTGCTCCTGGTCGTGCTGAACATGCTGGTCCGCCTGGGCAGCTCCCGGCTGGCCCTGCGCCCTGCGGAGATCGTCGCCATTTACGCGATGGTCCTGGTTGCCTCCCTGGCCACCTCGCGCGGCATCCTCGAAAAGTGGATCCCCACTCTGGTCTGCTACAACTACTACGCCACGCCGGCCAACGACTGGGCGCGGCTGCTCTTCCCCAAGACGCCCCAGTGGGCTGTACCTTTCTCGGTGAATGGCCCCGCCAACCAGACGGTCACCCGGAGCTTCTACGAGGGCCTCTCGCCCGGCCAGCACCTACCCTGGGGCGCGTGGGCCACGCCGCTGGCCGCCTGGGGCGTCGCTATCTTGCTGGTGCTACTGACCGTGGCCTGCATGGCGTCGCTCCTGCGGCGGCAGTGGGTGGACAACGAGAAGCTTTCCTTCCCCCTGACCGTGCTGCCCCTGGAACTGGCCAAGGAGCATGGCGGGCTCACCTCGATCTTCCGCCAGCCGCTGCTCTGGATCGGGCTCGCGATCCCAACCATCATCTACACCCTCAACGGTCTGCATGCGAACTATCCCGGTTTCCCGTTGATCCAGTTGCGTTTTCCTCTGGATGAGGGCATCAAGGCGATGGGCCGCCCCTGGAGCGACATGGGCGGGGTCCAAATCTTCATGTCCATGGGCGCGCTGGGCTTTTCCTACTTCCTACCTGCGCAGCTCTCGCTGACCATGTGGTCCTTCTTCATGTTTGCCCGGCTCCAGAACGTAGCCTTCTCCGCCGTGGGCATCCCCCCGGAGGGCATGCCCATGTACCCCACCACTCTCTGGAATGGCTACCAGGTGGCGGGCGCCTTCGTGGTCGTGGTTGGCTACATGCTCAAGTCGGCGTGGCCGTACCTGCGCAAGACTGTGCAGGGGGTCATGAAGGGGGTGGAGACCGGCGAGCGAGAGCTGCTGCCGGCGCGCTTAGCCTTGCTGGGGCTGATCGTCGGTCCGGTGGGGCTGGTGATCTTCTTCGTCAAGCTGGGGATGTCCCCGGGCATCGCTCTGCTGCAGGCCGTGGTCTACCTGTTCATCACGCTGCCGGTCATGGCGCGCTCCGTCAACGAGGCCGGCCTGCTGGAGACGGAGACCTCCTTCCGGCCCGTGGACCTGGTGGCGATGTTCACGCCGCTGCAGACCATGACGCCCAAGACCATGACCGCCCTGTCACTGACCGACGCTGTGTTCATGCGCGATCAGCGCGGCAACCTGCTCAGCGCTTTCCTGGACAGCCTCAAGCTGGCGGACGCGGTGCGGCTGGACCGGCGCGCGCTGCTCTGGGCCCTGAGCGCCGGACTGGCCGTCGCTCTAATCCTGGGCGGAGCGCTGCACCTGATGATTCCCTACCGTATGGGAGCCGTGCAGCTCTACCCCTACGTCTATCAGGCGACCCCGCAATGGACCGCGGGCGCGTACGCGCAGGCCATGCAGGCGACGCCGCACTATGACGGCCGCCTGCCGATCTTCTTCGCCTCCGGAGCGGCGATCACGCTCTTGATGACCTTCCTGCGCACCCGCTACCTGTGGTGGCCGCTGGGGCCGCTGGGGATGGCCCTGTCGGGGACCTACGGGCTGTTCGTCTTCTGGTTCCCGCTGATGCTGGCCTGGATGATCAAGTCGCTGATCAACCGCTACGGCGGGATGCGCGGATTCATGGCGCTGCGCCCCTTCTTCCTCGGTCTGATCCTGGGCGAGTTTGCGCAGGCCGTAATCTGGGCCGCCCTGGCCGGGTTCTTCCGGCTGCAGGCTCCCTTCTTCCCCTTCGGCTAGCGGAGCCGGCGCTCGCCTCTTGACGGCTACGGGCAGCCCGTCTAAGCTGAGGCGAGCATGGACAACGACTTTCTGAATATCGAGCCGGAGGACCTCGACGATCTGGAGCTGCCGCCGGTGACCCCGCCGCCGCCTACCGCGGCGGGCGAACTGCTGGTCATCGGCAGCGACGACCTGACCGACCTCCCCTTGCCGGCGGCTAAGGCGCCGTCGGCCGCGGCCCGTCGGGGGGAGTACTTCGGCTCCGCGCCTCCTACGCTGACCCCCGGCGCCTCCTACGGCGTCAAGTCCTCCCTCGGCTCCTCCGCGGTCGCGACCTGGGGCGTGCTCCAGCTGGCCCTGGCCGGAGCCCTGGGCGGCTTCCTCGCTTGGGCGGTAGTCGAGCCCTTCACCCAAGACGGACCGAAAATGGCGACCGATCTGGCCGGCATCCTGCTGGAGATGGCGGTGTTCGGCGCCTGTCTGGGCGGATTGATCGGTGCGGCTTTGGGCTGCGTCGAGGGGATCTCCACCCGCGTGCCGGAGAAGCTCTGGCGCGGCTTGGGCTGGGGGCTGCTCATCGGCGGCGGCGGCGGCGCGCTGGGCGGCGTGGTCGGGCAACTGCTTTACGGCGGCCTGGGCGCGGGCCTGCGCGGCAATCTGCTGGGGCAGATCATGCTCCGGGCGATTGCCTGGGGGCTGGTCGGGGTCTGCGTCGGCCTCAGCCAGGGGGCGCATAGCGGCAGTGGCCGCAAACTGGTGAACGGCCTGGTCGGCGGCGCGATCGGGGGATTCGTGGGCGGCCTGCTCTTTGACCCGATCAGCATGATCGCTCAGGCCCTGATCGGGGGGCACGGGGCGCACGCCGGTCTGGCCAGCCGCCTGATCGCCATGACCGTGCTGGGCCTGTGCTCCGGGGCCGCGATTGGGCTGGTCGAGGAGCTGCGCAAGGAAGCCTGGCTAATCGTGGTGCAGGGGCCGCTGCAGGGCAAGCAGTTCATCCTCTACCGCCCGCTGACCACCCTGGGCAGCAGCCCCAAGTGCGACCTGTGCCTGATCAAGGACTCCACTCTCCGCCCCCAGCACGCTGTCCTGCAGCAGGAGGGCCAGGGGCACGTGCTGTTCTCCGCGCCGGAGTCGGTGACCCTGGTGAATGGCCGGCGCGTGAGTCGCCAGCGACTGACCAGCGGAGATGTGATCAGCCTGGGCCAGACAGCGCTGGAGTACCGAGTCAAGACGCTGCCGCTCGGCCCCGGCGGCGGTCTGAGCTAGGCTTTGCGGCCGTGGTAGACCAGCAGCCGCTCCCAGCCGGTGAAGGGCTCGCCCCCATAGCCGCCGTAGATTCCGACCTCCTCCAGCCCCGCGCGCGCGGCCATGGCCTGGAGTTCCTCGACCTGATACAGCCGCAGGCTCGCCCGATACACGACCTCCTCCAGGTTGCTCCCGCTGCGCCATTCCGAGCTAAGCCGGTGCGTCTCGCGGTCGTAGCGCCAGCCCACCACCAGCTTCCGCCCGCGCGAGGCGGCCACCGTCTGGCGGACCGGGGCGAAGAGAATCTGGTACTGGGGGTTGCGCGTCTCGAGCAGAAACTGGCCGCCGGGGGCCAGGCACCGCGCGGCCTCCTGAAAGACCGCCTCATTCTCCGCGTCCGTCTCGCAGTAGCCGAAGCTGTTGAAGAGGTTCAGCACTACCTCGAGGCTGCCGGAGCGGAAGGGCAGATAGCGCGCGTCGCCGCGCACCAGCGGACAGGCGCGGCGGCCGGCCTCACGCTGGGCCCGCAGGAGCATCATGCGCGAAATATCCAGGCCCACGACCTGGTAGCCCTGCGCCCGCAGCCGCAGCACGTGCCGCCCCCCGCCGCAGCAGATGTCCGCCACCCGCTCGGGCCCGCGCAGCGCCAGCATCTCCAGCAGCCCGGCAATCTCCGCGTCCGTCTCCTTCTCCGAGGGGAAGAAAGACAGCGGAATGCTGTCGGGTGACTCAAAGAACTCCTGCCACCAGTTTTCGGGGAAAGCGGATAGGTCAGTCATAGGGTAAGGGGAATCCGTGCGGGTAGCGGTGTGGCCTTACCAGCCGCCGGCGACGACGCGGAAGCCGGAGAACTCCTCGGCGGGCGGCTGCCAGTCAGCCTGGACCGCGTCTACTCGCGACTGCGGCGGTCCCAGACGAAGTTCGGCCAGGAAGGCATCCAACTCGGACGACGGCCCGGCGGCCCGCACCTCAACCCGGTTCTCGCCCAGGTTGCGGACCCAGCCGGTGAGGCCGCGGCGCTGCGCCCGCTCGACCGCAAAATAGCGGAAGCCCACTCCCTGGACTCTTCCGCTTAGCACCACGTGGAGCTGCTGTCCCTCCAGGACGCTCGCCCCCCCGCTAGACCAGCTTCTTCTCCAGGATCAGCCACTCGCCCGCCCGGAGCACCCAGGACAGTAGGAATAGGCCGATAATGACGACAAAACAGGCTTGCAGGGCGGGCGTGTCGAGGTACTTCTGCCAGTAGGCGACGTTGCCGCCCTGGCTGACCAGACTACCGCTGGCGGCCTTGGCCACGATGCCCGCCAGCACGCTGTAGAAGTGAGTCAGCGGGACAAAGAAGATGGACAAGAGGGCCACCGTAATCACGATGAGCAGGGGGTTGACCACCCGGAACTTGCGGCGCTGATGCTCGGTATAGATGGGGCAGCGAGCGCAGGGGATCGTCTTTTCGGACGGGCCGCGCGGGGTCTCCGCCTCAAGTTCGGCGCGGATGTAGGCGCCTTCGCGGCTGGCCGCGGTGCGCGTGGGGCCGCTGGCCCGGTTGCGGATGAGGGACTCCACCAGGTCGGGGTCGCAGTTGCAGCCGCGGCCGTATCGCCAGCAGGTCTTTTTCGCAGTGAAGGCCGGGCACATCTCCCGGACGGTCTCATGGCAGAACTGCATCTTCCAGCAAGGGGCCAGGACACTTTCCGAAGGCGGCTTGGCGCGGGTGCTGCCCTGCCGGCGCCCGCTCTGGACCGGCTTTTCGATCTCCTCCACGCGCCGCCGCGCGCTGCCCTCCGTCAACTGCCGGTAGATCTCGTAGACCAGCCGCAGCCCCACCACGAAGATGATGGCCTTGCCGGTCATGGTTCCCCAGTTGACCATCGCCTCGGCCGCGAGCTTGCCATTAGCCGAAAGCGGCACGCCCTGGTAGGTGCTCATTACCAGCGTGGGGATGCCGAACAACAGGCCCAGACCGACCACGCCCGAGGCCACCGCCCAGTAGATTTCCTCCAGAGTGATCAGCACGAGGCTCGCCGTGGCCACGACGCCACAGAGCAGGAAGACTCGGCCCATCGTGTGGATAGCAGTGACGCCGCCTGCCGTGGCGTCCTTGAGTTGCCCGGAGAGCGTCGCGAAAATCAGGTACGCCCCCACCAGCACGAAGGCGGCGCCGCCGATGCGAAAGGCGAGGCTGCACAGCGAGAACAGGCCGCTGCTGAGGGTCTTGAGGGCGATTTCGGTCTTCTTCACGGGCATAGGGTAGCTGTCGTCCTTTGAGCGGCAAAATTCCCGCCGTCGAGGCGGCGCCGGGCGGGGTTAAGCGCGAGCCGCGGCCTTGTCGGCCCGCAGCTTCGCGAGTACCTCCTCGAAGTCAATGACGTCGTTGACTTTAGTGAGCGCCGACTCGTACTCGGCGCGCCCGTCGGCGACCAGCGCCGCGAGCGACTGATCCAGGCTGTACATGCCCCGCTTGGAGCCGGTCTGAATGTTGGAGCCGATCTGGTGGGTCTTGCCTTCGCGAACCAGATTGCGAATAGCCGGAGTCGCCTCCATCGTCTCGAAGGCGGCCACACGACCGTGGCCGTCCGAGGTCTTGCAGAGAACCTGCGAAAGTACGCCCACCAGGTTGACGGACATCTGCATCCGCACCTGCTGCTGCTGGTGAGGCGGGAAGACGTCGATAACGCGGTCTACAGTTTGGACGGCGTTGGTGGTATGCAAGGTTCCAAAGACCAGATGGCCGGTTTCCGCGGCGGTAATCGCCAGGCCGATGGTCTCCAGATCGCGCATCTCCCCGATGAGGATGACGTCCGGGTCCTGGCGCAGAACGTACTTGAGGGCGTCGGCGAAGCTGACCGTGTCGCGGCCCAACTCGCGCTGATTGATCACCGCCCGCTTGTCCTCGTGGATAAACTCCAGGGGATCCTCGACGGTCATGATGTGGACCGGTTTGGTGCGGTTGACGTAGTCCACCATCGCCGCCAGGGTGGTGGACTTACCCGAGCCGGTGGGCCCAGTGACCAGCACCAAGCCGCGCGGGTGGTCGGCGAGACGGTAGCAGATCTCGGGGAGGCCTAGCTCCTCGATGGACTTGATGCGGTAGGGAATGACGCGGTAGATGGCGGTGATCAGCCCGCGCTGAATCATCATGTTGCAGCGGAATCGGGCGACGCCCACGATCTCGTAGGCGAAGTCCAACTCCCAGCGGTCCTCAAAATGCTGCACCTGCTCCTCGTCCAGCACCTGGTAGGCCAGCCGCTTGGTTTCCTCGCGGGAGATGGCCTCCAGTTTCATGCGTACGAGGTCGCCGTGCAGGCGGATGATGGGGGGGGTGCCCGACTTGAGAATCATGTCTGACCCGCCCTGCTGCACGCAGAAGGTAAGCAGTTTGTCCAGGTCTAGCTCCGCCATGTTTGCTCACACCTGTCTGGCTAGGAATGGGCGTCCGGTCGACGCCCGCAAGTCGGGAAGGCAGCCTCCGCGCTTATCCGCCGGCGGCCGCCGGCGGCTCGGCGATAACCGCGGCCGAGCCGCAGCGCTTGGCGAACTCGTTGGGATAAGAGGACTTGGAGAGGGCCAACTCGTAGTCCACCGTTCCCGCTTTGACCAGGTCGGCCAAGTACTGATCCAGGGCCATCATGCCATCGTCGCGGCCGGCCTGGATCAGGTTGTAGATCATGTGGGTCTTGCCCTCGCGAATAACCGCGCGGATGGCGGGGTTACAGATCATGATCTCGAAGGCGGGTACGCGCGCGCCGCCGCCCGCCACCGGCAGCAGGCTCTGGCTGATGACGGCGGCCAGACAGACCGAAAGCTGCATGCGGATCTGCTGCTGCTGCTGCGGCGGGAAGACGTCCACGGCGCGGTCCACGGTCTGCATAGCGTCGGTGGTATGCAGGGTGCCGAAGACCAAGTGGCCGGTTTCCGCGGCGGTGATCGCCAGTGCGATGGTCTCCAGGTCGCGCATCTCGCCGACGAGGATGACGTCGGGAGTGGCGCGCACCACGTGTTTGAGGGCCTCGGCAAAGGAGGAAGTATCCTGGCCGACCTCCCGCTGCTCGATCACGCAACGT
The DNA here is from genome assembly GCA_036504235.1 of Armatimonadota bacterium. Taxonomy (GTDB): domain Bacteria; phylum Armatimonadota; class Zipacnadia; order Zipacnadales; family Zipacnadaceae; genus Zipacnadum. The sequence goes on along the minus strand of DASXVN010000053.1, from coordinate 28,023 downwards.
TTGTCGTTGTGGACGAACTCGATGGGGTCCTCGATGGTAACCACGTGGAGCGGCTGATTCTCGTTGACGTGGTCAACCATCGCCGCCAGGGTGGTGGATTTGCCGGACCCGGTCGGCCCGGTGACCAGAATCAGTCCGCGCGGCAGCAGCGCCAGGGCCTTGAGAGCGGCGGGCAGGCCCAACTCGTCAATGGTGAGGATGTTGATGGGGATCATCCGCATCACCGCGCCGAGGCAGGCCTGCTGGTAGAACATGTTGACGCGGAAGCGAGCCAGACCGAGCACTTCATGCGCCAGGTCCAGTCCCAGATTGGTTTCCAGCCGCGACTTCTGGCGCTCATTGAGAATGGCGTAGCACAGTTCTACGACGTTCTCGGCGGTGAGCACGGGATACTGGTCCAGCCGCTCCAGATCGCCATGAATACGCATGACGGGCGGCTCCCCGACCCGCAAGTGCAAGTCCGAGGCTTTCAGTACCGGCATCTGCCGGAGCAGGTCTTCGAGCGTGTAATCCATACCCGGCTACCTCCTGGAATTCCCCGGTCGCACCAGCCGACGAGCCGGCGTCGAGCGGGCACTACCGCTGACGTCTGGACGCTTGGTGTAACGCCAAAACTAGCCCGTGCTGCCTCCCGCGGGCGGCGCCGGCGGAGCGGGCTGCTCCGGCGCCCCCGGCTCGGCGGCAGGCGCGGCGGGCTGCTGCTGAGCGCTCATCATGCGGCGGCGCTGCGCCTGCTGCGCCGCGGCCTTAGCGGCGGCCGCCTCGGCGTCGCCGCGCTCCTTGACGAAGCGCCGGATATTCTGGCGCATCTGCGTGAAGTTGCCGGCGTTGAACATGGCCTCTTCTTCGGAGATAACGTCGTCCGCATAGAGCTTGAGCAGCGCCTGGTTGCGGCTCTGCATGCCCCAGTGGCCGCCTTCCTCGATGGCGGCCTCGACCTCGGAAGCGCGGCCCTCTTCGATGTACTTCTGCACGGTAGGCGTGACCACCATGATCTCGAGAGCAGCCACGCGACCGGCCTCATGCTTGCGCGGGACCAGGGCCTGGGCAACAACTGCCTGCAAGGAGCGGCTCAAGCGGATGGAAATCTGCTCGCGCTCGTGCGGCTGGAACATGTTGAGGATGCGCTCCATGGTCTCGGCGGCGCTGGTCGTATGGACGGTGGAGAAGACCAAATGACCGGTTTCCGCGGACTGCATGGCGACGTTAAAGGTGGAGACGTCGCGCATTTCACCGATGAGGATGACGTCGGGGTTCTGACGCATGCAGTATTTGAGGGCGTCTTCGAAACTCTCGGTGTCAATGCTGATCTCGCGCTGACTCACATAGCAGTTCTTGTCGGGATGCACAAACTCGATCGGGTCCTCGATGCTGACGATGTGGGCCCGGCGGTTAAGGTTGATGTGGTTGAGCATGGCCGCCAGGGTGGTGGACTTGCCGCAGCCGGTAGGTCCGGTGACCAGCACCAGGCCCTGGGGACGCAGGGAAATGTCCTTGAGCACCTCAGGCATCACGAGTTCGTCGAGCGTCGGGATCTCCAGGGGGATCAGACGCATGACTAGACAGACGTCGCCGCGCTGCTTGTAGATGTTGATGCGAAGGCGGGCCACTCCCTCGATGGTCAGACCCACGTCCTTTTCCGGGTAGTCCTGGAAGTGGTGCCAGTCCTTCTCCTTCATCAGCGACTGGGCCAGCCGCTCCATATCATCTTCGGTCAGCGTCGGCCAGTCGGTTTGGGGCGTGATCGCGCCCTTCATCCGCATCCAGGGCGGGGTGCCGGGCTTCCAGAAAACGTCGGAGGCCTTCAACTCCTTGGCCTGCGCGATAATGTCTTTCCAGTTAGTCAGAATGTCGAAGTTCTCCACGCCAAAAGCCTCCATTAACCAGCGTAGGGGGGCCTGGCCCCCCGGCCAAACTCACTTACCCGGGTTGTTACCCGCTAGCTATTCGCTGTGGAGGAGCGGAATACCTTTTGGCTTCTGAGTTTTCCTTTGCTCAGCGGCGCCCTGACCCGGCAGTAGAATGAACTCTTGACAAAGCCGGACGTCGGGATATAATAGTGCCCGTTAGCACTCTGCCTACGAGAGTGCTAACTTATTCTCAGAGGGCCGAGAACATCGCGAAAAACGACTCTCGCGCTCCAACTCTACTCCTAAAAGGGTGGTGTCACATAATGATCAAGCCATTGGGAGACCGCGTACTGGTAGAGCCGCTCGAGCCGGAAGCCAAGAGCGCCGGCGGCATCTATCTTCCCGAGGCAGCTCAGGAAGCGCCCCGTGAGGGCAAAGTCATCGCCGTGGGACCCGGCCGTCGCTCCGAGAGCGGCGAACTGATCCCGGTCGGTGTCAAGGAGGGCGACATTGTCATCTACACCAAGTATGGTGGCAATGAGGTCCGCTTTGAGGGCAAGGACTACCTGCTGCTCGAAGAGCATTCCCTGCTCGCATCTCGCTAGGAAGAAAGAACGCCGCTGCTTCCGGGTGGAAGCCGGCTTACTAAAGGAGGAACACGCACATGGCAGCGAAACAGATTGCTTTTAACGAGGAAGCCCGTCGCGCGCTCGAGCGCGGGGTCAACCGCGTCGCCGATGCCGTGAAGGTAACCCTCGGCCCCAAAGGCCGCAATGTCGTGATGGACAAGAAGTGGGGAGCCCCGGTCATCTCCAAGGACGGCGTCACCGTCGCCAAGGAGATCGAGCTGGAGGACAAGTTCGAGAACATGGGCGCCCAGCTCTGCAAGGAAGTCGCCTCCAAGACCAACGACGACACCGGCGACGGCACCACCACCGCCACCGTGCTGGCCCAGGCGATTGTCCGCGAGGGCATGCGCAACGTGGCCGCCGGCGCCAACCCGATGGACCTCAAGAAGGGCATCGAGGAAGCGACCGAGGTCGTGGTCAAGGCCATCCGCGAGATGGCGCAGCCGCTGGAGAGCAAGGGCGATATCGCCCATGTCGCCGGCATCGCCGGTAACGACCCCGAGATCGGCCAGACCATCGCCAACGCGATGGAGAAGGTCGGCAAGGACGGCGTCATCACCGTCGAGGCCTCCAAGACCGGTCTGACCGAGGTCGAGGTCGTCGAGGGCATGCAGTTCAACAAGGGCTACATCTCCCCGTACTTCGTCAACTCCGCTGAGGCCATGGAAGTTGTCCTGGACAACCCCTACATCCTCATCTACGAGAAGAAGATCTCGTCGGCCATGGATATCGTCCCGGTGCTGGAGAAGGCCGCTTCGGCCAACGCTCCGGTCGTCATCATCGCCGAGGACATCGAGGCCGAGGCTCTGGCCACCATGGTCGTCAACAAGATGCGCGGGACCGTCCAGTCGGTAGCCGTCAAGGCCCCCGGCTTCGGCGACCGCCGCAAGCGCAACATGGAGGACATTGCCGTGCTCACCGGCGGCACCTTCATCTCCGAGGAACTCGGCCTCAAGCTCGAGAACATTGAGCTGGAGCAATTCGGGCGCGCCGAGCGCGTCGCCGTGGACAAGGACAACACCACGATCATCAAGGGTGCTGGCACCCGCGACGCGATCGCCGGGCGCATCGGCCAGATTCGCCGCGAGATCGAGGACACCGATAGCGATTACGACCGCGAGAAGCTCGAAGAGCGCCTCGCCAAGCTCGCCGGCGGCGTCGCCCTGATCCGCGTCGGCGCGGCCACCGAGACCGAGCTCAAAGAGAAGCAGCACCGCTATGAGGACGCTCTTTCTTCGGCCCGCTCGGGCATCGAAGAGGGCATCGTCCCCGGCGGCGGCGTCACCCTGCTGCGCGCTTCCCTCGCCATCGATAAGATGCGCGGCGGCAGCGACGACATCAAGACCGGTCGGCAGATCGTCAAGCGCTCGCTCGTCGAGCCGCTGCGGCAGATCGCCTTCAACGCCGGCCTCGAGGGCAGCGTAGTCGTCGAGCGCGTCATGAACGCCGAGGGCAACACCTTCGGCTTCAACGCGGCCACCGAGAAGTACGAGGACATGCTGGCCACGGGGATCATTGACCCGGCCAAGGTCGTCCGCTGCTCGCTGGAGAACGCGGCCAGCATCGGCGCCATGGTCCTGACCACCGAGGCGCTCATCGCCGAGCTCAAGGACGAAGAGCCCGCGATGCCCTCCGGTGGCGGCGGTGGCATGGGCGGCATGATGTAGAGCCGCAAGTCACACAGCCCAACCCTAAGGGGCCGAAGGAATTCCTTCGGCCCCTTTTTTGTGTGCGGGGCGGGAGGGGATGCTCTTCCCCGGAGGGGCCGAATGCGAGGACGGCCTGCGCAGCAGGCCGCCACAAGCATCCGGCCCACGGCCTAGCGCTAAGCCCTGGGCCGGATACTTGCGGCGTTCGCTACGCTCACGTCCTCGTATGCGGCCCCTCCGGGACAGGGAAGCCTCACCGCCTTGCCGTGACTCCGCAGCGGGTGCTATCATAGCCCTCAATCGCCACCCGAGAAAGTCAGCGAGGAAACCCTATGGCCGATCTGCAGCGCTTTGGAGTATCCATGCCCGCCGGGCTTTTGGCCCAGTTTGATGCGCACCTGGAGAGCGAGGGCTATGCCAACCGCTCGGAGGCGCTCCGGGACCTGATCCGGGATCACCTGGTGGGGGCGGAGTGGGCGGAGTCGGATGTGGAGGTCGTCGGGGTCATCTCGCTGGTCTACGACCACCATGCCCTGGGGCTGGGCAGCCAGCTCAACGAGGAACAGCACGAACAACACGACGTCGTGCTCTGCAGCACGCACGTGCACCTGGACGAGCACAACTGCGCCGAGGTCATTGTGGCCAAGGGCAAGGGCTCGCAGGTGCAGAAGCTGGCCGACCGGCTGATCGCCCTGCGCGGCGTCAAGCACGGCCGGCTGGTCTCCACCACCACCGGCGAGCACCTGGAATAGCCGCGCGTGGCGCCCCGGCTAGGGGATGACGTCCTCCGCGGGCCCCGACGGCGCCGGCTTGGGGGTAGGCGGAGGCTGCTGATCGGCGGGAGCCACGGTCAGCCGCAGGACCCTTCCTTGCCCCGCCGGCAACTCAAAGCGCACCATAGCTTCCTTGACCGGCGCCTCTTCCCCGCTCTCCAGGTACTTCGCGTCCGTCACGACCTGGGGCAGATGCACCGCTCCGGACAGCGTGCTTGTGGTGACGTTATTGAGGATCAGATAGGCCACCCCTCCCTGCCGGAAGCCCCGCGCCGTAACTCCCTGCACCGACACCTGCAGATCGCCCCAGTCGCTGCCCAGAGCCAGAGCCAAGCCGAGTTCTTGAGCCTGACGGTTGAGCGCCGGCAGGTCCGCCCACAGGGGCGTGGTGGTCAGGTCCCAGCCTTCCTCCCGCAGGGAAAACCACAGGATCCCGCCCGCCCCGCCCGAGAGCGCCTGGTAGATCAGGGCGCGCGCCTCCTCGATCGTGGGCACGGGCTGCCCGGCCCAACCGGCGGCGACCAGCGCCAGCCAGGGCTGCGTGGGCCGCACGGCGGAGTCCATCTGGTCAATGCGGTTGGCCAGCGCGGTGGGGCTTTCCCCAGCCCGCGGGAAGAGTTGCACAATCAGCGCGTCGCACAGCGGCGCCCAGGTCGCGGGGTCCGCTTCCGGCCCGACCGCGATCAGCGCCGGGTGCTGGGGGTCCGCCTGACGCAGGCGCAGAAAAGTCGCCACCAGGGCGTCCTCGCGCTCGGCGCGCAGTTCCGGCTGGTCGGCCAGGAGCCACCCGAAAATCGTCGGATCGGCCGCGAATTCCCGGGCCATAATCAGCGCCGCGTCCGCACTCTGCGGCTTGTCGAGGGCACCGTAGAGCGGGACGAGCAGCCGCAACTTGGCCTCCTGCGCGGCCTTGACGGCGGCGCGTAGCTCGTCGGCATTGGCCGGCGGTGCGATCTCCGCCACAGTGAAGCCCGCCTCCGCCACCTTGGGGAAGTCAGCCGGCGTCGCATGATAGACCCCCAGGGGCACAAAGGGCTGCTTGTCGCTCAGGAAGCGCCCGGCGGGGTCGAGATCAGTAGGCCGCTGGCCGCTGGGGAGCACGACCAGATCAACCGCGTCGGGAGTCAGCTTGGGCCAGCCGACCCGCAGTATGTACCGGCCCGGCTGCACCGCGGGCAGGGTCACGACCAGGCTGTACTTCTGCTCGTTGACGCCCTTGGTGACGGTCATGGTCACCGGCTGCGGCTTGGCGATTCCCGGCCCGACCAGGGTGGCCTGCAACTGGCCCTCCGGCTTGGCGCGGGGCGCGGTCTGGGCGGTGAGGTTGAGCGGCGTACCCGCCGGGCCGGCGACCACTAAGCGCTGCGGCGACAAAGTGAGGGCAGGGGGCGGCAGGGTCAGTGAGAAAGTCACATCGTCGAAGTTGACGGAACCCGGCCCGACCAGACGCAGGATGATCGCGGCCTTGGCGGCGTTCTCCGGCGCCTCGCCGCGGACCTCAAGCGGGTTCCAGTCCGCGAGGCCGCCCTCCGGCTCCAGGCCGTAGTAGCCGCGCAGGTACTTGTTCTGCGCATCGTAAAACTCCAGCTTGATCGCCGCCCGGCCCGCGCCGCTCTCATGGTGCGTGAAGGCGGCAGCCAGGTAGGTGGCGCGGGGCAGAATCTCCCCCACGCCCTGCGCAACCCAGGGGTTGGCGTTGCCGCTGGCGGTCAGCTTGAGGCTGGCTTTGCCCCCGCGCGCCCGCTGAGTGTCCACCGCAATCGTGGTTCCGGCCACCGTTTTCATGGCTTTCCAGCCGGTCAGGCCGCTCTCCAGGCCCGGGTTCTTGAGCGGCGGCGCCACGGCGGCGCCCGCCCCGGTGGCGAGGACCAGCAGGCCGAGGATAGTGTAGACAAAAGGGCGAGGCAACTGTCTCATGGACGATTCTCCCTGCGACGAGCCAACCACTGGCGCAGATCGGCCAGCGGCCAGGTATTGATTACAGTGGGCGCCTCAATCCAGCCCCGCCGCGCCACTAGCACTCCGTAGCGCAAGTCACTCAGGGACGGGACGGCGTGGGCGTCGGTATTGATAGCGAGCAGGCCGCCCTGCTCCTGCAGCAGGCGCGCATGGACGTCATCCAGGTCCAACCGCGCGGGCGAGGCGTTGATCTCCACAGCTACTCCCGCTTTCGCCGCGGCGGCGAGAACCTCCTCCAGGTGCACCGCATAAGGCGGGCGCTCCAGCAGCCGCCGGCCGGTGGGATGGCCGAGGATATCCATCTGGCCGCTGCCCAGGGCGGTGAGCAAGCGCTCGGTCATGCGATCGGCGTGGTCCGAGAAGCCCGAATGCACCGAACCGATCACGTAGTCAAACAGGTCAGCGCTGCCCTCCGGCAAGTCCAGGCGGCCGTCGAGGAGAATGTCGGCCTCGGTGCCGAAGAGCACAGTCAGGGGGCTGCCCTGCTCGCGGAGGGACAGATTGAGGGCGTCTACGGTGGCCCGGTGGGCGCGAGCCCGGTCGGCGTCCAGGCCATTGGTGACCACCAGCGTCGCCGAGTGTTCGGTGATGCCGATGTACTCGTGCCCCAACTCCTCCGCGGCGGTCACCATCTCGAGCAGGGAAGCGTGCCCATCGGAGGCGTCGGTGTGGATATGCAGATCACCGCGCAGGTCGGCCTCGGTGAGGAGCGTCGGCAGGCGGCCCTCCTCGGCGGCTGCCAGCTCACCGCGGTCCTCCCGCAACTCCGGCGGAATCCAGGGCAAGCCCAGCGCGGCGTAGACCTCTTCCTCCGTCGCCCCAGCCACGCGCGGGCCGACAGTCTCGTCCTCAAACTCGAACAGGCCGTATTCGTTGAGGGTCAGCTTGCGCTTCTGGGCGCGGGCGCGGAGGGCGATGTTGTGGGCCTGCGAGCCGGTGAAGTACTGCAGCGCCGCGCCCCAACTCTCCGGCGGAACCACGCGCAGGTCCACCTGGCGCCCCGCGAGCAGACCGCTCACCTTGGTGTCGCCGGCGACCAGGACTTCCTCCAGGCCCGCCTCCCCGGCAAAGGCCGCGCAGACCGGCGCGGGGTCGGCGGAGGCGGCCAGCAGGTCCAGATCGCCGACCGTGTCCCGGCCCCGCCGCGCACTGCCGGCATACTGCGCCTGGAGAACACCCGGCTGCTCGTGCAGCCAGCCCTCCAGGCGCTCGGCGACGGGCAGAATCTCCCCCAGTCGCGCGCGGCGACCGCTTTCTTCATACAGTTCCAGACTGTGGAGAATCTTCTCCTCGCTCTTCGCGCCCATCCCGGGCAGGTCGCGCAGCCGCTGCTCGGTGGCGGCCGCGGCGAGTTCCGCGCGCGAGGTGATCCCCAGGGTGCGGTAGAAGAGCGCAACCTTCTTGGGGCCGAGACCGGGGACGCGCAGCAGTTCCAGCAGGCTGGGCGGGAACTGAGCCAGCAACTCCTGGTGGTACGCGACCGAACCGGTTTCCAGCAGTTCCACAATCTTGTCAGAGATGTGCCTGCCCAGTCCGGGGAGAGCCTGCAGCGCCGCGACTCCGCCCTCGCGCGCGAGGGCCTCGACCGAGCGGCTCTGCGCCGCGATATTCTCGGCGGCGCGGCGGTAGCTGATCACGCGGAAACGGTCGCCCGCCGCCAGGTCCAGCAGGTCGGCTATATCCTCAAAGACAGCGGCGATTTCAGCGTTAGTCATGATCGGTGGTTGGTTCTCGGTGTTTCTTGTAGGGGCGGAAGTTCGGCGTCTGCGCCGAATCTCCGCCCGTGGGTACCACTAACCGGGCGACGAGCGCTACACGGCAACGGCAACGGCCGGCGGGGTACAAGCCCCCGCCCTACAGTACGGCAACGGCAATCTGGACCTGGCAAGACGACCGAACCTACGCCTAGTCTCCCTCTACCTGCCGCAAAAACGCCTCGCTCTTCAGAGTGAAGCCGAGATGATAAGCCAGGTGCCGACGAGCCAGGCCCAGCACCGCGGCGGTCTCCTCCGGGCGGGCCCGCAGGTTGGGCAGGCGGTCCACCGGCAGCGTGCGCAGGCCCTGCAGCAGGGCGCGATGCCCGGCGGACAGCTCCCAGACCTCCGGCTCGTCGCGATGGCAGGCGGCGCAGACCAGGCCCCCCGCGGGCGCGTTGTACCAGGCCGGCCCTACCAACTCACCGGCGCAGACCGTACATTCAGTCAGGACGGGTGCCACGCCCAGAAGTTCCGCTAGCTCCAGCGCGAAAGCCGCGGTCAGCAGCGCGCCGTCAAGACCCGCGGCCAGCAGGCGCAGGCTGGTCAGCAGCCGGTCAAACAGCTCCGGCGCCGCCTCGCCGGGCTCCGTGGCGCGGGCGGTCAGTTCCACCAGCCAGGAGGCATAGGCGTAGGAGCGCAGGTTGCCGGCCAGGCTGGGGAAGCCCTCAATGACTTGCGCCTGCGAGAGGCGCTCCAGCTCGCGGCCCTTCGCGAAGAACAGCTTGGAGAGGGTGAACAGCTCCAGCGCCCCGGTCAGACTGCTGCCGGGCTTGCCGATGCCGCTAGCCACCGCCTCCAGCTTGCCGAATTCGCGCGTGTAGAAAGTGACCACGCGCTGGCTGCCGCGGAACTTGCGCGCCCCCAGAGTTATGCCGGTAGCCGGGTAGGTTTTCGCGGGCGCGGGTGGGGGGATTAGCCGCTCAACTCCCGCGCGATCTGCTCAGTGGCGCTGGTCCCCAGACGGGTCGCGCCGGCCTCCAGGAAGCGCCGGCAGTCGGCGACGGTGCGGATCCCGCCGGCGGCCTTGACCCCTACCGAGGGCGGCGCGAGGCGGCGCAGCAAGGCCACGTCCTCCCCGGTCGCGCCCGCGGGGCCGACGCCGGTGGAGGTCTTGACGAAGCTGACCCCGGCGGCGACCGCCAGGGCGACGGCGCGGGCCTTCTGGCCGTCGTCCAGGTAGCAGGTTTCCAGGATGACCTTGACCACGACGGGCGGACGGCCCCGGCGCTGCGCCGCGTGGCCACAGGCCGCCACCACCGCGCGCATATCCTGCTCGACAAGGTCATAGTAGCCGGAGCGCAGCGCGGAGTAGTTCATCACCATGTCCACTTCGTCCGCGCCGGCCATGACCGCGTCGTAGGCCTCCACGGTCTTGGTGGCGGTGGCGGAAACGCCCAGGGGAAAGCCGCAGGTGGTCGCGGCCGCCACGCCGCTGCCGCCCAAGCGGCTGACGATAGTGGGCAGCCAGACCGGCGGCACGACGTAAGCGGCCACCCGGTGAGAGAGAGCCACCTCGCAGCCGGCCAGCACCTCCGCCTCCGTGACGGTCGGCGCCAGCACGGCGTGGTCCAGATGGCGCAGCAACTCAACTCGGTCCATACGGGGGGCGACCTCCAACTCGCGCCCGGAGTCAGGCGCCGCGTGCAAAGAATAGCGGCCAGCACGAATCTAGAGTTCGCGCTGGCCGGTCAGAGGTCCTGCCGGAATAGAATGCCGTTGCTCCCCCCTCTCCTGCCAGGAGAGGGGGGCAGGGGGGGTGAGGCCCGTCAGTCGCGCCTCGTCGCCTCCGCCAGGCGACGCACGAAGCTCTCCACCGCCCGCAGACGCGCCTCCCCGGAGGGGCTCTCGGCGATCAGCTTGACCACCGCGCTGCCGACGATCGCGCCGTCGGCCTGCCGGGCGACGACCGCCACCTGCTCGGGCGTGCTCAAGCCAAAGCCCACCGCCAGCGGCCGGTCGGTCAGGCCTCGCAGGCGCTCCAGGAGACCGCTCAGATCTGGTGGCAGGTCCTCGCGGACGCCGGTGGTGCCGGGGCGGGAGACGACGTAGACAAAGCCGGTGCTCAGGCGACAGACCAGCTCCATCCGCTCCGGCTCAGTGGTCGGCGCGACCAGGAAGATCGTCTCCAGGCCGTGCGCGGCGGCGATGCCGACCCACTCTTCGCTCTCCTCGGGAGGGAGATCGGAGATGAGCACGGCGGCGATCCCCGCGGCGGCCGCGCGCTCGGCGAACTGCTCGGGGCCAAACTGCAGGATCGGATTGTAGCAGGTCATCACCAGCAGCGGCACGGCGCAGCGCTCGTGAATCTGCCGGGCGGCCTCCAGCACTCCGGCCACGGTGGTGCCCGCACGGAGCGCGCGCTGCCCGGCGGCCTGAATCAGCGGCCCGTCCGCCAACGGATCGGAGTAGGGGATGCCCAACTCCACGATGTCCGCACCGGCCTGCGCAATGCGGTCCACGATTTCCACCGTGGCGGCCAGGCTGGGGTCGCCCGCCGTCACGTAAATGATCAGCGCCGCGCGCCCCTCGGCGGCGGTGCGGGCGAAAACCTCGGGGAGAGCCATTAGGAGACCCCCTCCCCCGGCTGCGCCGCCTGCAACTCCATTATCCTCCGCACTTCCATCACGTCCTTGTCGCCCCGCCCCGATATGTTAATGATAACGACATCCTGGGGGGTGAACTCCTCCGCGCGGGCCAAAGCTCCCGCTACGGCATGGGCGCTTTCCAGCGCCGGAATGATCCCCTCCAGCTCCGCCAGCAGCCGGAAGGCGGCCAGCGCCTCCTGGTCGGTCGCGGCGTGGTAGACCGCGCGCCCGCTGTCCTGCAACTGGCAGTGCTCAGGCCCCACGCCGGGGTAGTCCAGGCCTGCGGAGATCGAGTGCGTCTCCGCCACCTGGCCGTCGGCGTCCTGCATCATATACTGGGCCGCGCCGTGCAAGATGCCGAAGCTGCCCGCGTTGAGCGGGGCGGCGTGCTGCCCGGTTTCCAGGCCCCGCCCGGCGGCCTCGACGCCGTGCATCTGCACCCCGGCGTCCTCCAGGAAGGCGTAGAACAGGCCCATCGCGTTGGAGCCGCCGCCCACGCAGGCGAACAGGTGGGTGGGCAGGCGGCCCTCCTGCTCCAGGCACTGGGCCCGCGCCTCGCGGCCGATGACGGACTGGAAATCGCGCACCAGCAGCGGGTAGGGATGCGGCCCGCAGACGGTGCCGAAGAGGTAGAAAGTGTCGGCCACGTTGGTCAGCCAGTCGCGGATGGCCTCGTTGATGGCGTCCTTGAGGGTGCGGGAGCCGGAGGTGACGGGAATGACCTCAGTGCCGAGCAGTTGCATGCGGAAGCAGTTGAGTTCCTGCCGCCGGATGTCTTCCTCACCCATGTAGACGACGCCGGTCATGCCGAAAAGCGCGGCGACCGTGGCGGTGGCGACGCCGTGCTGGCCGGCGCCGGTCTCGGCGATGATCCGCTTTTTGCCCATGCGCCGGGCCAGGAGCGCCTGCCCCAGGCAGTTGTTGATCTTGTGCGCGCCGGTGTGGTTGAGATCCTCGCGCTTGAGGTACACGGTGCAGCCGAGGCGCTCGCCCAGGCGGTCAGCCCGGTACAGCGGCGAGGGCCGCCCCACGTAGTGCTTCAGGTAGTAGTCCAGCTCCGCGCGGAACTCCGGGTCGTCGCGGTACTGGTCGTAGGCGTCCTCCAACTCGCGGAGCACCGCCATCAGCGTCTCGGGCACATACTGCCCGCCGAAAGGTCCAAAGCGACCGTGAATTGGTTCAGTCATATCGTGCTCCTTGCTGGGATGCGTCTGGCTATGTGCCGTTGTCCCTGCCGTCGGTGGCACCGGCGTCTCGCCGGTGTGCCGTTTGCCGTTTTCCCCTCCGGGGTAGCACAGGCTTCCAAGCCTGTGTGCCGTTGCCTTCCTTCGTGGCCGCCGCGGGTGGACGTTGCGGCGGACCGCAAAGTCCACCCCTACAAACGGCTAAGGCCCCTACCCCCGCCTCTCGCGACTACTCTCCACCTGCGTCAGCGGACGCAGCGCCAGACCGGGGTGCGGGTCGCGCATTAGGGCGGTGCCGACCAGGATGGCGTCTACACCCGCGGCGGCGAGGCGCTGTACGTCTTCCAGCGTTTTGACGCCGCTCTCGCTGACCAGAGTCTGGGCCAGCGGCACGAGCGGGGCCAGGCGCTCGGTAGTCGCCAGGGAGACCGTCATGCTGGTCAGATCGCGGTTGTTGATGCCCACCACCAGCGCGCCCGCCTCCAGGGCCTTGTCCAGCTCCGCCTCGTTGTGCGCCTCCACCAGGGCCTCCATGCCCAACCCGCGCGCCGTCATGAGGAAGCCGCGCAACTCGCCCTCACTGAGCACGCCGGCCAGCAGCAAGATACCGTCGGCCAGCAGCAGCCGCGACTCGTAGACCTGGTATTCGTCCACCAGAAAGTCCTTGCGCAGCACCGGGAAGGCCATCGCCCGCCGGGCGCGGCGCAGGAAATGCGGGTCCCCGTTGAAGTAATCCTGCTCGGTGAGCACGCTCAGCGCCGCCGCGCCGCTGCCGGCGTAGTCCTGGGCCAGCCCGCGCGGGTCCAGCAGGTCGGCCAGTTGGCCCTCGCTGGGGCTACGGCGCTTGATCTCCGCGATTACCCGCACCTGGTCCCCGCGCAGCATCGAGGCGAAGGGCCGCGGCTGGTCGCGCAGGTCGGTCAGGTCCCGCAGGCGCGCCTTGATCTCGCGCAGGGGTAGTTCCGCCTGCTCCTGCTCCAGGCGCTCCCGGCGGCGGGCGATTATCTCGTCAAGTATGGACATCAGCGGTCGCCAACTCCTGGGATAGTCTCCGCAATTGTTCCAGCTTACCCCGCGCCGCGCCCGAGTCCAGGGAAGCCACGGCCAGCGGCAGGCCGGCGCTGAGGCTGGGCGCGAGACCGCTCACGTACAGAGCGGCGGCGGCGTTGAGCAGCACGATATCGCGAGCCGGGCCGCGCTCTCCGGCGAGGAGGGCGGTGGCGATCACGGCGCAGGAGGCCGGGTCGCCCCCGGCCAGGTCCGCGATACTCACGCGGGGCAGACCGAACTGCTCCGGCGTGACCTCGCTCTCGGCGACTTGACCACCGCGTACCTCCAGGATCAGGGTGGGACCGGTGGTGGAGATTTCGTCGAGACCGTCCAGGCCGTGGACGACCAGCGCGTGCTCGCAGCCCAGGTCGGCCAGCGCCGCCGCCAGCAGGCGCGCCGCCTCCGGCGAGTAGACGCCCAGGAGCTGCCGACTCGCCCCGGCGGGATTGGCCAGGGGGCCCAGGAGGTTGAAAACGGTGCGCATGCCCAACTCGCGCCGGGGGCCGGCGGCGTGACGCATGGCGGGGTGCAGGCGCTGGGCGAAGAGGAAGCCGATGCCGGCCTGGCGCAGGCACTCGGCCACCTGCTCGGGCCCCAGTTCCACGTTGAGGCCCAACTCGCGCAGCACGTCGGCGCTGCCGCATTTGCTGGAGGCGGCCCGGTTGCCGTGCTTGGCCACCCGGGCGCCCGCTCCGGCCGCCACGAAAGCGGCGAGGGTGGAGATGTTGAAGGTCCCGAGACAATCCCCGCCGGTGCCGCAGGTGTCCACCAGACCGTCCGCGTCCACCGGCACCCGCAGGGCGTGCTCCCGCATGGCCTGGGCGAAGCCGGCCATCTCCACCGGCTGCTCGCCCTTCATGCGCAGGGCCATCAGCAGGGCGCCGATCTGCGTCTCGGTCGCCGCGCCGTCCATAATTTCCGTCAGAGTCTCATATGCTTGCTGTCGGCTGAGGTGCTCACCCGCCGCCAGCGCGTGCAGTGCGTGTTGAATCATACCCGTCGGCCTCCTGAAGATCACCATAGTTGCCGCCCTTTGCGGTCGCCTGGCCAAAAGACCAGGCGCCACGCCAGACCCAGGTGATCTTCTTCACCGGGAAGCCACTCTCCAGTGGCCGTCGGGTTGTCAGAACTTGGCGTTTGTGCATAAGCTTTGTGTCGAGACGCGCCTAGAGGTACTCGCGCAGGAACTCCAGGCTGCCTTCCAGTACGACTTCGTGTCCCCCGGGATGCGTTTCAAAGCGCAAGCGCTCCGGGATACCTAGCTGCTCGTAGATTTGACGTATTTTCGGGTACTCTTGCTCCGGTTCGAGCTGGGTGAGTACCGGATCCTGCAGCCCGTACTCGATACAGAAGGGCCGCGGGCAGATCAGCGAGGCGATATCCGCCTCAGAGAACTCCAGCAGTTCCCCCTGGATGAACTTGTCTTCCTCGCTGGTGCAGATGTAGGCGATGTACTTCTCGCCGGGCACGGTCATTTTGGTCTTGAGCGCGTAGAAATGGCCCGAAGCGACCGAGAGCCGCACCCGCGTCTCCAGCGCCGGGAAGTAGAAGGCGGCCATGCCGCCCTGCGACAGCCCGTAGAAGCCGATCCGGTCCGGCGCGGCAAAACCGGCGGCGTCCGGCCCCTGCAGGTAGTCCACGATCCGCGAGAGCATGAACATCTCCGCGCCGAAGAGGTTCTCGCCCATGAGCATGGCCTTGCGGTACAGCCAGTTACGCCAGTCCGCGCCGCCCATCATGCGGGGGGCGGCGACCACGTAGCCGGCCTCCGCCAAGCGCGAGCCGAAGGCATTATACGGCCCGAGATCCTCGACAAAACCGCAGGCGTCCTCCGGGGTGTTACCCAGCCCGTGCATGGCCATGACGACCGGCGCGGGCGTGGTGAGGCCCTCCGGGATCAGCAGCAGGAAGTCCGCCCGGACGTCCTCGAAGACCGTGAAGAAGACGCGGGTGACGCTGTACGCGTCGCACTTGCCGATCTTGATAGTCTCGATCTCCAGGTCGCCGCGCTCCCAGGGCCAGCCGCCCAGCAGGTCGCGCAGGTGCTCACGATTCGGCGCCACGGAGGCCTCGTAGGCCTCTAGGCTGGAGAAATCGCGATTCCAGCGGCGGGCGATCTCCTCGTCCGACTGGTCGCAGCGCCGCGTATAATAGCGATCCCAATTGTTATACAGTCGCTGATGCAGCTCCTGGGACATCTTCTGGTCAAACTGCACGTCAGGTACTTTGAAATTCACGAGAAGACCCCTTTAGCAACGAATTAGATCCAGAAGAGACTGACGCCCGGATGGCCGGTGAGCTTGTCAATGCCCAGCCAGATGACGTTCAGAGAGAACTGGCCGATGATGAGCCCGACAAAGAAAGGCCGCATGTACACGTACGCCCGCATCCCGCCGTAGCGCAGGAAAGCGCTCTTAAGCAGCCACGTCAGGAACGGGCTGAACCAGATGGCATCCATAATCCAGGTCTGCGCCATCGCAAACCCGATCGGATGGAAGGGCCAGTTCATGAACCGGAAGCGCGCCGCGGCCAGGAGCAGATAGATACCCGCGCCGACGCTCGTGGCCGTCCAGCCCAGATGGCTAGGCCCGACATTGGCCGCCAAGCGATCCTGGGCCCATTTGTAGCCCAGCGTCGGGACGCCGGCGGAGCCGAAGAACCACGGTGACATCCCGGCCGTGCCACTCCGGTAGCCCGCGGACAGCGTCACATAGAAGGAGACTGCAAAGCCGATCACGATGGCGATCAGGAACCCCCAGAACAGCCGCCGGTGCCCCTTCTCCACCACCGTGGTCATGCGCAGGCTGTTGGCGGCCGAGGCCATCACGAAGGTCCGGATGTCGCTGCCCCACACGTAGTTCATAACCAGCGCCATCATGCCGGCCTGGCCGAAGAGGGGCGTCCCCAGCAGGGAGGCCGCGATCCCCGGAGCGATGGCCGGCGCTACCGCCTCGGCCATGCCCGACTCCGCTACCACCCGCGTCAACCCGATGAAGATGACCATGGCCAAGACCAGGAAGACCGGAATGGCCGCCCAGGGCAGCCCCGTCGCCGCCAGCCATATCGCCATCACTACCAGGCAGACCACCAACAGCCAGAAAGCCACCGGGTAGGAGAGGATCTCGTCTTTATCCACCTCCGGCCCGATCTCGCCCTTCACCCGCCCCCAGATCGTCCGCAGATGGGGCCGGGCCACCCACAGGCCCGAGGCCACCAGCGCGATGAAGGCCCCGGTGCCACTGTACTTGAACAGGTCCGTGCCCGAACCGAAGGGTCCCACGTTCTCATGGGAGGTCAGGTTGAGGACCTTGATCATCGCCCCCAGCGCCTGGAAGGCCAAATTGGAGGACCACAGACTGAAGGTCACGTCCAGGTTGACCAGGTAGAAGAACCCGATCATCGGCATGCTCATGCGGAAGGACATGGTCCAGATGCCCTTGATCAACTCCGCCCAGGGCGCCATCTTCGGCTGGGGCAACGAGGGGTAGTACGCATTCAGCCCCACCATGGCCGCTAAGCCCGCCGCCACGCCAAAACCGAGCCAGAACATCGGCTGTTTGAGAATGATCGGCCAGCCGCCGCTTTTGGCCCCGGCCAACTCCAGCGGCAGGAAGGTGAGCGGATAGGCCAGCCGTTCGTTCTCCACCCACTGCTTGCGCAGCAGGACCATGGCGCAGATCATGGATACGTACAGCGCACCCAGCATCGGCGCCCAGCCCGCCAGACACGGCATCCACGCCGCCCAGGGGACATTCTGGCCCGGCGGCAGCCCCTCGTAGAGGTACTTGACCACCGGCGCCCCCGGAGCGGCCCCCCGCGGCATCAGCCACGGCTTGATGAAGGGCAGTACGTCGGTGGCGAACTTATTCTGCGGGCTGGCATAGTAGGCCGGCCCGGTGGCCACCGGGATGAGCTGCGAGGTCACGCCCATGGTCACCAGCGCGGAGGCCATGACCATCATCCCGTAGATGGTGATCAACTCGGCGGGAGTAAGCGCCAACTGACGGCGCAGCTTGAGCAGCAGCAGATTGGGGCCCGCGGCCAGGAAGAAGAAGAGGAACAGCGCGAGCGGCGTGGAGAAGTCGAACTCCATCGCCGACCCCTGCACCACATGCACCGAGTAAGGCGCGACATACCCCACCAGCGACGCTCCCACCGCGCCGAGGACCAGGGCGCGCACGGTGATGGTCCCGTGCTGGTGTTCACCAGTGATAGGATGCCGATGGGGCCGGCTCTCGCGGGTATCCGTCGGTGCGGCACTCAAAGACGACGCCTCCTCAGCAGGGCCCGGCCCCGCTGCGGCGGGACCGGCGCATACGCGCAGGGGAGTCTATGCTGCCAGCGCAGTTCTCCCCGCGTCCGCCAATTCCCTTCTGATTTTCATGAAAAGGTGCGCGTGCGACTGAGCAGTGGTCAGGCCTCGGCGGAGGCGGGGGGCCCGGCGCTCGGCCGGACCGCCCCGCGGGCGGCCAGGGTCACGAAATTGCGCAGCAAGTCCTTGCCCGGAACGGTCATGATCGACTCGGGGTGAAACTGGACCCCCTCCACCACCATTTCCCGGTGCCGCAGGCCCATGATCTCGCCTTCCTCGGTCTCGGCGGAGATCTCCAGACAGGCCGGGAGGCTATCCCGATCCACCAGCAGCGAGTGGTAGCGAACGGCCTCAAAGGGGTTGGGCAGACCCGCGAAGATGGTCTTACCGTCATGGTAGATGAGGGAGGTCTTGCCGTGCATGATGCGCCCGGCGCGGACCACCTCCCCGCCGAAGACCTGACCCAGGGACTGGTGTCCCAGGCAGACGCCCAGCACCGGAATCTTCCCCGCCGCCGCCGCGATCAGGTCGCAGGAGATCCCGGCCTCGCTGGGCGTACAAGGGCCCGGGGAGATCAGGATGGTGCTGGGCGCCAGCGCCAGCGCCTGCTCCACGGTGAGCTTGTCGTTGCGGAAGACCTGCACCTCCTGCCCCATCTCGGCCAAGTACTGAACCAAGTTGTAGGTGAAGGAATCGTAGTTATCAATGACTAATATCATGGTAGTCTCCAGAGCCGCCCCGTGCGGCGACAGACCGAATTGTGACTGCTTACCGTGATTTGGCCGGGGCGCTGCTGCTCACAGCGCCGGGTGACTGAGGAAGAAAATAAGGTGGGGAGGCGAAGCTTTTTCTCCCAAAAGCGTCTCTCCCCGTCGGGGTACGCACCACGTGCCCCGAATCGGAAGCGTCCTGAGCGCTTCCTAAAACAAGCCTTCCTCGGCAAGTCGCAGGGCGTCCAGTAGCGCCCCGGCCTTGATCATGGTCTCCTGATATTCCTTCTCCGGCTCCGAGTCGTACACGATCCCCCCGCCCGCCTGGATGTAGACCGTCTGGCCCTTCATCACGATGGTGCGCAGGGTGATGCAGGTGTCCATCGCCCCGGAGAAGCTGAAATAGCCGATCGCTCCCCCGTACGGCCCCCGCCGCACCGGCTCCAGCTCCTCGATGACCTCCATCGCCCGCACCTTGGGCGCCCCCGAGAGGGTGCCGGCCGGGAAGGTGGCCCGCAGCAGATCGAACTGATCGTGCTCGGGGGCCAGCCGGCCGCGGACGTTGCTGACCAGGTGCATGACGTGGCTGTAGCGCTCCACGGCCATGAGGTCGTTGACCTGCACCGAGCCGGGCACGCAGACGCGGCCCAGGTCGTTGCGGTGCAGGTCCACCAGCATGATGTGCTCGGCGCGCTCCTTGACGTCGGCGATCAACTCCTGCTCCAACGCCTGGTCCTCCTCGGCGGTCTTGCCCCGGCGGCGGGTGCCGGCGATGGGCCGGGTGACGACCTCCCCGCGATCCTCGGTGACCAGAATCTCCGGGGAGGCCCCGATCAACTTGAGGTCGCCAAAGGACAGGTAGAACATATAAGGAGAGGGGTTAATGGCCCGCAGGGCGCGGTAGATGTCAAAGGGGGCCACCTCCACCGTGGCGCTCATGCGGTGCGAGAGCACCACTTGGATGAGGTCACCGGCGGTGATGTACTCCTTGGCTTTCTCCACGGCGGCGCGGTGCTGGGCGCGGGTCAGCGTGGAGGGCAGCGCCGAGGGGTCGGGAGGGATGTGCTTGGTGGTCGCAGGCGAGGCCGGCACGTCCAGACACTGGTGAAGCTGCTCCACGACCCGGTCAATCCGGGCCAGCGCCTCCCAGTAGGCCTGCTGGGGATCGTCGTCAATATGGGCGTGGGACAGCACCCGCACCCGGTGCATCACGTGGTCGAAGATGACCAGGGTGTCGGCGAACATGAACTGGCAGTCGGGCAGCTCCAGGTCGTCGGGATTGTCCTCGGGGAGGTCCTCGAAAAAGCGGACTACATCGTAGCCCATGTAACCCACCGCGCCCCCGGAGAAGCGCTCCCAGCCGGGCAGCGGCACGTAACGGTGCTCCTTGAGCAGGCCGGAGAGGACGTGGAGGGGGTCCTCGCCCTCCGGCAACTCAAAGTGGTCGGTGTGCTCGCCGTGGGTGACGGTGACCGCGTGGCCCTTGCTGGAGAAGGTCTGGTAGGGCGCGGTGCCCAGGTACGAGTACCGGGCGATGTTCTCGCCCCCGGCCACGCTCTCCAGCAGGAAGCAGTAGCCGTCACTGGCGGCCTGCAACTTGAGGAAGGCCGACACGGGGGTCTCCAGGTCGGCGAGAATCTCCCGGTAAACCGGGATCATCGTGCCCTGCTCGGCGCGCTCCAGAAACTGTTCAAGATTCGGCGTATACATTGCCTCAGTCCTTGTTCGGGAGGCCGGCAGGGCGAGAACGGATTGTCCCCCAGAGGGGCCCGGAGGCCCGCCGGCCTACTTGCTGGATACCTGGTACACCTTGACCCGGGGCACCAGGAAGATTTCTCTTTCTCGGACCAGAGTACGCGTGCCGGTCACCGTGCCCACGACAGTCACGGGCACTTTGCTGCGCGCATAGGCGCTGGCCAGCGCCTGATCTTTGTGAAAGTCGAGCAGCACATGCCCGTCCTTCTCGGGCAGATCTTTCCCGAGGCGGGCCACGCGGTAATTCGTATCGCGCGGCAAGGTCAGATAGAACATCGTGTCGTCCGCGCTCATCTGGAACTCCACCTGCGCCCCGTAGAAGGCCGACACCGGCGACAGGCGAGCCATGTTCAGCGGCAGCAAGGGCGTCAGCCGAACCACCACAGAGCCCACGACAATCAGGCCGGTGATGACCAGGTACATGACCTGCTCGGTCTCCGAGCCAAACAGGAACCAGCCCAGGATGCCCAGGATGCCGACTATGACGAGCTGGATCACAAAGGACTCGCCCATCGCGAAGCGCAAGTCGGTGGTGTTGAGCCCGGTATCACGGTACTGCTCGGCGACCCCGGCCGCCGCCGTGAACTGCCCGGTGTAGTTGGCGATGGCGAGGCCTAGTACCAGTGCGGCCATGATGAAAAAGATCATTCCAGCGGTCTTGGTCATAATTGCGTGTACCTCCGTGGCGTAGTGGAGTTCGCGACGCGAACCGCAGGTTCGCGATGAACTCCCTGAGGATAGGGGCCTCTCGGCCCAGGACCACTAGGCCCCTATCCTCCAGGCGGACGGAACTCTCCAGTTCCGTGTTCGGTTCAGCCTCAGCTTCCCCTACCGCCGGTCGATTTCCTCTCTGCAGATGAAAGGAACGCTGGCGCGCTCGACCCGGAGCTACCACTTGGGTACGGCTCTGCTGTTTTGACTAGGACCACGGGAGACGGTGAGTGATTCCGGAAACGCAAAAAAGCCATGAGCTGGTGTGGGTCTGCTCATGGCCTCGGATTACGACTTGGGTTGGTGGATCAGGAATCAGGCAGGGTAGCAGGCCCACTAATTATTTAGCGGCGCCACCACCAGCAAAAGAAATTGACGACTGCCTGTGTCTTCATTGTACCTCGCGGCCCATAGTAGCGACCGACGCGCCGGCTGTCAAGGGGTCGGCGGCCACTTTCCGCATACTTTCTTCGGGCAGGTGTTCCGACCGGGGGGCGAGAATAGTAGTCAGCCGGAAGGAGTCCGCCCCGCCGTCGGGGGGGCTCCGCATCAATTTTGCGCGCGAGGAAGTATTGTTTTGTCCCTGACGCTTGGCGAGGTTCTGGAAATCCAGACCAGTCTGACCAGTCTCAGTCTCACCGACCTGGAGCCGCTGCGGGCGGCGCTGGACCGGGAGACCGAGGGGCTGTCACTGGTGAGCCGCGAGCAGGTGGCGGCGCTGGTGGGGCGCTATGTGGCCCAGGGCGACGAGGTGGAGGCCGCCCTGCGGTCGCTGCTCCCGCCCCTGCTGGCCACGGGGAGCGCGGGCGCCGCGGCACTGCTCCAGGGGCCGCCCCGCTGCGGCAAGTCTCACCTGCTCTCGGTCCTGGCCCTGCTCTGCGAGTACCCCCAGGTCTGGCCGCTGTTTTTGGAGGGCCATCCCCAGTTTACCGCCCTGCACCAGTCGTTGCGCCCCGCGGGCAACCTCCTGATCGTGCCGGTGCCCCTGGAGGAGCACCGCGGCCAGGAGGAGCGCCTGGAGAACATCGTTTTTGACCGCACCGAGCGCGAGCTGGCCCGCGGCCGCTACGGCGTCAACCTGCCGCTCTCCGGCGAGTCGTACGCGCTGGACCTGATTGAGCGCCACGCCCTGCCCCGCTATCGCGACGAGCTAAACGAGCACGTGCGCGCCCACATCGGCGGCTTCAGCAGTTGGGAGCAGCTCCGCCAGCGCCGGCCCCAGGAGGCCATCACGGCGGCGCAAACCGTGGCCCGGCAGATCGGCTACCCCCTGGACTTCCGCCAGTCGCGCACCGAGCGGCTCTCGCGCCTGCTGCAGATTCTGCCGCAGGCCGGCTGTGGCGGGGTGGTGTGGATGCTGGACGACCTCTCCGGCTTCCTCGCCGCCGCCGGACCCAAGGCCTCCCACGACGATTACGCTTTCCTGGAGTTCCTGGGCCAGCGCTCGCGGCTGGAGCCGGTGAGCACGGTCGGAGTGCTGGAGGAGAGCCTGGAGGAACTCGGCGACGTCGAGCCGTACCTGCTGGGCAACCTCCGCTCGCTGTATGTGACCCGCGTTTCGCTGTCCTCCGAGCCGGTGCGCAAGGTCGCCCACCAGGCGCTGCGCTTCACCGACGGCGACCGGGGCCGCGCGACGCTGATTGCCGACACCTACGCCCGCTACCAGGCCGCCTTCGGGACGCCCAGCTTCAGCGAGGAGGACCTGCGCCACTCCTACCCGCTGCACCCGCTCACCGAGAAATCCCTGGAGGCCATGGGCCGGCGCTACCTGGGCCAGGCCGACGCGGTGCTGCAGTTCTTCCTGGCCCCGGCGGGGCGCGGCGGACTGCGGGACTTTGCCCAGCGCGACGCCACTCGGCTGCTGGGGCCGGCGGAGGTCTGCGGCTATCTGGAGCCGCTGGCGCTGATGCACCCGCAGGCCGCGCCGTACTTCCGCGAGGCCCTCGATTTCTACCGCAAGAACGTGAACCAGCTCGCCCCGGAGAATCCGGAGGCGGCGCTGGACCTGGTCGCCTCGCTGCTGGTGATGAGACTGGCCGGGGTCACCGCGCCGGTCAGCCTGCTGGCCGAACTGTTAGGCCCGAACGAGTCCGGCGGGCCGCGTCTCAAGCCCGCGGCCGCCGCCGATCTGCTGGAGACGCTGCGGCTGATGGGCAGCTACGTGGATGTGCGCCGGGGGCCCGACCCGGACAGCTCCCTGTACGTCCTGGAGGTCCAGACCAACCTCACCGAACTGGTGCGCCAGCGGCTGAGCGCGGTCAAGCAGGGCCTGGCCGACGATGACGCGCGGCTCTGGCGGCGCGTGGTGGCCGCCTCCGACAGCCCCTCTTTCCCGCTGGCCGAGCTGGTCCGGCCCCAGCCGTATGAGGTGAACTGGGAGAACTCGCTCCGCGCGGTGCAGGTGCAGGTAGTCAACTTCTCTACCCTGCGCGCCCCGGAGATCGCCGCCTATTGCCAGGAGGCCGCCGACCCCGGAAACCCCGAGGACTGCTACCTCCTGCTGGGCCAGATGGGCGCGCCCGGCAACCAGAATACCGCCTGGCAGACGCTGGCTCCGGGCCTGCCCGCGACCCGCTGGGCCTGGGCGGTGCTGGCCTGGATTCCCCGGCCGCTGACCCCCTCGGAGCTGGACACCATCAAGCATTGCGCCGCCTGCCATGAACTGCTGCGCCAACCGGCCCCGGACGGGGAGATGCAGGCCGCCTGGCGCGGGCGGCTGCTGGAGGAGCGTCTGGCCCTGGACAACGCGGTGCGGGCCATCGCCCAGAGCGCCTACTATGAGGGCGTGGTCTACGGTACCGATGAGCTGGTCGCCACCGCCGCCGATCTGTCGGTGGTCAAGGGCGACTGGACCACCACCGTTTCCCGCCTGGCCCAGCCGGCGCTGCTGCGGCTTTTCCCGGAGTTCCCGGCCCTGGCCCCGCGGCACCCGCTGACCTCGCGGCAGCAGATTGACCTGCTGGTGGACCGGCTGATCATGCCCCTGCACGCGGCGCGCGGCGCGGACGATGAACTGGACGCGCTGGCCGAAAGCGTGCTGCTGCCGCTGGGGCTGGTCTCGGTGCGCGAGGGCCAGTGGCAGGTGGCGGCGACCGGGCGCGTGGTCGAGGAGGTCATGGGCCGCATCCGCCAGCGCGATCAGGCCGCCGAGCAGGAGCGCGGCCGGCTGCTGTCCTGCGCGGACCTCGCCCAGCACCTCATCAAGTCCGCGCTGGGACTGCCCCCGGAGCTATTTGAGCTGACCCTGGCGGTGCTGGTCCGCCTGGGTCTGCTGGAGGCCTACAATGAGGAGCGCCAGGCGCTCCCCGCCACCGAGAAGCTGACGCCCTTTGCCCAGAAAGTCCACTACGTGGCGCGCCCGGCGCTGCTCCCCTGGAGCGGCTGGCAGGTGCTCAGCCGCGTGTCGCGCGTGGTGCTGAGCCGGGGGATTACCACTCCGGGCCACCTGGAGCAGTCGGCCGTCTGGGAGTCGCTGCTGGAGCGCCGCGGCGGCGAGCAGGAGCGGCTGGCCGGGATGCGCCGGCGCCTGACCGAGTTGCGGGAGGCCCTGGGGCAGCCGGAGACTCTGTGGCGCGAGTCGCGGGGCGACCTGGAAGCCGCCGAGGATTTCTACGCGCACCTGCGGCCGGAATTGCCCGCCGCAGAGGGCCTGGCCGAGTTCATCACCTGGCTGGAGCCGCACCTGCAGGAGGGCCAGGGGGTGGCCATGCTCAGCGGCCTGCTCCGGCGGCTGGACCGCCTGGAGACCTTCCTGGAGAGCGGCGCCGCGGAGGTCGTCGCGGCCCAGCAATACATCGAGAGCCCCGACCTGGCCTCCGTGAACCTGCCGGAGTTGGGCGGGCGGCGCGAGACGCTGCAGGAGGTCATCGGGCGCGGGGAGGCGCTGGTCGAGGACCAGGTTACTTTCCACCGCCACCTGCAGATCTTCCTGACCACCTACCAACGCCGCTACCTGGCCTGGCACAGCCGGGTGCACCGCAACACCGCTTTTGAGCAGTTCCGCGCGGTCAAGGCCACGCCGGAGTACCGCGCCCTGGCGCAGCTCCAGCCGCTGGAGGTCACCATCACCCACGACCTGGCGCGAGTCGGCGAGATGATCGAGAACTACGCCGCCCTGCGCTGCTCCTTCCCGGACCTGGCCAACGCGCTGACCCGGCAGCCGACCTGCCCGCAGTGCGGCCTGCGCCTGGGCCAGGAGTTGACCCTGCCCCCCGCTGAGGACCTGCTGGGCGCGATCACCCAGGGGCTGGAGGAGTACCTGGCGGTGCTCACGCAGCCCGAGTTCCGCCAGAAGGTCCGCGAGTACGCAGCCGCCATGCCCTACCGCCGCGACCTGAGCGCCCGTCTGGAGGCCGCCGCGGAGTTGTCCGAGGAGCCCTCGCCCCGCGAAATCATGCAGGTCTTCACCGACGAGGTGCTCTCCCACCTCAACCGTATCCTGGCCGGTAAGATGGTCGCCCCGCGCAGCCTCGGCGACCTGCGCCGCGCCCTGGAGGGCCGCACCCTCACCCACGAGGAGGCCCAGCGGCTATTCAGCCAGTGGATGGCCGCCGGCGGCGAGACCGACGACGAGGACATCTTCCGCATCGAGGACGACTAGCAGGAGGCCTTCCCCCGTGGACCCCATGACCCCCAAGCAGCGCCTTATCACCGCCCTGCGCAACCAGCAGCCGGACGCCGTGCCGGTGACCACCGGCGTGTCCGAGATGGTCCCGGTGCGCCTGTCCGGGCTGACCTATATCGAGTACTTCTGGCACGAGAAGCGCAACCTGAACCACGCTCGCTGCGACGTGGAGAAGCACTTCGGCGCGGTTGTCTTCCTGCACTCCGCGGAGGGGCCGGCCCCGGAGGACCCGCCGGTCGTCATTGAGCCGGTCAGCGAATCGGCGGACGAGGTGGTATACCGCACGGTCACGCAGACCTCGCACGGAGACCTGGTGGGGCTCAACCGGCTGACGCGGACCGAGTCGCTGGCCATGCTCTCGGGCCAGGTCGCCGACCCCGTGGCCCAGCGCGACGCGGTGCTGGACACGCTCGCCCACCCGGAGACCAAGGACTTCAGCGGCTATCTAGACGATTGGCAGTACGTCGGGGACGCCGGGCACTGCGGGTTCTGGATGGAGACGCCCTTTGACTGGTGGTCGCACCTGCGCGGCGGGCCCCAGACGGCGCTCTATGACCTGATGGACCACCCCGCCCTGATGCACGACCTGTTCGCCGAGCACACGCGCTACAGCGTCGCCCTGCTGCGGTCGTTCCTCAGCCAACACCGCGACGTGGCGGACTCCATCGGCATGGGCGGCTCGCATACCTCCATGTCCGTCTTCTCGCCGACCTATCTCCGCGAGTACATCCTGGATTTCGTGGCCGCGATCGCCGCCGAGACCCGCCGCGCCGACGTGCCGCTGCAATACCACATGTGCGGCAAGTCACGGCAGGCGCTGGAGATGCTCGCGGACGCCGGGGTGGATGGCATGGACGCCCTGGAGAGCCCCCCCACCGGCAACGTGGACCTCGGCGAGGTCAAGCGCACCCTGGGCGACCGCCTCTCCCTGCGCGGCAACGTCAACTCCATCACCGTCATGCTCCGCGGGACGCCCGCCGACGTGGAGGCGGACGTGCAGCGCTGCATGAACGACGCCAAGGCGGGCGGGGGCTTCATCCTAGGGGTAGGAGACCAGACGCCCTACTGGACGCCGGACGAGAACATTTTCGCGATGGTGGAGGCTGGACGGAAGTACGGGGGGTACTAGAGGGTCGGTGGCTGCCGGGCCTCACCCCCGGCCCCTCTCCGTGGCGCTCGCCGACGAGCGCCCGCAGGAGAGGGGAGAACGACCGAGCTGTTGCCCTTACTCCCCCTCGCCCGCAGGGAGAGGGGGCAGGGGGGTGAGGAGCCGTTCTACCGGCCCACGACGATATCCCAGATCTTCCGCGCCGTGTCCACCATGGTATGCAGATTGGGGCCGCGAGCCTCTACCGGGAGGGGGCCGGAGGTGGACAGGATCATGCCGCCGGTCTTCATGTAGCGGACCAGATTGTCCACGTAGGCGGCTAGCTGCGAGGGCCAGGCCTTGGTCAGGAGCAGGATCGGGTCGAGGTTGCCCATCAGCGCCACCTGATGCCCCACGGCCCCGTGCGCCTGGGGCAGGGAAAGCATGGAGCCCACGCTGAGCACGTCCGGCGCGGCCTCGGCATGCACCCGCAACGCCTCCAGGTTGTTCTCGGCGGTGTGATACATCCCCCAGACCTCGGCGGCGCGCAGATCGTTGAGCAGACGCTGGGTGGAAGGCAAAATCACGCGCCGGTACACGGTCGGATCGACCAGGTCGGAGCAGGCCAGCCGGTCATCCACCCACACGGCATGCGCGCCGGCGGCGGCCTGGGCCTCGGCCAG
Source organism: Armatimonadota bacterium (assembly GCA_036504235.1). GTDB lineage: Bacteria > Armatimonadota > Zipacnadia > Zipacnadales > Zipacnadaceae > Zipacnadum. The sequence continues at coordinate 705 of DASXVN010000053.1, read as the reverse complement.
AATGATGCTCATCTCCGCCGCCAGATCCAGCGCCTCCCGCAGCAGCGAGGAATTGCGCTGCAGGGCCTGCTGGATAGCGTCCGGCCCGAACAGCAGGCAGAGCAGGGTGTAGGGCCCGGAGAGCCGGCCGCAGATGCAGCGCGTATCGCCGAAGGCGGCCCGCAGACTGGTCAGCGCGCCCATCAGGACGCCAATGCGCTCGCCGCGCAGGACCAGGTCGGGTTTCAGGGAGTTGAGGGTGGCGCCATTGAAGGACAGCGGCTGCAGCACCCGTCGGGGCTCGGTCGGGTCGTCGGTGGTGGTGATCCCGTACGACTCCAGCTCAATCGTGTCGTCCAGGTGCACCCAGGACCAGTCCCAGTCAAAACGCTCAATCGCGTGGACCTGGCAGTCCACCAGGGCCTTGGTCTCGGTGGCATAGCGAGAGTAGGGAAGGTTGCAGTAGGCGGCGTCGAACCGCTCCGAGTGGCAGAAGACGGGGAGCCGATCGGGCACTTGCAGTTCTATACATTGGGCCAGGCTCGCGACCGCGCCCATCTGCTTTCCCACCCTTTCTCTTCTCGCTGCGTCTCTGGAGGTACATTCACCGCCCGCGCGCGATTATCCTCCTTGCACCCCGGCGAGCCGCTCAGAGGTCCTGGCCGCTGTAGGGCGGGGGCTACGTCCCCCGCCGAGAAACGCATGGTTAGCGACGGCGGGGGACGT